>NZ_JBIWLV010000002.1:743618-927169 GCF_044766345.1 Streptomyces sp. NPDC102278 | reverse complement strand
GAAGCCCGGTAACGGGTGGAGCTGACTGGTACTAATAGGCCGAGGGCTTGTCCTCAGTTGCTCGCGTCCACTGTGTTAGTTCTGAAGTAACGAACTGTGTTCATATCCGGTTGGTTAACTTCATAGTGTTTCGGTGGTCATAGCGTTAGGGAAACGCCCGGTTTACATTCCGAACCCGGAAGCTAAGCCTTTCAGCGCCGATGGTACTGCAGGGGGGACCCTGTGGGAGAGTAGGACGCCGCCGAACAATCATTGTGGGAAAGCCCCGCACCCTTCAGGGTGCGGGGCTTTTCTGCGTTCCGGACCAGGTCGAGGTCTCCTGTAGGGTCGGGGGGCATCGTCTTCAATATTTCTACAGTCACAGTGGAGGCCCCCGGGTGGAGGTCCAGGAGACTCGGGTTCAGACCGACCGAATTTTCACGATTCCCAACATCCTGAGCATGGCGCGTCTTGCCGGCGTCCCGTTGTTCCTCTGGCTGATCCTGGCGGGGCACGACGGCTGGGCCCTGGCCGTCCTCATGCTCAGCGGGATCACGGACTACCTGGACGGGAAACTCGCGCGCCGCTGGAATCAGATCAGCAATCTGGGCCGGCTGCTCGACCCCGCCGCGGACCGCTTGTACATCCTGACGACGCTGTTCGGCCTGACCTGGCGCGAGATTCTGCCCATCTGGCTCACCGCGGCCCTGCTCGCGCGAGAGCTGATGCTGCTGGTCATGGTGTGGATCCTGAGACGCCACGGCTATCCGCCGCCCCAGGTGAACTTCCTCGGCAAGGCCGCGACCTTCAACCTGATGTACGCGTTCCCCTTGCTCCTCCTCAGTGACGGAACCGGCTGGTTGGCCTGGATGGCGTCAGTTTTCGGATGGGCGTTCGCCGGATGGGGTACAACCCTCTATTGGTGGGCAGGAATCCTTTACGTGGTGCAAGTCCGCCGTCTGGTCAAGGCGGATGCCACGGCCGATTGAACTTGCTCGACGCCGGTACTGACGCGGAGGAGTTGCGAAGTCACCGTCCGAGACGGGTGAGGTCGGCTGACCGTCATCTCTCAAGGAGGACTCTTCCGACATGAAGGCCGTCGTGATGGCCGGTGGCGAAGGTACGCGTCTTCGCCCCATGACCTCAAGCATGCCCAAGCCGCTCCTGCCGGTAGCGAACCGGCCCATCATGGAGCACGTGCTCAGGCTGCTCAAGCGGCATGGGCTCAGCGAGACCGTGGTTACCGTTCAGTTCCTGGCATCGCTCGTCAAGAACTACTTCGGTGATGGCGAAGAGCTCGGAATGGAACTCACGTATGCCAACGAGGAGAAGCCCCTCGGTACCGCCGGCAGCGTGAAGAATGCCGAAGAGGCCTTGAAGGACGATTCGTTCCTCGTCATTTCCGGCGACGCGCTCACCGACTTCGATCTCACAGACCTCATCAACTTCCACAAGGAGAAGGGCGCACTGGTCACGGTGTGCCTCACCCGCGTGCCGAATCCCCTGGAATTCGGCATCACCATCGTGGACGAGGAAGGAAAGGTCGAACGCTTCCTGGAGAAGCCGACGTGGGGCCAGGTGTTCTCGGACACCGTCAACACCGGCATCTACGTCATGGAGCCCGAGGTCTTCAACTACGTCGACCCGGACGTCTCGGTCGACTGGTCCGGTGACGTCTTCCCCCAGCTCATGAAGGAAGGCCGGCCGATCTACGGCTACGTGGCCGAGGGCTACTGGGAGGACGTCGGCACCCACGAGAGCTACGTCAAGGCGCAGGCCGACGTGCTCGAGGGCAAGGTCCAGGTCGACATGGACGGCTTCGAGATCTCACCGGGCGTGTGGATCGCCGAAGGCGCCGAGGTCAGCCCGGACGCGGTACTGCGCGGACCGCTGTACATCGGTGACTACGCCAAGGTCGAGGCCGGTGTCGAGATCCGCGAGCACACGGTCGTCGGATCGAACGTGGTCGTCAAGAGCGGGGCCTTCCTCCACAAGGCCGTCATCCACGACAACGTGTACATCGGTCCCCACAGCAATCTGCGCGGCTGCGTGATCGGCAAGAACACCGACATCATGCGGGCCGCCCGGATCGAGGACGGGGCCGTCATCGGTGACGAGTGCCTCGTCGGCGAGGAATCCATCGTCCAGGGGAACGTACGCGTCTACCCCTTCAAGACGATCGAGGCCGGCGCCTTCGTCAACACCTCGGTGATCTGGGAATCGCGCGGACAGGCACATCTGTTCGGCGCGCGCGGAGTCTCCGGCATCCTGAACGTGGAGATCACCCCCGAGCTGGTGGTCAGGCTCGCGGGCGCCTATGCGACGACCCTGAAGAAGGGTGCGATCGTCACCACGGCCCGAGACCACTCCCGAGGCGCGAGAGCGCTCAAGCGTGCGGTGATCTCCGCGCTCCAGGCCAGCGCGATCAACGTCCGCGACCTGGAGAACGTACCGCTGCCGGTGGCCCGGCAGCAGACCGCGCGAGGAAGCGCCGGCGGCATCGTGCTCCGGACCTCGCCCGGAGTGCCGGACTCGGTCGACATCATGTTCCTCGACGAGCGCGGCGCCGACCTCTCACTCCAGCAGCAACGCAAGCTGGACCGGGTGTACGCACGCCAGGAATACCGGCGCGCGTTCCCCGGCGAGATCGGTGACCTGCAGTTCCCGGGCAGCGTCTTCGACGCGTACACGGGCTCGCTGCTGAGGCGCGTGGACATCACCGGAGTCGCGGACTCCGGGCTCAAGGTCGTCGTGGACGCCTCGAACGGCAGCGCGGGCCTGGTCCTGCCGAGCCTGCTCGGCCGGCTCGGGGTGGACGCGCTGACCGTGAACCCCGGGCTCGACGAGACCCGGCCGACCGAGACCAGGGAGTCCCGTCGGGCCGGGCTGGTGCGGCTCGGCGAGATCGTGGCCTCCTCGCGGGCGGCCTTCGGCGTGCGCTTCGACCCGGTGGGCGAGCGGATCTCGCTGGTCGACGAGCGCGGGCGGATCATCGAGGACGACCGGGCCCTGCTGGTCCTCCTCGACCTGGTCGCGGCGGAGAAGCGCAGTGGCAAGGTGGCGCTGCCCGTGACCACCACCCGGGTCGCCGAGCAGGTGGCGGCGTACCACGGGACCCAGGTGGAGTGGACGACCACCTCGCCGGACGACCTGACGCGGGTGGGCCGGGCCGAGAACACCATCTTCGGCGGCGACGGCCGGGGCGGATTCATCGTTCCGGAGTTCAGCAGCGTCTTCGACGGTTCCGCGGCCTTCGTGCAACTGATCGGGTTGGTGGCGCGCACACAGCTCACCCTCAGCCAGATCGACGCGCGCATCCCGCGGGCGCACGTGCTCAAGCGGGACGTACCGACGCCGTGGGCGGTCAAGGGGCTCGTCATGCGACGGGTCGTGGAGGCAGCCGGTGACCGTCAGGTGGACACCACCGACGGTGTGCGGGTGGTCGAGGCGGACGGCCGCTGGGCCTTGGTCCTGCCGGACCCGGCCGAGGCCGTCACGCACCTGTGGGCCGAAGGGCCCGACGACGCGTCCGCGCAGGCGCTGCTCGACGAGTGGGCGGCGGTCGTGGACGGTGCCGGCGATCACTGAGCCGGGCATGTGAGACACCGGTCCGGTGGGCCGGTACGGGAAAGCCTTCCGTACCGGCCCACCGGACGCCCGCATTCGGTGGCACCGGTGACGACATGCGACGATGTGGGGCATGTCGCAGCCGCCCAACAACCGGAGTTCGGCCACGCCGCCCGCGCGCCCGGACGCTTCCATGTCGCTGCTGACGCACGTGATGGACCACAGTCTCGACGAGGGCTATGCGGAAGCCTCGGCACGGCGCGCGGCGGACGGTACGGCGGGCCTCCCGCGCACCCTCAAGGCCAAGCTCGGTCTGGCCGCCGGACTGGTGATCGCCGCCATGGTCGTCACCCTCGGAGCGGCCGAGGCGAGGATCGCGGCGCCCGTGCTGGCCAAGGAGCGCGGGGAACTCATCGACCGGGTGGAGCGGGCCGACGAGCACGCGACGACCGTGGAACAGGACATCGAGCGGTTGCGCACCGAGGTCGCGGACAGCCAGCGCGAGGCGCTCAAGCAGCACGGCGGGGACCAGGGGCAACTCGTGGCCCTGCTGGCCGGCGCGACCGACGTGCGCGGCCCGGGGATCAAACTGACGGTGGACGACGCCAAGGGATCCTCCTCCGCGGGCGGCGGCGGACCGCGCGAGAACGCCGGCTTCTCGAACACCGGCCGGCTCCGCGACCGGGACATGCAGAAGATCGTCAACGGGCTCTGGCAGTCCGGTGCGGAGGCGGTCTCGATCAACGGTCAGCGGCTCACGGCCCTCTCGGCGATCAGGGCCGCGGGCGACGCGATACTGGTCGACAACAAGCCGCTGGTACCGCCGTACGAAGTGCTCGCGGTGGGAGACAAGAAGAGGCTCGGGACCGCGTTCCAGGACTCCGTGGGCGGCCAATACCTGCACGTGCTGCAGGAGAGCTACGGGATCCGCTCCAGTCTGTCGCCCGTGGACGACATCCGCCTGCAGGCCGCGTCGAGCTTGACCGTACGTACAGCTACAGCAGCAGAGCCGAAGAAGGGTGCATCGTGATCGCGGTACTGGGCCTCGTGGTCGGAGTGGTGGTCGGGCTTCTGGTCCGACCCGAAGTGCCGGCCGTGGTGGAGCCTTATCTGCCGATCGCCGTGGTGGCGGCGCTGGACGCGGTGTTCGGCGGTCTGCGCGCGATGCTGGACGGCATCTTCGTGGACAAGGTCTTCGTGGTGTCGTTCCTGTCGAACGTCGTGGTGGCCGCACTGATCGTCTTCCTCGGTGACAAGCTCGGCGTCGGCGCCCAGCTGTCCACCGGCGTGGTCGTCGTGCTCGGCATCCGCATCTTCTCCAACGCCGCGGCCATCCGTCGGCACGTGTTCCGGGCGTGAGGTCGATGAGTACGGAGAACACCCCGCCGGAGGAACCGAACGTCCCCGAGCAGCCTCTTAAGGAGGGGTCGGCGCAGGTGGCCGATCCCGAGGAGACCGGTCGGCAGCGCCTGGCGGCAGGTCTGTGGCCACCACGGGTGAGCCGCGCCCAATTGATCGTCGCGCTGTTGCTGTTCGTCCTCGGCCTGGGTCTGGCCATCCAGGTCCGCTCGAACAGCGACTCGGGCGCTCCGCTGCGGGGGGCCCGTCAGGAGGACCTCGTACGGATCCTCGACGAGCTCGACGGTCGGACCAAGCGCCTGGAGGACGAGAAGCAGAGGCTGGAGGACCAGCGCAAGGAGTTGGAGAACAGCTCCGATCAGGCCGAGGAGGCGCGCAGGCAGACCGTGGAGAAGGAACGTCAACTGGGCATTCTGGCCGGTACGGTGGCTGCCCAGGGACCGGGCATCACGCTGCGGATCACCGACCCCGCGGGGCAGGTGCAGTCGGACCAGCTCCTGGACACGCTGCAGGAGCTGCGGGCGGCCGGTGCCGAGGCGATCCAGATCAACGGTGTGCGGGTGGTGGCCGGGTCGTTCTTCTCGGACGAGGGCGGTGGGGTCGGCATCGATGGGAAGAAGATCACACAACCCTATGAGTTCAAGGTGATCGGCAAGCCGCAGGACCTGGAGCCCGCCCTGAACATCCCCGGCGGCGTCGTACAGACGCTGGAGAAGGAACAAGCCACGGTCGCCGTCACACGGTCGGCGAAGATCGTTGTGGACGCCTTGCGGGCTGCGAAGCAGCCTGACTACGCTCGGTCGTCATCACCGTGACGCGGGGCGCAACGTGGAGCGGCTCACGCGGGCGGACGCCTGCGGGGGGTCGAGGCACCGAAGTCGCGGTGCGTGGTGGAAACTGTCTGGTGGTTACGGACGTTGTGAGAATGTCCGGATCGGCAGGTGTGTGCATTCGGAGTTCGTCCTGCCCCACGGGCGGGTCTGTTTCGGTCAAGGGGAATCGCCCGTGAAGTTGTTTGAGAAGTTGTTCGGCAAGAAGAACCGCGAGGAAGGCGGTGCCGCGAGGCACCGTGCGGGGCACGGAGACGTGGAAGGGCAGGGCGACCGGCCGCTCTTCCGCGACGAGGTCGCCGGCTCGGGTGATGTTTCGGGTGCGCAGGGCGCGTCGGCTGTTGACCCTGCCGGTACCGGACGCATAGGTTTCGGTGAACCATCAACCTCAAGTGCGGGTGGAGGGTTTACCCCCGACCCGTATGCCACCAATGCCTCCGCGGGGCAGCCGCGGCGCGAGGAGCCGTCCATGTCGGCCGAGCAGATCTGCAGCAGGTGCGGGCACCGCAGCGATGCGGCCAGCCGGTTCTGCTCCAGCTGCGGGGCGCCGCTGCGGCCGGGTCTGACGCCGGAGCGTGCTTCGGAGACCACGTCCACGATCTCGATCTCGGGCCTTGAGGCCTACGAGGCCGAGGTGTCGGGGCAACAGCACGTGTCGTCCTCGCTGTCCCCCGAGGCCCAGGCCGCGGTGGAAGCGCTGCCGCCCGGTTCCGCTCTGCTGATCGTGCGGCGCGGCCCCAACTCCGGCAGCCGGTTCCTCTTGGACGGCGAACTGACCACTGCCGGTCGGCATCCGCAGAGCGACATCTTCCTGGACGACGTCACCGTCTCCCGGCGACATGTCGACTTCCGACGGGGCCAGGACGGTGGCTTCACCGTCTCGGACGTGGGCAGCCTGAACGGCACGTACGTGAACCGTGAGCCGATCGACTCCGTCGCCCTGCACAACGGCGACGAGGTGCAGATCGGCAAGTACCGGCTGGTCTTCTACGCGAGCCTGCGGGGCATCTGACCCGTCAAGGGAAGGTCCCATGCTGCGCACCCCGACAGGCGGTGCCGGAAACGGCACCGCCGCCTCGGCCGGGCGGCTGGTGAGCATCGGCACGGTGCTCACCATGCTGCGTGACGAGTTTCCCGACGTCACGATCTCGAAGATCCGCTTCCTGGAGGCGGAAGGCCTCGTCGAGCCCCGGCGCACACCTTCCGGATACCGCAAGTTCAGCACCGACGACGTGGCTCGGCTGAGCCGGATCCTGCGCCTCCAGCGGGACCACTACATGCCGCTGAAGGTCATTCGCGGACAGCTCGACGCGCTCGACCGCGGCGAGCAGGTCCGCATCCCGTCGCCCACGGCGCACGGGGACTCCATCGATCCCGCGAGTCCCGCCGCCGTGTACGGCGAAGTGGGGCGGGAGCGGCCCGGCGCGGCCCGGGTGGGCCGGGCCGAGCTGATCTCCGCCGCGGAGGTGGACGAAGCGCAGCTCGGCGAGTGGGAATCGTACGGCCTCATCGCCGAGGCGCCGGGCGGCGGATTCGACGCCGAGACGGTCACCGTGGCCCGCTTGATCGCGGATCTCGGTCGATTCGGGCTTGAGCCCCGCCATCTGCGCGCCATGAAAGCGGCCGCGGACCGGGAGGCCGGTCTGGTCGAGCAGCTCGTGGCCCCGCTGCGCCGGCACCGCAATCCGCAGACCAGGGCCCATGCGGAGGCCACGATGAGGGAGCTCGCGGGGCTGTCCGTACGGCTCCACGAGGCCCTGGTACAGACCGCCCTGGGGGTCCGGCTCCACTGACCAGGGGGAGCCCGACTACCCAAACCTGCCGGGCAGGTCCTAGGGTTGCTGTGTGAACGAGCTCGACGTTGTGGGTGTCCGGGTGGAAATGCCCTCCAACCAACCGATCGTGCTCCTGCGTGAAGTGGGAGGCGATCGGTACCTCCCCATCTGGATCGGACCCGGGGAGGCGACCGCCATTGCCTTCGCGCAACAGGGCATGGCCCCTGCCCGTCCGCTGACGCACGACCTGTTCAAGGACGTGTTGGAGGCGGTCGGTGAGGAGCTCACCGAGGTTCGGATCACGGATCTGCGGGAGGGCGTCTTCTATGCGGAGCTTGTCTTCGCCAGTGGGGTCGAGGTGAGCGCGAGGCCCTCCGATGCCATAGCGCTCGCCCTGCGGACGGGGACGCCGATCTACGGCAGCGACGGCGTGCTCGACGACGCGGGCATCGCCATCCCCGACGAGCAGGAGGACGAGGTGGAGAAGTTCCGCGAGTTCCTCGATCAGATCTCGCCCGAGGACTTCGGCACCGGGCCGCAGTGAGGCGCGAGCCGTGTCACCCTCCGTGAAGATTCAGCCCATTCGAGTAGCCTTTCCCCGTAGACGGACACGGGAAACCACTCTCAGGGTGATTATCACTCGGCGTGCCGAGTGTGGCGATCGTTGACGCACCCCTGGTGACTGCCTACCTTCGAGGTGGCAGGTCAAGGACGGAGGGTCGGCGTGAGGATCACGGGCGACGGTACGACCGGGGGCATCCCCGCACGGAGTGACGGTGGACCGTACCCACTGCACGGCGGTGCGCCGGGTTCCGCGCGCCGTCAGCCGGAGTCGGTTCCGACGCCGGTCGGACCGGTGAGCGAGGAGCGGGCGCCCGAGCAGATCGGCTACCGGGGGCCGACGGCGTGCGCCGCCGCCGGCATCACCTATCGGCAATTGGACTACTGGGCGCGGACCGGGCTGGTGGAGCCGAGCGTCCGACCCGCCTACGGATCGGGCACGCAACGGCTGTACAGCTTCCGCGACGTGGTGGTCCTCAAGATCGTCAAGCGCTTCCTGGACACCGGGGTGGCGTTGCAGAGCATCCGCACCGCCGTGCAGCACCTGCGCGACCGCGGTTTCTCGGACCTGGAGCGCATGACGCTGATGAGCGACGGCGCCACCGTCTACGAGTGCACCTCACCCGATCAGGTGGTCAGCCTGCTCCAGGGCGGGCAGGGCGTCTTCGGCATCGCGATCGGCGTGGTCTGGCGGGACGTGGAGCACGCGCTGTCCCAGCTCCACGGCGAGCGGATCGACACCGGGGAGACGCTGGTCGGGCAGAACCCGACGGACGAGCTGGCGGCGCGCCGCAACCGGGCGGTCTGAGGCGCTGCGGCGGGCTCCCGCCGGATTGTCAGAGGCGTAGGGCAGCATCGGGGCTGTGAGAGCCGCGCCGACCATCCTGCATCTGGACATGGACGCCTTCTACGCATCCGTGGAGCAGGCGTCGAAGCCGAGCCTGCGCGGCAAAGCCGTGATCGTCGGCGGGCTCGGGCCGCGCGGGGTGGTGGCCACGGCCTCCTACGAGGCCAGGCGCTTCGGCGTGCACTCGGCGATGCCGATGGCCCAGGCCAGGCGGCGCTGCCCGAACGGCGCCTACCTCACCCCCCGGTTCCGCGTCTACCAGGCGGTCAGCGAGCGCGTGATGGGGCTCCTGCGGGCCCTGTCGCCGCTCGTGGAGCCCCTGAGCCTGGACGAGGCCTTCGTGGACCTGGAGGCGGGCGAGGTCGCCTTCGACTCCGCCGGCGCCCGGGCCGCCGGGGAACGGCTGAGGGCCGACATCATGGCCGCCACGGGGCTCAGCGGGTCCGTGGGGCTCGCGGGGTCCAAGATGCTGGCCAAGGTGGCCTCCGAGGAGGCCAAGCCCGCAGGACTGCTGCTGATCGAGCCGGGGACCGAGCGCGAGCACCTCGCGCCGATGTCCGTGCGGACCCTCCCCGGCGTGGGCCCGGTGACCGGAGAACACCTGCGGCGCGCCGGGATCACCACCGTGGGGGAACTCGCCGAGGCCGGCGAGGACGAGTTGATCCGGATGGTGGGGCGCTCGCACGGCCTGGGGCTGTACCGGATGGCCCTGGGATTGGACGACCGGCCGGTGGTCGCCGAGCGGGACGCGAAGTCGGTCTCGGTGGAGGACACCTTCGACGTGGACCTGCACGACCGGGTCCGGATCCGGGGCGAGGTGCAGCGGCTCGCCGACCGCTGCGTGGGGCGGCTGCGGTCCTCGGGGCACTCGGGGCGCACGATCGTGTTGAAGGTGCGGCGATACGACTTCTCGACGCTGACGCGCTCGGAGACGCTGCGGGGGCCGACCGACGATCCGGGGGTGGTCCGGGAGGCGGCGGCGCGGCTGCTGGAGGGTGTGGACACCACGGGCGGGGTGCGCCTGCTGGGCGTCGGGGTGACGGGGCTGGCGGACTACACGCAGGAGGACCTGTTCGCCCAGGCCGAGGCGGAGGGGGCCGGCGACGCGATCGGGCCGCCCCGGGACCCTGCGGCGGAGGACGCGGAGCCGTCGGGCCCGGGCGCGGTGGACGTCACCGGGATCACGCCCGGCGTCGCGGCGGAGCCGGAGGGGGCCGAGGGGGCCGTACGGGGCATGGAGGGCGACGGGGACGCCGTGCCGGCCGGTGCGGCGGGAGTGGCCCCCGAGCGGCTCTGGCCGGCCGGGAGCGACGTGCGGCACGCGGTGTACGGGCCCGGGTGGGTACAGGGCAGCGGGGTCGGGCGGGTGACCGTACGGTTCGAGCGGCCGGGATCGCCGCCCGGTCGCGTGCGCACCTTCAGGGTGGACGATCCGGAGCTGGAGCCGTCCGATCCGCTGCCGTTGGTCGGGGGAGGTGGAGGGGGTGGGGGTGCCTAGCCTTCGCCCGCCAGCCGGCCGAAGTCGCGGGGCGTGTTCCTCGGCGGGGTCGGCGGGTGGTGGAACTCCGTCGGCAGGGTCACGTCCAGTCCGTAGTGGTGGTAGAGCTGTAGTTCCTGTTCGGGCGAGAGGTGGCGGCCTACGCCGAAGTCGGGCGCGTCCCTGATCAGGGACCGCTCGAAGGGGACCCGCAGGGCGTCCCCGACCACCTCGCTGGGTTCCAGGGGGACGAACGCGTCCCGGCTGAACAGGCCCGTCCTGACCGCGGCCCATTCCGGTACGCCCGTGGCATCGTCGAGGTAGACCTCGTCCACGGTGCCGATCTTGGCTCCGTTGCGGTCGAATGCCTTGCGTCCGATCAGGCTGCGCGGATCGATGTCGGTCTGCACGGTCCCTCCATATGGTCGCAACTCCTCCGTAATCACTACAGAAGTGCATATTCGGAGAGGGGGCCACTCGAAGGAGGGTTCGGAACCTCGCTGGTAGGCTGGGTGACGGCTGTCGACCCTGTGCGGGAGAGTCCTCCGAGTGAACGCGACGGAGGCGCCGAAGGAGCAAATCCTCCCCGGAATCTCTCAGGCATACGTACCGCACGTGGTGAGGCCACTCTGGAAAGCAGGGGCGGGTACCGGATGAATTGCGCCGGTTCCTCTCCTCACCGACGGTGAAAGCCGGATCTCATGGGCGAACCCCAGGAGGCCCGGTGAAGCTCTCAGGTTGAGATGACAGAGGGGGAGGCCGTTCGGGTGCCCGCGCCGTGGTGCCCCTCGCAGGTCATACGACCAGGAGGCCTCCGTCATGACCGCCAACCGCATTCCGCTCTCCCAGCTGGAGCGAGGCATCCCCTTCGAGCAGCGCCACATCGGCCCGGATGCCGAGGCGCAGGCGAAGATGCTCGCCCACGTGGGCTACGGCTCCTTGGACGAACTGACCGCCGCAGCGGTGCCCGACGTGATCCGCAGCGCCGAGGCGCTCGACCTGCCCGAGGCGCGGACCGAGGCCGAGGTGCTCGCGGAGCTCCGCGAGCTGGCCGACCGCAACCAGGTCCTCTCGTCCATGATCGGTCTCGGCTACTACGGGACCTTCACCCCTCCGGTGATCCTGCGCAACGTCATGGAGAACCCGGCCTGGTACACGGCGTACACGCCCTACCAGCCCGAGATCTCGCAGGGCCGCCTGGAGGCGCTGCTGAACTTCCAGACCGTCGTCGCCGACCTCACCGGCCTGCCGACCTCGGGCGCCTCGCTCCTCGACGAGGGCACCGCGGCAGCCGAGGCCATGTCGCTGGCCCGCCGCGTCGGCAAGGTCAAGAACGGCGTCTTCCTGATCGACGCGGACGCCCTGCCGCAGACGATCGCCGTGATCGAGACCCGCGCCGAGCCCACGGGCGTCGAGGTCGTCGTCGCCGACCTGTCCGAGGGCATCCCCGCCGAGATCGCCGAGCGCGGCGTCTTCGGCGTGCTGCTCCAGTACCCGGGCGCCTCCGGTGCCGTACGGGACATCAAGCCCGTCATCGACCAGGCGCACGAGCTCGGTGCCATCGTCACCGTCTCCGCGGACCTGCTCGCACTGACCCTGCTCACCTCCCCGGGCGAGCTGGGCGCGGACATCGCCGTCGGCACCACCCAGCGCTTCGGCGTCCCGATGGGCTTCGGCGGACCGCACGCCGGCTACATGGCCGTCCAGGCCAAGCACGCCCGCTCGCTGCCCGGCCGCCTCGTCGGCGTCTCCGTGGACGCGGACGGCAACAAGGCGTACCGCCTCGCGCTCCAGACGCGCGAGCAGCACATCCGCCGCGAGAAGGCCACCAGCAACATCTGCACCGCGCAGGTGCTGCTCGCCGTCATGGCCGGCATGTACGCCGTCTACCACGGACCGGACGGCCTGCGGACGATCGCCCGCCGTACCCACCGCTACGCGGGCGTGCTCGCCGCGGGTCTGGCGGCCGGCGGCGTCAAGGTCGTGCACGGCTCGTACTTCGACACCCTCACCGTCCGGGTACCGGGTCGCGCCGGCGAGGTCGTCGCCGCCGCCCGCGCGGGCGGGGTCAACCTGTACCGCGTGGACGCCGACCTGGTGTCGATCTCCTGCGACGAGACCACGCTGCGCGCCGACATCGAGGCCGTCTGGGCCGCCTTCGGCGTCACCGCAGACATCGAGGCGCTGGACGAGGCCACCCCCGAGAGCCTGCCCGAGGGCCTGCTGCGCTCGGACGAGTACCTGGCCCACCCGGTCTTCCACCAGCACCGTTCCGAGACCGCGATGCTGCGCTACCTGCGCAGGCTCTCGGACAAGGACTACGCGCTGGACCGCGGCATGATCCCGCTGGGCTCCTGCACCATGAAGCTCAACGCGACCACCGAGATGGAGCCGGTCACCTGGCCCGAGTTCGGGCAGCTGCACCCGTTCGCCCCGGTCGAGCAGGCCGAGGGGTACCTCACGCTCATCAACGAGCTGGAGGAACGCCTGTGTGAGGTCACCGGATACGACAAGGTCTCGATCCAGCCGAACGCCGGCTCCCAGGGCGAGCTCGCCGGCCTGCTGGCCGTCCGCGCCTACCACCGGGCGAACGGCGACGAGCAGCGCACCATCTGTCTCATCCCGTCCTCCGCGCACGGCACGAACGCCGCCAGCGCCGTGATGGCCGGCATGAAGGTCGTCGTCGTCAAGACCGCCGACGACGGCGAGGTGGACGCGGACGACCTGCGCGCCAAGATCGAGCAGTACCGCGACGAGCTCGCCGTGCTGATGATCACCTACCCGTCCACGCACGGCGTGTTCGAGGAGCACGTCGCGGACATCTGCGCGCAGGTGCACGACGCCGGCGGGCAGGTCTACGTGGACGGCGCCAACCTCAACGCCCTGGTCGGCCTGGCCAAGCCGGGGCACTTCGGTGGCGACGTCTCGCACCTGAACCTGCACAAGACCTTCTGCATCCCGCACGGCGGCGGCGGTCCGGGCGTCGGCCCGGTCGGTGTCCGGGCGCACCTGGCCCCGTACCTCCCCAACCACCCGCTCCAGCCGACCGCCGGTCCGGAGACGGGCGTCGGCCCGATCTCCGCCGCTCCGTGGGGTTCGGCCGGCATCCTGCCGATCTCCTGGTCGTACGTGCGCCTGATGGGCGGCGAGGGCCTCAAGCGCGCCACCCAGGTGGCCGTGCTCGGCGCCAACTACATCGCCAAGCGCCTGGAGCCGCACTACCCGGTGCTCTACACCGGTCCCGGCAACCTGGTCGCCCACGAGTGCATCATCGACCTGCGCCCGCTCTCGAAGGCCACGGGCGTGAGCGTGGACGACATCGCCAAGCGTCTGATCGACTACGGCTTCCACGCGCCGACCATGTCCTTCCCGGTGGCCGGCACGCTGATGATCGAGCCGACGGAGTCCGAGGACCTCGCCGAGATCGACCGCTTCTGCGACGCGATGATCGCCATCCGCGCCGAGATCGAGCGGGTGGCCGCCGGCGAATGGCCGGTCGACGACAACCCGCTGGCCAACTCCCCGCACACCGCGGCGGCGCTGGGCGGCGAGTGGAACCACTCGTACACCCGTGACGAGGCCGTCTTCCCGGGCGGGGTCACGGCCGCCGAGAAGTACTGGCCGCCGGTGCGCCGGATCGACGGCGCCTTCGGCGACCGGAACCTGGTGTGCTCCTGCCCGCCGCTCGACGAGTACGACAACTGAGCCGTGATCGTGGCGGTGTGAGCTGACGGGGAAGGGGCCGGTCCCGGAGCATCGCTCCGGGACCGGCCCCTTCCCCTTGCCCTGCCTCGTCCCGTCTAGGCGACCGCGAGCGGCCGGTGCGGGGCGATGATCTGGCCGTCCGGCAACAGCTCCCCGGTGTCCTCGAAGAGCAGGACGCCGTTGCACAGCAGGCTCCAGCCCTGTTCCGGGTGGTTCGCCACCGGCAGTGCGGCCTCCCTGTCGGCGGAGTCTGACGTCGGGCAGGCTGGCTGGTGCTGGCACATGGATGCGTTCTTTCGCTGCGATGTGGTCTGCGTGCTACGGCTCGATGCGTGATTCATGGCCGTCCCCCTGGGTCATCCCCGCGCCTGCGGAGAGCATGTCCTCAGTGTTCCCCCACGACGGCTGCTTCGTAGGTATTTCCCGGCAGCTGTCCTCATAGATTGATGACGCATCACTCGTGCGGGCGGTTCAGGCCAACTCCCCTGTCATTTCGGGTGGTTCACCAGTGGCCCGAGCGGGCTAGGCCGAATGGGCAACTTGGGCCATGCCGGTCGAGGAGTGCTGGTCAGGCCGCCGGTGCGGCCACCGCGGGCGGTGCCGGAGGAGCCGGCGGGGTGAGCCGACGGGTCAGCACGGGCAGCAGCTCGGACACGGTGTGCGGTCGGAAGGGCGCGATCCCGGGAGGCGCCGGGGCCAGCGGGATCAACAGGTCGGCGGCGTCCGGCAGGCCCGCCGAGGCGTCGGCGTTCACCGCTCCGTGCAGCCACAGGGTCAGCATGTACAGCTCCGGTACGGACAAGAGTCTCGCCTGGTGGCTCATGCCGAGCGACTCGGCCTGGCGCAGGGCGCGTTCGGTCGCCGCCACGTACGGGCCCTCGAAGAAGTGCGAGAAGGCCCAGCCGTCCGCGGTGAGCCGGGTGTCGGCCGCCGCGACGAAACGGTCCCCGCTGCGGATCATGAACCGCCAGCCGGTCAGCCGCGTGCGGGGCGGCCTGGCGCCGGTCGTGAGCGACGAGGCCTGCAACCGGTCGAGCACGTGGACCGGCAGGGGGAGTTCGGCGGTCAGGGGACCCTGGATCTTGCGCAGGGCCGGGGTGTGCGCCTCGTGCACGGCGGTGGGGGAGCGCAGTGCCGCGAGGACGCAGCGCAGGGCGGGCGCGGGAGCCGGAGGGACATGCAGCGGCATGGTGGGTCGCCTCTCACTTGGGAGACCTGGGGTGCGGGGGAAGGTGCGGACGACGCTGTCGCATTCTGGGGCCAGAGGGGGGCTGAGGGGCAATGGCCGCGCGCCAACTCTCTGCCTCGTTTGCGGAGTTTATACGACATGTGTTCACGCAGTGTTTCGGCTAGCTGTCCCGTCCATTGCCGACAAGGCGCTTACCGGTCCCTCTGGCATGGCATTCATGCCGGTTGCGCACGAACATGTCGCCCTGACCTCGGAGGTTACCGGACGGGGGCTCGGCTGGAAAGCATCGGTTATGCGGAATGGGCAAAGGCGAGGGGGAATTTGCGTTTTCGAGCTTGCCAGGCGAATGTGCCGAAGCGCCCTTCGGGCCAAACCGGCGCGCGCTGCCCGCCATGCACGCCCCCGCCGCGTTATCGATCACTCCGCCGGGGCATCATCGACCGTAACGCGCGCCTGGGTGCACCGGGCCAGGCCCATTCGAGGAGGGACGCTTCGATGGGGGAGAAGGTCGTGGCAGGCGGATTCGACCTGTCCGATCGGCATCGGTATCGAAGGAAGCTTCACGAGTGCCTGGAGGGGCTGGAGCGCCTTCTGGCGGAGAAGAGGTTCGATCGGCCCAAGAACATGATGGGACTGGAGATCGAACTGAATCTCGCGGGTGCCGACGGGTTGCCGAGAATGGTGAATGCCGAGGTTCTGGAGCGGATTGCGAGCCCTGATTTCCAGACCGAACTCGGAATGTTCAACCTGGAGGTGAACGTACTCCCGCACCGCCTCGGCGGACGGGTATTCGACCAGCTCGCCGAGGAACTCGGCGCGGGGCTGCACTATGCCCACCGGCAGGCCGCGGCGGTCGACGCGGGGGTGGTGATGATCGGCATCCTGCCGACGATCACCCGCTCCGACCTGGCCCTGGCCAACCTCTCCGCCGTGGACCGGTACTCGCTGCTCAACGAGCAGATCCTGATGATGCGCGGCGAGGACTTCACCCTCGACATCGACGGGGTCGAGCGGCTGACCTGGACCTCCGGTTCCATCGTGCCCGAGGCCGCCTGTACTTCCGTGCAACTGCACCTCCAGGTGACCCCGGCCCGGTTCGCGGACGTGTGGAACGCGGCCCAGGCGGTGTCCGCCGTGCAGACGGCGGTCGGCGCCAACTCGCCGTTCCTGTTCGGGCACGAGCTGTGGCGGGAGTCGCGGCCGCCGCTGTTCACCCAGGCCACCGACACCCGACCGCCCGAACTCCAGGCGCAGGGCGTTCGACCGCGGACCTGGTTCGGGGAGCGCTGGGTGGACTCGGCGTACGAACTCTTCGCGGAGAACGTCCGCTTCTTCCCGTCCCTGCTGCCGATCTGCGACGAGGAGGAACCGCTGCGGGTGCTCGCCGAGGGAGGGGTGCCGAGCCTGCAGGAGCTGGTCCTGCACAACGGCACGGTCTACCGCTGGAACCGGCCCGTGTACGGGGTCGCCGACGGGGTGCCGCACCTGCGGGTGGAGAACCGGGTGTTGCCGGCCGGGCCCACGGTGGCCGACGTGGTCGCCAACGCCGCCTTCTACTACGGGCTGGTGCGCACGCTCGCGGACGAGCAGCGGCCGGTCTGGACGCGGCTGCCGTTCGCGGAGGCCGAGGCCAACTTCGACGCGGCCTGCCGGTACGGGATCGACGCACGGCTGCGCTGGCCGCGTCGGGGACGGAGCGGAGGCCTGGCGAGCGTGCCGGCGGTGCGGCTGGTGCTCGACGAACTGCTTCCGATGGCGGCGGCCGGGCTGGACGCCTGGGGCATCGCGCCGGCGGACCGGGACCACTACCTGGGGATCATCGAGCAGCGGTGTCGACTCCGGGTGAACGGCGCGACCTGGCAGGTGGACACCTTCCACCGGGCCGTGGCGGCCGGCCTGGGCCGGGACGAGGCGCTGGCGGCGACCACCCGGCGCTACAGCGAGCTGTCCCACCGGGGCGACCCCGTGCACACCTGGCCGGTCGGGCTCGCCGGGCAGGAGGTGGACGCCACCGCGGCGGCCCGACGCTGACCCCGACCGGGTCCGGTGATCCCGTTCCCCCGCCGAGGAGGCAGTATGGGGATGTCGTGACGGCACGTCGCGACGATCGCGGCGGGACGGGAGTCGGGCGTGCGGGTGGAGCCGGAGCCGGTGGTCAAGGACCCGAGGGAAGACGACCGCGGGTACCTGCGGACCGAGACGCTGCTCGTCCTCGCGCTCTCGCTGGGGGCGAGCGGGGTCTCGGCCCTGATCAGCTTCATCGGTTCGCTGACCAAGCCGGGCGGCCTCAAGGACCAGGCGGCCACGCTCAACGGGTCGTACGCGCCCGGTCGGCCCTGGCTGGACCTGGCCTGGCAGCTGTTCGGGATCGCGAGCGCGCTCGTCCCCGTCCTGCTCGTCGCGCACCTGCTGACCCGGGAGGGAGCGCCGGGGCTGCGTGCGCTGGGCTTCGACCGGACCAGGCCGCTGTCCGACCTGGGTCGCGGCGCGCTGGTCGCCGCCGGCATCGGCAGCGCCGGGCTCGCCTTCTACCTCGCGGCCCGCGCCACCGGCTTCAACCTGACGGTGGTGCCGGAGGCGCTGCCGGACGTGTGGTGGAAGTTCCCCGTGCTGATCCTCTCCGCGCTGCAGAACTCCGTGGTGGAGGAGGTCATCGTGCTGGCCTACCTGCTGCGCCGGCTCGACCAGCTGGGCTGGTCCCCGACGGCGTCGCTGCTGGCCAGTTCGGCACTGCGCGGCTCGTACCACCTCTACCAGGGCATCGGCGGCTTCATCGGCAACATGGTGATGGGCGTGGTGTTCGTACTGGCCTACCGCCGGTGGGGGCGCGTCGGGCCGCTCGTCGTCGCGCACGCGCTGCTCGACATCGTGGCCTTCGGCGGCTACGCCCTGCTCGCGGGCAAGGTGGACTGGCTGCCGACTCCCTGAGGTGTCTTCGGGGCGGCCATCGGGGACCGGGGGCCTCAGGGGCGGGTGAGGAGTTCCCCGTCCAGGACCGTGACCGCGTGACCGGTCAGGAGGGTGCGCTCGCCGGCGAGGGTGACGCGGACCAGGCCCGTACGCGATCCGCCCTGGAGACCCGTCAGCGTGGTGCGGCCCAGACGCCGCGCCCAGAAGGGGGCGAGCGCGGTGTGGGCGCTGCCCGTGACGGGGTCCTCGTCGATGCCGACGGCCGGGAAGAAGCCGCGGGAGACGAAGTCGTAGCCGCGTGAGGGGTCCTCGGCCGCCGCGGTGACGATGACCCCGCGGCGGGCGTAGCCGCGCAGGGCGACGAGGTCGGGGGTGAGCTCCCGTACCGTCCGCTCGTCCGCGAGCTCCACCACCAGGTCGCCGATGTGGGCGGACGTGTCGTGCACCGACCTGATCCCGGCGCCCAGCGCGCGCTCCACCTCGGCCACGGGTTCGACCTCCGTCAGCGAGGAGGTCGGGAAGTCCATGGTGATCGTGCCGTCCTCGGCGGCCCGCGCCGTGAGGATCCCGCAGCGGGCGGCGAATCGGATCAGCCCGCTCGCCCGGCTGGTCGTCGCCAGGACGTGGGCCGTCGCGAGGGTGGCGTGCCCGCACATGTCCACCTCGGCGGCCGGGGTGAACCAGCGCAGCTCCCAGTCGGCCTCCCCGCCCGCCGGCAGCGGCCGCGCGAAGGCGGTCTCGGAGAGGTTGACCTCGGCCGCGACCTGCTGGAGCCAGGAGTCCGGGGGGAACGCGCCGTCCAGCAGCAGGACCCCGGCGGGATTCCCGTGGAAGGGGCGGTCGGTGAAGGCGTCGACGATTCGGATGCGCATGACCTCGACCGTAGGGCGGGCCGGGGAACGCCGCCAAAGGCCAATCCGGGGTACCTGGCTCTATCGTCGAAGAGTTTCCGATATATCGTTGACGCATCGCGAACGATCAGTGATAGTTGAGATATCGAAGCGGTCGGGCCATCGGGTCCGACGGCGAGACCACTTGATGACGAAAGGAGCGCAGTCATGCGTTCACACGGACAGCACGGACACGACCACGGCCACGAGCACGGACGGGGTCACGGCCACTGCGGGCCGGACCGTCGGGAGGAGTTCGGCGGGCGCCGCGCCGCCTTCGGCCCGTTCGGGCCGCCCTTCGGCGGCGGACCCTTCGGAGGGCGCGGCGGACGCGGCGGACCTCGCGGACGGGCCCGGCGGGGTGACGTACGGGCCTCGATCCTGGCGCTGCTCGCCGACCGGCCGATGCACGGCTACGAGATGATCCAGGAGATCGGCGAGCGCAGCGGAGGGGCCTGGAAGCCCAGTCCCGGCTCGGTCTACCCGACCCTCCAGATGCTGGAGGACGAGGGCCTCATCACGAACGAGAGCGAGGGCGGCAAGAAGCTGTTCACGCTCACCGACGCGGGCCGCACCGAGGCCGAGTCGGGTCCGGACGCCCCCTGGGAGGACGCCGGGCGGGGCTTCGACTTCGAGGCGATGCACGAGGTCCGGACGGCCGGAGTCGGCCTGATGGAAGCCTTCGGCCAGGTCTTCAAGACCGGCACGCCCGAGCAGCGCGAGAAGGCCCTCGGGGTCATCAACGACGCACGCAGGAAGCTCTACCTGATCCTGGCCGACGAGCACTGAGCCGGCCGACACCCCACGAAGGCGCGCCCCGCGAGAGCCCTCTCCCGGGGCGCGCCCTCGTGCGTACCCGCGTACGCCGCGGAGTGCGGGTCAGGCGACCAGGCCCGCCAGCTTGCGGAGCGACTCGTTCAGCGCGGCCGTGGCCGAGTCCTTGAGCTTGCCGGCCATCAGCGACACGGCGGCCCCGGTGAACTCGCCGTCGATCCGCACGGTGGTGGCCGCGCCGTCCGGGACCAGGGTGTACCGGGTGAGGACGGCCACGCCCATCGGGCCCTTGCCGGTGATGGCGAAGAGGCGCTCGTCCTCCAGCTCCGAGACGGTCCAGAGGACCTCCGCCGGGAAGCCCATCATCTTCATGTTCTCCGCGAAGGTCGATCCGACCGCCAGGGTCTGCGGTCCGCCCTTCGGGAAGTCGGTGTGGGTCATGCTCCACCGGCCGTACGCGTCCCAGTCGGTCAGCTGCGCCCAGAGCTTCGCGGCGGGCGCCTCGATGCGTGATTCCGCGGTGACTTCGGCCATGCGACCACCCCTTCTCGTCGGGTACGTGCGGCGGAAGGTAGCTCCGGTGGGCGGAACATTCAATACTGACGACCTGTCAGATCCAGTGGGTCCGGCGCAGGTGGGTGTCGGGTGCGTCTCAACAGGTGTCATGTCGATGACGGTCCTGACGCCTCCTGCCATGATGTGGCGATGCAAGCGTCAGGGAAGAACGCCGGACTGGGCCTCGCCCTCGTCTCGGCGTGTGCGTTCGGTGGTTCGGGCGTCGCGGCGAAGCCGCTGATCGAGGCGGGTCTGGACCCGCTGCACATGGTGTGGTTGAGGGTGGCGGGTGCGGCGCTCGTGCTGTCCCCGTTGGCCTGGCGTCATCGCGATCTGGTGCGCCGCAAGCCGTTCCTGCTGGCCGGCTTCGGACTGATCGCCGTCGCCGGCGTGCAGGCCTTCTACTTCGCCTCCCTGTCCCGGATCCCGGTCGGTGTCGCGCTGCTGCTGGAGTACCTGGGACCGGCCCTGCTGCTGGGCTGGATCCGCTTCGTGCAGCGCAAGCCGGTGACCCGGGCGGCCGCCGCCGGAGCGGCGGTGGCCGTCGTCGGGCTGGCGTGCGTCGTGGAGATCTGGGCCGGACTGAGCCTGGACCCGCTCGGGGTGCTGCTGGGCCTCGCCGCCGCCTGCTGCCAGGCGTTCTACTTCGTGTTCGCGGACCAGGGGAGCGACGGGGACGACGTCCCCGACCCGTTGGGCGTGATCGCGTTCGGCATGATCGTCGGCGCGCTGGTCATGACCGCGATCGCCCGGCCCTGGCGGATGGACTGGGCGGTGCTGGGCTCCGACGCGGCGATCGCCGGCACGACGGTGCCCGCGGTCGCGCTGCTCGGCTGGGTCGTGCTGATCGCGACCGTGTTCGCCTACCTGACCGGGGTCGTCTCGGTGCGCCGGCTCTCGCCGCAGGTGGCGGGCGTGGTGGCCTGTCTGGAGGCGGTCATCGCGACCGTACTGGCCTGGGTGTTGTTGGGCGAGCACCTCTCCGCCTGGCAGATCGCGGGCGGGGCGCTGGTCCTGGGCGGCGCCTTCATCGCACAGTCCGCGCGGCCCACCCCGCCGGGGGCCGCCGACCCGGCCGTGTTGGACCGCGAGACGACGAGCGCCTAGGCTGCCGATCATGCCTTCGACCGTGCTTCCGCCTCCCGCCGCCTAGCGCGGGCGGCCCTCGAACGAACGAGTACCCCGGCCCGGGGAGTTCCCGGGCGGGTGCGCGCTGCCCGCGAAGCGATGACCCCCTTCCCTCATCCTTCACGCACGCGCGGAGTCACACGTGTCGAACCATTCGCCCGCAGCCGGGCGCAGTCTGCTGTACCTCGTCGTCGCCGGAGCCGCCTGGGGAACCGCCGGGGCGGCCGCCTCGCTGCTGTTCCTCGCCAGTGATCTCGGACCGCTCGCCCTGTCGTTCTGGCGGTGCGCGGGCGGGCTGGTGGTCCTGCTGGCCGTACTCGCGGTCCGTCGCCCCAAGGCCGGGGCGCCGCGGCCCTCGGCCGGCTCGCTGATCGCCACCGGATTGATGTTCACCCTCTTCCAGGCCGCGTACTTCGCGGCCGTGCGGGAGACCGGCCTGGCCGTCGGGACCGTGGTCACCCTGGGGGCGGGGCCCGTCCTGATCTCGGTCGGCGCCCGCTACTGGATGGGCGAGCGGCTCGGCCGCGGCGGGATCGCCGCCGTGGGCGGGGCGTTGGCCGGACTGGCGGTGCTGGTACTGGGCAGCGGGGGCGGCGAGGTGCGGCCGATCGGCGTCGGCTGGGCGCTGCTGTCGGCCGCCGGTTACGCCGCCATGACCCTGCGGGCCCGCCGGCTCGGGCAGCGGGGGGCGGGCGGGGACCCGCTGGTCACCACCGCGTGGTCGGTGGCGGTGGGCACGGTGTGCCTGCTGCCGCTCGCGGCGATGGAGGGTCTGCTCCCGCACACCGCCGATCTCGGGCGGGTGCTGTGGCTGCTCGTGTACGTGGCCACCGTCCCGACGGCCCTGGCGTACGCGCTGTACTTCCACGGGGCCGCCGCCGTACGGGCCGCCACCGTGTCGGTGATCATGCTGATCGAGCCGGTGAGCGCGGCCGTGATCGCCGTGCTGCTGCTCGGCGAACGACTGACCGGCGCCGTGATCCTGGGTACCGCACTGCTGTTGACGGCCGTCGCCGCGCTGATCGTCGCCGAGGCACGGAGGCCGGCGGGCGGGCCGGTGGCCGGGCCCGCCCCGGTGGCTCAGAGCGTGGCGAGGTAGCCCGGCACGGCGACGCCGGGGGTCAGGTCGGCGGCCGGGACCGGCGTCCCGTACGCCGGCGCGACCGGGACCACGCCCGACCAGAAGGGCAGGCCCAGGTCTTCGGCGTCGTCGTTCGGCTCGCCGGTGCGCAGCTTCGCGGACACCTCGGTCAGGTCCAGCCGGATCACGGCGGTGGCCGCGAGTTCCTTGGCCGTCGGAGGACGGCAGTCGGCGGACCGGCCGGGCACGACCTGGTCGACCAGGGCGTCGAGCGCCGTCCGGCACTCCCGCTCGTCGGTGACCTGGTACGCGGTGCCGTGGATGACCACCGAGCGGTAGTTCAGGGAGTGGTGGAAGGCCGACCGGGCCAGTACCAGGCCGTCGACGTGCGTCACGGTCACGCAGACCGGCAGACCGGGATCGGCCTTGCCCGCCGCGAGCAGCGGGCGGGACCCGGTCGAGCCGTGGAGGTACAGGGCGTCGCCGATCCGGCCGAACAGCGTGGGCAGGACCACCGGCGCGCCGTCGCGCACGAAGCCGAGGTGGCAGACGTAGGCCTGGTCGAGTATCGCGTGCACGGTTTCGCGGTCGTAGCGGGCCCGGTCCCTGGAGCGGGTCGGGACGGTACGGTCGGTGGGCTCGTACGCGGAGGTCGTCCGCGCGGCCGGCTGCGCGGTGGTCGGCGTGGTCGGCTCGGTGGCGGGCGTGGCGGTCATGGTGCGAACTCCGTTGCACTAGTGCATAATGTGGTTTGTGCTAGGAGACTATCGGATCACGGGGCGCCGCGCAGCGGATATCGCGGCCAGTGTCGAAACGGGAATCGGATCGGGCGCGCTCCCCCCGGGAGCGCTGCTGCCGCCGATGCGGGAGTTGGCCGCCGTGCTGGGGGTGAACCCGAACACCGTGGCCGCCGCCTACCGGACCCTGCGCGAGCGCGGCGTCATCGAGACGGACGGCCGACGCGGCAGCCGCGTCAGGTCGCGGCCGGCGAGCGCACCCCGGGACGCGCTGCGGATGGACGTCCCGCCCGGTGTGCGCAACCTCGCCTCGGGCAACCCGGACGTCTCGCTGCTGCCCTCGCTGGAGGGGGCCCTGGCCGCCGCCGCCCGGAAGCACGCGCGGACGCCCACCCTGTACGGAACCGACCCCGTCGCCCCGGAGTTGGCGGCCCTCGCCCGGGCCGGCTTCGACGCCGACGGGGTGCCGGCCGGGCCCGTCGGCGTCACCTCGGGCGCGCTCGACGGGATCGAACGCGTACTGGCCGCCCACCTGCGCCCCGGCGACGCCGTGGCCGTGGAGGACCCCGGCTGGGGGAGCGTGCTGGACCTGGCGCCCGCGCTGGGGCTGCGGGTGCTGCCGGTCGCCGTGGACGACGAGGGGCCCCGACCGGAAGCGGTGGCCCGCGCCCTGGCCGACGGGGCACGGGCGCTGGTGGTCACCGCCAGGGCGCAGAACCCGACGGGGGCGGCGGTGAGCGCGCCCCGGGCGGATGAACTGCGGGAACTGCTGGCGCGGTACCCGGAGGTGCTCGTCCTCGACGACGACCACGGCCACGGGATCGTGGACCTGCCGCTGCGGTGCCTGGGAGGGGTCACCCGGCACTGGGCGCTGGTCCGGTCCACGGCGAAGGCCTACGGGCCCGACCTGCGGCTCGCGGTGCTGACGGGCGACGCGGTCACGATGGACCGGGTGCGGGGGCGGCAGCGACTGGGGCCGGGCTGGGTGAGCCGGCTGCTCCAGTACGCGGTGGTCGAACTGTGGACCACCGGCGCGGTGGACGCGGTCGCGGTCGCGCGGTCGTACGGGCAACGGCGGGACGGGCTCGTCGCGGCGCTGGAGCGGCGGGGGGTGCGGGCGTACGGGCGCAGTGGGATGAACGTGTGGGTACCGGTCGCCGACGAGACGGGCGCGGTGGCGCGGCTGCTGGGGGCGGGCTGGGCGGTGGCGCCGGGGGCGCGGTTCCGGGTGGAGAGCGGGCCCGGCGTACGGATCACCGTGTCCGGGCTCGGGACGGGCGAGGTGGCGGGACTCGCGGACGCGGTGGCCGACGCCGTGCGGCCCGCGGTGGGGGGACGCTTCGACTGAGGTCGGTGCGGGGGCGCTCCGCGGCGGGGGCCGGCGCGCCGGTGGGCGGGCGCGGCGCCGTTGCCGGGGGCTCCGCCCCCGGGCCCCCGCGCCTCAGACGCCGGCGGGGCCGGATCGGGCGGGCTCGGTCGGGGGCTTCCGCTTCGGGGTGCGGGTCTGGGTGAGCGCCGCGCCGGCCAGGACGATGGCCGCGCCGACCGGGGTGTTCCAGTGGAGCTGCTCGCCCAGGACCAGGACGCCCGCCGTGGTGGCGATGACCGGGATGAAGTAGGTGACCATCTGGGCGGTGGTCGGGCCGACCTCCGTCACCAGCCCGTACTGCATCTGCAGGGCCAGTCCCGTGCCGAGGGCGCCCAGGGCGATCACCGACAGGGTCGGCCAGAGCGGGAACGAACCGGGGGCCGAGGTGAACACGGCGCTGACCAGCAGCAGCTGAAGCGTCGAGATCCCGAGCTGCGCGCCGGTCAGGGCCACCGGCGAGCCGGGGGTGCCGGCCAGGGTGCGGCGGACGTAGATCCAGCCGATCGGATAGCAGAGCGAGGCCAGCAGGGCGAGCGCGGTGCCCGTGGCGCCGACCCCCGAGAAGCCCTGCCAGGCGCCGAGGACGGTGAGCACGCCGAGGAAGCCGAGGCCCAGGCCGGCGAACCGGCGGCGGGTGGGGCGGTCCTCGGACAGCGCGACCAGGGAGAGCGCCATGCCCCACAGCGGGGAGGTCGCGTTGCAGATGCCGGCCAGGCTGGAGGGGATGCTCAGCTCGGCGTACGCGAAGAGCGAGAACGGCGCCGTGTTCAGCAGGAGCGCCGCCACCGTCAGGTGGGCCCAGGTCCGCCGACCCCGGGGGAGCCGCTCGCGACGCACCAACAGGACCGTGAGCAGCGCGAGGGCGCCGAAGGCGACCCGGCCGAGAGCGACCTGGAACGGGGCGTAGGCCTCCGTGCCCACCTTGATCAGCAGGAAGCTGAAGCCCCAGATCACCGAGAGGACCGCGAACCGGACCCGCCAGTCGAGACCGCCCCGGCGAGGGGCGGGCGGTGCGGCGACGCCCGCGCCGGCGGCGGCAGGTGTGGAATCGGTCGACGTGGCGGCGGCCGGTGTGGGATCGGCCGGTGTGGGATCGCCCGGCGTGGGGTCGGGGAGGGCCTCGGCGGCCGGTCTCGGGGTGGTGGGTGCGCTCATGGGTTTACTCTGTGGCGTCCGACGCATTAGAACAAGCGAGAATCTGTGGCGTTCTCGTCGTAGCATCGCTTACATGTTGAACCTGGAGCGCCTGCGCACCCTCGACGCCTTCGCCCGCCACGGTTCCGTCGGCGGCGCGGCCGACGGGCTGCACGTCACCACCTCCGCGGTCTCCCAGCAGATGGCCAAGCTGGAACGGGAGGTGGGTCAGCCATTGCTGGCCAAGAACGGGCGGGGGGTCCGGCTGACCGACGCCGGGCGCCTGCTCGCGGACCACGCGGCCCGGATCCTCTCCCAGGTGGAACTCGCCCAGGCCGACGTCGAGGCCCAACGGGGCTGCCCGGTGGGGGAGTTGCAGATCGGCGCCTTTCCGACCGCCATGCGCGGGCTGCTGCCCGGGGCGCTGACGGCGCTGCGCGCCCGACACCCCGAACTCCGGCCCCGGGTGCGGGAACAGGAGCCCGGGGAGAGCATGGCCGCGGTGGTGCGCGGCGACCTCGACCTGGCGCTGGCCATCGACTGGCACAACAAGCGGATGCCGGTGCCGGCCGAGCTCACCCGCTGCCATCTGCTGGAGGACTCCGTCGACATCGCCGTGCCGGCCGGTCACCGGCACGCGGAGCGGACCCTGGTCTCACTGGCCGACTTCGCCGACGAGGAGTGGATCTCCTGGAACGAGGGCCAGTTCTGTCACGAGTGGCTGGTGTTCACCCTGCGCGGCATCGGCATCGAGCCCCGCATCGCGCACATCGCCGAGGAACACCACACCCAACTGGCCTTCGTCGAGGCGGGTCTGGGCGTGTGCGTGACCCCCCGGCTGGGCCGCGGTCCCGTACCGTCCGGGGTGCGACTGCTGCCGGTCAGCGATGCCGTCCGCCGGCACGTGTACGTCGTCTGGCGGGCGGACGCCGACCGGCGGCCCTCCGTCCGGGCCGCCGTCGACGCCCTCAAGGCGACCGCCTCGACGCTGTAGGGTCGCCGCCACCTCGCCCCCGGGGCGGCTACAGCTTGCGGAAGTCCCACGAGACGATCGACTCCGGCGTGAGCCGGATCCAGGCGTGGCGCCCGTCGTGCGGCATCTCCTCGATCCCGAAGTTCTTCACCGGGAAGACGCGTTCCGCCTCCGCCAGCTCCGGACACGGCTCTCCCGTGCGGGGGGCCTCGCCCACGAAGACCGCGCTGCCGGACAGCTCGACCCCGCGCAGTTCGTCGTACGCCTCACCCGCGTCCACGACCACCGAGATCCGGGGATCCCGGCGCAGGTCGGACCAACGGCGGCTGCGCGTGATCGAGTACAGCCACAGGGAACTCCCGTCCCACGCGAACCACAGGGCCCCGACGTGGGGGCGTCCGTCCGGGGAGACCGTGGCCACCCGGCAGGTGCGCTGCTCGCGCAGGAAGGCGTCCACCTCCTCGTCGGTCATCATGATGCGGCGGCCCCGCCGCTGCGTCCGGTCCACGCGTGTCTCGTCCATCCGTCCCGCGCCCCTTCACATCTGACTGCGTGTCAGGAATCATGCGGGCTCTTCGGTCGTCACGCCAGGGGGAGCCATGCCGGAACTCGATCCCGCCACCACCGCGCTGCTCACCGTCGAATGCCAGAACGGCGTCGTGGGCGAGGAGAGCGCCCTGCCCGAGCTGGCCAAGGAGGCCCGCGACTCGGGGATGCTGGACCGGGTGGCCGCGCTGGTCGAGGCCGCCCGGGAGGCGGGCGTACAGGTCCTGCACGCCGTCGCGGAGCGACGGGCGGACGGGCTCGGCGCCAACGCCAACGCACGGCTGTTCCGCGCCGCCGGCAGGCTTCCCGTGCGCCAGCTCAGCGGGAGCCGCGCGGTCGAGGTCGCCGCCCCCATCGTGGTGGCCGAGCGGGACCTGGTCGTGCGCCGGCTGCACGGGCTCTCCCCGATGGCCGGCACCGACCTGGACGCCCTGCTGCGCAACCTCGGCGTCCGCACCCTCGTCGTCACCGGGGTCTCCTCGAACATCGCGATCCCCAACACCGTCTTCGACGCCGTGAACCTCGGCTACCGGGTGGTGGTCCCGGCCGACGCGATCACCGGCGTGCCCGCCGCCTACACCGCCGAGGTGATCCGCAACGCGCTGGCGCTGGTCGCCACCATCACCAGCACGCGGGAGTTGCTCGACGGGTGGGCCCGGCCCCACTGCCCCCCGTAACCTGGTCGGATGCTGTCCGAAGTGATCGCGACCCGTTACGTCACGCCCCTGCGTGAGGGCGGCTCGCTCCCGGGAATAGTCGAGGCCGACGACCTCGGTACCTACGTCATGAAGTTCACCGGAGCCGGCCAGGGGCGCAAGACCCTGGTCGCCGAGGTCGTCTGCGGCCGCCTGGCCCAACGGCTGGGCCTGCGGGTCCCGCGGCTGGTGCAGATGCAGCTCGACCCCGTCATCGGGCTCGGCGAGCCCGACCAGGAGGTCCAGGAGCTGCTCAAGGCCAGCGGTGGGTTGAACCTCGGGATGGACTACCTGCCCGGTTCGATCGGCTTCGACCCGCTCGCCTACCAGGTGGATCCCGTCGAGGCCGGACGCGTGGTCTGGTTCGACGCCCTGATCAACAACGTCGACCGGTCCTGGCGCAACCCGAACCTCCTGGTCTGGCACGGAGACCTGTGGCTCATCGACCACGGCGCCACCATGATCTGGCACCACAACTGGCCGACCGCCCGGGCCGCCGCCGCCAAGCCCTACAACGCCTGCGACCACGTCCTGGCACCCGTCGGACCGGACATCGCGGCCGCCGCCGCACAGCTCGCGCCCCTGGTGACGAGGGAACTGCTCACCGAGGTCACCGCGGACGTCCCGGACGAGTGGCTGGTCGACGAGCCCGGTTTCGACTCGACGGACGCCGTGCGACGCGCCTATGTGGACGCGCTGCTGCCGCGGGCGGCGGGCATCCACGAGAGGATCACGATGGAGGCCGAGGTGCGGCCGAGGTCGGGTCCGCCCGGCTGGTTGGCCGAACGCCTCGCGCCGCCGCGCGCCAAGACCGAGCCCGACGACAAGACCGAGCCCGACGAGAAGAAGAGCGACAGCGAGTGATCAAGCGGGACGTGTTCGAGTACGCGCTGGTACGTGTGGTGCCCCGGATGGAGCGCGGCGAGTGTTTCAACGCCGGCGTGATCGTCTACTGCCGGGCGCACTCCTACGTCGCCGCGCGCACCCACCTCGACGAGGGCAAGCTGCTCGCCCTCGACCCCGGGGCGGACGTGACCGGTGTACGGGCCGCCCTGCTCGGCGTCGAGGGCCTGTGTGCGGGCGGCGAGTCGGCCGGTCAGGCGGCGGGCGACGAGCCCGGCCGCCGGTTCCGCTGGCTGATCGCGCCGCGCAGCACCGTGGTACAGCCGGGCCCGGTGCACACGGGGCTGACGGCCGACCCGCAGGCCGAGGTGGAACGGCTGCTGGACCTGCTGGTGCGCTGAGCGCGGCGGACCCCTCCGAGGATCGGCGCACGACCCGGGGAGCCCTGCGGGCCGGCGCCGTTGACACCGGGTGCCAGGGCTCCTAGCGTCTGTCCAGCCGAAGCTACTAAGCGGTTGCTCACCCACGAGGGGCCGCATCGGCGCACCGAGGATTCCAAGCGCGAGGAGATCCAGCATGTCCACCACCGAGCAGCGCGTCGCGATCGTCACCGGGGCGGCCCGGGGCATCGGCGCGGCCACCGCCGTACGCCTGGCAGCCGAGGGCCGGGCGGTCGCCGTACTCGACCTGGACGAGGCGGCCTGCAAGGACACGGTCGAGGCGATCACGGCGGCCGGCGGGAAGGCCGTCGCCATCGGCTGCGACGTCTCCGACAGCGCGCAGGTGGAGGCGGCCGTCGAGCGCGTGGCGAGCACGCTGGGCGCCCCGACCATCCTGGTCAACAACGCGGGCGTGCTCCGCGACAACCTGCTCTTCAAGATGAGCGACACCGACTGGGACACGGTCATGAACGTGCACCTGCGGGGCGCGTTCCTGATGGCGCGGGCCTGCCAGAAGCACATGGTGGAGGCCAAGTTCGGCCGCGTCGTGAACCTCTCCAGCAGCTCCGCCCTCGGCAACCGCGGTCAGGCCAACTACTCCGCCGCCAAGGCCGGTCTGCAGGGCTTCACCAAGACCCTCGCGATCGAGCTCGGGAAGTTCGGCGTGACCGCCAACGCCGTCGCCCCCGGTTTCATCGCCACCGAGATGACGGCCCAGACGGCCGCCCGGGTCGGCATGGGCTTCGAGGACTTCCAGGCCGCCGCCGCCACCCAGATCCCGGTGCAGCGCGTCGGCAACCCGGACGACATCGCCAACGCCATCGCCTTCTTCACTGGCGACGCGGCGGGCTTCGTCTCCGGGCAGGTCCTGTACGTGGCCGGCGGCCCGCTCAACTGACGCGCGGCGACGAACGAGAGGCAGGGCGTACGGCATGACGTACAGCGGCAACGACAGCGGCAGGGTCGCACTGATCACCGGGGCGAGCCGGGGCATCGGCTACGGCATCGCGGAGGCCCTGGTCGCCCGGGGCGACCGGGTGTGCATCACCGGGCGCAACGAGGACACCCTCAAGGAGGCCGTCGAGCGGCTCGGGGCGGACCGGGTGCTCGGCGTCGCCGGGAAGGCGCACGACGAGGCCCACCAGGCCGTCGCCGTGGAGCGGACGATGGAGGCCTTCGGCCGGGTCGACTTCCTGATCAACAACGCCGGCACCAACCCGGTCTTCGGGCCGATCGCCGACCTGGACCTCGGTGTCGCGCGCAAGGTCTTCGAGACGAACGTGATCTCGGCGCTCGGTTTCGCGCAGCGCACCTGGCACGCCTGGCAGAAGGACAACGGCGGGGCGATCGTGAACATCGCCTCCATCGCCGGCGTCTCCGCCTCGCCCTTCATCGGCGCGTACGGAATGAGCAAGGCCGCGATGGTCAACCTCACCCTCCAGCTCGCGCACGAGATGGCGCCGGGCGTGCGGGTCAACGCCATCGCCCCCGCGGTGGTGAAGACGAGGTTCGCGCAGGCGCTCTACGAGGGTCGGGAGCAGGAGGCCGCGGCGGCCTATCCGCTCGGTCGACTCGGGGTCCCGGAGGACATCGGGGGAGCCGCGGCCTTTCTTACATCTGCACAAGCGGAATGGATCACGGGACAAACCCTGGTCGTCGACGGGGGAATGTTCCTCAATGCCGGGGTGCACTGACCGATAACCGGACGCATTTGCCTCCCAAGAGGAGGCAAATGCGTACCGAATACGCACGTAATCGGTCAAGTGCCTCACGAAACCTGCCCATTGGATTTGTGATGCACTGCGGTAGGGTCTGCCGCACCCCTGGCTGATCGAGGAGCGTGCACGTGTTCAACCGGACCAGATGCCTGCAGATCACTGCGGCCCTTGCGTCCATATCCCTGCTCGCCGGATGCGGTCTGCTTTCCGACGACAGCGGCGACGACAAGAAGCGGATCGTCGTCGGTACGATGAGCCAGCCGAGCACCCTCGACCCCGCCGCGGCATGGGACGGCTCCTGGGAGCTGTACCGGAACATCTACCAGACGCTCCTGGCGTTCCCCACGGGCTCCACCAAGCCCCAGCCGGACGCCGCCCAGGCCTGCGAGTTCACCGACTCCCGCAACGAGTCCTACCGCTGCACCCTGAAGAAGGGCCTGAAGTTCTCCAACGGGGAACCGCTCGACTCCAAGGCCGTCAAGCACTCCCTCGACCGGATCCGGACGATCAACTCCCAGGTCGGCCCGAAGGACCTCTTCGGCAGCCTGGACAAGATCGAGACCCCGGACGCGGCCACGGTGGTCTTCCACCTGAACACCCCGGACGCGACCTTCCCGTACGTCCTCGGCTCGCCCGCCGCCTCGCTCGTCCCGCCGAAGGAGTACCCGGCGGACAAGGTCCGCGAGGAGGGCAAGACGATCGGCTCCGGCCCCTACGTCCTCGACTCCTACACCGAGGGCAGCGAAGCCGTCCTCAGCCGCAACGCGAGCTACTCGGGCTTCGCCAACCGGCGCAACGACGCGGTGACCATCCGCTACTTCGCGGACTCCAAGAAGATGGTCGCGGCCCTCAAGTCCAAGGAGGTCGACGCCACCTACCGAGGCCTGTCGGCCGCGGAGGTCAAGGACCTGCAGACGCCCGCGTCCCACGAGGCCGGCATCCAGGTCGTCGAGAACGTCGGAGCCGAGATCCGCTACCTCGTCTTCAACCCCAAGGACCCGCAGGTCGCCAAGTTGCCGGTGCGCCAGGCCATCGCCCAGGTCATCGACCGCGGCGCGCTCGTGGCCAAGGTCTACCAGGGCACGGCCGAGCCGCTGTACTCGATGGTCCCCAAGGGCACCGTCGCCCACCGGACGCCGTTCTACGACCTGTACGGCCACTCGGACGTCGAGAAGGCGAAGAAGATCCTCCGCGAGGCCGGGATCACCCAGAAGGTCGAGCTGACCTTCTGGTACACGACCGACCGGTACGGCCCCTCCACGGCCGAGGAGTTCACCGAGATCAAGCGGCAGCTGGAGGAGAGCGATCTCTTCAAGATCAACCTGCGCGGTCAGCCCTGGAAGGCCTTCCAGGCCGGCTACAAGAAGGGCGACTACCCGGTCTTCGGCCGAGGTTGGTTCCCCGACTTCCCGGACCCGGACAACTTCATCGCCCCGTTCGTCGGCAAGCAGAACGCGGTCGGCACCCCCTACGAGCCCGCGCCCATCCTGAACGAGCTGCTGCCCAAGTCCCGCCGCGAGAGCGACCGGGCCGCCGGCGTCAAGGAGTTCGAGGAGGCCCAGCAGATCTTCGCCCAGGACGTCCGGCTGCTGCCGCTGTGGCAGGGCAAGCTGTACGTCGGCGCACGCGAGGACATCGCCGGTGCCGAGCGGGCCCTGGACCCGCAGACCGCCATGCAGATGTGGGAGCTGTACCGCAAGACCAGCTGGTAGCGGGCGGCCGGCCGCGGGCGGGCAGGCGGACGACGCGTTGTCAGTGGCTCCGGGTAGGTTCTGGGCAGTTGCACGACGCAGTTGCACGATCCTGTACCGGAGGTTGTAGACGTGACCCAGATGCTGCCCGAGTCCTGGCTCCCCGCTGTCGGCGGGGAGCTGGACCAGCCCTACTTCAAAGAGCTCACCGAGTTCGTCGAGAAGGAGCGGGCGAACGGGCCGGTCTACCCGCCCCGCGACCAGGTCTTCGCGGCCCTGGAGGCCACACCGTTCGACAAGGTGAAGGTCCTGGTCCTCGGCCAGGACCCCTACCACGGCGCCGGCCAGGGCCACGGCCTGTGCTTCTCCGTGCGACCCGGGGTCAAGACCCCACCCTCGCTGCGCAACATCTACAAGGAGATGAAGGAGGAGCTCGGCCTCCCCGTCCCGGACAACGGGTACCTGATGCCGTGGGCCGAGCAGGGCGTCCTGCTGCTCAACGCGGTGCTCACCGTCCGCGAGGCCGAGCCCAACTCGCACAAGGGCAAGGGCTGGGAGAAGTTCACCGACGCGGTGATCCGGGCCGTGTCCGCGCGCCCCGACCCGGTGGTCTTCGTGCTCTGGGGCGCGTACGCCCAGAAGAAGATCCCGCTGATCGACGAGGACCGGCACGTGATCGTCAAGGGCGCCCACCCCTCGCCGCTGTCGGCGAAGAAGTTCTTCGGATCCCGCCCCTTCACGCAGATCAACGAAGCCGTCGCCGCCCAGGGGCATGAGCCGATCGACTGGCGTATCCCGGACCTCGGCTGACGCCACACCCCGCCTGGGCGCCAGAGGCGGCGCCTGCGGTTAGCGTCGTGACGATCAGACCGGAGAGCAGGTCTGGCAGAGCCAGCCGGAGGCCGCGTTGACGGAGCAGCAGGAGGCGTCGGAGGACGCCGTCATGACCAGGATCGGCCAGGCCGTCATCCTGCTGCACGCCGGGGACCGCGAGGAGGCCCGCAATCGGCTGGGGGAGATCTGGTCCGAGATCGGCGAGGCGGCTCCCGCGCTCCACCGGTGCACCCTCGCGCACTACATGGCTGACGCGCAGGACGACCCCGCCGACGAACTGGCCTGGGACCTGCGGGCACTGACCGCCGCCGACGGGCCGACCACCGCCGAGGGCCCGCCCGCGGGCCCACCGGGCGCGCGGACCCCGCGCGGGGCCCGCGACCCGCATCCGGCGGTCCGGGTGTTCTATCCGTCGCTGCACCTCAACCTGGCCGCCGACTACGTGAAACTGCGTCGGCCCGAGGCGGCCCGGGCCCACCTCGCCCGGGCCCGGGCGGCCACCGGCGCACTCGCCGACGACGGGTACGGCGACCGGGTCCGGGCCGCCATCGCCCGGCTGGAGCTGCGGCTCGCGACGGAGCCGGGCCACAGGCCCCGACCCTTCCCGGAGCAGTCGCCGTAGCCCCCGGGGCGGGGCGGGGAGGGCGTGCGGAGGAACCCTCAGCCGCCCTGGACGCCCGCGCAGATCCGGGCTTCCGGGCTGTCGGGATGCCAGCGTCCGTGGCGACGGCCCATGGCGCACACGTCCGCGGGGCGCACCGGCAACTCCCGCACCAGCTCACGCGGCACCTTCGCGTCGGGCCGGGGGCGGTGCGGACGGTCCCCGGGGCGGCCTTCGGGTTGCCCCGGGGGGCGCTCGCCCCGCCGGCGCGGCTCCGGGATGTCCGGGACCGGCGGCGCCGCCCGCCCCGGCTCCGAGGGCGAACGCGGCGTGGCCGGCGGCTCGCCCCGGCGGGCGTCCGCCGCAGCCGCCGAATCCGCCGGGGCCGCCGGACGCGCGGGCTCCGGCGGGACCGCCCGCAGCGCCTCCAGAGCGGGCGCCTGGACGACCACCGGAAGGGCCCCCGGTCCGCCGCGCGGCTCGTGCAGCGGCGGCAACCCCGCGGTGGGCACCGCCGCGGGCTGCGCCGGAGCGGGGGTCACGTTCACGCAGCCGGAGACAGCCGAGACGGCACAGGCCACTCCGAGCAGCAGTCTTGTCGTGGTTCGGGTTGGATGCACGCGCGCAACTCTGCTGTGCGAGGACCCCGTTGCGAAAACCCTGGGACGATATTGCCCCCGCACGGGTGACGGCCGGCCGCCGCTGCGCCGCCGGTTGACGGCCGGTGCGCGACCCGGCCGGCATCGGGCCCGCTACTCGCCCGTGACGCCGTCTATGTGCTCGCGCAGCAGGTCCGCGTGACCGTTGTGGCGGGCGTACTCCTCGATCATGTGGGTGTACACCCAGCGCAGGCTGAACACCTCGCCGCGGCGGTGGCTCTCCGGTCGCGAGACCAGGTCCAGGGAACGGCCCTGCACGGCCTGCCGGGCCAGCTCGATCTCGGTCTGCCACACCCGCTCGGACTCGCTCCAGGTGTCCTCGGCGGTGAACCGGAAGTCGCCGTCCACGTCGTCGGGCGTCGAGTACAGGTCGGGGAGTTCCTCGCCGACCATGATCTCGCGGAACCAGTACCGTTCCACCTCCGCCATGTGCCGCACGAGGCCCAACAGGCTGAGTTCGGACGGCGCGAGCGCGTTGCGACGCAACTGCTCGTCCCCGAGCCCCTCGCACTTCCAGGCCAGTGTCGAGCGGTGGTAGTCGAGCCAGCCGTCCAGCATGTCCCGCTCGTCGGCGGTGGTGGAGGGCTCGGGGCGGTGGGATCCGGAGTTGGTCATGAGCCCCATCCTCAGCGACCACAGCCCCTGTCACCAGGGATTAAGCTGCGAGCGTCCCACAAGGAACGAACCTGGAGGCTCCCGGTGAAGGTTGGCGTCATCGGACTCGGCGACATCGCCCGTAAGGCGTACCTGCCCGTCCTCACCGCCCGTCCGGGAGTGGAGCTGCACCTGCAGACCCGCACCCCCTCCACGCTGGAGCGGATCGGCGCGGTCCACCACGTCCCGGCCGAGCGCCGGCACACCACGCTCGACGCGCTGCTCTCCGCGGGACTCGACGCGGCCTTCGTGCACGCGCCGACCGAGGCCCACCCGGAGATCGTGGCGCGACTGCTGGAGGCGGGCGTGCCCACGTACGTGGACAAGCCGCTGGCCTACGAGTTGGAGGACTCGCGGCGGCTGGTGGAACTCGCCGAGGAGCGCGGGGTCGCCCTCGCCGTCGGGTTCAACCGGCGCCACGCGCCCGGGTACGCGCAGTGCGTCGACCACCCGCGCGAGTTGATCGTCATGCAGAAGAACAGGGTCGGGCTGCCCGAGGACCCGAGGACGCTGGTCCTGGACGACTTCATCCACGTCGTCGACACCCTGCGCTTCCTGCTGCCCGGGGAGGCCGACCACATCGACGTCCGGGCCGTGGTGCGCGAGGGCCTCATGCACCAGGTGGTGCTCCAGATGTCCGGCGACGGATTCACCGCCCTCGGCATCATGAACCGGCTGTCCGGGTCGACCGAGGAGACCCTGGAGGTGTCCGGACAGGACACCAAGCGGCAGGTCGTCAACCTCGCCGAGATCATCGACCACAAGGGCCAGCCGACCGTGCGCAGGCGCGGGGACTGGGTACCGGTCGCCCGCCAGCGGGGCATCGAACAGGTCGTGGACGCCTTCCTGGAAGCCGTCGAGGCCGGCGCCACACTGAGCGCCCGGGACGCCCTGCTCACCCACGAGCTGTGCGAACGGGTGGTGCGCTCGGCCCTGGAGCAGGCCTCCTGAGCGAAGGCCTCCACCGGGCCGCGCAGAACGCCGCCAGGGCGGCGAGGGCCGCACCCACCGGCCAGTCCCCGAAGCGGACGTAGAGGGTCGAGCCGGCGGCCAGGGGTGCCTCGTACACGTGGGCGGTGCTCGCCGACGTGGCGAGGGCCGGGCCGACCCGCTCACCCGACGGGCCCCGCACCACGCTGACGCCGGTGAGGGTGGCGTGCACCATCGGGCGGCCGGTCTCCGCGGCGCGCAGGGCGGCCAGCGAGGCGTGCTGGGCCGGGGCCCAGCTGTCCTGGAAGCTGGAGGTCGCGGACTGGGCGACGAGCAGGCCGGCCCCGTCACGGGCCAGGCGCCGGCTCATGTCGGGGAACGCGGACTCGAAGCACACCAGCGGACCGAGCAGGACCCCGGGACGGCCGGGCAGCGGCATGAGCACGGGGGTGTCGCCCCGTACCCGGTCCTCGCCCGCCGCCTTGCCGACCGAGGTGGCCCAGCCGAACAGCGCACGGGCGGGCACGTACTCGCCGAAGGGAACCAGCCGCATCTTGTCGTACCGGTCGCCGGTCGGGCCCTGGGGGTCGATCAGTACGGAACTCTTGCGGATGCCGGCGCCGTCGCCCCGCCGCGCGTCCACGTTGACCAGCAGGGGAGCCCCCACCTCGGCGGACAGGGCCGTCAACCGGCGCTCCAGGTCGGGGCGGGCCTCCAGGTCCGCGCCGACGCTGCTCTCGCCCCACACCACCAGGTCGGGGCGTTGCCCCACCAGGGTCCGCGTCAGGCGCTCCCCGACGTCGAACCGGCGCTCGGCGCTGTCCGGCCCGTCCGCGACCACCCCCGGCTGGACCACGGCCACCCGCAGGCCGCCGGTCACCTCCGGGCGCGGTACCCACAGCCACACGAGCCCCGTGAGCACCGCACAACCGGCCACCCCGGCCACCGCCGGGACCCGAGCCGCCGGCGCCGCGAGCAAGAGGACCAGCGCGCAGTTCACCGCCACCACCAGCAGGCTCACCAGCCACACCCCGCCCACGGAGGCCAGGCGCAGCGCCGGCGCCACCTGCCACTGGCCGGCCCCGAGCAGCCCCCATGGCCCGCCCAACCCCTGCCAGGAGCGGACCAACTCCGACAGCAGCCACCCCGCCGGTACGAGGACCAGCGCGGCCGTCGCACGACCCGCGGCCGGGACCCCGCCGAGCAACTCCCGCACCAGGAGCGCCCAGGGGATCCACAGCAGCCCCAGCAGCGCCGCCACCGCGACCAGGAACACGTGCATGCTCGGCAGCAGCCAGTGGTGGACCGCGAAGATGAACCCGGCGCCGCCGAGCCACCCCTCCAGCGCCGCGCGCCGCCCGGTGGGGGCGGACCTCAGCAGCAGCATCCAGGGCACGAGGGCGAGGTAGGCGAACCACCACAGCCCGGGCGAGGGGAAGGTGAGGGCGGGCAGCGCTCCGGCGGCGACGGCCGCCGCCGCCCGCCACCACCGCTTCGACCTCGGGATCATGACGCGCCTCCGCTTCCAGTGTGGAACGGCCGGACCGGATCAGCCCGGCCAGGGCTACGCGGACATGTGCCGCCACTTCTCGTGCACGGTGACCGAGCTGAGCCGCCAGCCCTCCGGGGTCCGGGCCAGAGCGAACGCGTACCGCCCGGCGGCGACGAAATTGGGGGAGGTGACCGTCCCGTCGAACTCCTCCCCGGCCAGCCGCATCGGGTTGAGGAAGTCCGCCCGCACCTCGGCCGCGTCACCGGGGGAACCGCCCAGGTCCTCCAGCCGGATCAGCCGGTTCACGATCAGGTGCTGGCGCACCGGGAAGAGCCGCATGGTCTGCGCGAGCCAGTCGGCCACCTCGCCGGCGGGCCCCTCGATCCCGCCGGCCGAGCTGTAGTCGGCCCGCCCGGTCGGCGTGAAGAGGGCGCGGTAGGCGCCCCAGTCCCCGTCATCGACGGCCACCGCGTACCCCGACACCACCTCGTCGATGGCCAGCCGGTCCATTACCGTCGCGAGGTCCACACGCTGCGTCATCGGGACAGTCTGGGGGCGCACGCCCGTGAGGCCAAGGGGCGTGCGCGGACCGGGCCCCGGCGAACACGATCAATGACCGGAATGCGCCTCCCGCGGTCGGACGACGACCAGGAACGCGTCACTGTCCAGGTCCATCACCACCTCGGCGGGCACGCCCTCGCGCATCCGCTGCGCCGCGTACTCCTCGGCGGGCCAGCTTCCCCTCGGACTTCCGGCCGGAAAACGCTCCAACACCACACGACCCATGGGACACCCCCTGCTTCTTGCCTTCAGGTCTCTTCAGGCACAACGACGCGGAGGCCGCTCGGGAACGTTCCCGAGCGGCCTCCGGTTCACGCGAAGCGGTGAGCGTGCTCCGTGAGAGCCGCCGGCACGGTCAGAGCGCTAAGAGCCGGACTCGCCGGCGTGCGGGCTCAGCACGTCCGCGCCGATCAGCGCGAACAGCAGGATGCCCAGGGCGATCCGGTAGATCACGAACGGCATGAAGCTCTTGGTGGAGATGAACTTCATGAACCAGGCGATCACGACGTAGCCCACGAAGAAGGCGATGACGGTCGCGAAGATCGTCGGCCCCCAGGAGATGTGCCCCGGGGTCTCGACGACGTCCTTGATCTCGAAGGCCCCGGAGGCCAGCACGGCCGGGATGGCGAGGAGGAAGGAGTAGCGGGCCGCCGCCTCGCGGGTGAAGCCGAGGAGCAGACCGCCGGAGATCGTCGCCCCGGACCGCGAGACGCCGGGGATCAGCGCCATCGCCTGGCAGATGCCGAAGATCAGGCCGTCCTTGACGCCCAGCTCCTGGAGGGTCTTGCGCTCCTTGACCACCCGGTGCTTGCCGCCCTGCTCGTCGCGCGAGGCCAACCAGTCGGCGTAGCCGAGCACGATGCCCATCACGATCAGGGTGGTGGCGGTCAGCCGCAGGTCGCGGGCGGGACCCACGATCGCGTCCTTGAACACGAGGCCGAGGACACCGATCGGGATCGATCCGACGATCACCAGCCAGCCCATCTTCGCGTCCTGTTCGGAGCGCAGGGCCTTGGTGTAGAGGGAACGGAACCAGGTGGAGATGATCCGCGCGATGTCCTTGCGGAAGTAGATCAGGACGGCGGCCTCGGTGCCGATCTGGGTGATGGCGGTGAAGGCCGCCCCCGGGTCGTGCCAGCCGGCGAAAGCCGCGGTCAGCCTGAGGTGGGCACTGGAGGAGATCGGGAGGAACTCCGTAAGCCCCTGGACGAGACCGAGGATTAGGGATTCGAACCAGCTCATGTCGGGGTGCGCTCGTCCTTGTGATCGTCGGGCAGTTCGGGTCCGATGCTAGGGCCCGTGGGGGGCGCCGCTGACCACAGGGGGGTGGTGGGGCGCCGGCTCGTACGCCGGGCCGTGCGCGACGGGGGGTACGAGGCGGTGTCGCTTGCGCCAGGCGACGGCCGCCGCGACGACCGCGGAGACCGCGATGAAGCCGAACGACGCGAGGAACGCGGGCGAACCCGGGGACGAGGCGCTGGCCCCCGCGATCACGTACGCGGCGGTGTTCGGCACCGTGCCGAGCGCCGTCGCCGCAAGGAACGGCAGCCAGCCGCAACGGGAAACCGCCGCGCAGTAGTTGGCCGCCGCGAAGGGCACCCCGGGGAAGATCCGGATCGCCAACATGGAACGGAAGCCGTGCCGGCTCAACTGGCCGTCGGCCGCCCGCAACCAGCGGCCGCGCAACAGCGGACGCAAAGCCCCCTGCCCCATCACCCGCCCCAGAGCGAAGGCGACGCCGGCGCCGAGCACCGTGCCGGCGACCGCCGCCACCAGGCCGAACGCGGTTCCGAAGACCGCCCCCGCGGCGAGGTTCAGCAGCGGACGGGGCACGAACGCCGCCGTGCACAGCCCGTACACCCCCGCGAACAGCGCCACCGCCACGCCCACCGGGAGCGCCGGGGGCCACCCCTGCGAGAGCAGGCGCTGGGGCTCGTACAGCAGCACGCACACGCCCGCCGTCACCAGCAGCAGGACGAGCACGAACAACCGGGTCCACGGCGCGAGGAGGAGGGACATCCCGGGAGACTAACCGACACATGCGGCGTCGTGCCGTAATCCGGACCTCATGCGGTCGAACGGCCGGCGGCCTCCGAACGTTCCTCGCGGCCGTCTCTCCGCAGGGCGGTTCGCTTCGCCCGGCGGGCTCCGTCGTGGACGCCGAGCAGGCCGGTCCGGCGCCGCGCCCGCGCGAGGGACGCCGCGCCCGTCCGCGAGGATCCGCGCGCCCCGACGCCGCGCACCGCCCCGGGCAGTGACCAAGGACACTGCGAATCCTGCCGGAACGAACCCCGCCACGTTCGCGCCCCGTAACGGGTCCGCGGCGGACGGTGAGCAGTGGGGCGGGTGGAGGAACGGCCGGTCCGCAAGGGCCCCCGGCCGCGCGGAAATTGGTTCGACGCCGCCCCGATCGCGCGGCAGGATCGGGGACATGTCCAGGCACGCCTTCCTCGCAGCGCCGTCCGCAGTCGCGGACGCGCCGAAGGCTGCCCTCCTCGTGGAGGATCACGCCCCCGTCGCATTCGACGGCGCACGAAGCTGACCCTTCCCGGATCGTCCGGCGGACCCCACAGGGGGAGGGTCGGTTCGCTCCGGGGGTCCCGTCTCCAGCTTCGGAACACACGGGAAGACATCATGGCCAAGACGGCCTTCGTGCGCACCAAGCCGCACCTCAACATCGGCACCATGGGACACGTCGACCACGGGAAGACGACGCTCACCGCCGCCATCACCAAAGTCCTCGCCGGGCGCGGCGGCGCCTCCTTCGTCCCCTTCGACCGCATCGACCGGGCCCCCGAGGAGGCCCGGCGCGGCATCACCATCAACCTCACGCACGTGGAGTACGAGACCGACACCCGGCACTACGCCCACGTCGACATGCCGGGTCACGCCGACTACGTGAAGAACATGGTCACGGGCGCGGCCCAGCTCGACGGGGCCATCCTCGTCGTGTCCGCGCTCGACGGGGTCATGCCACAAACTGCCGAGCACGTACTGCTGGCCCGCCAAGTGGGCGTGAACCACATCGTGGTGGCCCTCAACAAGGCCGACGCCGGGGACCCCGAACTCACCGACCTGGTCGAGCTGGAGGTCCGCGAACTGCTCACCGCGCACGGCTACGGCGGCGACACCGCCCCGGTCGTCCGGGTCTCCGGGCTCGCGGCGCTGGAGGGGGACCCGCGGTGGACCGGGGCGATCGAGGCGCTGCTGGACGCGGTGGACACGTACGTACCGATGCCGGTGCGCTACACGGACGCGCCGTTCCTGCTGCCGGTGGAGAACGTGCTGACCATCACCGGGCGCGGGACCGTCGTGACCGGAGCCGTCGAGCGGGGCTCCGTACGGCTCGGGGAGCGGGTGAGCGTGCTCGGCGGGGACGGCGAGACGCTCGAGACCGTCGTCACCGGGCTGGAGACCTTCGGCCGGCCGATGGAGTCCGCCGAGGCCGGGGACAACGTCGCGCTCCTGCTGCGCGGCGTGCCGCGCGACGGGGTCCGGCGCGGGCACGTGGTCGCGGCGCCCGGGAGCGTGCGGCCGAGCCGCCGCTTCACCGCGCGGGTGTACGTGCTGTCCGCCCGCGAGGGCGGCCGGACGACGGCGATCGCGTCCGGGTACCGACCGCAGTTCTACATCCGCACCGCCGACGTGGTCGGGGACGTGGACCTGGGCGAGGTGCCCGTGGTCCGGCCCGGGGAGACGGTCACCATGACCGTCGAGCTGGGCCGGGACCTGCCGCTGGAGCCCGGCCTCGGCTTCGCGATCCGTGAGGGCGGGCGCACGGTCGGCGCCGGGACGGTGACCACCGTCGGGTAGCGGCGGACTGTCGGGCGCCCCCGTATCGGGGCCCGCCGTGGTGGCGGCGGTCGGCTTCGGCCAGACTGCCGTCATCACGGGACACGACCGAGGGGCGGGCGGCGATGAGCGGCGAAACGGCACTGGTGCTGGGCGGCGGGGGGCTCACCGGGATCGGCTGGGAGAGCGGGATCCTGTACGGGCTCGCCCGGGCGGGCATCGACCTGGGCACCGCCGACCTCGTCGTCGGCACCTCCGCCGGCTCGGTGGTGGGCGCGCAGCTCACCTCCGGACTGCTGACCCCCCGGGAGCTGTACGAGCGTCAGCTGGGCGACGCCTCGGGCGAGGCGGTGGCCAGGCTCGGAGCCGGGCTCGTCGCGCGGTACGCCGTCGCGATGGCCCGCTCGCGGGACGCCGCCGGCTACCGCAGGCGCATCGGCGCCTACGCCCTGGCCGCCGCCGGGACCACCGCGGAGACGGAACGCCGCGAGGTCCTCAAGGCCCGGCTCGTCTCGGGGGAGTGGCCCGAGCGGCGGTTCGTCGTCACCGCCGTCGACACCCTGAGCGGGGAACTCACCGCCTTCGACCGCACGGGCGGGGCCGGGCTGCTGGACGCCGTCTCGGCGAGTTGCGCGGTGCCCGGGGTGTGGCCGCCGGTGACCGTGGGCGGGCGGCGGTTCATGGACGGCGGTGTCCGCTCGGCCACCAACGCCGACCTGGCGGAGGGCTACGCCCGGGTGGTGATCCTCGCGCCCATGAGCCTGGGCAGCGGCATGATCCCCTCGCCCGCCGCGCAGGCCGCCCGGCTCCGGGCGGCCGGGGCGAGGGTGCTGCTCATCACCCCGTCCCAGGCGGCGCGCAAGGCTTTCGGGCGCAATGTCCTGGATCCCGCCCGGCGGGACCCGGCGGCGCGGGCGGGACTGGCGCAGGCGGCCGAGCACGTGGCCGAGGCGACGGCCGTCTGGGCGGGCTGACGGCGCGGCGGCCCGACAATGGTGGGGTGGACGACGAACAGATCCCGGTGATCCGGGACGTGGGCCAAGGCACCGCCAAGCTGATGCCGGACGTGGACCGGGAGCGGGCCTGGCTGCTGACCGTGAACGGGGCACCGCAGTCCTACGTGGACCTGGACGAGCCCGAGCACCTGGAGTTCGAGTACGTGCGCCGGCTCGCCCACGTACTCGACTGCGCGGCCGAACCGGGGGCGCCGCTGGACCTGCTGCACCTGGGAGGGGGCGCGCTGACCCTGCCGCGCTACGCCGCCGCGACCCGTCCGGGGTCCCGGCAGGAGGTGGTGGAGTTCGACGCGGAGCTGGTGGACATGGTCGCGGAGCACCTGCCGGCGGCGGACGGCGCCGGGATCACGGTGCACACGGCCGACGCCCGGGCCTGGTTGGGCGGCGCCCCCGCGGCGAGCGTGGACGTCCTGGTCGCGGACGTGTTCGGGGGCTCGCGGGTGCCGGCGCAGCTGACCTCGGTGGAGTACGCGCGGGAGGCGGCCCGGGTGCTCAGGCCCGGCGGGCTGTACGCGGCGAACCTGGCCGACGGGGCGCCCTTCGGGTTCCTGCGGGCGCAGTTGGCGAACTTCGGGGCGGTCTTCGGGGAACTGGCGCTGATCGCGGAGCCGGGCGTGCTGCGGGGACGGCGCTTCGGGAACGCGGTGCTCGTGGCGTCGGACCGGGAGATCCCGGTGGCGGCGCTGGCCCGGCGCTGCGCGGCCGACGCGTTCGCGGCCCGGGTGGAGGACGGGGACGCGTTGGCCCGGTTCACGCGGGGGGCGCTACCGGTGGGGGACGCGGAGGCGGTCGCCTCCCCGGAGCCCCCGGCGGGCGCGTTCAGCGTCGACTAGGTCGTCTAGTGCCGTACCGGGCGCCGTGGCACGGTGCGCCTTGCCGGTCACGGCACCAGGGGTCGAGGGAAGGTCCGGAGCCCGCGCCCCCGGGGGTGGGCGGGTCAGCCCAGGGGCAGGGCGGCCGGGGCGGGCGGCGCCGGGTGGACGTCGGGTGCGTCCTTCGCGGGCTTGCGGGTCATCCGGCGGACGTCCGGGACGAGCAGCACCAAAGCGGTGACCACCACCACGAGGGCCGCGCACCCCCACAGGGCCGAGGTGCGGCCGACGGCCGATTCGACGGGGCCGGCCAGGGCGGTGGCGAGCGGCAGCATCGACACCGAGCCGAACCAGTCGTAGGCGGACACCCGGGAGAACTTCTCCTCGGGGATCTCCTGGTGCATGGTCGTCATCCAGTTGACGCCGAACACCTCGATCGCCAGGCCGCTCACGAGCATCACGAGGCACAGGGCCCACACCGGGAGCGGAACCGCCAGTCCGGCGGACGGCATCGCCAGCGGGAACACGCACAGGGTGCCGACCAGCAGCAACCGGCGGGGCTTCCACGCCATCATGAGGAACGCGCCGGCGATCGTGCCCACGCCGAAGAAGGCCAGGGCGATGCCCCACGGGGCCGCCCCGCCCAGCCGGTCCCGGGCGACCAGCGGGCCGTACACCGCTTCGGCGGCGCCGACGACGGCGACGACCACCGAGAACTGGAGCACGATGCTCCACAGCCACGGGCGGGTCTTGAACTCCACCCACCCCTCGCGCAGGTCGGACAACAACCCTCCGCCCGGAGCCCGCTCGGGGATGTGGCCGACGTCGAGGAACGCGCGCAGGGCGCCGGCGACGGCGAAGGCGACCGCGTCGACGGCGAGCACCCAGCCCGCGCCCATGGCGGCGATCAGGGCGCCGCCGAGGGCCGCGCCGCCGATGCCGGCGCCGTTCACGGCCATCCGGAAGAGCGCGAAGGCGCGGTTGGAGTGTTGTCCGGACACGGTGGAGAGCAGCATGCCCTCGGCGGCCGGATTGAAGAAGGCGGTACCCGTGCCGCAGAGCGCGGTCAGCAGCATCATCTGCCACAACGGCGGGTGTCCGGTGAGGACGATCACGGCGAACGCGGCCTGGGACACGCAGTTCAGGGCGTTTGCCCCGACCATCACCCGGTGGCGGGGCAGCCGGTCGGCGATCGCTCCGCCGATGAGCAGGAACAGGACGAGCGGCACGGTGCGCGCGGCCGCGACGAGGCCGACGTCTCCCGTGGACCCGCCCGCCTGGATGACCGCGAAGGAGGCCGCGATGAGCGCTCCGTGGCTGCCGAGGTTCGTGACGACCGCCGCGGCCGTCAGGAGGCTGTAGTTGCGGCCGGCCCACTCGGGGCGGCCGCGCCGTACGGACGGCGGGGCGGGTTCGGCGGGGGGAGTGCTCACCCACGGACTATCCCTGGCCGGGACCGGGATTCCAAACGAAATTCCGGCCCCGGCCAGGGGGCCGCGCAGATCAGCTCGCGTTGAGGCGGACGGAGCTGAGGATCTTCTCGTACGTCTCCTGGCTGACCTCGCCCGGAACCCCGGCCGCGCTGTAGAGGACCCAGGTCGCGAAGTCGTTCTTGGCGTTCTTGAAGCTGAAGGCGATGCTCTTGCCGTCCGAGGAGCACTTGTTCTCCTTCGGCAGGCCGGTCACCGATGCGGTCGCCATGTGCCCCTTGAGGCCGGAGGAGGTGGTGTACTCCTTGGGCTCCGTGACCTTGGTGGTGCCCTTCGGTCCCTTCTGCCCGTATCCGGCGAAGACCCAGTTGCCGGCCTCGTTGCGCGCCGCCTCGGCGGTGTCCTTCGCTCCCTGGCCGCCCTTGGTGCCGGTGCCGCCGAGCGACGTGGTCTCCTCGCTGCCGTTCTTGTCGGAGTCGACCTTGCACCAGTCCTGCTTGAGGTACGCCGGCGCGGACATCATCACGATCGGCGAGCCGTCGCCCTTGGCCTCGTCCTCGAAGCCGATCGACATGCCGGAGCTCAGCACCTCCCAGTCCGGCGGGACGTCGAAGGCGGTGCCGTGCTTCGGGTTGACGACCACCTTCCAACCGGGGATCACCGGCTTCAGGTCACCACCGGCGCGCGGGTTCCCGGTGGGGGAGGCCGGTGCGGCCGAGCTCGCGGCGGGGGACGAGGAGGCGACGGCCGGCTTGTCGTCGGCCTGGTCGCTCTTCTTGTCCCGGGTCAGGACGAAGGTGCCGGTGACGGCGGCCGTCACGACGACCGCCGCGGCCGCGACGATCGCCACGGTCTTCGTCGAGAAGGGGGTTCCGCCGCCCTGAGGGGCCTGCGGGGGCTGCTGTCCCCACGGCTGGACGGGAGGGGGCGTCTGGTAGCCCTGTTGGGGATAGCCGTAGCCGGGCTGCTCGCCGAACCCCTGCTGCGGCGGCTGCTGCTGGTACGGGTTCGGCGTTCCCGGCTGCTGCTGGTACGGGTTCTGTCGCGCGTCCTGGGGGTCGGTCTCTCCCCCGGGCGGCTGTTGCTGTCCTGGCCACATGGCCGGTAACGATAGTGGGAGCGGGTGTCGGTGGTCACGGCCGCCCCTGGAAGAGGTCTGGTCAACCGTGTCTACTCGTGGGTAACATCGCGTTCCATGAGCGCAGAACAGATGAACGTGGGCGAAATGCTCGCCGCGACGGTACCGATGGCCCGCACCCTGAACCTCCAGTTCCTGGAGACCACCCCGGAGCGCGCGGTCGTCCGCCTGCCGGACCAGCCCGACTACCACAACCACGTGGGCGGCCCGCACGCCGGCGCCATGTTCACGCTGGCCGAGTCCGCGAGCGGCGCGATCGTCCTGGCCGCCTTCGGCGACCAGCTCTCGCGCGCCGTGCCGCTCGCCGTCAAGGCCGAGATCGGCTACAAGAAGCTCGCCAAGGGCGTCGTCACCGCCACCGCGACCCTCGGTCGCCCGGCCGCGGAAGTCATCGCCGAGCTGGACGCGGGCGGCCGCCCCGAGTTCCCCGTCACCATCGCCATCCAGCGCGAGGACGAGGCCGTGACGGGTGAGATGACCGTGGTCTGGACGCTGCGCCCCAACGCGTAGCGCGCGGGCGGGGAGCCGCGCCGGCAGGGAGCGTCGCGTGGCACGCACGCGGGGGGAGTGGGGGGCCGTACCCGAAGGGGGTGCGGCCCCCCACGCGTTCGCGCGGGGAGCGGCCGGAAGAGGGCCCCGGCCCGCTAGAGTCCGTCCGACGACGACGGAGGGGAACCCCATGGCCAAGGTCAACATCAGCCTCGACGCCGAACTCGTGGTCGAGGTGATGGTCCTCGCCGGAGTCGGCTCCCCGCAGGACGCGGTGGAGGCGGTCGTACGGGACTACATCGCGCGCGGACACCGCACCGAGGCCCGGGTCCGCGTCCAGGACGAGCCGAACCGGGAACCCGAGGGCGTGCCGCAGCCGCCGCAGGGCTGAACCTCGGCGTCGAGGTGGCGCGTCCGGGCGGCCCCGACGGCGCCCCGGCGCACAGTGGGCGCGGGAGCGGTCCGGCGCGGGCCGCTCCCGCCGATGCCGACGCCGCAGGGAGCGCCCATGAGCGAGGCCGTGTCCAGACGTTCGGCGGTGCGCCTGCTCGGGGCGATGGGCGCCGCGCTCGCCACGGCCGGTTGCGTGGCCGCCGTACCGCCCCGCCCCGGTCCCCGTACGGCCTCTCCCGCCGCGGGACCGGCCGGACAGCCGGCCGGCACGGCCCGGATCGACGCCCTGCTGGGCCGGCTCACCCTCGACGAGAAGACCGCCCTGCTGCACGGCGCCCCGGACCCCGCGCCCCTCGGCCAGGCCGGCCACGTGCCCGGCGTCCCCCGGCTGGGCGTCCCCGCCCTGCGGCTCGCCGACGGACCCGCCGGGGTCCGCGTCGCCGCACGCGCCACCGCCCTGCCCGCGCCCGTCCTGCTGGCCTGCGCCTTCGACCCGACGCTCGCCCGGGAGTACGGCCGGGTCCTCGGCCGCGAGGGCCGCGCGCTGGGACAGGACGTCCTGCTCGCCCCCATGGCCAACCTGATCCGCACCCCCTTCGCCGGCCGCAACTTCGAGACCTTCGCCGAGGACCCGAAGCTCACGGCCGACCTGGTCGCCGAAGTCGTCCGGGGGATCCAGGACGAGGGCATGATCGCCACCGTCAAGCACTTCGCCCTCAACAACCAGGAACGCGGCCGCGACACCATCGACGTCGTCGTCGCCGAACAGACCCTCCACGAGACCGAACTGAGGGGCTTCGAGGCCGCGGTGGCGGCCGGCGTCGGCGCGGTGATGGGCGCGTACAACAAGGTCGACGGGACCCACGCCTGTGAGAACAAACCGCTCCTGGACGAACTGCTGCGCGGCCGTTGGGGATTCGACGGCTGGGTGGCCTCCGACTGGGGGGCCACCCACGGCACCGTGGGCTCCGTCAACGCCGGCCTCGACATGGAGATGCCCGGCGGCACCCACTACGGCGCCCCGCTGCGCGAGGCGGTGCGCGGCGGATCCGTCTCCCAGGACACCGTGGACCTCGCCGTGCGCCGGATCCTGACCACCATGGACCGCTTCGGACTGCTCGCCGTACATCCCGCCGCCCGCCCCGTCCGCGACGCCTCCGCCGGAGCCCGGTTCGCCCGCAAGGTGGCCACCGCGGGGGCGGTGCTGCTGCGCAACGAACACGGCACCCTGCCGCTGGCCGGTGCGGCGGCCCGCTCGATCGCCGTGATCGGGCCCACCGGTGCGATGCCCTTCGTGAGCGGCGGCGGCAGCGCCCACGTGGTGCCCGACGTGGCCGACGCCCCGCTCACCGCCATCAAACGGCGCGCCGGGAACGGGGCGAGCGTCCGCCACGCGCTCGGTGAGGACCTGTACGGCCGGTCCCTTCCGCCGACCCTGCTGACGCCGCCCGTCGACCTGGACGACCACAGCGTGGACGCGGGCCGTCGCTGGAGCCACGAGGGGACGTTCACCCTGGCCGCGGACGACGAATGGACGTTGATCGTCCACTACTCCGGGAAGCGGCCGGTCGTACGTCTCGACGGGGAGGACCTGTTCCCCGTACGCCAGGGCGTCGCCGAGTACTTCGCGGGCGGGCTCCTCGGCGCCGCCCCCGACGGGCTGACCGTCCGGCGCCGCACCCTCGCCCTCAAGGCCGGCGCGCACCGCCTCGCGGTCACGGCGGACGGCGGGGACAAGGGCCTGCGCCTGCGGCTGCGGCACATCACCCGGGCGGGGCGGGCCGCCGACGTCGCCGAGGCGGTCAAGGTCGCCGAGGAGGCCCGCAGCGTGGTGCTGTTCGCGTACGAGGACGCCACCGAGGGCCGCGACCGCACCTCGCTCGCGCTGCCGGGCGGACAGGCCGCGCTGATCGAGGCCGTCACCGCCGTCAACCCGCGGACCACCGTGGTCCTCAACACCGGCTCCAGCACCACCATGCCGTGGCTCGCGCGCACCGGGGCGGTCCTCCAGATGTACTACCCGGGGCAGGAGGGGGCGGGCGCGACCGCCGACCTGCTCTTCGGGGACGTGGACCCGGGCGGCCGACTGACGCAGACGTTCCCGGTCGACGAACGGGCGACCCCGGTCGCCGGGGACCCGCTGCGCTACCCGGGCGTCGGCGGCCGGCAGGAGTACACCGAGGGCGTGCACATCGGCCACCGCTGGTACGACGCGCAGAAGGTGGAGCCGCTCTTCGCCTTCGGGCACGGGCTCTCGTACACCACGTGGGCGTACGAGAAGCTCGCCGTGCGGGCGGAGCGCGGCGGACTGCGCGTGGAGTTCACGGTCCGCAACACCGGACGCCGCAAGGGCGTGGAGGTGGCGCAGGTGTACCTGGGACCGGCGGCCTCGCTCCGACTGGACCAGCCGGTGCGCGTGTTGGCCGGATACCGTCGCCTGACCCTGGCCCCGGGGCAGGCGCAGCGGGTCACCGTCGACATCGACGCCCGGACGCTGTCGTCGTGGGATCCGGAACAGCACACCTGGGTGGTGGGTTCAGGCCCCCGCGAGGTCTTCGCGGGCCGTTCCTCGCGCGAACTGCCACTGAGGGCGAGGGCCGTCGTGGCGAGCCGATAGGCTGCCCGTTCGGCGTGTCACAGGGGGCGCGCCGGAGATGACTCTGGAGGACGTACCGGTGCACATCCAGGAATGGCTGGAGACGATTCCGGCGGTCAGCGTCTATCTCCTGGTGGGGCTGGTCATCGGACTGGAGAGCCTGGGCATCCCGCTGCCCGGGGAGATCATCCTCGTCAGCTCGGCCCTGTTGGCCTCGCAGCACGGCGACATCGACCCCGTGGTGCTGGGGCTCTGCGCGATCGCGGGGGCCATCGTCGGCGACTCGATCGGGTACGCCATCGGCCGGCGCGGCGGAAAGCCACTGCTGGAGAAGCTGGGCCGGCGCTTCCCGAAGCACTTCGGGCCGGAGCACGTGGCCCTGGCGGAACGCTCCTTCGACAAGTGGGGCATGTGGGCCGTCTTCTTCGGCCGGTTCGTGGCGCTGCTGCGCATCTTCGCCGGGCCGCTGGCGGGCGTGCTGCACATGCCGTACTGGCGCTTCCTCGTCGCGAACGTCCTGGGCGGGATCCTCTGGGCCGGCGGCACCACCGCCGTCATCTACTCCGTCGGGATCGTCGCCGAGCCGTGGTTGAAGCGGTTCTCCTGGCTGGCCCTGGCGGCGGCCCTGCTGATCGGGCTGACGGTGACGCTGGTGCTGCGGGGCCGGATGAAGAAGGCGGCGGCGCAGATGCGGGAGACGGAGTCGGACCTTCCCGGCGGGCGGACGCCCGCGGCCCGGTCGGCCGAGTCGGCCGAAGCGCCGGCGGCTTCGGCTTCCTCTGCCGCCTCTGCCACCTCCGCTTCCTCGGCCCCTTCGGCTCCGACCTCGGCGAGGGCCTCGGACTGACGCGCGCCGGCCCGCGTCCGCCCATGGGCAGCGGACGCGGACGCGGGCCCGGGCGTCACGCGTCGGGGGTCACCGAGGCGCGGTGCTGCTTGGCGAGTTCCGTGTACATCAGCGCGTTGACCTTGATCCCCTCGCGCTCCTCGTCGGTGAGCGCGCGCCGCACCTTCGCCGGCACGCCCGCGACCAGGGACCCCGGCGGGACCACCATGCCCTGTGGGACCAGTGCCTGCGCGGCCACCAGCGAACCGGCGCCGATCACCGCGCCGTTCAAGACGGTGGCTCCCATGCCGATGAGGCAGTCGTCCTCGACGGTGCAGCCGTGCACCACCGCGTTGTGGCCGATGGAGACGCGAGCGCCGATGGAGACCGGGAAGCCGGGGTCCACGTGGATCGTGCAGTTGTCCTGCACGTTGCTGTCGGCGCCGAGCGCGATCGGGCCGCAGTCCGCGCGCAACACCGCCGAGTACCAGACGCTCGCGCCGGCGGCGAGGCTCACGTCGCCGATCACCGCCGAGGTGGGCGCCGTGAAGGCGGTGGGGTCGATGACCGGCTGCCGTCCGCCCACACCCGCGACGAGTGCCTGGGCCGCCTGCTGCGTCATGTTCTCTTCCCTCTGTTCCATGGTCTGCGTCTGCCGCGCTGACAGCACGGTAGGCCACCCCCTCCGGGCGGCCGGGGATGGGGTGAAGATCACGGCGCGCTACCGGCGGTCGGCAGGCTACGGTGACCGGGTGCCGAAGAACCAGAACACGTTCTCATCCCTGCGGCGTCGGGTGGTCAACCGCGCCGTCCACGCGGGCTGGCGCTGGATGCAGCGGGCCGGCGCCGTCACCGCGGAGACCCCCGGCCGGCTGCGCTTCGGCGCCATCGGCCCCGCCACCCGTCTCGCCTTCCCGCAGGGCACGATCTTCGGTGAACCCTGGATCAGGCTCGGGGACCACTGCATCATCGCCGAACAGGTCACCCTGACCGCCGGGATGATGCCCGACCTCGACCTGGGCCCGGACCCGATGCTCGTCCTCGGCAACGGCGTGGTCCTCGGCCGGGGCAGCCACGTCATCGCCGACACCCGGATCACCATCGGGGACGACACCTTCTGCGGGCCCGGGGTCTACATCACCTCCACCAACCACAGCTACGACGACCCGCACGAACCCGTGGGCAAGCAGTGGCCCCGCAGCGCCCCGGTGGAGATCGGCCCGGGCTGCTGGCTCGGCACGGGCGCGGTGATCCTCCCCGGCGCGCGGCTGGGCCGCAACGTGGTGGTGGCCGCGGGGGCCGTCGTACGGGGCGAGGTGCCCGACCACGCGGTGGTGGCGGGGGCGCCCGCGCGGATCGTGCGGCGCTGGGAGGCCGAGACGGGCTGGCAGCCGCCGCTGCGCACGCCGACGCCGGTGCCGATCGCCGACGGGGTCACGCCCGGGCAGTTGCGGGCACTGGCCGAGCTGGCGGAGGCGGAGCAGCGCACGTCCGAGACCGCCGGCGACCCGGTGTAGCCCGCGCTACCCGGCGGCCAGCAGGACGGTGCCCGCCAGAGCCAGTCCGGCGCCCGCCGCCTGTACGGTCCGCAGCCGCTCCTTGAGCATGACGAAGGCGGCCAACGCGGTGATCACCGGGTAGAGGGAGGAGAGCACGGCGGCCACGGTGACCGGGCCGCTCTGCGCGGCCACGGAGTACGTGCCGTTCGCCGCGACGTCGGCCAGGCCGACGAAGGCCAGCGCCGGCAGCAGTCCCCACAGGATCGCGCGCCCGCCGTCCGCCGGAAGGGCGGGGGCGCCGCGCCGGGTCCGGACCCACAGGGCAGCTCCGCCGGCCGCCACGTTCGTCACCCGCTGCACGAAGAGGGCCAGGAACAGGCCGGTCAGGGTGGTGGAGGCGTGCGAGATCAGGGCCATCACCGCGCCGAACCCGAAGGCCGCCACCAGGGTGAGCACGACGGCCCGGCGCTGTACGGGCGCCCCCCGCAGCTCGGGACCGCCGGCGAGGACGATGCCCCCGACGGCCACGGCTATCCCGGCGAACTGGCCGAGCCCCGGCCGCTCGCCCAGCGCCAACCCGGCCCCGACCGGCACGATCACGCCGAGCGAGCCCAGCGGGGACACCACGCCCATCGGCCCGAGCGCCAACGCCTCGTAGAAGGCGAGCATCGCCAGGGGGCCGACCAGTCCGGCGCCGACCGCGAACCACAGCTGGGATCCGGCCTCGTGCCAGGCGCCGGTGGCGAGGACCACGGCGCCCAGGACGACGACGGCGATGAGTTGCGAGACCACGACCACCGTGAGCGCCGGCAGGCGGCGGGTCAGCAGCCCGCCGCCGAAATCGGCGAGGCCCCACAGCACGGCTGTGGCCAAGGCGAACAGGGTGGTCATGGCAGGCCCTCGCAGTACAGTGCATTGGACGATGAAGTACAGCGCACACTAGTCCACTCCAATGGACTGTGTCAGCCACAATATTGGACCACGAGTGTGGGGGCGATACGTTGTCGGATCTAGAGGAGCTCACCCGAGCACTCGCGCGGAACCTCAGGCGATGGCGCGGTGAGCGGGGCTTCACCCTGGAGGCGCTGGCGGCCCGGGCCGGGGTCAGTCGCGGGATGATCATCCAGATCGAGCAGGCCCGGACGAACCCCAGCGTCGGCACCACGGTCAAACTGGCCGACGCCCTCGGCGTCAGCATCACGACCCTGCTCGACCGCGACCGAAGCCCACAGGTGCAGGTGGTGCTTCCGGGACAGGGCGTACGGATGTGGTCCACCGAAGGCGGCAGCGGCGCCACCATGCTGCTCGGCGACGACCGACGCGGCCCCCTGGAGGTGTGGACCTACCTGCTGGAACCCGGCGAGGGCACCGAATCCGACCCCCACCCCTCGGGCACCCTGGAGATGCTCCACGTCACGGCGGGCACCCTCACCCTCCTCGTCGACGGGGAGGCGTACGCGGTGCCCGCGGGCGGAGCCGTCTCCTTCGAGGGGAACGTCCCGCACACCTACCGCAACGACGGGACCGAACCCATGGAGATGACCATGGCCGTCTCGATCCCGCCGGTGACCGGGCCGTGAGGGCGTGCCTTCGAGTCACGGACGGCGTGAAGCGAATCGGTGCGGCCCGTCGGGGCGGTCAGAGTGCCGGGATCTCGATCGCCGGGCAGCGGTCCATGACCATGTCCACGCCGGCCTCCCGGGTGCGGGCGAAGGCCTCCTCGTCCACCACGCCCAGCTGGAACCAGACGGCCCGCGCCCCGACGGCCACGGCCTCGTCCGCCACCGCGCCGGCGAGGGCGCTGTTGACGAAGACGTCCACCACGTCCACCTCGAACGGGATCTCGCCGAGCGAGGCGTAGCCCTGCTCGCCGTGCACCGTCTCCGCCTTGGGGTGCACGGGGATCACGCGCTTGCCGAACCGCTGGAGCACACGGGCCACCCCGTATGCGGCCCGGTCCTCGTTGTTGGACAGGCCCACCACGGCCCAGGTGTCACCGAGTTCGGTGAGGATCTTGCGGATGGTCGCCGGGTCGCCGTACACGTGTGCCGCCTCCTGCTGCTCCGGTGCTGCGCGCGGCCCGGCCCGCTGCCGACCCGCACGTCGATCAACCGTCGGGACGCGTGTGCGATTCCCGGACCTGCGGAGGGCCGAAAGGACCTTTGGCCACGGATTAGGGTGGAACGGTGACGGCAGACCAGTACGTGACGGTGGCCCGCGAGGGCGTGCACGAGACCGAGATCAACCGCTCGCGGTTCCTGTGCTCGCTCGCGCCCGCCGCGACCGAGCAGGAGGCGCGGGAGTTCATCGCGCGCATCCGCAAGGAGCACCCCACCGCCTCGCACAACTGCCACGCCTACGTGATCGGCGCCGACGCCTCCGTCCAGAAGGCGAGCGACGACGGAGAGCCCGGCGGCACCGCGGGCGTCCCCATGCTCCAGATGCTCACCCGACGCGACGTCCGTTACGCGGTCGCCGTCGTCACCCGCTACTACGGCGGCGTGAAACTCGGCGCGGGCGGACTCATCCGCGCCTACGGCGGAGTCGTCGGCGAGGCGCTCGACGCCCTCGGTACCGTGACCCGCCGGCGCTACCGACTGGCCACCGTCACCGTCGACCACCAACGCGCCGGCAAGACCCAGAACGACCTGCGCTCCACCGGCCGCACCGTGGTCGACCTGCGCTACGGAGCCGCGGTGGACATCGAGGTCGCCGTCCCCGAGGCCGAGCTGCCCGCTTTCGAGGCCTGGCTCGCCGACAGCACCGCGGGCAGCGCCAGCCTCACCCTGGGCGGGGAGACGTACGCGCCCTGAACCCGTCCTTCGACGGCCCGGTGACGGGTTAGCGTAGAGGGGCACAGGGCCAGAGGCGACCAGGGGGAGACGGCATGCGCGGCGGGGCCGGCGAGTGAAGTTCCTGCACACCTCCGACTGGCACCTCGGGCGCTCCTTCCACCGCGTGAACATGCTCGGCGCCCAGGCCGCCTTCATCGACCACCTCGTCGCGACCGTCGAGGAGCACGAGGTGGACGCCGTCCTCGTGGCCGGCGACGTGTACGACCGGGCGGTGCCGCCCCTGTCCGCCGTCGAACTGTACGACCGGGCCCTGCACCGGCTGGCCGAACTCGGCGTACCGACCGTGATGATCTCCGGGAACCACGACTCCGCCCGTCGCCTGGGCGTCGGCGCCGGACTGATCGACCGGGCCGGGATCTTCCTGCGGACCGACCCGGCGGGCTGCGCCGACCCCGTGGTGCTGTCGGACGCGCACGGCGACGTGGCCCTGTACGGGCTGCCCTACCTCGAACCGGCCCTGGTGAAGGACACCCTGGGCGCGGATCGGGCCAGTCACGAGGCCGTGCTGGGCGCGGCGATGCGCCGGATCCGGGCCGACCTGGCCGCTCGGCCGCCCGGCACCCGCTCGATCGTCCTCTCCCACGCCTTCGTCACCGGGGGGACGGCCAGCGACAGCGAGCGCGACATCACCGTCGGAGGGGTCGAGGCCGTGCCCGCCGACGTCTTCGCCGGGGTGGACTACGCCGCGCTCGGACACCTCCACGGCTGCCAGACGATCAACGAACGGGTCCGCTACTCGGGTTCCCCGCTGGCCTACTCCTTCTCCGAGGCCGACCACCGCAAGACGACGTGGCTGATCGACCTCGGCGAGGACGGGGACCTGGTGAGCGCGGAACGGATCGACACCCCCGTCCCGCGCCCCCTCGCCCGGATCCGCGGGCGACTGGACGACCTGCTCGCGGACTCCGCCCTCATCCGGCACGAGGACTCCTGGATCGAGGCCACCCTCACCGACCCCGTCCGGCCCGAGGACCCCATGGCCCGCCTCGCCGCCCGCTTCCCGCACACCCTCAGCCTCGCCTTCGATCCCGAGGGCCGCGAGGGTGACGGCGGGATCTCCTACGCCCAACGGCTCAAGGGCCGCAGCGACCAGGAGATCGCCGAGGACTTCGTCGCCCACGTGCGCGGCGGAGGCTCCGCCGACGAGGCCGAACGGGCCGTGCTCCAGGGCGCCTTCGACGACGTACGGGCCCAGGCCCGGCACGAGGAGAGCGCCCGATGAGGCTGCACCGGCTCAAGGTCACCGCCTTCGGCCCCTTCGCCGAACCCCAGGAGATCGACTTCGACGTCCTCTCCGGCGCCGGGGTCTTCCTCCTGCACGGCCCCACCGGAGCGGGCAAGACCTCCGTGCTCGACGCGGTCTGCTACGCCCTCTACGCCTCCGTGCCCGGTGTCCGCCAGAACCCCGGAACCAGCCTGCGCAGCGACCACGCGGCACCCCAGACCCCCACCGAGGTCACCCTCGAACTCACCGCCGGCGGGCGCCGCCTGGAGATTACCCGGCGGCCCGAACAGGACCGGCCGAAGAAGCGCGGCACCGGCACGACCAAGGACAAGGCGCAGAGTTGGCTGCGCGAGTACGACGGCGAGAACTGGACCGCGCTGAGCCGCTCCCACCAGGAGATCGGCGAGGAGGTCGAACAACTCCTCGGCATGAGCCGCGACCAGTTCTGCCAGGTGGTGCTGCTGCCGCAAGGGGAGTTCGCCCAGTTCCTGCGGGCGGGCGCCGAGGCCCGCGGCCGGCTGCTCGGGCGGCTCTTCGACACCCGCCGCTTCGCCGCCGTCGAGACGCTCCTCGCGGAACGCCGCCGGGCCGCCGAGGCCAAGGTGCGCGCCGGTGACGAAAGGGTCCTCCACACCGCCCAACGCCTCGCCCAGGCCGCCGGGGACGGCGCCGACCTGCGCGCCTGGCCGCTGCCCCGCCACCAGCCCGGCGACCCCGGCCTCGCCGAGGCGATCCGGGCCTGGGCGGCGGTCGCACGCTGCGCCGCCCGGGAACGGCTCGCCGTGACGGAGTACGCACTGGCCGCCGTCGAGAGCCGGTACGCCGCCGCCCGGCGGGCCGCCGAGGACGCCCGGGAACTCGACCGGCTCCAGCGCCGGCACGCGGAGACCACCCGCCGGGCCGCCCTGCTCGCCGAGGCCGCGCCCGAACGGGAGCGGGTCCGGGCCCTGCTCGACCGGGCCCGTCGGGGCGCCCTGGTCGCCCCCGCCCTGGAACTGCGCGGAGCCGCGGCCGGCGCCCACCTCACCGCCGCCCGCGCCGAATCCCTCGCCCGCGCCGAACTCCCCCCGGCCCTCGCCGAGGCGGGTACGGAACAACTCGCCGCCGTGGAGCGGCGGCTCCGCGAGGAACTCGGCGCGGTCGGCGCCGCCCAACGCGCCGAGCAGCGCAGCGCCGAGATCGGCCGCGAACGCGCCACCCTCGACCGGGAGTCCCGGGACGCCGACGAGCAGCACCAGGAATCCGCCGAGTGGCTCGCCCGCTGGGAAGCCACCCGCACCGCGCTGGTCGCCCGCGCCGACGCCGCCCAGCAGGCCGCCACGCTCGCCGAACAACTCGCGGGCAAGCTGGAACCGGCCCGGATGCACCTGAGCGCCGCCCGGCGACGGGACGCCCTGGCCGCCGACGCCGAAGCCGCCTCGGGTGACCTGCTCGCCGTGCGCGAGGAGTCCACCGCCGCCCGGGAACGCTGGCTGGAGCTGAAGGAGTCCCGGCTGCGCGGGATCGCCGCCGAACTCGCCGCGGCGCTGGTGGCGGGGGAGCCCTGCACGGTGTGCGGATCGGCGGAGCACCCCGAGCCGGCGCGCCCCGCGCCCGGGCACGTGGACCGGGCCGCCGAGGACGCCGCCCACGCCCGCTTCGAGCAGGCCGAGGAACGCCGGGCCGCCGTCGAGCGGCGACTGGCCGCCGTCCGGGAAGCCGAGTCCGAGGCCGCCGCCGCGGCCGGGGACGCCACCACCGCCGAACTGCTCGCGCGGAGCGCCGACCTGAGCTCCCGGCACGCCGCCGCCCACGCCGACGCCGCCGCACTGCACGCCGCGCGCGAACGCCTCGCCCGCGCCGAGCAGGAGCACGCCGCGCGCAGCGCCGACCGGCTCGACGCCGAGCGCCGGGCCGCCGCGCGGGCCTCCCGCCGCGAGGCCCTCGAACGGGAACAGGCCTCCCTGGAAGCCGAACTGGTCCTCGTACGCGGCGACGCGCCCAGCGTCGCGGCCCGCGCCCGGATCCTGGAGGACCGGGTCCGGATGGTCTCCGGCGCCGCCGCGTCCCTGCGCCGCGCCGAGGTCACCGCCGCCCGCCTCAAGGAGGCCGACGACCAGCTCGCCGACGCCGCCTTCAAGGCAGGCTTCGACACCACCGACGCGGCGGCCGACGCCGTACTCCCGGAGTACGAACGCACCGCGCTCCAGCACCGGCTGGACTCCTGGCAGGCCGAGGAGGCCATGCTCGCCGACCGCCGCGGCGAGAGCGAGACCGCCGAGGCGGCGACCCTGCCCCCCGCCGACCCGCACACCGCCGAGGCGCACGCGGACGCGGCGGCCGCGAAGCTGCGCGCGGCCGGCTCCGCCGTCGACGCCGCCCGGGTGCGCTGCGCCGAACTGGACCGGCTTTCCCGGCAGGCCGAGCAGGAACTGCGTGCCCTGGGCCCGCTGCGCGAGGCCTACGACCGGGTGGCCCGGCTCGCCGGGCTCACCGCGGGCACCTCCGCCGACAACGAGCGCAAGATGCGGTTGGAGTCGTACGTCCTGGCCGCCCGACTGGAGCAGGTCGCCGCGGCCGCGACGGTCCGGCTGCTGCGCATGTCCGGCGGTCGCTACACGCTCGTCCACTCCGACGCGAAGGCGAGCGGCCGGGGGCGGTCCGGCCTGGGGCTGCACGTGGTGGACGCCTGGACCGGCGTCGAGCGGGACACCGCCACCCTGTCCGGCGGCGAAACCTTCTTCGCCTCGCTCGCGCTCGCCCTCGGGCTGGCCGACGTGGTCACCGACGAGGCCGGTGGCATGCGCCTCGACACCCTGTTCATCGACGAGGGGTTCGGCAGCCTCGACGACCAGGCCCTGGACGAGGTGCTCGACGTGCTCGACTCGCTGCGCGAGCGGGACCGCAGCGTCGGCATCGTGAGCCACGTCGCCGATCTGCGGTCCCGGGTCCAGGCCCAGCTGGAGATCGTCAAGCAGCGCGGCGGCTCGGTCGTGCGCCACCGCACGGCGGGGGTCGGGCTCTGATCCGGGGCGGCGGCGCCGTCACCGGGGCCGGCGGGCGCGGTCCTCAGGGACTCAACGGCCGACGCGACAGCGGGGAGGAGTACACGATGCTCGTGGTGACGGACCCGAGCCCCGATATCCGGCCGGTGATCTCCTCCAGGTGTCGCATGGAACGCGCGGCCACCTTGAGCACGAAACAGTCGTCGCCCGTGACGTGGTGGGCCTCCAGGATGTCCGGCGTCGCCTCCAACAGATCGTTGAACGGCTTGTAGTTGCCGTGCGGATAACGCAGCCGGACCAGGGCCAGCACGGGTTTGCCCAACTTCTCCGGGTCCACCACCGCCGTGTACCCGGTGATCACGCCCGCCTCCTCCAGCCGGCGCACCCGCTCGGTGACGGCGCTCGCGGACATGGACACGGCCCGCGCGAGCTCGGCGAAACCGGCCCGTCCGTTCTCTTGCAGGGCCGCCAGGATGCGCCAGTCGGTGGCGTCGGGGGAATAGTCGGTCATCCCGCAGGTCTAGCAGCACAATCCCCGGCCGTACAAGGGGAAGGCCGGGGAAACCGCCTTCCGACGCGGATCGAGCGGCCATAGATTCCTGACCATGACGACGACACGGACCACCGAGGCCACCCCCGCCACCCCCCACCCCGTGCTCCGGGTCCCCCCGGCGAGCCCGGCCGCGGCGGCCGCCTACTTCGCCGCGAGCCTCGCCTTCCACGCGGACGTCTCCGACGTCGCCGGCGCGATCAGGGCCCACCGCGAGGAGGGCGCCGAACTCGGCTTCCAACTGATCGACTCCCGCTCCACCCCGTCCTGGGACCAGGCCCACGTGCCCGGCGCGATCCACCTGCCCACCGCGCTCATCCCCGAGCAGGCCGAGAAGCTCCTGGACAAGGACGTCCCGGTGGTCACCTACTGCTGGGGCCCCGGCTGCAACGGGGCCACCCGCTCCGCCCTGGCGCTCGCCGAACTCGGCTTCCAGGTCAAGGAGATGCTCGGCGGCATCGAGTACTGGATCCGCGAGGGCTTCGAGGTCGAGACCTGGGAGGGCAACCGGCGGCGCCCCGGGGCCGACCCGCTGACCGCTCCCACGGACTCCGCCGACTGCGGCTGCTGACACCGCCCCGCACGCGCACGCACGACGGCGGGCCGCTCACCCTCGCGCGGGTGAGCGGCCCGCCGTCATCCGTGGGCCCCGGCCGGGATCAGAGCTTCGAGAGCTCGTCCACCAGGTCGTCCAGCCCCAGCGAACCCTGCGACAGCGCCGCCATGTGCCACGCCTTCAGGTCGAAGGACTCGCCGTGCGCGGCGCGGGCGTTGTCCCGGCCGAGCAGCCACGCGCGCTCGCCCAGCTTGTAGCCGATCGCCTGACCCGGCATCGACAGGTAGCGGGTCAGCTCGCTCTCCACGAAGTCCCCCGGCCGACCGCTGTGCAGGCCGAAGAACTCCTGCGCCAGCTCCACCGTCCACCGTTCGCCCGGGTGGAACGGCGAGTCCGCAGGGATCTCCAACTCCAGGTGCATGCCGATGTCCACGATGACCCGCGCGGCGCGCATCATCTGGCAGTCCAGGTAACCCAGCCGCTGCTCGGCGTCCTTCAGGTAGCCGAGCTCGTCCATCAGCCGCTCGGCGTACAGGGCCCAGCCCTCGGCGTTGGCGCTCACCAGGCCGACGCTCGCCTGGTAGCGGGAGAGCTGGTCCGCGACGTGCGTCCACTGCGCCAACTGGAGGTGGTGACCCGGAACGCCCTCGTGGTACCAGGTGGAGACCAGGTCGTACACCGGGAAGCGGGTCTGGCCCATCGTCGGCAACCAGGTGCGCCCCGGCCGGGAGAAGTCCTCCGACGGGTTGGTGTAGTACGGAGCCGCCGCGCCACCCGGCGGGGCGATCATCGACTCCACCTTCTTGACCCGCTCGGCGAGTTCGAAGTGGGTGCCGTCGAGGTTCTCGATGGCCTCGTCCATGAGGCCCTGCAGCCACGCACGGACCTCGTCGACGCCCTCGATGTGCGTGCCGTGCTCGTCCAGGTGCCGCAGCGCGTCCCACGGGTTCGAGCCGGGCAGGATCTTGTCCGCCTCGGCCTTCATCTCGGCGAGCAGCCGGTGGTACTCGGCCCACCCGTAGGCGTAGGCCTCGTCCAGGTCCAGATCCGTGCCGTTGAAGTACCGCGACCAGCGCGCGTAGCGCTCGCGGCCCACGGTGTCCGGGGCGTCCGCGACGGCGGGGGCGTACACCTCGCTCATCCAGTCGCGCAGCGCGACGACGGCGGCCGTGGCGGCGGCGGCCGCCTCGTCCAGCTCGGCGCGCAGGGACTCCGGGCCGTCCGCCGCGAACTTCCCGAAGAAGTCGCGCTCGCCGTCGCCGCCCTCACCGGCCCAGGTGGTGAGCTGGCCGATGAAGGTGGCGGTGGGGCGCGGACCGCCGTACAGGCCCCGGTCCAGGCCCAGTCGCAGGCTCTCGCGGTAGCCGGCGAAGGCGGCCGGGACCGCCCGCAGCCGCTCGGTGATCGCCGCCCAGTCCTGCTCCGTGTCGGCGGGGGTCAGGGTGAAGATCTCGCGGACGGAATGCGCGGGGGAGTGGAGGTTGCTGACCGCGCGGAGGTCCTCGTCGGCCTCGTACACCCCGAGTTCGGCGGTGAGGCGCTCGCGCAGCAGGCGGGCGCAGCGGCGCTCGGCGTCGGTGTCGGCGCCGGGCAGCCGCTCGGCGGCGTCCAACCGATCGAGGGTGGTGCGAGCCAGCTCGGCGACGGCCGCGCGACCGGCGGGGGAGAAGTCCGGGAGCCGGCGGGAACTCTCGGCGACGCCGAGGTAGGTCCCGGTGATCGGGTCGATGGCGATGAGGTCGTCGACGTACGCGTCGGCGACCTGGCGGGGAAGCAGGTGGGCGCGGTCACTGTGGAGGGTCTCTGACATACGGCCATCCTCGTATGTGAGACGTCCTCCCGTCATCGGAGTTCGCTCTCGGCCTGCGGGCCTCCCGGCCCGCGGGCTCCCGGGAGGCCCGTACACGACCGAGGGCCGCCCGCACACGGCGAACGGCCCTCGCGATCCCCTGTCGTCAGCCCCGCGGCCGCCGGGCCTCGTACGCGTGCTGCTCGCGCGGAACCTCGTGGGTCGGCCGGGAGTCGACGCGGGAGGCGTCCAGCCGGGCCGTGATCACCAGGGTGCCCTCCTCGATCTGGTAGTCGAGGGGCAGCCCGAGGCCGCGCATGGCCGCGACCATGCCGGTGTTGGAGGCCTGGGTGACGGCGTACACGCTGTCGCAGCCCGCCTCGACGGCCATCGACAGCAGGCGGCGCAACAGTTCGGAGCCGATGCCGCGGCGCTGCCAGTCGTCCTCGATGAGCAGCGCCACCTCGGTCTCGTCGCCGTCCCACAGCAGGTGGCCGAGGGCGACGAGCTTGCCGGAGGCGGTGGTCGCGGCCAGCGTGCGACCGAACCGGGGGCTCAGCAGGTGGCCGAGGTAGCGATCGGCGTCGCCGACCGGCCCGTGGTAGCGCAGGCTCAGCGTGCGCTCGGAGCAACGGTCGTGCATGGCGCGGGCGGCGGCCACGTCGGAGCCGTCGGCCCGCCGCACGGTGATCTCGTTGCCCTCGGGCAGGGTCAGTACGTCCTGGCTGCGCGGGACGCGCGGCCCGAGCCGGGCGTCGAGTTCCACCAGGGCCCGGGCGCGGGCGAACTCGGTCGGGGTGAAGGGCAGGTAGGGGCGCTCCACGGTGATCGCGCCGCCCGACGGGTCGCGCAGCCGCATCACCGTGGCCTCCAGGACCCCCTCGACGGGGGCGTTCGCGCCGGCGTTGGGGCGGCCGGAGAGCGTGGTGGCGGGGATCGAGTGGATCGTGCAGCGGCCGAGCAGTTGGCGCAGGGCGAGCGGCAGTTCGGCGGCGTCCAGCGCGGTGCGGGTGGCGAGGCCGAGCACCCGGGTGGGGGTGTCGACCAGGTCGTGGGCGTCGGCGCGCTCGATCCAGGTGCTGTGCCCGCCGGCCCCGGCGATGGCGCGGGTCAGGTCCGCGGAGGGCAGCCGCTGCGGGGCGCGCAACAGGAACTCGTCGACCGTGCCGCCCTCGGGCAGGGGGTGGGTCTGCAGCGTCAGGATGTCCACGCCGCTCCGGGCGAGCGCGGTGCAGATCGCGGCCAGGCTGCCGGGCTCGTCACGCACCGTCGTGCGCATCCGCCACAGGGCGGGCGTCGTCTTCGCGTCGGTGGGTGAGTCGGCCGGGTCCTGCGGGGCGGGCGCGGCGTGCGGGAGCGATGCCGCGACCGGATCGGAGGGCGCGGTGCTTCCCGGCGGGGGCGCATGACTGTGGCGGCGCGCCCACCAGGTGTGGAAGGCGGCCGTGACCAGGAGCGCGATGGCCGAGGCGACCAGCAGGATCGGGCCCCTGGGGCCGTGCACCACGAGATTGGCGATGCCGTCGGCGACCGCTACGGCGCAGAAGAGGGCGGCGAGTTCGACGAGGTCACGGCGCCAGTGGTGGCGGTGGGGACGCTGGGCGGAGGCAACATTACGGTCAGTCATGCACACCACTGTGGCGCAGGGGTGTTGCGTGATCACGAACGATCTGTGACCGACTGGTTAAGTGTCGATCCGGTCGGTCTGCCGTGTTTCGGGGTGTTTCGATCGGTGTTTCCGGCGGGGTCACGACTGCCCCAGGCGGCCCGGCCGGAGGGTCTTGGTGAAGAGCACCCGACCTCCCTGCTGCCGCAGACGCACGGTGAGCTCCCCACCGTCCCCGTCGATGTCGACCTCGCCGTAGTACGGAGGGTTCTCGGCCGGGGACATGTTGGCCACCGAAGCCGATTGGACGTACTCGGTCCGCGCCCCGAAGGTCGCGTCGAGGCGGCCCGCCGGGAAGGCGCCCGCGCCGACCGGGCCGGAGACGAACTCCCAGAAGGGCGCGAAGTCCGTGAAGGCCGCCCGCTCGGGCGCGTAGTGGTTGGCGGCCGTGTAGTGGACGTCGGCCGTGAGCCAGACGGTGCCGGTGATGCGCTGGTGCTTGATGTGACGCAGGAGCTCGGCGATCTGGAGCTCTCGGCCGAGCGGGGCGCCCGGATCGCCCTGGGCGACGGCCTCGAAATCGGTGGCCCCGTCGGGGACGACGATGCCCAACGGCATGTCCGCGGCGATCACCTTCCAGGTGGCGCGCGAACGCGAGAGCTCGCGCTTGAGCCACCCCAACTGTTCCGCACCGAGGATGCCGATCGGGTCGACGGTCTGGGTGTCCGGGGAATTGGGGTTCCGGTAGGTCCGCATGTCGAGGACGAACACGTCCAGCAACGGTCCGTGTCGCATCACCCGGTACATCCGACCCTCGGCGCCGCCACCGCGCAGATCGGTGACCGGGAAGTACTCGCCGAAGGCCTGGCGGGCCCGACCGGCGAGGGTGTCGACGTCCTTGACGGTGTACCGGGGATCCTCGATCCGCTGCCCCGGATACCAGTTGTTGCGCACCTCGTGGTCGTCCCACTGGGCCAGCACCGGGACCTGGGCGTTGAAGTCGCGGAGATTGCGATCCAGCAGGTTGTAGCGGAAGTTCCCGCGGAACTCCGCGAGGGTCTCCGCGACCTTGGACTTCTCCTCGCTGGTGACGTTGCGCCAGACCGTCCCGTCGGGCCGGGGCACGGCGGCCTGGAGGGGGCCGTCGGCGTAGATCGTGTCGCCGCTGAAGAGGAAGAAGTCGGGGTCCCGCAGCCGCATCTCCTCGAAGACGCGATAGCCGCCGACCTCGGGATTGATGCCCCAGCCCTGCCCCGCGAGGTCACCGGACCACAGGAAGCGCACGTCGTGGCGGCGGGAGACGGGCGTGGTGCGGAACGTGCCGCGCACCGGCTCGCCGGTCCGGCGGGGATCGGCGGGGTCCGCGAGCACGATCCGGTAGTGGATCTGCCGGCCGGGCGGCAGATCGCGCAGGGTGACGGTGCCGGTGAAGTCGGTGGCGGGGCCGAGGAACGCGCCGCCGTGGCGGCGCACGCCGTACCGGAACGCCTCGCTCGGGGAGGTCTCCACGTACATCCGCGCGGCCCGGTCGGAGCGCGTCCACACGGTGGCCGAATGGGCGGTGATCTCGCCGGACTGGGTGCCCCACAGGGCGTTCGGCCGGCCGGAGAGGGCGAGCGCGGGAGCCCGGCGCGGGGCGGCGAACGCCGGCGCCGCGAAGGCGCCGGACAGGACGAGCCCGGCCGGAACGGCGAGCGAACCGCCGAGCAGCGAACGTCGGGTGTGCGGCAGGGGGGCCATCGGTGCGTCTCCAGGGGCCGGCGGGGGCGGGCCGAACCAGTGTGTCGCCGCACACCGGCCCGGCCGCGTCGTCCACGCGAACCGCGGATGAACAGCCGCGGGCCGCTCACCCGACCTGCTGCGCCCCGCTTCGCCGCGCCCCGCCCCACGCCGTGGCGCCCGGCACGACGCCCGGCGCGCCGCTCGATGCCGCGCGTGCCGTGTCCAGGATGACCCGGGAGACGAGGGCGGGGTCGTCGTTCATCGGGACGTGCCCACAACCCGGAAGCCGCACCAGCCGGGCGGCCGGGATGAGGCGCTTGGCGCGCACGCCCTGCCGGCGCAGGAGGAGCCGGTCGTTGCCGCCCCAGGCGATGGTGACCGGCAGGCCCGGCACGTCGTCGGTGAAGAGAACGGACCCACCGGCCGCCAGGGTCTTCTCGAAGCCGGTGGCGTCGCGCAGGGCGAGGGTCTCGGCCACCACGGCCTCGGGAGAACGCCGGGCCGGGCGGGCGTAGATGGTCCCGGTCAGCGCGGCCCGCCCGGCTCCGCTGCGCGAGAGCCGCTCCAGCGTGGGCCGCGGCAGCGCCTTCGCGCCGACGCGCATCGAGCGCAGGGCCGCGAAGGCGTACCGGCGCTCGGACTGCGACCAGAAACCGGCGGGGGACAGGGCGGTCACCGACCGGACGAGGTGCGTGCGCGCCATTTCGAGCGCGAGCAGCCCGCCGAGGGAGTTTCCCGCGACGTGGGGACGCTCTACGCCCAGCGCCGCGCAGAGCGCGCCGAGGGCCGGGGCGACGGTGGCCAGGTCGTAGGGGACGCCTGCGGGCAGCGGATCGGAGGCACCGAAGCCCGGCAGGTCGACGGCGATGACATCGTGCGCGGCGGCCAGGATGTCGATCACCGGATGCCAGGCCTGGAGGTGGTGGCCGATGCCGTGGAGCAGCAGGAGCGGTTCGCCGGCGCCCTTGCGCTCGTAGGTGACGGTGGCGGGACGGGGGCCGAGCGGCGAATCGATCGTGAACGAGACCGTGGCGGTCATGCTGCTCCTCGTCGGGTGGACGCGTGTGAGACAGGCTGTCAGTAATGACTACCGCTCAGTAGCTTCCGATGGCAAGTCCCCGCCGGGGATCGGGCGTTGGATTCCCCCGAAGACGCGGGGTCGCGGTGGTGGCCGGCGCGGTCGCGATCCGGGAGCGCGAACATCCCGTGAACGGGTTGCTACATATGCCCGATCTGCCCGACAAAGAGGCGAGGATTGGTCTTGACCAAGGTGATGCGCCGTCCTATCGTCGCAGGGATAGTGCAGGAACCTTTAATAAACAAGGGCGCGGAACTGCGGTGCGGAACTGCCGCTGGAACACGGCGATTGCATCGATTGCAGGAGGAGTCAGGGTGGGGACCACGCAGCTCGAATCGGTGCCGGAGCCGAAGTACTGGCACCTCAAGACCGTCCTCAGCGAAGCGCTCGACCGGGACTTCGCCGTCGGCGAGATCCTGCCGAACGAGCGCGACCTGGCCGCACGCTTCGGAGTCGCCCGCGCCACCCTGCGGCAGGCCCTCGAACAGCTCGAACTCGAAGGCCGCCTCCAGCGCCGGCGCGGCGTCGGCACCACCGTCGCCCCGCCGCGCGTCGGTGTCGCAGTCGGCGACACCGGCCACAGCTGGCCCGGCGAGAGCGGCGACGGCTGGGAGGCCACGGACGCGGTCGAGGCCGTACCGCCGGCCGCCGTCCTCAAACTCCTCGGCCCCGACTTCGCCGCCGACCAGCCCGTACACACCGTGCGCCGGACCAGGGTCACCCAGGGCCAGGCCCTCGCCGCCGAGCTGCTGTACGTACCGGCCCAGTCCGTGCCCGGCCTCTCCGCCATCGACGCCCCGGCCGGGCCCGCCCGCGCCCGCGCCGTGATGCGCGAACTCCAGCGGCTCGTCCTCGACGGCCAGGACCGCTCCGTGGAACTCGGCTCCGCCCGCGCCGACGACGCCAAGGAACTCGACCGGCTCCCCGGTGCCCCGGTGCTGCTCGTGACCACGCGCTACTTCACCGCCGCGGGGACGGCCGCCGTCGCGGTGGCCACCTACCGCGCCGACACCTGCCGCCTGACCTTCGGCGACTCGGGAGTCGAGATCACCGAAACCCGCGCCGCGTCCTGACCCGCAGGGATCCACCCGGGACGGCGGGACCGCCCCGGTAGCGCACGACGACGGCCCGACGCCCGACACTCGACGCACGACGCCCAGCGCGCCGGGCCGTCGGCACATCCGGCCGCCCCCGGCGATACCTTTCGGGCTGGCGCCCTGGCGCCGGCGTTGCCGGCTGCGGTGGCGCTACGGGCTGCGGTGGGGTGACCGGTACCTCGGTATGCCCGGCGACACCTTTGGTCGGACGTCCTGGCGAGAGCCTTGCCGGCTGTGCTGTTCCCGGTTGTGGTGGGCTCCCGGCCGGGGGGTGCTGCGGGCAGCGGCGCTGCTGCCGGCGCTACTCGCGGCGGCGGCGCGGCGGTGGCGTGACCGGTGTTTGCGGATGCCCCGGCGACACCTTTGGGCGGATGTCCTGGCGAGGGCTCTGGCTGGCTGCGCTGTTCCCGGTTGTGGTGGGGCTCCGGGCCGGGGTGGTGCTGCGGGCAGCGGCGCTGTTACTGGCGCTACTCGCGGTGGCGCGGCGGTGGCGTTACCGGTGCTTCAGGATGCCCGGCGAAATCATTCGGGCCGACTCGCCGGCGACAGCCCTGCCGGCTGCGGTGGCACTACCGGCCGCGGGCGTTACGGGGAGCGGCGCCGCTGCCGAGGCGTTGCCGGTGCCTCGGGACAACCGGCGGCACGCCGGGCATGGCCCGGTGGTCACAGTCCGTGCCGTCGCCAACGGGGCCATGCGACCGCCCTGCCACTCGGTTGGGGCCGGCCCGGGCGGAGGATGCCCCGTACGGACCACCCGGCGGCGGTTCGCGGCGCCGGTGTCAGCGGCGCCGGGCCGTCACCGTCTTCTCCACCGCGAACAGCTCCTCCTCGACGTGGTCCAATGCCAGCCGCAGCGCCCCCGTGGCCACCGCCGCTTCACCGAGCAGCGACAGCACCACCCGCGGCGGGCGCAGGCAGTACCGCTCCAGCTCCTGGCGCAAGGGCTCCAGGACCCCGTCCAGGCCGGCAGCCCAACCACCCACCACCACCAGTTCCGGATCCATCGCCAGGACCAGCGCGGCCACGTCGTGCACCAGCCGCTGGAGGAACCGTTCCACTGCGGCGACCGCCCGGGCGTCTCCCCGCCTGGCCATCGCGAACACCTCGGCCACCGCCGGCTCGTCCAACGGGTGCAGCGGTTCACCGGTGGTCGACAGCAGCTTCTCCGGCGTGACCTCGCGCCCCAGCAGGTGCAGCGCGCCGATCTCGCCGGCGGCCCCGCCGTAGCCGCGGTGCAGTCGGCCGCCGATCAGCGAACCGGCGCCCGGGCTGAGGCCCGCCATCACGAACACCATGTCGTCGGTGTCCCGCGCCGCGCCCTTCCAGTGCTCCGCGACCGCCGCGGCGTTGGCGTCGTTCTCCACCTGCACCGGGCAGCGGAAGGAGCGCCTCAACCTCTCGCCGAGCGGCAGCCCGGTCCATCCCGGCAGCGCGGTCCCCAGGCGGACCGTCCCGTCCGCCTCGACGATTCCGGGGCTGCCCACGCCGACGGCTCGCAAAGAGTCGCGCGGCACACAGGAGCGCCGCAGCAGATCGGCCACCGCCGAGCGGACACGTTCCAGGCGCTCGTCAGCCGACGCGGACTCGGCGACGTCCTTGGTGCCCGCGCCGATCACCCGCCCGTCGAGGCCGGACAGCAGGACGGCGACCCGGTGCGAGCCGATCTCGATGCCGAGCAGGTGTCCCGCCTCGGTCCGGAACCGGAAGCGTCTGGCCGGCCGGCCCTGACGCCGTGCGCCTTCCTCTGCTTCGGCCTCCACCACGAGCCCCGTGCCGATCAGCCCCTCCACCACTCCTTCCACGGTCGGTCGGGAGAGCCCGGTGACCCGTGTGAGGTCGGTGAGGGTCGGCGATTCGGCCGCGCGCAGCGCCCGCAACACCACCGCCGAATTGATCCGTCGGAGCAGAGAGGGGTCCCCGCCGGTCAGCTGCCCCAACGTGTGTCCTCCCAGCTAGCGGCCCTGTCAGCCGGATCGTACTGCGCACCCGCCACAACGGCGAGAAGCGGCCCCCCATCGGCCGGAATCAGCCCCTCCCTTCAGCCCCTCCCTTCAGGCCCTCAGGCACGGCAGGCACTCAGGTCGGGGCAAGGCCCTCAGGCACTCAGGCCGGGGCGACGAATCCCGACTCGTAGGCCGTGATGACCGCCTGGGTGCGATCGCGTGCGCCCAGCTTCGCCAAGATCGCACTGACGTGGGACTTCACGGTCTCCGTGCCGACGATCAGCTCTGCCGCGATCTCCACGTTGGTCAAGCCCCGGGCCATCAGCCGGAGCACCGCCTCCTCTCGCTCGGTCAGCGCGGCCCGTTCCAACACCGCCCGCGCCTTGTGATTTCCGTATTCCGCGGCCAGGGCTCGCACGGCGGCCGGGAAGAGCAGCGTCTCTCCCTCCGCGACGAGACGGACCGCGTGCACGATCTCCGAGGGCCGGGCCCGCTTCAGCAGGAAGCCGTCAGCGCCGGCCCGCAGGGCCTGGTAGACGTACTCGTCGTTCTCGAACGTCGTGACCACGAGGATCTTCGGCGGCGAGTCCACGGACCGCAGAACCGCCCGCGTCGCCTCGATCCCGTCCAACAACGGCATCCGCACGTCCATCGCCACCACGTCCGGTCGCAGCTGCCGGACGAGCGGAACCACTGAGGCTCCGTCGGCGGCCTCGCCCACCACCGTGATGTCGGACTGTGCTTCCAGGACGGCGCGCAGACCCGCGCGCACCAGAGGTTCGTCATCGACGAGCAGTACGGTAACCGGCATTCGATCAGCGTATTCGGTCCAGCGGAAGTCGGGCGAACACTCTCCAACCACCCTCGTACGGACCGGTTTCGGCTTCCCCGCCGAGGAGCGCCGCCCGCTCCCGCATCCCGCGCAGCCCGCTTCCGCCGCCCGATGTGAAGGTGGGCCGTTGCGGCAGTGGGTTCGTCACTTCCAGGTCCAGCCGGCCGGTGGCCATCTCGACCCGCACCCGGACGGGTACGGGGCCGCAGTGACGCAGCACATTGGTCAGCGCTTCCTGCAGAATCCGGTACCCCTCCCGGGTGACCGGACCGGGCAGCTTCTCCAGTGCTCCGGTCAGCCGTGCGTCCACCGCCGCACCCGAAGCCCGCGCCGACTCCAGCAACCGGTCCGCCTCCGCCAACGTCGGCCGCTGGGAGGGCGGCTGCGCCGACTCGCGCAACACCAGGAGCACCCGTTCCAGATCCTCCAGGGCGGCCCTTCCCGTCTCCTCGATGGCGCTGAGAGCCCGGTCGGTGAATGCCGGGTCGCCGGCGGCCCGCGCCGCCCCCGCCTGCACGACCGCCACGGTCAGGGCGTGGCCGATGGAGTCGTGCAGTTCCCTCGCGATGCGGGTCCGCTCCAACAACTGCTCGGTCCGGGCCTCCAGAGCGGAGAGCCGTTCGGCCGCCGAAGGCCCCAGCAGCCGGCGGGCGATCGCGGTGATCATCTCGCCGAGCAGCACCACGATGACGACGAGTACGACCAACGGCACCGGGGCGAGCAGCGCCGCCGCCCAGCGCGTCGGGGTGAACGGCAGGGCCGGATCCGCGGTCAACGGCTGTCCGAGTGCGGTCGCGACCAACTCCACCGTCATCACCGGCAGCACGACGGTCGCGAACATGGCGACGCCCGCGACCACCAGGCGCGTCTCCAGCCACAACAGGGTCCGCCACCGGTCCCCCCAGCGTGCCGACGGTGCGGTCCCGATGACGCTGTCGGTGCGGCCGCGGTCATGCGGGGTCAGCAGGAACTGGGCCTGCAGTCCCTCGGCCAGCCGCACCCACGGGACGAACCCGAACGGTATGACGATCAACAACGGCATCCACGGCCAACGAGGGTTGACGAACATCCAGATGGCGAGCAGAAGCAGCGGTACGCACAAGTGCAGCCAACGGGAGTAGGTCACCGGTCGCAGCGGTGCGCGGAGCAGTCGGTACATGGCTTCATCGTGACAGTGCGAAGGCCGCGAGCGTCTCCCCCACGTGGGGGAGACGCCACCCTCGCTCGGGGGAGGAAACCGTGCGGGGCCGGCGGCGAATCTTGAGGCATGAACCGTGAACCGAACCGCATCGAGATCCGCGAACTGACCAAGGACTACGGCACCACACGTGTCGTGGACCACCTCACCTTCGACGTCCTGCCCGGACGGGTCACCGGCTTCCTCGGGCCCAACGGGGCCGGGAAGTCCACGACCATGCGCCTGTTGCTAGGGCTCGACCGACCCACGGCGGGCACCGCCACCATCGGTGGGAGCCGGTTCGCCGACCTGCGAGACCCGCTGCGCCGGGTGGGTGCCCTGCTCGATCCGCAGGCGGCCCACGGAGGCCGCACCGCCCGTGACCACCTCCTCGCGCTCGCCGTCAGCAACGGCATCCCGGCGGCGCGGGTGGACGCGGTGCTGGAACAGGCCGGGATCGCCTCGGTGTCCCGGCGCCGGGTCAAGACCTTCTCCCTGGGCATGCGCCAGCGACTGGGCGTTGCCGCCGCGTTGCTGGGCGATCCGGGGGTGCTCCTGCTTGACGAGCCCACCAACGGCCTCGATCCGGAGGGCATCATCTGGATCCGGGAGTTGATGCGTGCTCTCGCCGCCGACGGACGCACCGTCCTGGTCTCCAGCCATCTGATGGCCGAGACCGCCTCGTTCGTCGACCACCTGGTCGTCGTCGGGCAGGGAGCCCTGTTGGCCGACCTCCCGATGAAGGACTTCATCGACGCCCGCAGCACCCCCAGAGCAAGATTGCGGACCTCCGACCCCGATCGACTGCGAGTGGCGCTGGCCCGTGAGGGGTTCGAGCCGATCACCGCCGAAGACGGGCGCTGGACCGTCGACGGCATACGTGCCGAGCAGATCGGGAGCCTCGCCGCCCGCGAAGGGATACCCCTGCTGGAACTCGCCGACGAGCGGGCCTCCCTGGAGCAGGCATATCTGGAGCTCACGGCCGCCCGCGCCCAGTTCTCGGCGAGCCCCGCCCGACACCCGTCCGCCTGATACCCGTCCGCCCGACCCCCGAACTGCCGTCCCTGATGATGATCGGAACCCGCGTCATGACTGCTGCCGCCCTGCCCAACCTTCCCGTCCTGCACTCGGAATGGATCAAGATACGCTCCTCCCGCGCTGCCATCGGTTCGCTGACGGCCGTCTTCCTCGCCACCGCCGGCATCACGGCGCTCACCGCGGCCGCGATCGGAACCGCCGAGGAGGGTGCCATGGGGGACGATCGACTGCTCGGAGCCTTCTACGGGGTCAACTTCGGTCAGATAGCGGCCATTGCGTTCGGGGCCACAGCCTTCGCCAGGGAGTTCCGCAACGGCGCGCTGAGGGTCTCGCTCACGGCGGTGCCGAACCGGACCCGCCTGTTTCTCTCCAAGGTGGCCGTGATCGCCGGACTCGCCTTCCTGATGGGCCAGATCACCGGCGTCGTCACCTTCGTCGCAGGACAGGCCTTCATGGGGAGTTACGCCCTGGGCCTGGGGGACCCGGGCATGCCGAGAGCCGTGTTCGGCAGCGGGGTGTACCTGATGCTCATAGCGCTTCTGGCGGCGGGCCTGACCGCACTGACACGCAGTGCCACGCTGGTCATGAGCCTGCTCATACCTTTCCTGCTGATCTTGCCCTTCGTGGTGGGTCAGGTCGCGGGACGGGCGGGGCAGTTCATGCCGGACCGCGCGGGTCAGATGGTCTTGCGGGCGGTATCGGACGGCTCGCTCGGTCCCTGGACCGGCCTGGGGGTGTGCGGGCTGTGGTCGTTGACGGCACTGGCCGGAGGCTGGATCGCGCTGAGCCGTCGGGCGGCATGACGCCGGGCCAGTTGTCAGTGGTCCCCGTGATACTGACGGCATGACCACGGCAGAGCATCTCGACACGATCGACCGGCTCCGGGGACAGACATTTCCCACCGAGCCGGTCCGGTTCGGCAGGCACGGCAGTGGCCCGGGCCATCATCTGGTCCAACTCGTGGAGACCCGGGACTTCTGGGAAGACGACGGATCGGCCCGGGTGGAGGTGGCCGACCAGATCAGTGCCGAGTACGGCGCTCTGGTGCAGGCTTTGACCGGCCGGCTGGGCACACCGCAGGTGTTCACCTTGGACGGGGTGACGCAGCGAGGGATTGACGGGGAGGCGATACCGGAGCCGTGGGAGGAACTGGGCAACAGCGCCGACCACATTCACCTCTGGCGGGCCGGTGACCTGTGGCTGGTGGTCTATGTGGCCCTTGGGGCGACCGAGGACCCCTTCAGGTTGATGGCCGCGGTCACTGTGATCGACCCGCCGTAGAGGTAGGGGACGTCCGGCTGGTGGGGAAGCGCCGGCGCAGCGGGCCGGGAGGTTTCCCCGGTTGCCCCCCGCTGCTGCCGGTTGTTCCACCTTGCTTCACTCTGCTCGAGTTGCCGGAGCGGATCCACCGGCGCCGCCTGGCCGGCCCCGGACTCACCCCGGCGCCTTCGCGGAACGAGTCGGAACGAGTCGGGGCGAGGTTCGGTCAGGGGCTCTCGGCGGCGGCGCGGAGTCGGGCGTACTCCTGGGCCATGGACTCGGCGGTCCAGTGGGCGTTGAGGCCGCTGGGGTTGGGTAGCGCCCAGATGCGGGTGGCGCCGATGGTCCGGTCCTGGGGCCCGATCTGGGCCTTCCTCTCCCCGAAGGCCGTGCGGTAGGCGGTCACACCGACGACGGCCAGCCACTGCGGACGCAGGAGTTCCACCTTGGCCGTCAGGATGCGACCACCTTCGCGGAACTCCTCGGCGTCCAGTTCGTCGGCACGGGCCGTCGCCCGGGCCACCACGTTGGTGATGCCGAGCCGGTAGGTCAGCAACTCCTCCTGCTCGGCGGGGGCCAGCCGGCGGGGGGTGAAGCCCGACAGGTGCAGGACCGGCCAGAACCGGTTGCCGGGGCGGGCGAAGTGGTGGCCCGTGGCGGCGGAGAGGAGCCCCGGATTGATTCCGCAGAACAGCACACGCAGGCCGCCCGCGACCACGTCCGGGAGGACGCGGTCGCGGGCGGCGGCAAGCTCGTCGGGGGTCAGAGGATCGACCCCGGCGCGTACCCGGCGGCCTCCGGGTGCTGCTTGGAGATGGCCTCGATGCGGGAGACCACCGTCGCGACCTGGTCGCCGGCCGCGCCCGTGAAGGACAGCTTGTCGGCCATCAGGGCGTCGAGCTGAGCGCGGTCCAGCGGCATCCGCTCGTCGGCGGCCAGCTTGTCCAGCAGTTCGTTGCGCTCGGCGCCCTGCTCGCGCATGGCGAGCGCCGAGGCGACCGCGTGCTCCTTGATGACCTCGTGGGCGGCCTCGCGGCCCACGCCGGCCCGCACCGCGCCCATGAGCACCTTGGTGGTGGCGAGGAAGGGCAGGTAGCGGTCGAGTTCGCGGGCGACGACCGCCGGGAAGGCGCCGAACTCGTCGAGGACGGTCAGGAAGGTCTCCAGCAGACCGTCGAACGCGAAGAAGGCGTCCGGCAGGGCCACGCGGCGCACGACGGAGCAGGAAACGTCCCCCTCGTTCCACTGGTCGCCGGCCAGCTCGCCGGTCATCGAGGCGTAGCCGCGCAGGATGACCATCAGGCCGTTCACGCGCTCGCAGGAGCGGGTGTTCATCTTGTGCGGCATCGCGGAGGAGCCGACCTGGCCGGGCTTGAAGCCCTCGGTCACCAGCTCGTGGCCGGCCATCAGCCGGATGGTCTTGGCGATCGAGGACGGGGCGGCGGCCAGCTGCACCAGGGCGGTGACCACGTCGTAGTCGAGCGAGCGCGGGTAGACCTGGCCGACCGAGGTGAAGGCCTGGGCGAAGCCGAGGTGGGCGGCGATCCGCTGCTCCAGGTCGGCGAGTTTCGCGGTGTCGCCACCGAGCAGGTCCAGCATGTCCTGGGAGGTGCCGACCGGGCCCTTGATCCCGCGGAGCGGGTAGCGCTCCAGCAGGTTCTCCAGGCGGTCGTAGGCGACCAGCAGCTCGTCGGCCGCGGTCGCGAAGCGCTTGCCCAGGGTGGTGGCCTGTGCGGCGACGTTGTGGGAGCGGCCGGCCATGACCAGCTCGGCGTGCTCCGCGGCCAGCTTGCCGAGGCGGGCGAGGACGGCGACCGTGCGGTCCCGGGACAGTTCCAGCGAGAGCCGGATCTGGAGCTGCTCGACGTTCTCGGTGAGGTCGCGCGAGGTCATGCCCTTGTGGACGTGCTCGTGCCCGGCGAGGGCGTTGAACTCCTCGATGCGGGCCTTCACGTCGTGCCGGGTGACCTTCTCGCGCTCGGCGATGGAGGCGAGGTCGACCGTCTCCAGGACACGCTCGTAGTCGGCGAGGGCGGCGTCCGGGACCTCGATACCGAGGTCCTTCTGGGCGCGCAGTACGGCGAGCCACAGCCGCCGCTCCAGCGTCACCTTGTACTCGGGGGACCACAGGACGGCGAGCTCCGCGGAGGCGTAGCGGCCGGCCAGGACATTGGGGATGCGGGGCTTGGCTGTCACGTGGATTGATTCTACTTGGGCCGCCGCTGTGCGTTCACGCAGGTAGGGGGCCCACCTCGGATTGTGCCTTGCTACGAGAGTCGATCCGTGGCGGAGGGCGCGTACGGAAGCAGTTCCGCGCGCTTCGCCGCCCGACCGTCGCCCGACGAGCGGCCGGTCAGCCGGCGCCCGATCCACGGCAGCAGGTGCCGCCGGGCGAAGCGGAGGTCCTCGGTCCGGCGAGCGGGCCAGCTCGGCGCCGCCGAGGGAGCGAGATCGGCCCGCCATTCGTCCTCGGGCGGCAGCCCCAGGCTCTGCCAGACGGCCTCCGCCACCCGGCGGTGCCCCTCCGCCGTGAGGTGCAGCCGGTCGACGTCCCACATGCGCGGGTCCGCGAGGACGGGCGCCCCGTACAGGTCCACGAGCAGCGCGTCGTGCCGTGTGGCGAGCTCGTCGAGGATCACGAAGAGCTCCTCCATGCGCGGGCGGAAACGATCCATCACCGGTCCGTTGCGCCCCGGCGAACGCATCAGCACCAGCGTCTTGCAGGAGGGGGCCAGCAGTTCCACGGCCTCCTCCAGGTGCCCCCGCACCCGGCCCATGTCGACCTTCGGCCGCAGCGCGTCGTTCAGGCCGCCCACGAGCGTCACCACGTCGGCGCCCATCGCCGCCGCCACCGGCGCCTGCTCCCCGGCGATCTGGCCGATCAGCTTGCCGCGCACCGCGAGGTTCGCGTAGCGGAAGTCCGGCTCGCGGGTCGCGAGGCGTGCGGCGAGCAGGTCGGCCCAGCCCCGGTAGGAGCCGTCCGGGAGCAGGTCGGACATGCCCTCGGTGAAGGAGTCACCGATCGCGACAAAACTGGTGTAGGACGCATTCATCTCCATGGCGGGAGCGATGCTACCGCGCGGTACCCCGGCCTCGCACGGTCGGGGACCGTCCGGGGCCGGGGATCGCCGACGCGCGGGTCAGAGGGCGCCGCTCACGTGGCGGCCGGCCTGCCGAACAGCTCCCGCAGCACGTCCTCCATCGTGACCAGGCCCGTCATGACGCCGTCCTGCCCGAGCACCGCCGCCAGGTGCGTGCGGCTGCGCCGCATGGCGGTCAGCACGTCGTCCAGCGGGGTCTCCGCCCGCACCTGGGCGATCGGGCGCAGCTCGGACAGGGGGAACGGTTGGTCCCGCTCGGCCACGTCCAGCGCGTCCTTGACGTGCAGGTAGCCGAGGATCTTGTGCTCGGCGTCGATCACCGGGAAGCGGGAGTAGCCGGACTCGGCCGACAGCCGTTCCAGACCCGCCGCGGAGATGCCCTCGCGCGCCAGGACCACCCGGTCCGACGGCAGCACCACATCGGTGACCGGGCGACGGCCCAGCTCCAGCGCGTCGTGCAGACGCTCGCTCGCGCGGCCGTCGATCAGCCCGGCGTCGCTGGAATCCTTGACCATCCGGGCCAGCTCGTCGTCCGAGAAGGTCGCCGCGACCTCGTCCTTCACGTCCACCCGCAACAGGCGCAGCAGGGCGTTCGCGAAGGCGTTGATCGCGAAGATCACCGGCCGCAGCGCCTTCGTCAGGGTCACCAGCGGCGGCCCCAGCAGCAGCGCGGTGCGCACCGGCTCGGAGAGCGCCACGTTCTTCGGCAGCATCTCGCCGAACAGCATGTGCAGGTACGTGGCCAGGGCCAGCGCCACCACGAACGAGATCGCGTGGGTCAGTCCGGCCGGTACGCCGACCAGATCGAACAGCGGCGTCAGCAGGTGGGCGATCGCGGGCTCTGCCACCACACCCAGCACCAGGGTGCACAGGGTGATGCCCAGTTGCGCCGCAGCCATCAGCGCCGACAGGTGTTCCAGACCCCACACCACGGCGCGGGCCCGCCGGTCGCCCTGCTCGGCGTGCGGCTCGATCTGGCTGCGCCGCACGGAGATCATGGCGAACTCCGCACCGACGAAGAAGGCGTTGACGACCAGCGTCGCCAGTCCGATCAACAATTGGATCGCGGTCATCGGGTCTCCTCCGCGCCGTCGTTGTCGGCGGACTCGGCCGGCGTGTGCAGCAGCACCCGCGCGGCCCTGCGCCCGCTCGCGTCCACCACGTCCAGCCGCCAGCCGTCCAGCTCCATGCTGTCGCCGACGGCGGGGATCCGGCCCAACTCGGTCGCCATGAGCCCGGCCAGCGTCTCGTACGGGCCGTCCGGCACCCGCAGTCCGATCCGCCGGAGCTGGTCGGTGCGGGCGGCGCCGTCGGCCGAGTACAGGGCGCGCCCCGAGGCGTCCGTGCCGGCCGGGGCGAGGTCCGGGGTCTCGTGCGGGTCGTGCTCGTCGCGGACCTCGCCCACGACCTCCTCGACGATGTCCTCCAGGGTGGCCACACCGGCCGTGCCGCCGTACTCGTCGATGACCACGGCCATCGTCTGCCTGCCCGACAACCGGTCCAGCAGCCGGTCCACCGTCAGCGACTCGGGGACCAGCAGCGGCTCGCGCAGCAGTCGTTCGACGGGGTACCGGTGGCGGTCCTCGGCGGGCAGTGCCAGCACGTCCTTGATGTGTACGGTGCCGACGACGGTGTCGAGGCTGCCCCGGTAGACCGGGAAGCGCGACAGGCCGGTGGCCAGGGTGGCGTTGGCCACGTCCTCGGCGGTGGTCTGCACGTCGAGGGCGGTGACCTGGACACGCGGGGTCATGACGTTCTCCGCGGTCAGGTCGGCCAGGTTCAGGGTCCGCACGAACAACTCGGCGGTGTCCTTCTCCAAGGAGCCCGCCTTCGCGGAGTGCCGGGCCAGGGCCACGAGCTCCTGCGGGCTGCGTGCCGATGCCAACTCCTCGGCCGGCTCCAGGCCGAACCGGCGGACGAGGTGATTCGCGCTGGTGTTCAAATGGCTGATCAGCGGCCTGAAGGCACGGCTGAAGACCCGCTGCATGGTGGCCACGCGCTTGGCGATGGCGAGCGGCGAGGAGATGGCCCAGTTCTTCGGCACCAGTTCGCCGACGACCATCAGGACGACGGTCGACAGGGCGGTGCCCAGGACCAGGGCGGTGGAGGAAGCGGCCGCGGCCGACAGGCCCATGGCCTCGAACGGCTTCTGGAGCAGGGCCGAGATCGAGGGCTTGGAGAGCATGCCGATGACCAGGCCGGTCACGGTGATGCCGAGTTGGGCGCCGGAGAGCTGGAAGGTCAGGCTCCGGACGGCTGTCAGGGCGCTGTCCGCCCCGCGCTCGCCGCGTTCGACGGCTCGTTCGAGCTCACTGCGCTCGACGGTCGTCAACGAGAACTCGGCAGCGACGAAGACTCCGCAGGCGAGGCAGAGCAGCAGCGCCACGATGAGCAGGAGCACTTCGGTCATCGGTCGGTCACCTCCGTTCCATGATCAGCCGGGAGGAGGGGTGTCGCGCGACGTCGGATACCGGCAGGCTCGCCCATGGGCGGACGCTCACACCTTTCTTTCGGGTCGTTCGAGCGGATCGATGATCCCCATGGTAAAGGACAGGCAAAGGGGAGGGATCATGCGTGTGGTTCCCGTCCCTCGGGTGATGGGATCCGGAGCATGGACGATCTTCACATCGGACCCGCCTGTCCGCCAGACCTCGCCGAGGTCCTGGACTTCTGGAAGACGGCCGCCGAAGGCACAAGCATCACCGACGACCTCGCCGGAATCGAGCTGCTCCACGCCCGGGACCCGCACGCCCTCCTCCTCGCCCGCCGCGAAGGACGGCTCGTCGGCACGGTCATCGCCGGGTTCGACGGGTGGCGCTGCCACCTGTACCGGCTCGCCGTGCACCCCGGACACCGCAGGCAGGGCATCGGCGCCGCATTGCTGACCGCCGCCGAGGAGCGGTTCGTCGCCTTGGGCGGGCGGCGCCTGGACGCGATGGTGCTCGACCGCAACGCGCGGGCGCACGGGGCGTGGGACGCGGCCGGTTACCACCCCGAGGACCACTGGACCCGCTGGGTCAAGCCGCTGAACCACTGATCCGCCGACCGACCGACCGACCGACCGACCCGACCCGATCCGTCCCGACCCGACCCGACCCGACCCGACCTGATCCGACAGGCCGGCCGCCTAGTCGCCGACGCGACGGGCCGAGCCGATGACGCAGTACGAAGTGGGGAACGCCGGGCCGCGTTCCGGCAGCCGGAACGAGCGGTGCGTCACGATCCGGAAGCCGGCCGCCTCGATCGCGGCGAGCGGGTCACGGGCCGTGTGACAGCCGCCGAAGAACCGGGGCCAGACGGTCCGGTCCAGCGTCCGCTGGACGGCGGCCATGCCGGGGCCGGGCGCCAGACCGTGCTCGAAGAAGCGCAGCTCGGCGTCGGGGCGGAGCACCCGGTGGAGTTCCGCGAGGGCGCGGGGGAGGCTGCGTACGGTGCACAGCACCAACGAGGCCACGGCCACGTCGAAGGCCTCGCTCTTGACCGGAAGCGCCTCGGCGACCCCGGGTACCAGGTCCACCGGCACCTCGGCGCGCAGCGCGGCCGCCGCGGCGAGTCGGCGCAGGGAACGCTCCGGTTCGACGGCGACCACCTCGGAGACGGCCCGCGGGTAGTGCGCGAAGTTGAGGCCGTTGCCGGCGCCGATCTCGATGACGCGACCGGACACGCCGTGCAGCAGTTCCCCGCGGAGCGTGCCGATGCCGCCGCGGGTCTCGGCGGCGGCGCTGAAGCGGGCGTAGAAACGGGCGAAGTGCGGGTGGTGGACCGGGTCGGCGGGTCGGCGGGGCATGGCGGGGGCCTCCAAGCGGGGGTGGCGGCTGGTGCGGGTGCCCTGTCCGGCTGTTCCCCGCCCCGGCGGGCCGCGAAACCGCGTGGGCGCACAGTCGTCCGGGGGAGGCCGGATCGACCGGGCGCCCGGAAGGCGACCGGGCCCGGCCCGCCCGGTCGACGCGGGGGAAGGCGATAATCGCTTGTTCGCCCCGGTCGTCGGGGCTTGACGCTCGCTCTGGGGATGTGGAGACGTCGTGACCTCTCGAACGACCTTGGCGGCAGTGGTGTTGCTCGCCGCGACGCTGCCGGCGCTGACCGCCTGTGGCACCACCAAGGCGGGGACCGCCGGGAGCACGCCGCCGACCGCGGCCGGCTCCTCCGCCCCGGTCCCGTCCGGATCGGCCCGCCACGACCGGCTCTTCCCCGACGTGGCGGCGCGCTGCGCGGCCAAGGCGGCCGGGGCTCCGGCCGATCCGCAGGACGGAGGTGTGAACGGCGATGCGAACGACGGCGCGAACGGTGCTGGGAGCGCCACTGGGAGCGGCGCCGAAGGCGCCGGGGAGTCGTCGCGGGAGCTGCCGACGGACCCCGAGGCACGCAAGTACGCGGAGAACCACGCGTACAAGGCGCAGGGCACGCTCTCCGCCGAGAGCCGGTGCCGAGCCGATGCCCACGGCGCGCGGATCAAGGCGGCGTTGACGGGCGCCGGCAAGGCCGCGCCGCGGGGCGAGGTGGAACTGGCGGGATCCCTGAAGGAACTCGGCTACTCCGTCAGTGGCAACGAGGTGTACCGGAGCGGGGGAGCGCTGGGGTTCGCGCTGTTCATCCCGGAAGCCGGCCCGTGCGTGACGGGCCGGTGGACGGCCGACGGCGGCCTCACGGTGGAGGGGCACGGGGTGTACGTGGAGGACGGCTGCCTGGAGCCGAAGGGCGGACACTGACGGGACCGCCGCGGGTGCGCGGTCCCGCGCCGCCCCGGAGCGCGCCGCCGGTTCGTCCGGCCGCACGCTCCCGGGCGACAGCCCCGGCTCAGGGCCGCCAGGTCCGCAGGAACTCGACTTCCGACCAGGTGCCGTGGAGCATCGGCCCCAGCCAGGTGGGGGCCGCGTTGCGGAAGTCGGCCGGCTCCAACGTTCCTGAGCCGTCCGGGACGGCGCCCAACAGGGGGACGCCCGACGACTTCGGCAGGTCGGCGAGGTTGCACCGCGAGGCCAGGTCCGGCACGGCGGGCCAACTGCCGACCACCACGCCCCACGGGGTCAACGACCGGGCGCGCAGGGCCTCGGCGGTGAGGGTGGTGGCGTTCAGCGTGCCGAGCCCCGCCGGAGCGACGATCAGGACCGGTGCGTCGAGCAGGCGGGCCGCGTCGGCCAGGGTGTTGCCCTCCTCGTCGAAGCGGACCAGCAGCCCGCCCGCCCCTTCGACCAGAACCAGGTCGTGGGAGAGGTCGAGCCGGTGCGCGGCCTCGGCGACGGCTCTGGGAGAGACCGGAGCCAGTCCCGAGCGCCGGGCCGCCGTGTCGGGTGCCAGGGGTTCGGGGTAGCGGGCCAGTTCCTCGGCGGTCACCGACGGACCGGCCAGCCGCGCGACTTCCGCAGCGTCCCCCGGTTCGTCCGGCCCGACGCCGGTCTGGGCGGGCTTGAGCACGGCCACGGTCAGGCCGGCGGCCGTCGCGGCCGTGGCTATGGCCGCGGTCACCACCGTCTTGCCGATTTCCGTACCGGTGCCGGAGATCATCAGGATCGTCATGTGGATCAGCCCTCCCGGGCCGCGGCGCACACCGCACGGCAGATGCGCGCCACGTCGGCGTCGCCCGTGACGAACGGCGGCATCGTGTAGATCAGATCGCGGAACGGGCGCAGCCAGACGCCTTCCTTGACGGCGGCGCGGGTGGCGGCGTCCACGTCCACGGGGTGGTCGAGCTGGATCACGCCGATCGCGCCGAGTACCCGGACGTCCCGTACGCCGGGAACGGCCCTGGCCGGTTCCAGGCCCGCCACGAGACCGGCTTCGAGGCGTTTGATCTCCCGTTGCCAGTCCTGGCCCAGCAACAGGTCGATCGAGGCGTTCGCCACCGCCGTCGCGAGCGGGTTGCCCATGAACGTCGGCCCGTGTGCCAGAACGGGCACCTCGCCGCGGGAGATCCCGTCGGCCACCCGCTCAGTGCAGAGCGTCGCGGAGAGGGTGAGGTATCCACCGGTCAGGGCCTTGCCCAGGCACATCACGTCGGGGGTGATCCCCGCGTGTTCCGCCGCGAACAGCGCGCCCGTGCGGCCGAAGCCGGTGGCGATCTCGTCCAGGACGAGCAGGACGTCGTACTCGTCGCACAGGTCCCGGAGCACGGTGAGGTAGCCCGGGTTGTGGAACTGCATGCCACCCGCGCCCTGGACGACCGGTTCCACGATGACGGCAGCCAGCTCGTCGGCGTGCGCCGAGATCAGGGAGCGCAGGTGGGCGACGTACGAGGGGTCGAGGGGCGTGTCGAACCCGGCCGGCGGGGCGTCCGCGAACAGCTGCCGCGGGAGTTGCCCCGACCACAGCTCGTGCATTCCGCCCTCGGGGTCGCACACGGCCATCGGCTGCCAGGTGTCCCCGTGGTAGCCGCCGCGCCAGGTGAGCAGGCGGGTCTTGCCGACCCGGCCGACGGAGCGCCAGTACTGGAGGCACATCTTCACGGCGACCTCGACGGCGACCGAGCCCGAGTCGGCCAGGAACACGTGCTCCAGGCCGACCGGGGTGATCTCGACGAGCCTCGTCGCGAGGCGGACGGCGGGCTCGTGGGTGAGCCCGCCGAACATGACGTGCGACATCCGGCCCAACTGGGTGGCCGCGGCCTCGTTCAGCACCGGGTGGTTGTAGCCGTGGACGGCCGACCACCAGGAGGACATGCCGTCGATCAGTTCCTCGTGCCCCTGGGAGGGGGCGGCGAGCCGCAGCCGGACCCCCGAAGCGGAGGCGACGACCAGCGGATCCTGCTTCCCGGGCATGGGGCCGTACGGGTGCCAGACGTGCTGTTGGTCCAACGCGACCAGGTCGGCGGCCGACAGCGTCTCGGGCGGGTCCTGCCGATCAGGCCCCGGGAGGTGCTGATCACGCGGGAGGTGCCGATCAGACGGGAGGTGCTGATCAGGCATTGGGGGCGATGTCCGTCCCCGCGCCACGTCGACGGACCGACACCAGGTCCGAGCGCACCTCGCCGGGCTCGACGCGGGTCCGGGCGGCCGCCGGCTCGGCGTGACCCGAGCAACCGCCGCACGCCGAACCGCAACCCGCGCCCTCGGCGGAGTCCGCGGTCGCGGACGACCCGCAGAGGGAGGCGCCGCCGCCGTGCGAGCCGCAGCCTCCGGCCGCGGCGGGCGCGGCCGCCGCGTCGGCGCGGTGCGTGGGCAGGGTCGTCGTACCGGCGCCCTCCACCTCGAAACCGGCGTCCGCGATCATGTCGAGGTCGGCCTGACCGGCTTGGCCCTCACTGGTCAGGTAGTCGCCGAGGAAGATCGAGTTGACCAGGTGCAGGGCCAGCGGCTGCATCGAGCGCAGGTGCACCTCGCGCCCGCCGGCCAGGCGGACTTCGACGTCGGGGCAGACGAACCGCACCATCGCCAGGATCCGCAGGCAGCGCTGCGGGGTGAGGTTCCACTCCTTGGCCAGCGGCGTGCCCTCGAACGGGATCAGGAAGTTGACCGGCACCGAGTCCGGATCCAGCGCGCGCAGCGAGTAGACGACGTCGACGAGGTCCTCGTCGCTCTCGCCCATGCCCGCGATCAGGCCGGAGCAGGCGGACAGGCCGGCGGCGTGCGCCTTCTGCACCGTGTCGACGCGGTCCGCGTACGTGTGGGTCTTGGTGATCTGCCCGTACGTGGCCTCGGAGGTGTTCAGGTTGTGGTTGTAGGCATCCGCACCCGCGTCCTTCAGCCGCTCCGCCTGACCGTCCGAGAGCAGGCCCAGGCAGGCGCAGACCTCGATGCCCTCGTTCTGCTCCTTGATCGCCTCGATCGTCTTGCCGACCCGGTCGACGTCACGGTCCGTGGGACCGCGCCCGCTCGCCACCAGACAGACCCGCTTGGCCCCGCCCGCGACGCCGGCCGCGGCGGCCTGGGAGGCCTCCTCCGGTTTCAGCCACGTGTACTTGAGGATCTCCGCCTTCGAACCCAGGCGCTGGGAACAGTACGAGCAGTCCTCCGGGCAGAGTCCCGACTTCAGGTTGACCAGGTAGTTCAGCTTCACTCGACGGCCGAACCACTGGCGGCGTACCTTGCCGGCCGCGGTCACCACGTCGAGCAGTTCGTCGTCCGAGGTCGCCAATACGGCGAGCGCCTCTTCGCGGGTCGGCAGCTCGCGCCGCAGCCCCTTGTCCACCAGGGTGTTCAGCAGGTCCATGACGCTGATCCTGGCCCACACCGGTACTCCCGGCCAAGGAGAGATCAGACAACATGGCCAGATCGGAGTGTGTGGATCGCCACATCTGACCCTTGAGCGGCGGCGGCTAGGGTCGAGCAGATCTGTCGACAGCCGACAAAACGCGAGGACCGCCGATGACCGAGCACACCCCGGAGCCCGAGGACGTCTTCGCCTGGATCGACGGCGAGGAGCAGGCACGTGAGCAGGCAGGACTGGTACGGAAGCTGCGCCCGAGGCCGTCCGAGTCGCCGCTCATGGACCTGGCCGGCAACGACTACCTGGGTCTCTCCCGCCATCCCGAGACGATCCGCGGCGCGCGGGAGGCGGCCGAGCGGTGGGGCGGGGGAGCCACTGGATCGCGCCTGGTGACGGGTACGACCGAGCTTCATGCCCGGCTCGAGCGGGAACTGGCGGCCTTCTGCGGGTTCGAGGCGGCGTTGGTCCTGTCCTCCGGGTACGCGGCCAACCTGGCGGCGGTCACCGCCCTCAGCGACCGGGACACGCTCGTCGTCTCCGACGCCGGGAACCACGCCTCGATCGTCGACGGCTGCCGCCTCTCGCGGGCCCGGATCGCGGTCACCCCGCACGGCGACGCGGACATCGCGCGCAAGACGCTCGCCGGGCACGAGGGGCGGTCCCTGCTGGTCAGCGACTCGGTCTTCTCCGTGGACGGGGACGCCGCCCCGCTCCTCGCGTACGCGGCAGCCTGCCGCGACGAAGGCGCGGCGCTGGTCGTGGACGATGCCCACGGACTGGGTGTCCTGGGCGACGGCGGCCGGGGGGCGTTGCACGCCGTCGGGTTGGCGGGCGCGCCCGGCGTGGTCGCGACGATGACCCTCTCGAAGTCCCTCGGCAGTCAGGGCGGGGTCGTGCTCGGCCCGGCGAAGGTGATCCGACACCTGATCAACACGGCCCGGACCTTCATCTTCGACACCGGGCTGGCTCCGGCCGCCGCGGGCGCGGCGCTCGCGAGCCTGCGTCTGCTCGGGCGGGAGCCGGAGCGCGCCGACCGGGTACGGGGGGTGGCCGCCGCGTTGTACGGGCGACTCACCGCGTCCGGCCTGGCCGCGGCCAGGCCGGACGCGGCCGTGGTGTCGGTGCGGGCCCCGTCGGCTTCGGCGGCACTGCGCTGGGCCGCCGACTGCCGCGAGGCGGGTCTGTCCGTGGGGTGCTTTCGGCCGCCGTCCGTTCCGGACGGCATCTCCCGGTTGCGGTTGACCGCCCGGGCGGATCTCACGGGGGAGGAGATCGACCGGGCCGTCGGGGTGATCGTGCGTACCGCTCCCGCCGGGGCCACGGACCTGTAGTGCGGGGGCGATCCGTACGGGCGTCAGACGTGAGCGTCCGCCCGTACGGATGCGAGGAAGCCCTGCCAGGCCGGCCCGGTGAAGAGCACGGCCGGGCCGTCCGTCCGTTTGGAGTCGCGGACGGCCAGCAGGCCGCCATCGAGGGCGGCCGCCTCCACGCAGTTGTTCATTCCGGTGCTGCGGCTGCTCCGCCGCCACCGCGCGCTGATCAGAAGTCCGCTGGTGGATAAGGGGGTTGCGGACACGGGGGTGCCTCCTTACGCGTCGTCAGCGATGGAACTGATGAGATCCGACGAGTCCTGGGGCGGGAGGGCGTGCGCCTGGATGGTGCGGAACGCGGCACTGTACGCCTCGAGGTCTTCCTTCCGCTCCAGATAGAGGCTACTCGTCAAATGGTCGAGTACCACCACATCCAGATCGGCGATGTTCGGAAATGAGAAGATGACGAACGGTCCGGTGAGGCCGAGATGACCCCCCACACTGAACGGCAGTACCTGGAGCCGCACTTGGGGCAACCGGGCCACCTCCACCAGGTGACGCAACTGTTCCTCCATCACCCCCGGCCCGCCGATCTGGCGCCGCAGCACCGCCTCGTCCAGTACGGCGCTCAGCTGGAGCGGGGGATCGGCCCGCAGCACCGACTGCCGGGCCAGCCGTACGTCCACCAGCGCGTCCACCTTGGGCTCCGGCAACCCGCCCAGGGCCGCCCTGGTCACGGCACGTGCGTACCCGGGCGTTTGCAACAGGCCCGGAACCACGGAGAGTTCCACCGTCCGGGCCGCCCGGGCGCCGGCCTCCAGGCTGATGAAGTCCCGGTACTCCTGCGGCAGCAGCCCGCGGTAGTCGTGCCACCACTGCCGCCCGCGCGCGGCGTCGACCGCACCCGCCCCCGCCCCCGCCGCCGAGGCCCCGAGGGCCTCCAACAGCGCCCGCTGCTGGGCGCTGACCACATCGCCGTAGGCGTCGAGGAGCAGCCGGATGTCCGCTGTCTTCGCGCCACTGCGACCCGTCTCGATGCGGCTGATTTTCGACTGATGCCATCCCACGATCCGGGCCGCCTCACCGCTGGTGAGCCCGGACCGGTCACGGAGCGCACGCAGTTCCTCGCCGAGCTTGCGCCGGCGCACCGCGGGACCGTGCTGCATAGCCGCTCTCCTTCCACCGGCACAGCTCGCACCAGTCTGCCGTCCGAATACGCTCTTCCGTAGCAGAGTTCACCGCATTGAGCGACAGATATATGCATATCTTGGGAGAACGGCAGAAACGGCGGCACGATGGGTGGCACTCTGGCGCTCAGCGTAGATCCGGGGCGGCTGCGCCCCGGTGGGAAAGGGACGTCGCCATGGCAGATCACCAGGAAGCATCCGTCACTCTGCCCAGCGACCCGGCCTCGGTCGCCGCTGCCCGCCGGTACGTCGCGCAGGTGCTCGGCGAATGGGGACTGCCCGACGAGTCCGAGACCGCCGATACCATGCGACTGATCGTTTCGGAACTCGCGACCAACGCGGTCCAGCACACGCGCGGCCAGTCGCCCACGTTCACGGTCGACATCCGGCTGGAGCGCGCCGAATGGCTGCGCGTCGGGGTGACCGACAGTCACCCGCGCCTGCCCCGGCGGCTCCCGGCGGCGGTCCAGCAGGACAACGGGCGGGGCATGGTCATCATCCGTTGGCTGGCCGCCGAGGCGGGCGGGCGGCTGTCGGTCACCCCGACCGAGGACGGCGGCAAGACCGTGTGGATCGCACTGCCGTGGACCGTCGTGGCCGCGGCGAAGGCTCCCACCGGCTGCTGACGCGACCGACCCGCGGGTCGGGGGGACGGCAGGCCTCCGGCATCCGTTCGCGCGCGAACGGAGCCATCCGGCTCAGGCGCCGGCGCGCTCCTCGACACCGCGCTCGATGCACAGTTCGTTCCCCTCGGGGTCGGCGAGCACGACCCAACCGAGCACCCCGTCCTCGGCCCGCCGGTCGTCCACGACCCGCGCCCCGAGTCCGATCAGCCGCGCGACGGTCTCGTCACGCGTCCCGGCGGGCGGCTGGATGTCCAGGTGGACCCGGTTCTTCACGGCCTTGGCGTCCGGCACGCGGATGAACAACAGGCCCGGGACACCGGGCTGTCCCGGTTCCAGCAGGATCTCGTCGTCGCCCTCCACGTCGTCCGGATGGATGGGGTAGCCGGTCACGGCCGACCAGAACTCCGCGGTCTTGTAGGGGTCGAGGGCATCGAAGGTGATGTGGCGGACGGGGTTGAGAAACATGACTCTCCTCGGAGGAAGACCCGTATACGGAACCGGGCGGAGACTCCCCGACAGGCGAACCGGGTGTCTCCACGAAACGTGCGTTAACGCGGCGGAAAACAACGGACCCTAGCGTGGGCGTCCGCGGCCTTCCGTCAATGATCACCCATGCGCAGGCAAAGCGACGGTGATCGGAACGGAAAGCCTCCCTCTGCGTTGGACAAGACACGCTTGGCACGGAAATGCCCAGGTCAACAAAGTGTTGACGGCCGATAGGGTCGCGTCGGCGCGGCGTTGATCTTGTCCTGGAAGCATGGTGATACGAGTGCAATTGACACCGCACGAGCAGGAGAGACTGCTCATCCACGTGGCGGCGGACGTGGCCGAGAAGCGCAGGGCGCGCGGGGTGCGCCTCAACCACCCCGAGGCGGTGGCCCTCATCACCTCGCACATCCTCGAAGGCGCCCGGGACGGGCGGACGGTGGCCGAGTTGATGGCCTCCGGACGCACCGTACTGGCCCGTGAGGAGGTCATGGAGGGGATCCCCGAGATGATCCACGACGTGCAGGTCGAGGCGACCTTCCCGGACGGCACCAAGCTCGTCACCGTCCACGACCCGATCGTCTGAGGAGGAACCCCGAGTGATCCCCGGCGAAATCCGCTTCGGGGACGGTCCGGTGCGCCTCAACGAGGGCCGCCCCGTCACCCGTCTCACCGTGCTCAACGCCGCGGACCGACCCGTTCAGGTCGGCTCGCACTACCACTTCGCCGAGGTCAATCCGGGCCTCGACTTCGACCGTCGCGCCGCCCGCGGGCTCCGCCTCAACATCGCCGCCGGTACCGCGGTCCGCTTCGAGCCGGGCATCCCGGTCGCGGTGGAACTCGTACCGTTGGGCGGACTGCGGACCGTGCCGGGACTGCGCGGCGAGACCGGGGGACCCCTCGATGGCTGAGCTGTCACGCCAGGTGTACGCCGACCTCTTCGGGCCGACGGCGGGTGACCGGATCCGGCTCGCCGACACCGACCTCTTCGTGGAGATCGAGCAGGACCTCAGCGGCGGACCCGGCCGCTCCGGCGACGAGGCCGTCTTCGGCGGCGGCAAGGTCATCCGCGAGTCCATGGGCCAGGCGCGCACCACGCGCGCCGAGGGCGCCCCCGACACGGTGATCACCGGCGTGGTCGTCCTCGACCACTGGGGCATCGTCAAGGCCGACCTCGGCATCCGTGACGGCCGCATCTGCGGCATCGGCAAGGCCGGCAACCCCGACACCATGGACGGGGTGGACCCCGCACTCGTCATCGGCCCCGAGACCGAGATCATCGCCGGCAACGGGAAGATCGTCACGGCCGGCGCCATCGACGCCCACGTCCACTTCATCTCCCCGACCGTCATCGACGAGGCCCTCGCCTCCGGCATCACCACGCTCGTCGGAGGCGGAACCGGACCCGCCGAGGGCTCCAAGGCCACCACCGTGACCCCCGGACCCTGGCACCTGGCCCGGATGTTCGCCGCGCTGGAGGCCTACCCCGTCAACATCGGTCTGCTCGGCAAGGGCAACACGATGTCCCGCGAGGGCATGTACTCCCAACTGCGCGGCGGAGCGCTGGGGTTCAAGATCCACGAGGACTGGGGGGCGACTCCCGCCGCCATCGACGCCTGCCTCGGGGTCTGCGAGGAGACCGGCGCGCAGGTGGCCATCCACACCGACACGCTCAACGAGGCCGGGTTCGTCGCGGACACCCTCGCCGCGATCGCCGGCCGGACCATCCACTCGTACCACACCGAGGGCGCCGGCGGCGGGCACGCACCGGACATCATCACCGTGGTCTCCGAGCCGAACATACTGCCCAGCTCCACCAACCCGACCCGGCCGCACACCGTGAACACCGTCGAGGAACACCTCGACATGCTCATGGTCTGCCACCACCTCAACCCGGCCGTACCCGAGGACCTGGCCTTCGCCGAATCGCGGATCAGACCCTCGACCATCGCCGCCGAGGACGTCCTGCACGATCTCGGCGCCATCTCCATCATCTCCTCCGACTCCCAGGCCATGGGCCGCGTCGGCGAGGTGATCATGCGCACCTGGCAGACCGCCCACGTCATGAAGAAGCGGCGGGGGTTCCTGCCCGGCGACGGACCGGCCGACAACCAGCGCGCCCGCCGCTACGTCGCCAAGTACACCATCAACCCGGCCGTCGCCCAGGGCCTCGCCCGCGAGATCGGTTCGGTGGAACCCGGCAAGCTGGCCGACCTGGTGCTGTGGCAGCCGGCCTTCTTCGGGGTCAAGCCCGAACTCGTCATCAAGGGCGGTCAGATCGCCTACGCGCAGATGGGCGACGCCAACGCCTCCATCCCCACCCCCCAGCCGGTGCTGCCCCGCCCCATGTTCGGCAGCCTCGGACGGGCCCCCGGCCTGAACTCCCTGAACTTCACCGCGCAGGCCGCGCTGGACGACGGACTGCCCGAACGGCTCGGACTCGGCAAACGCTTCACGGCCATCGAGAGCACCCGCAAGGTCACCAAGACCGACATGCGCAACAACGACGCCATGCCGAGGGTCGAGGTGGACGCCGACACCTTCACCGTCAGCATCGACGGGGAGGTCGTGGAGCCGGCGCCCGCGACCGAACTGCCCATGGCCCAGCGATACTTCCTTTTCTGATGCGCGCCCGCACGACCAGGGGCCGCACCCGATGAGCCTCGCCGCGCTGCTCGTCCTCGCCGACGGCCGCTTCCCCGCCGGAGGGCACGCCCACTCCGGCGGGGCGGAGGCCGCCTGCAAGGCGGGCCGGATCCACGACGCCGCCACCCTCGCCGACTTCTGCCGGGGCCGACTGCACACCTCCGGGCTCGTCGCCGCCGGGCTCGCGGCGGCCGCGGCCCTCGGGCTCGACCCCGCCGCACTCGACGCCGCAGCCGACGCCCGCACCCCGTCACCCGCCCTGCGCACCGCCGCCCGCAGACTCGGCAGACAACTGCTGCGGGCCGCCCGCGCGACCTGGCCGGCCGCCGAACTGGACGCCCTGGCCACCGCCTTCCCGCGCGGCGCCCACCAGCCCGTGGTCCTCGGCGTCACCGCCCGGGCGGCCGGGCTCGGGCCGTCGGACGCCGCGCACGTGGCGGCGTACGAGAGCGTCAGCGGGCCCGCCACCGCCACCGTGCGCCTGCTCGGCCTCGACCCCTTCGAGGCCAGCGCCGTACTGGCCCGACTCGCACCCGAGCTCGACGCCGTGTCCGAGCGGGCCGCGGCGGCGGCCCTGCGCGCCCGCGACGAGGGCACGGGCGCGCTGCCCACCGCCTCCTCGCCGCTGCTGGACATCTCGGCGCAGGTCCATGCCGCCTGGCCGGTACGGCTCTTCGCGTCATGAACAGCCCGCCCCCCACCCCCAGGAGAACCCCGTGCACCTCGACCACGCCGTGACCTACCCGCACCGCCACACCCACGGCGCCGACCCCGTCCGCGGCGACGGCACCCGCCGCGCCCTGCGCCTCGGCCTCGGCGGACCCGTCGGCTCCGGCAAGACCGCCACCGTCGCCGCGCTGTGCCGGGCGCTGCGCGCGGAGCTGTCCATGGCCGTCGTCACCAACGACATCTACACCCGCGAGGACGCCGAGTTCCTGCTCCGCGAGGCCGTCCTGCCACCCGAGCGGATCACCGCCGTCGAGACGGGCGCCTGCCCGCACACCGCCATCCGCGACGACATCTCCGCCAACCTGGAGGCCGTGGAGGAACTGGAGGAGACCGTCGGCCCGCTCGACCTGATCCTCGTCGAATCCGGCGGCGACAACCTCACCGCCACCTTCTCCCGAGGCCTGGTCGACGCCCAGATCTTCGTCATCGACGTGGCCGGCGGCGACGACATCCCGCGCAAGGGCGGTCCGGGCGTCACCACCGCCGACCTGCTCATCGTCAACAAGACCGACCTCGCCCCCCACGTCGGTTCCGACCTGGAGCGGATGGCCAGGGACGCCGCCGAACAACGGGGCGCACTCCCCGTCGCCTTCCAGTCCCTGCGCGGGCCCGAGGGCGTCACCCCGGTGGCCGACTGGGTGCGCGCGCGGATCGCCGCCTGGAGGACCGTACGGTGACCCGACCACCGGCGGTCCCCGCCATGGGCTTGCGTGCCACGGCCCGGATCGAGGCCGTCGCCGACGGACGGGGCGGCACCGCGCTGCCCCTGCTGGCCGGGGAGGGGCCGCTCGCGCTGCGCCGCGTGCGGGCCGAGGGCGACGAGGTCGCGGTGATGCTGGTCGGCGCCATGAGCGCCCCGCTCGGCGGTGACCACCTCACCGTCGAGGCGACGATCGGGGCGGGGGCCCGGCTCGGCCTCCGCTCGGCGGCGGCCACGTTGGCGCTGCCCGGCCGGGGCGGGGAACCCGCGCGGTACGACGTACGGCTGACCCTCGCCGAGGGGGCGCGGGTGCGGTGGCTGCCCGAGCCGCTCGTGTCCGTGCGCGGCAGCGACCTGCGGGTCACCACCCGCGTCGAACTCGCCCCCTCAGCGCGGCTGCTGCTGCGCGAGGAGCAGGTGCTCGGGCGCACCGGCGAACTCCCGGGCCTGCTGCGCAGTCGGCTCACCGTCGACCGGGCCGGCCGGCCGCTGCTGGACCAGGAGGTGGCCTGCGGCCCGGGGGCACCCGGCGGCTGGGACGGCCCGGCGGGACTCGCGGGCCACCGCGCATTGGGGCAACTGCTCGTGGTGGACCCGGCCTTCGAGCAGGCGCCGCCCGCCGCCGCGGTACTCGGCGAGTTCGCGGCGGTGACTCCGCTGTCCGGGCCGGCGGTGTTGGTGACGGCCCTCGCCCCGGACGCGCTCCGGTTGCGGGAGCTGCTCGACGCCGCCTGTCTGACGTACGGCCGGTGACGGGCCGCCCGTGATGGAAGGGCAGAGCCCGGGCGAACCGGACACCGCTCAGCGGTACACACCTTTCCGGTTATCGGGTTGGCAAAGAACCGACCCGCGCTCTGTTGCCCGGTGCTGGTCAGGCGAAAGGATCCCCCTGCACGCCGACGACCGAAACAGACCGAACCCGGCCGCCCACGGCGGCACATGACGCAGGGGGAACAACCACGTGATACGCACCGCGGCGCTGGGCAGCGCCGCCACACTGATCACCGGCACGCTGGCGGCGAGCCTGCTGCTGGCACCGTCCGCGACGGCGGCCACCGCCGGCCGCGACGGCGGCGGGGCCGCCGAGGCGATCGGCGTCCAGATCGCCGCCGCCCGCGCCGCCCGCTCGGGGATCGAGTGGAAGGACTGTCCCGCCGACTGGGGCTTCGAGAAGCCGATCCAGTGCGGTTGGGTCAAGGTCCCGCTCGACTACACCAAGCCGTTCGGCAAGACCATCGAGCTCGCGGTCGACCGGATCGGCAGCACCGGCACCAAGGAGGAGCGCCAGGGCGCCCTCGTCTACAACCCGGGCGGCCCCGGCGGTTCCGGCATGCGCTTCCCGCGCCGGGTGACCACCAAGAGCCCGCTGTGGGTCAACACCTCCAAGGCGTACGACTTCGTGGGCTTCGACCCCCGCGGCGTCGGCCACTCCGCGCCGATCTCCTGCATCGACCCGCAGGAGTTCGTCAAGGCCCCCAAGGCCGACCCGGTCCCGTCCAACGAGGCCGACAAGCGCGCCCAGCGCAAGCTCGCCGCCGAGTACGCGGACGGCTGCAAGGAGCGCAGCGGCGAGATGCTGCCGCACATGACCACGCCGAACACCGCGCGCGACCTGGACGTCATCCGGGCCGCCCTCGGCGAGAAGAAGCTGAACTACCTCGGCGTCTCCTACGGCACCTACCTCGGCGGGGTCTACGCGACCCTGTTCCCGAGCCACGTGCGCCGCATGATCGTCGACAGCGTGGTCGACCCGGACCGCGACAACATCTGGTACGAGGCCAACCTCGGCCAGGACGTGGCCTTCCAGACCCGGTGGAACGACTGGCAGGACTGGGTCGCCAAGAACGACTCCGTCTTCCACATCGGCAACACCCGGGCCAAGGTCGAGACGAAGTACCAGGAGCTGCGCGCCGCCGCCAAGGCGAACCCGATCGGCGGGGTCGTCGGCCCGGCCGAGCTCATCGGCTTCTTCCAGGGCGCCCCGTACTACGACTCCTCCTGGGTGCCCGTCGCCCAGACCTGGAGCAAGTACATCGCCGGTGACACCCAGGCACTGGTCGACGCGATCGCCCCGGACATGTCCGACCTCGCGGGCAACGCGGCGTCCGAGAACAGCAACGCCGTCTACACCGCGGTCGAGTGCGCCGACGCCAAGTGGCCGACCAGCTGGGCCAAGTGGGACCGGGACAACACCAAGCTCCACCAGAAGTACCCGTTCCTGACCTGGTCCAACGCGTGGATGAACCTCCCCTGCGCGACCTGGAAGTCCAAGCAGAGCAACCCGATCGAGGTCGGCGCGAGCGCCAAGCGCGGTCTGCCGCCGGTCCTGATCGTCCAGTCCGAGCGTGACGCGGCCACCCCGTACGAGGGTGGGGTCTCCCTGCACCGTCGCCTCGGCGGCTCGCGCCTGATCACCGAGCAGAACGCGGGCTCGCACGGTGTCACCAGCCTGGTGAACCCCTGCATCAACACCCGGGTGGACACCTACCTGCTCACCGGCAAGGTCGACGCGAAGGACGTGAAGTGCGGCCCGCACGCCACGCCCGTCGCCGTGGCCCCGGCCGCCGCCAAGTCCCTCGCCAAGACCCCGGGTGCGGACCTCCCGGCGCGTGAGGAGCTCCCCTCCGTCCGCTAGCCGCAGGCGGTGACGGCGGTTCCACGATCACGGAGAGGGCCTGGCGCGTCCCGCGCGCCGGGCCTTCTTCCGTGCTTCCTCCGCCTCGGCCTTGACCTCGCCGGCGTACCGGTCGACGTACTCCTGGCCGGAGAGTTCCAGTACCGCGTACATGATCTCGTCGGTGACGGCCCGCAGCACGGCCCGCTCGGACTCCATTCCGGCGTACCGCGAGAACTCCATCGGCTCCCCGAAGCGGATCGTGACGCGCCGGATCTTCGGGATCTTCTGCCCGGGCGGCTGGATCTCGAAGGTGCCGACCATCGCGCAGGGCACGACCGGGACCCCGGCACCCAGTGCCATCGCCGCCACCCCGACCTTGCCCTTGTACAACCGTCCGTCGTGCGAGCGGGTGCCCTCCGGGTAGATGCCGAGCAGCTCGCCCTCGGCCAGCACCCCGAGCCCCTCGCGCAGCGCCGCCTGTCCGGCGTCCTTGCCGGAGCGGTCCACCGGGATCTGCCCGGCACTGCGGAAGAAGGCGGCGGTCAGCCGGCCCTTGACCCCGGGGCCCGTGAAGTACTCGGCCTTCGCGAGGAAGGTGATGCGCCGCTTCAGGATCGCGGGCATCAGGAAGTGGTCCGAGAAGGACAGGTGGTTGCCCGCGATGATCGCCGCGCCCTCCGCCGGGATGTTCTCCAGACCCTCGATCCGCGGTCTGAACAGCAGCCTCAGCAGCGGACCGAGGAACACGTGCTTGAGCAAGTGGTAGAACACCAGGCCGCTCCCGTCGATGCCTCGTTGTCACGGCCATGGTACGGACAGTCAGCCGTGAGGCAGAGGGGGCGGGAGGGCGAAGCTTCGACAGGGGCGTCGGACCGTGCGCCGACACGGCGACGCACGGGGGCGCCGCGGAAGGTCCGACGCGCCGCTCAGGTGCTGCGGGAGGCGGCCATGGCGACGGTCAGCAGCCCCAGCACCACCCAGGCGAACCACAGCCAGCCGTTGCTGCCGAGGGTGGCGGAGTAGGTGCCGATCGCCACCAGGGCGGCGAGGGTCATGACGGCCATCGTCTTCACGGATCCGGTCATGCCCCATGGTGGCGCCACAAGCCCGGATCGCGCTACCGGCCACGCGCTTGGAGCGAGGCGAGATACGAGTTGTACGCCTCCAGCTCCTGGTCACCGTTGCGGTCCTCCGCCCGGTCGGACCGCTTCGCGGCCCGCTGCTCGGAGTGGTACCACTGGTAGACGAGGGCGATCAGCACGAGCACGGACGGGATCTCGCTGAAGGCCCAGGCGATGCCGCCGCCCCACTGCTGGTCGAGCAGCGGGTCGATGCCCAGGGAGGCGGGCGGGTCCGCGTACGTCTTGATCATCGGCTCGCTCGCCATCATCAGGGCGATGCCGAAGAAGGCGTGGAAGGGCATGCCGGAGAAGAGTTCCAGCATGCGCATCACGTAGCCGGGGCGGTGCGGGCCCGGGTCCACGCCCATGATCGGCCAGAAGAAGATCACGCCGACGGCGAGGAAGTGCACCATCATCGCGATGTGCCCGGTCCTGGACTCCATCAGGAAGTCGAAGAGCGGCGTGAAGTACAGCCCGTAGAGGCTGGCGATGAACATCGGAATGGTGAAGGCGGGGTGCGTGATCACCTTCATGTAGCGGCTGTGCAGGAGCATCAGCAGCAGCTCGCGCGGGCCCTTGGTGCCGCGCGGGGCCGGCGGCAGCGCGCGCAGCGCCAGCGTCATCGGGGCGCCCAGCAGCAGCAGGATCGGGGTGATCATGCTGATCACCATGTGCTGGACCATGTGCACGCTGAACATGACCATGCCGTAGTCGTTGAGCTTGGTGCACATCACCAGGATCACGCTCAGCACGCCGACGGTGAAGGCGATCGTGCGGGCCGGCGACCAGTCGTCCCCGCGCCGCCGCAGTCGCAGCACACCCCACCCGTACAGGGCGAGACCCAGCAGCGAGCCGAACAGGAAGAAGGCGTCGAAGGAGAACTCCAGACCCCGTCCGAGAGTGAAGGGCGGCAGGTCCATGTTCATGTCCATGCCGTGCCCGCTGTGATCCATCTGTTCACTCCCTCGACCCGTGATGCCCCACCACAGTAGTGCCGCCCCCGAACGTCGAAGCGTCCGGGGGCGGTGTCGTCTCAGAAGGGGGGAAACATCACAGAACGGTCTGAGCCTCTTCGTAGCGCTCGGCCGGGACCGTCTTGAGGGTCTGCACGGCCTCCGCGAGCGGCACCATCACGATGTCGGTGCCGCGCAGGGCGGTCAGCATGCCGAACTCGCCCCGGTGCGCCGCCTCCACCGCGTGCCAGCCGAAACGGGTGGCGAGGACCCGGTCGTACGCGGTGGGCGTGCCGCCGCGCTGGACATGACCCAGGATCACCGGACGGGCCTCCTTGCCGAGGCGCTGCTCCAGCTCCACGGCCAGCCGGTTGCCGATCCCGGCGAACCGCTCGTGGCCGTAGATGTCGGTGCCGCCGGCCTCGATGGCCATCGAGCCGCCCTCGACGGGCTTCGCGCCCTCGGCGACCACGACGATCGCGAACCGCTTGCCGGCGGAGAACCGCTCGCCGACGATCGCGGTCAGCTCGTCGATGTCGAAGGGGCGCTCCGGGACGACGATCGCGTGCGCGCCGGCCGCCATGCCCGAGTGCAGGGCGATCCATCCGGTGTGCCTGCCCATGACCTCGACGACCATCACGCGCTGGTGGGACTCGGCGGTGGTCTTCAGCCGGTCCAGGGCCTCGGTGGCCACGCCGACGGCGGTGTCGAAGCCGAAGGTGACGTCGGTCGACGCGATGTCGTTGTCGATGGTCTTCGGGACGCCGACGATCGGCAGGCCGCCCTGCGACAGCAGGTTCGCGGCCTTCAGGGTGCCCTCGCCGCCGATCGGGATGACGGCGTCCAGGCCGAGGTCCGCGAGGTGACCGCGGGCCCGCTCCACGCCGTCGCGCAGGTGCGCGGGCTGGACCCGGGAGGAACCGAGGATCGTGCCGCCGCGCGCCAGGATGCCGCTCACGGCGTCGAGGTCGAGCTTGCGGTAGTCGCACTCCAGGAGGCCGCGCCAGCCGTCGAGGAAGCCGATCACCTCGTCGCCGTGGTCGACGACGGCGCGGTGCACGACGGAGCGGATGACGGCATTGAGGCCGGGGCAGTCGCCTCCGGAAGTGAGCACACCAATGCGCATGGCAGGAAGAACCTTTGCAACGTGGGCCGACGACCGGACCACGTCGTCCGGTTGGAACTACCCGTCACCCTACAAGCGGATCCCCGGTGGACTGAACCATCCTCCACATGCTGGGCGGACCCGTGGTGCGAACGCACGTCGGCCCGGATCCCCTGGGGAATCCGGGCCGTACGGAACGTGGCGCGCGGGTTACGCGGGCTGCGTGGCCGCCGCGATGCGCTCGTTGCGCAGCGCCTCGTACCAGCGGTCGTCTATGGCCGGCAGCGCGTTCACGTCGAGGGCCAGCTTGAGCAGCAGGTCCGCGATCAGCGGGTTGCGGGCCATCACCGGACCGTGCATGTACGTGCCGAACACGGTGTCGTTGTACGCGCCCTCCGTGCCGTCTCCGGAGCCGTTGCCGCGACCCAGCCGGGTGCGGGCGAAGGGCTTGGCGGAGGGGCCGAGGTGGGTGACGCCCTGGTGGTTCTCGAAGCCCGTCAGCGGGGGCAGGCCCAGCCGCGGGTCGATGTCCGCGAGGACGTCGCCGACGCACCGCTCGCCCTCGCCGCGCACGGTGACCACGTCCAGCAGGCCGAGGCCCTGCTGGCGCTCGCCCATGTCGTTGACGAACTCGGTGCCGAGGATCTGGTACCCGGCGCAGACCGAGAAGACGATCGCCCCGTTCGAGACGGCGCGCTCCAGACCGCCGTCGCGCACCAGGCGTTCCGCGGCCAGACGCTGCGGGCGGTCCTCACCGCCGCCGATCAGGTAGATGTCGCCGGAGGTGGGGATGGGCTGGTCGCTGCGCACGTCCACGCGCTGCACGTCCAGGCCGCGCTGGCGCGCCCGGCGCTCCACCACGAGGGCGTTGCCCTGGTCTCCGTACGTGCTGAGCAGGTCGGGGTAGACCCAGACCAGACGCAGGCTGTTGTCGCTCATGCTCTTGTCCTCTGTGGGTACTAGTTGCCGACGCGGCGGCGCACGTCCTGGAAGGCGGTGTAGTTGGCGATCAGCTCGATCTGTCCGGGCGGAGCCAACTGGACGGCCTCGTCGAGGGTCTCGCAGACACGGAAGTCCAGGCCCGCGACCTCCAGGCGGACCGCGAGGTCCAGCTTGCGGTCGCCGATCACGAAGATCGGGTGACCGGCCAGCCGCGGATAGTCGACGTCCCACAGCCAGGAGGTGTCGGTGCCGTCGGCGCCGCGCGCGTTCACCGACAGGATCACCGGGGTGGGCGGCGGGTCGATCAGCGAGAACGTCTCCAGCCAGCCCGCCGGGTTCTTGGCGAGCAGCAGCCGCAGCTCGCGGCCCATGAAGGTGACCACGTCGTAGCGGCCGGCCACGGCCTGCACCTGGTACATGCGCTCCAGCGCGACCTGCGGTGGGACACCGAACACGGCGGCCACGGCGGCCGAGGTGGCGGCGTTCGCCTTGTTGGCGCGACCGGGCAGCTGGAGGTGGATCGGCCAGGCGCTGCCGTGCGGGTCGAGCACGTGGTCACCGGAGAGCACCCAGCTCGGGGTGGGACGGCGGAAGCCGCACTCGCCGCAGAACCAGTCGTCGCCCGGGCGCTGCATGACGCCACCACAGGAGGGGCACGACCAGGCGTCGTCCTTCCACTCCTGGCCGGCGGCCACCCACACCACGTTCTGCGAGGACGAGGCCGACCACACGATCAGCGGGTCGTCGCAGTTCGCCACGATGACGGCCTTGGAGCCCGAGAGCCCCTCGCGCCACTTCTCCGCGAGCATGCGGGTCTCGGCGGCGCGGTCCAACTGGTCGCGGGAGAGGTTCAGCAGGGCGATCACCTTGGGCGTGACGTCCCGGGCCACCCCCGCCAGGTACTTCTCGTCCACCTCGATGACGCCGTACTTGGCGTCCGAGCCACCGGCGAGCGCCGAGGTGATGCCGGCCGGCATGTTCGCGCCGAGCGCGTTCGAGACGACCGGACCGCTGGCCCGCAGGGCCTCCGCGATCAATCGGGTCGTCGTGGTCTTGCCGTTCGTCGCGGAGACGAGGACGACATCGAGATGCTGCGCCAGCGCGCCGAGGAGATCGGGGTCGAGCCTGAGTGCGACCTTGCCACCGATCACCGATCCGCTTCCGCGTCCCGCGGCCCGCGACACCGCCGCCGCGGCCTTGCCCGCCGTCACGGCCAGCTTGGCCCGCGGCGAAAGCGGCTCCGTGTTGCCTGCCATCGTCCCTTGTCCTCCTTGCGTCGGTCGGCCCCAGCCTATCCAGTACCTGCCGGAGCCTTGACCGCGGCGCCCCCGGGACGTCGCGGATCTCCTCATATATTCGCCCGTCGTACCCTTACCGCCATGCGACAGCGCCCCATTCCCGGCACCACCGGACACGTCCGCACCATGAGCCTGCTGGGCGATCCGGTACTCCACTCGGCCTGCGCGGAGGTCACCGAATTCGGGCCGCCGCTCCACCGGCTGATCGAGGACATGTTCGCGACGATGTACGCCGCCGAGGGCGTCGGCCTCGCGGCCAACCAGATCGGCGTGGGCCGGCGGGTGTTCGTGTACGACTGCCCGGACGACGAGGACGTCCGTCACGTCGGGCACATCGTCAACCCCCGGCTCGTCACGGCCGACGGGGACGGGTTCCGGGGGCCCGAGGGCTGCCTCTCGCTGCCCGGACTGGAGGCCGGTACCGTCCGCTTCGACCGCGCGGTCGTCGAGGGCTTCACCTCCGACGGGGCGCCCCTGCGGATCGAGGGGACCGGGTTCTTCGCACGCTGCCTCCAGCACGAGTGCGACCACCTCGACGGCACGGTCTACGCGGCCCGGGTCACCGGGTTGCGGCGACGCAGGCTGCTGCGGGCGATCCGCCGCACGCCGTGGGGAGCGCGGGGACTCGCCCGGCTCGGCGAGCCGGGGCGAGCGGCGGACCGGGACCGGCTCTAGGCCCTCGTCGCCCGGGTCCGGTGTTCGGCCCGTTCGGCGGCCGGGGACCCGTTCGGCGGCGGGGTCCCGTCTGGCGGCGGGGTCCGGGTCCGGCGGGTCAGAAGCCGGGGCCGTCCGGCCGGTTGCCGGCCGTCGCCAGCCGGCCCCACAGCAGGTCGGTGAGGGCCGTGACCAACTCCGCCCGGTCGCAGGGGCGTTCGCCGAGCCACCAGTCGCCGGCGGCGTGCATCATGCCGACGATGCCGTGGCCCCAGACCCGGGCCAGACGTTCGCCGCCGGGCCCGAGGTCGACGCGTTCGCCGATGACCTGGGCCAGTTCCTCGCCCAGGCGCCGCAGCAGGGGGGCCGAGTGGAGGCCCACGTCGAAGCCGCGCTCGGCGGCGTGCGAGTCCTCGGCGGGGTGCATCAGGAAGCGGTACACCTGCGGGCGGGCCTCGATCGCGACGAGGTAGGTGTCCAGGGTGGCCTCGACCCGGCGGCGGCGCTCGGCCGGGGCGTCGAGCGCGGCGCGCAGCGAGTCGAGCAGCGCGTCGGTGTGGCGTACGGCGAGGGCCTGGTAGAGGCCCGCCTTGTCGCCGAAGTGCCGGTAGAGGATGGGCTTGGTGATGCCCGCCTCGGCCGCGATGGCGTTCATGGAGGCCTTCGGGCCGTCCCTGAGCACGACCCGGTCGGCGGCTTCGAGCAACTCCCGTCGCCGGCGCTCGGCCGCTCCCGGTTCGCCGGCCTGCTGAGTGGTCTCCATGACGTGTTTCTCTCCCCGCCCTTGCGATGTGCGTGACGCCCACGCAACGTAACACCCCGCACACCCCCGCGATCGACTCGACCGCCGCCCTCCGGGCCGAACCTGCGGCGCTTGACACTGCTTACCCGTCGGTAACAGACTGTGGCCATCGATATGGTTACCGCTGGTAACCGCCCTGGGTGGGCAACCGTACGTGCACGAGACAGCTGGAGGGGACATGGCGGAGTTCACCATGGAGCTCAACGACGACCAGAAGCAGGTGCGGGACTGGATCCACGGCTTCGCCGCCGACGTGATCCGGCCCGCCGCCGCGGAATGGGACGAGCGCGAAGAGACTCCGTGGCCCGTCATCCAGGAGGCCGCGAAGGTCGGCATCTACTCCGTCGACTTCTACGCCCAGCAGTTCTTCGACCCGACCGGCCTCGGCATCCCGATGGCGATGGAGGAGCTCTTCTGGGGCGACGCGGGCATCGCCCTGTCCATCGTCGGCACCGGCCTCGCCGCCATCGGGGTCGTCGCCAACGGCACCGAGGAGCAGATCGGCACCTGGATCCCGCAGATGTACGGCGACCAGAACGACGTGAAAGTCGCGGCCTTCTGCTCCTCCGAGCCGGACGCGGGATCGGACGTCGGGGCGATGCGCACCCGCGCCGTCTACGACGAGGCCAAGGACGAGTGGGTGCTCAACGGCACCAAGACCTGGGCGACCAACGGCGGCATAGCCAACGTCCACATCGTCGTCGCCGTGGTCGACCCCGAACTCGGCACCAAGGGGCACGCCTCCTTCATCGTGCCGCCGAACACCCCCGGCCTGTCGCAGGGCCAGAAGTTCAAGAAGCACGGCATCCGCGCCTCGCACACCGCCGAGGTGGTGTTGGAGGACTGCCGCATCCCCGGCTCCTGCCTCCTCGGCGGCAAGGAGAAGCTCGACGAGCGACTCGCCCGCGCCCGTGAGCGGGCCAGGGCCGGCGGCGGCGAGCGGGTGAAGAACGCCGCCATGGCCACCTTCGAGGCCTCCCGCCCGGCGGTGGGCGCGATGGCCGTGGGCACGGCCCGCGCCGCCTACGAGGTGGCCCTGGACTACGCCAAGACGCGGACCCAGTTCGGCCGGCCGATCATCGACAACCAGGGCGTGGCCTTCCAACTCGCCGACATGCGGACGCAGATCGACGCGGCCCGACTGATGGTGTGGCGGGCCTCCTGGATGGCGATCGCGGGCAAGCCCTTCACCGCCGCGGAGGGCTCGATGTCGAAGCTCTTCGCGAGCGAGGTCGCCAAGAAGGTCACCGCCCAGGCGGTCCAGATCCTCGGCGGCAACGGCTTCACCCGCGAGTACCCGGTGGAGCGCATGCACCGCGACAGCGCGATCTACACCATCTTCGAGGGCACGAGCGAGATCCAGCGCCTGGTCATCGCCCGCACGATCTCGGGGATGCCGATCCGCTAGCGCGCGTCGCGGGGTCGCCCCCTCCCGCTCCCGGGAACGTCCGTGCCCCCGCGGGCCCATGGCCCGCGGGGGCACGCTCACGTCGACCGGCCTCCGGTCAGCCCGTGGCCACGGCGATCACGATGAGCGTGGCGTAGAAGAGCAGCGAGAGGGCCATCGGCACCGAGACGACCAGCGCCTGCGGACGTCGGCGCAGCTGCTTGCCCGGGTCCATCGGCGGGCGGAAGCCGCCCTGCGGGGCCGCGAGCTTGGCGAACGTCGACCTCGGGCCCAGGTTGCGCAGCACCGTGATCGGGGTGAGCAGCAGGGACATCGGCCCCCACCAGCCCTGCCACAGCGTCTTCGCGGACATGTCCCGGACGGTGGCGGTCCCGCAGTCACGGCAGAACGGCCCCTGCACGCTCAGCGAGCGCATCATCAAAACCATGCCCTGGTGGCCCCGGACGGTCGCCTGCGCCGCGGGCTGGGCCCCGCACAGCCGGCAGCCGTGGCCGCCCTGCTGCGGCTGGTGGCCCGCGTAGGGGGAGGGGGCGGGAGCGCCCTGCCGGGGCACACCCGCGGCGAACGGGTTGCCGTGGCCGGCCGGCTGCGGCGCGACATCGGGCTGCGGCTGCGCGTACGGGTTGCCGTGCCCGGCCGGCTGCTGCTGCGGCGGCTGCGCGTACGGGTTCCCGTGGCCGGGCTGCTGTGCGTACGGGGTGTGCGGGTGCTGCGGGACCGAGCCCTGCGGCGCCGGTTGTGGAGTGGCCACGATGGTCCCCTTGAAGGAGTCGGTTCGATCACCGGGCGCGGTGATCAAGGCACCCTAGCGGGATTCATCATGTCCCCAACAACCGATCGAGGGCCCGGCCGAAGAGGAAACGGCCCGCCGCCACGACGAGCGGGTCGAAGGGGCGACCGAGCCCGCGCAGGCTCAGTTCCTCGCGCCAGTGGACCTGGGCTCCGGAGGGGAAGTACGGCCGAACCTCGATCTCCGCCCACCCCCGGACCACCCGGCCGTGTTTCACGAGGCGCACCAGCCCCGCCGCGGCCCCCGCCGGAGGCGTCCAGACGGTGACTTCCATGGGGTCGTCGAATGTGAGCCGTCCCACGCCGGTCCGCGCCGTGAACACCGTTCCGACGTGCGTCGGCGGCGCCGTGTCGACGCTCGTCCGGGTGAAGGGGACCTGAGCGCCGTGGCGCTCCCAGTCCGTCAGCCGGAGCCAGGCCTCGGCGGGCTGGAGGGTCGTCGTGCGAACGATCCGGATAACGGGCATGAGCGCATCGTAATCGGGCATACACACCCTGAACTGGACCCCGAATATGGGTTCCGTCCGGGGGTGGCGATCAGCAATACTCACCGCCACCGTGGATCGCGGATTCGACCGGGTGACCACCGGCCCTCCCGCCCCACTCTGCGAGGAGGTGCGCCGATGTGCTCTCACCAGCTCCCCTGCCCGACCGCCGACAGCGCCGATCACGACGCCGCCCACACCGTGGCCTCCCACCCCGAACAGGGCTGGAGCCTGCTCTGCAACGGTGCCGTGGTCTTCGACGACACAGGTGAACTGCTCCCCGACGGCCGCACGGTGGAACCCCGCCGACCGGCCCTTGTCTGAGCGAGGAGGCAGCATGCGCCAGCAGCTGATCCGCAAGCCCGTCCCCAAGCCCGCACCCCGAGACCTGGACCTCCGTACACCGTCGGGCAGACCCCTCCCGTACTGACGGGAGCCCCGGAGTCACGCGCCACCGGCTGAGGGTCAGCCGGTGGCCGCCGCCGTGCCGCCCATGAACGCCGTCTCGTACGCCGCGTCCCCGATCGCCGCGCGGGCCCGCCGCTCGCCCTCGTCCCGCAGGGCCGTCAGCGCGGGCGAGCCACCCATCTGAGGCCGCCCCACCGTGCGCCACCAGGCCTGCCCGGTACCCAGCAGCCGCGCCGCCAGTTCCCCGTCGCCGAGGCCGGCCACCGCCGCGGCGAGCAGGTCCAGGCCGAGCGCGATGCCGAACCGGTCGCCCAGCAGGCGCTTGCCCGACAGCATGGCCCTGACGTGGCGGGCCGCCTCCCCGTGGTGCCCGAGGCCCAGCGCGGACATGGCCAGGATGTAGTCCGCGTAGGCCCGCAACCAGCGCTCGCCCAGTTCCGCGCACGCCTCGCGCAGGCCCCGCGCCTCCTCGGCGGCCTCCTCGAAGCGCTCCAGGTCGCACAGCGCGAAGCCGGTGGCCAGTCGACACAGCAGCCAGCCCGGACCGCTGGAGCGCCCGCCGTGGCCCGCCCGTGCCCGGGGGCCGGCCAGCACGAGGGCGCTCACCGAGTCCCCGGGCATCATCACCGCCACCGCGTGCAGGTACGCGGCCCGCAACTCGCGCTCCGGGTCGGCCAGTCGGTCCGCGGAGCGGGTGCACTCCTCGCCGAGTCCGCGGGCCGAGTCCATGTCGCCCTGGAGCAGCACCGTCAGCCCGAGGGCCCACAGCGCCTGGGTGTAGGCGGCGCCCGTGCGCGGGCCCGCGCGCAGGGACCGTTCCAGGAAGGCGCGACCCTCGTGGACGTGCCCGCACGCGAACCAGAAGAACCACAACGCCCCGGCCATCTCCTGGGCGGCCGCCGGCTCACACCCCAGCAACTGTTCCAGGGCCGTCCGCAGTTGCGGGTGCTCGGCGGTCATCCTGCGGTACCAGTCCACCTGGCCCGGCCCCATCCACCCCCGGTCCGCGGCCTGGGCGAGCGCCAGGTACCAATGGGCGTGCCGGTCGGCGACCGTCCGCACCTCGCCCAGTTCCGTCAGCCAGTCGTGTCCGTACTCGCGGATCGTGTCGAGCATCCGGTAGCGGGCCCCCGCCCCGCGTTCCTCGGTGCGCCGCACCACGGACTTGGCCACGAGGCCCGCCAGGACCCGCTCCACCCGGGAGGCGGGAAGCGGGCCGCCCGCGCACACCGCCCGGGCGGCGGCCACGTCGAAGTCGCCGGTGAACACCGACAGGCGGGCCCACAGCAGCCGTTCCACCGGCTCGCACAGCTCGTGGCTCCAGCCGATCGCGGTCCGCATCGTCCGGTGCCGGGGGAGCAGCGCGTCGTCGGTGTCGGTCAGCACGTCGAACCGCGCCCCCAGCCGCTGTGCCATCTGTTCGAGGGTCCACGACCGCAGCCGCGCGCCCGCGAGTTCGAGCGCGAGCGGGATCCCGTCGAGCCGGCGGCACACCTCGGCGGCGACCGCCGCCCGCTCGGGGTCCTCGAAGGCGGCGGCGGCCGTCGGGGACGCGGCGACGGCCCGCCGGCGGAAGAGGGTGAGGGCGTCGCTGTCCGGTCCCTCGAAGGGCAGCGGCCGCACCTCGACGAGCCGTTCCCCGGGACTGCCGAGCGGTTCGCGGGAGGTGGTCAACACCGTCAGCTCCGGTGCGGACTGCAGGAGTTCCCCCACGAGGTGCCGGCAGGCGGAGATCAAGTGCTCGCAGGTGTCGAGGACGAGAAGGAGCTTCTTGTCGGCCATCCAGGCGCACAGTTCCTCGTCCAGCGACCTGGTGCGGTGGTCGGCGAGGCCGACGGTGTGGGCCACGGTCGCGGTGAGCAGATCGGGGTCGCGCAGCGGCGAGAGTTCGACCCACCAGACCCCGTCGGGTCGTTCCGGCCCGGCCGCCGCGGCGGCGCGCAGGGCGAGCCTGGTCTTGCCGACCCCGCCCACCCCGGTCAGGGTGATCAGTCGTCGACCCGGTAACAGACTCTCCAGATCGGCGAGTTCACGCTCCCGTCCGACGAGGCGCGCCGATTGCGGCGGCAGGTTTCCCGGCACGGGACCAGCGCCCGTCCCGGGGCGGCCGCCTGCGGAATCTGGCTGATTGTTGTTGACCGAGTACTCACCGAACACGGATGTATTGTGCGTGATCTCATGTGTCGGCAGGGGCGTTCGGGTCAGATCCCCGCATTTTCTCCTGTGCGGGGCGCGCGGGCGAGGGGCCTCATCCGGCGAGGACGACGCGGGTCTGCGCGGAGAAGGCCCCCCAGTTGCCGTCGGGCAGCCGCGCGCGCAGTTTGACGGACCACACGGTGCCGGCGGGCTCGGTCACCGTGAGCCGGTGTTCCACCCTTCCGGTCCCGGACGGGACCGCCGCGCCGGCCCCGAACTGGATGACGGTGACGGGCCGGTCGTTGACGTAGAGCTGGTACTCGTCGGTGCGCCGACCGGTGGCCGGGGCGGTCCAGGACAGATCGACCAGCCCGGGGGAGGCGGTCGCGGTGAGCCCGCCCGGCGCGGTGTCCGGGCCCTGCCCGGGGTCGGGCGGCGTGGTCAGCTCCACCGCCGGGCCGTCGGGCGAGGTGTTGTCGGCGCCGTCCCGGGCGCGGACGGTGAAGGTGTAGCGGGTGCCCGGTTGGAGGCCGGTCAGGGCGGTGGCGCTCTCGCCGCCGCCGGCCGTGTGGACGCGGACGCCGCCCTGGTAGACGTCGTACGCGGTGACACCCGTGTCGTCCGTCGCCGCCGTCCAGGTCAGCCGGGCCGCTCGGGGGCCTTCGGTGCGGCCCGCGGTGGTGGGCGGCGGCGAGGGGGCGCGCCGGTCCTCGGCCTTGGCGGCCGGCGTGGTCACCCGGGCGGGTTCGCTGAGCGGGGAGCGGTTGCCGGCGGCGTCCCGGGCCCGGACCGTGAAGGCGTAGGCGGTCACGGGGGCGAGGCCCGTGACGTCCACCATCGTCTTGTCGGCGGGGAGTTCGCGGACCAGGTGGTCGCCCTGGAAGACCTGATAGCCGGTCACCCCCTCGCCGTCCGGGGCCGCTCGCCACATGACGTGCACCGAAGTGGCGCTGCCGGCCTGCGCGGTGAGCTCGGCCGGGGCGCGCGGGGGGTCGGTGTCGCCGTCCGGGGCGCACGCCGTGGCGAGTGCCAGACAGAGGCAGAGCGCGGGGACGGCGCTTCGCACGGAGTGTCGCAAGGAGGTGCCTTCCGCCGCTTCCTCGTAAAGGTCTAGACATATATGGCACGCCCGGCGGTGGGCGGGCAAGACCCCGGTGCTCCCCTCGGGGGTTCGGTGCGGGACGGGAGCCGGTCGGTCGGCCGGTTTCGCCTCTCCCCACCCCATCTGGCATTATTGCGATCTCTTTGCAATAAGAGATGATCTTAAACAGTACGAAAAGCAGGTATACGCGGATGTGGATCGCATGACGGCCCGGACAGCACGAGGAGTGGCCGCCACCACACTCGCCGCCACGCTCATCGCGGGCGCGGCAGCCTGCTCGGCCCCCTCGGCAGGCGGCGAAGCGGGCCGCGCGGCGGACACCGCCGTCGTCGGCATCGCGACCGAACCGGAGACCCTCAGCCCGCTCCTCGGATACGGCAAGGACGGCAACTCCAAGATCTTCGACGGGCTGCTGACGCACGACGCGGACATGAAGCTGCGGCCGGCCCTCGCCGAGGCCCTGCCGGAGATCTCCCCCGACGGACGCACCTACACCTACCGGCTCCGGAAGGGCGTGAAGTTCAGCGACGGGCAGCCCTTCGGCGCCGAGGACGTCGTCTTCACCTACCGCACGATCCTGGACCCGAAGACCAACAACGCCTCCAAGACCGAACTCGACGCGATCGACCGCGTCGAGGCCCGGGGCGACGACACCGTCGTCTTCACGCTGAAGTACCCCTACGCGCCGTTCGCCGAGCGGACCGTGCTGCCGATCGCGCCCCGGCACATCGCGGGCCGGCAGGACGTCAACAGCGGAGACTTCACGACCCGGCCCGTCGGCACCGGCCCGTACGTCCTCACCGGCTGGTCCAAGGGCGAGAAGATCGGCTTCAAGGCCAACCCGACCCACTGGGGCGGCGAGCCCGCCGTGAAGAAGTTCACCATGGTCGTCATCAAGGACGACGACGTGCGCGCCACCCGGCTGCGCTCCGGCGAACTCGACGGCGCGATCCTCCCGCCCGCCTTGGCCAACGCCCTCGGCGGGAAGGGCGGCGACAAGGACTCGGCGCGCACCCTCCACACGGCCAAGACCTTCGACTACCGCAACGTCACCCTCCCCACCGCCCACCACGTCACCGGTGACCCGGCCGTCCGCCGGGCGCTGGACCTCGCGGTCGACCGCCGGAGCATGGTCGATCAACTCCTGGAGGGCGCGGGCAAGCCGGCCTACGGGCCGGTCCCCACCGACAGCCCTTGGTTCACGGTCGGCACGGAGCGGGCGTACGACCTCGACAGGGCGAAGAAGATCCTTGACGAGGCCGGTTGGAAGACCGGAGGCGACGGCATCCGCGCCAAGGACGGGACCCGCGCCTCCTTCCCGCTCTGGTACACCTCCGGCGACAAGATCCGCCAGGACCACGCACTCGCCTTCGCCTCCGACGCCAAGAAGGCAGGCATCGAGGTCACGACCGAGGCCGGCACCTGGGAGGTCATCGAACCCCGGATGAAGACCGACGCGGTCCTCGCCGGCGGCGGCTCCCCGGCCGACCCCGACTTCGACCAGTACCTGCTGCTGCACTCCGCGCTGGCGGGCGACGGCTTCAACAACATGGCCCGGTACGACAACAAGACCGTCGACCGGGCGCTCCTCGACGGCCGCAAGAGCGGTGACCCGGCCGCGCGCAAGGCCGCGTACGACACCGTGCAGCGGGAACTGGTCGCGAACCCGGGCTACGTCTTCCTCACCCACATCGACCACCTGTACGTGGTGAACGACAAGTGGGACGGGCTCACCACCCAGGTCGAGCCGCACGACCACGGCCTCGGCTCCGGCCCCTGGTGGAACGTCGAGAACTGGAAGCCGAAGCGGAAGTGAACCGGACGACGTGACCTCCCGCTCCTCCTCCCGCGTCCCCTGGGGGCCGATGGCGCGCATGGCCGGCCGGCGCACCCTGTTCGCCGTCCCCGTCCTGCTCACCGTCACCTTCGGGGTGTTCGCCGTCGCCGCGATGTCCCCCTTCGACCCCGTCAAGGCGTACGCCGGCGCGGCCGGCCTCACCGCCTCGCAGGCCGAACTCGACCAACTGCGCACCAACCTCGGCGTCGATCAGCCGCTGGTCGCACGCTGGTGGGAGTGGCTCACCTCGGCCCTCACCGGGGACCTCGGAACCTCCACCGTCATGCGCCAGCCCGTCGGCGACGTCATCGCCGAACGGGTGGGCTGGTCGGCGCTCCTCGCCCTGTGCGCCTTCGTGCTCGCCGTGCTGGTGGGCACGGCCCTCGGCGTGCTCGCCGCCCGGCGGCAGGGCGGCCCGCTCGACCGGGCCGTCTCCGCGCTCGCCTACACCCTGGAGGCGGCCCCGGCCTTCTGGCTGGGCCTGCTGGCCATCTGGTTCTTCTCCGTACGGCTCGGAGTCCTGCCCTCCGGCGGACTCACGGACGCCTCCCACGACGTGGTCACCCCCGGGCAGGTCGCCTCCCACCTGGTGCTCCCGGCACTGGTGCTGGGGATCTCACAACTGCCCTGGTTCTTCCTGTACGTACGTCAAGGTGTGGCCGACGCCCTGGACGAGGACCCCGTGCGCGGGGCCCGGGCCCGGGGCGTGGCCGAACGGCGGATCCTGGTCGGGCACGCGCTGCGCTCCGGGATGCTCCCGATGCTGACCCTGATCGGGTCACGGGTGCCCGAACTGATCACCGGGGCGCTGCTGGTGGAGACCGTGTTCAGCTGGCCCGGCATCGCGGCGGCCACCGTACAGGCCGCCACCTCGGTGGACTTCCCGCTGCTCGCCGCCCTCACCGTGTCGGCCACGGCGGCCGTGCTCACCGGGAACCTGCTGTCCGACCTGCTGTACGGACTCGCCGACCCGAGGGTGGGCTTCGATGGCTGAGACCACCTGGCGCGCCCACGGCCGCGCCGACCGCTCCACGCGCCGGCCGCGGGTGCGCGTCCACGCCGTGACCGTCGCCGTGATCGCCCTGGCGGCCTTGCTGGTCCCGCCGCTGGCACAGCTCGACCAGCAGGCCGTGGACCTGTCGGCGAAGCTGCTGCCGCCCTCCTGGGAACACCCCTTCGGAACCGACGACGTGGGCCGCGACCTGCTGCTGCGCTGCGTCTACGGACTGCGGGTGTCCCTGCTGGTCGGCCTGGTGGCGGCGCTCGTCGCCACCGTGATCGGCACCGCCGTCGGCGCGGCGGCCGGCGCGTGGGGCGGCTGGACCGACCGGCTCGTGATGCGGGTCGTGGACACCCTGTCGTCGATCCCGCACCTGCTGCTCGGCATCTTCATCGTGGCGATGTTCCGCCCCGGGGTGTGGCCGGTGGTGGTCTCGGTGGCCCTGACCCACTGGCTGTCCACGGCCCGCATCGTCCGGGCCGAGGTCCTGTCCCTGCGGTCCCGGCCCTTCGTGGACGCCGCCGTCTCGGGTGGCGCCTCGCGGTGGCGGGTCGCGACCCGCCACCTGGTTCCCGCGGTCCTGCCCCAGGCCGGGCTCGCCGCCGTACTGATGATCCCGCACGCGATGTGGCACGAGTCGGCACTGTCCTTCCTCGGCCTCGGGCTCCCCTCCCACCAGGCCAGTCTGGGCACCCTCGTACAGACCGCACGGGGCTCGCTCCTCGTGGGGCACTGGTGGCCCACCCTCTTCCCGGGCCTGCTGCTGATCATCCCGACCCTGGCCATCGCCGGTCTCGCGGCCGCCTGGCGAGAGCGCCTCAACCCCCGCCGCCGCTCGGAGTCGACCCTGTGACCGCAGAGCCGTCCGCCATGTCCCCGGGTCCCGCCGGCGGCCCCGCCGCGGGGCGACGACGCGACCCCGCGGAACCGGTCCTCAGCGTGGACCGGCTGTCCGTGCGCTTCCGCATGCGCTCGGAGCGCCACGTCGAGGCCGTCACCGACGCCACCTTCACCCTGGCCGCCGGCGAGTGCCTCGCCCTCGTCGGCGAGAGCGGGTGCGGCAAGTCCGTCCTCGCCTCCGCCCTCCTCGGCCTGCTCCCCGGCAACGCCGAGACCGCCGGGTCGGCCCGCCTCGCGGACGGGCTCGACCTCCTCGCCGCCGACGAGGCCACCCTGGCCCGCACCATCCGCGGCCGTCGCGTCGCCCTCGTCCCGCAGAGCCCCGCCGCCCATCTCACCCCGGTCCGCACCGTCCGCTCCCACCTGGAGGAGACCGTCCGGGAACTCACCGAGCCGGCAGCGTTGTCAGAGCCGTCCGGGCCGTCCGGGCCGTCCGGGCCGTCCGGGCCGTCCGAGGCGTCCGGGCTCTCCGGGCTGTCCAAGGCGTCCGGGCTCTCCGGGCTGTCCAAGGCGTCCGGGCTCTCCGGGCTGTCCAAGGCGTCCGGGCCGTTCGGGTTTCCCGGCGCGCGGCTTCCGGGCACGGGGCGGCGGGCGCGACTGCGCGCCGCCGCGGAAGCGGCGGCCGCCCGCGCGGCCTTCCCCACCTCCCACCTCGACCGCCACCCGCACGAACTCTCCGGCGGCCTCGCCCAGCGCGCCGCCACCGCCCTGGCCCTCGTCGGGGACGCCCCGCTGCTGCTCGCCGACGAGCCGACCACCGGCCTCGACCGGGACCTCGTCCACCGCACCGTGGACGAGCTGCGGGCGCACACCCGTGCGGCCGGCCGGGCCCTGCTGCTGATCACCCACGACCTCGCCGCCGCCGAACGGATCGCCGACACCATCGCCGTGATGTACGCCGGGCGCATCGTCGAGACCGCTCCCGCGGACGCCTTCTTCGGACGGAGCGGCCCCCGGCACCCCTACGCCCGCGGGCTCCTCGACGCCCTCCCCGAGCGGGCCTTCGCCCCCATCCCCGGCGCCCCGCCCGAACTCGGCGCGCTGCCGCCCGGCTGCGCCTTCGCCGCCCGCTGCGCACGGGCCGACGCGACCTGCCGGACGCGGCGACCCCCGCTCACCGAAGGGGTGGCCTGCCACCATGCTTGAGCTCCACGGCATCACCGCCGGGTACGACCGGGGCGCCCCCGTCGTGCGGGACGCCCACCTCACCCTGGAGCCAGGGGAGGCACTCGGGCTGCTCGGTCCGAGCGGCTGCGGCAAATCCACCCTGGCCAGGGTGGCGGCCCTGCTGCACCGACCCGAGCGCGGCACCGTGGTGCTCGGCGGCCGCACCGTGACCGGCTTCCGGCACCGGGCCCCGCGCGCCCTGCGCGTCCGGGTCGGCGTCGTCTTCCAACAGCCCCGCCTGTCGGCCGACCCCCGACTCACGCTGCGCGACCTCGTCGCGGAACCCCTCCGGGCCACGGGGCGACGCGCGGAAGCGGCCTCGGTCGTACCGGAGTTGACGGAACGTGTCGGACTCGGCGCCGATCTGCTCACGCGGCGTCCCCACGAGGTGAGTGACGGGCAACTGCAACGCGCGTGTCTGGCACGCGCCCTGGTGCTGCGACCGAGTCTGCTGGTCTGCGACGAGATGACCGCGATGCTCGACGCCTCCACGACGGCCGCGCTGGTGGGCGTGGTCGAGGAGTACCGGGCGCGGACCGGCGCGGCACTGCTCTCGGTGGGCCACGACCCGGTCCTGCTCGGTCGCTGGTGCGACCGTACGGCCCTCTGGAGCGAGATCGTCAAGAGCTGATCAGCCGTCACGGACGGTCAACACCCGTACGGCGTACACGTCTTTCGCCCGAAGGGCCCCCTCGCTGCGCCACCATGGCGGCGCCCAAGGAGGTTCCGATGGTGATTTCCCTCTCCGTGATCGTCCTGCTCCTCGTCCTCGCGTGGATCTTCCTGCGCGGCGGCGGACTCAAGTTCTCCCACGCGCTCGTCTGCGCCCTGCTCGGCTTCCAACTCGCGAGCAGCAGCATCGCCATGACCATCCACGACGGACTCGCGGCCACCGCGGACGTCGTCTCCGGCTTCAACCCCTGAGCCCTGTCGTCGAAGTCCCGCCCGGCCCGGGCGGGGCGAGCTTGATCGACTGTTGCGCCTTCGTGAATCATCCGGCTCTTCCATGGACTCCTCGCGCGGTGCGATCTAGCGTCTGGCGGCGGCGCGATGTGAGACGCAATGTCAACAAAACGGAAGACCATGGAGGAAGTCCGGATGTTCCGAAGAGCGCTGAACTGCGCGGTGGTACCGGCTCTCGCCGCGTTCGTGGCGATGTACGGCATCTCACCGGCCCAGGCCGAGGGGATACCCAAGGCCCCCGGCCACCGCCTGATCAGCCACTACGACGGCGCCCCCGCCGCCGCCGTCCCGCTGCCGGGCGAGGCCTCGCCGCAGCACCCGTACCTCGCGCCCAACGGCCGCAGCGGCATGCACTCCGACGCGGCGGGCAGCGCCACCTCGCCCTGGTCCGGGCCGCTGGGCAGGAACCCGCAGGTCACCAGCGAGAAGATCGCCGCCCTCGGCGGCGAATGCGCCACCGCCACCTTCGATTCGGCCGGCCGGATCGTCACCGTCTGCGGCACCTTCTCCGGGTTCAAGGTCAAACTCCTCGACCCCCGTACGCTCGCCACGCTCGCGGAACACCAACTCCCGCAGCGTTCCTCGACGGTCGAGGCGATCACCTCGCTCGACTTCGCGAAGATCTTCAAGGACACCTCGGGCGGCGCCTACTTCTACCTGGACAACCAGGACCGGGCAGTGCTGGCCGACTCCCGCCAGCACATCCTGCGCCTCGCCCACTCGCAGAACCCGGACGGCACCTGGAAGTTCACGGTCGACAACGACTGGGACCTCACCGGCCAGGTCCCGCACGACTGCGTGAGCTGGACCAACCTGTGGCCCAGCGGCACCTGCGACCCGGTCACCTCCGTCATGCCCGACTGGAGCGGCCGCATCTGGTGGGTCACCCGCCAGGGCCGTGTGGGCACGGTGGACCCGGCGACCTCGGTGATCCGCTCCGTCCGGCTCGACGGCGAGGAGATCCAGAACTCCTTCTCCGTCGCCGAGGACGGGGTCTCCATCGTCACCGACCACGCCCTGTACAGCTTCGCCACGACCGCCGACGGCACCCCGCGCGTGCAGTGGCGTCAGACCTACGACCGGGGCACGGGCACCAAGCCGGGCTCCGTGAACCAGGGTTCGGGCACCACCCCGGACCTCTTCGGCAACGACTACGTCGCCATCACCGACAACTCCGACGACCGGATGAACGTGCTCGTCTACAGGCGGGGCGTGGACGTACCCGCCGACCAGCGGCTCGTCTGCAAGGTCCCGGTGTTCGGATCGGGCGCCTCGACCACCGACAACTCCCTGATCACCTGGGGCAACAGCATCGTCGTCGAGAACAACTACGGCTACGAGAACCCCACCACCCTGCTGCTCGGCAAGTCCGTCGTCGGCGGGGTCAGCCGTATCGACGTCCGCGCCGACGGCAGCGGCTGCGACACGGTGTGGCAGAGCGCGATCCGCTCGCCCTCCGTCGTCCCCAAGCTCTCCACCGCGAACGGGTTGCTCTACTTCTACGAGAAGGAGCCGAACGCCTGGGGCATCGACGCCTGGTACCTCACCGCGGTGGACTTCCGTACCGGTGAGCGTCGTTGGCGACAGCTGACCGGCACCGGCCCGCTGTACGACAACAACTGGGCGCCGATCACCCTCGGACCCGACGGCACCGCGTACGTGGGCGTGTTCAACGGCATCGTGGCGGTCCGCGACGGCGGCTGACGTCCGCCGGCCGACGGGTGGGGGGCCGATGGGTGGGGGCCGCCGGGTGGCGCCGATCGCGCCGCCCGTCAGTCCTCCCGCCGCCACAGCGGGTGCTCGCGCGCGGCCCAGGCCCGATCCACGGAGCCCGTGCGCAGACCGCGCCGGGCCTCGGGATCACCCAGCGCCTTGCCGATGTGCCCGGCGAGGACGATGCCGAGGGCCAGGGCGAGCCAGTCGTGCACGAAGGTCGCCCCCGTCCGCCAGACGAGCGGGGCCAGGCCGGTGGCCCACATCAGCAGCCCGGTGCCGAGCATCACGGTCACCGCCCCGCCCAACCAGCCCGCGTACACCTTCTGGCCGGCATTGAACTTCCCGGCCGGGCGGGGGCCGTGGCGGTCCCGGCGCAGCACGGTGCGCAACCACACCCTGTCGTGCGGCCCGAACCGGTTGAGGCGGCGCAGATCGGCACGGAAGGCGCGGGAGGCCAGGCCGAGCAGGAACGGGACGACGAGCAGCAGGCCGGACCACACGTGCACGGTCACGACGAGATGGCGTCGCCCCACGAGCTCGGCGAGGGCGGGCAGGTAGAGGCAGCCCGCCGACACCACGCAGACCCCCATCAGGGCGGCCGTGGCCCGGTGCACCAGGCGTTGGGAGCGACCGAAACGCCGCACGCGCTCGCCCTGCCGGGGCTCCGGGCGCGATCGCGCGGGTCGCATCTCAGACGGTGGGGGCATCATCGCGTCCGTTCGACGTGCCGACCCAGGCGTCGACGTCGTAGCCGAGTCGCTCCCAGTAACCGGGCTCCACGTCACGGGTGACGGTGATGCCGGAGAGCCACTTCGCCGACTTGTAGAAGTACATCGGGGCCACGTACAGGCGCGCGGGCCCGCCATGGGCGTGACTCAGCGGTTCGTCCCGCATCCGCAGGGCCACCATCACGTCGGCCCGGCGGGCCTGGGAGAGGGTCAGGCTCTCGGTGTACGTGCCGTCGAAGCAGCTGAACCGGATGGCCCGCCCCTCGGGCCGCACCCCGGCGGCGTCGAGCAACCGGAAGACCGGCACGCCCTCGAAGGGGGTGGCGGGCACGCGCCAGCCGGTGACGCACTGGACATCGCGGACGACCCGGGTCTGCGGCAGCCGCCGGAGCGCGTCGAGGTCGTACGTTCCCGGCCGCTCGACGAGCCCGTCCACCCGCAGCCGGTAGTCCGCGGGGGAACGCTCGGGTACGGAGGAGGCGACCGAGTAGTACCGGAACCCGCCGCCGTTGGGCAACAGCCCGGTCAGCCCGGTGGGATCCTTGTCGGCGGCGGCGCCGAGCGCGGCTTCGAGGCCCCGTTGCAGGTGGGGCGCGGCCACCAGCCCGGCGGCGCCGAGCCCGAGCATGCCCAGCACCAGCCGCCGGCCGACCGGCGCGCCGGACAGGTCGGGATCCGACGGGTCACGTGGCTCCGACCGGTCACGCCGTTCCGACGGGTCACGCGGCTCCGGCGGTTCACGCCGCTCCGCCGGCTCCGGCCGGTCCCCTCGCTCTGTGCTCACCCGTCGATTCGACCACCGCCGGCCGCCCGACGCCAAGGGGAGCGGGTCGTCCGTCAGACTTCCGTCACACCTGGCGGCGGCCGCCTCGTGCAACGTGTCCGCAACCTGCCCGCTCCTAGCCTCCTTCCGAGTGCCGGCCGACGGCGGCCGGCGCCCGGCAAGGGGAGGACCCCATGGCCCGTTTCGCTGCGCCCGGAACCGAGGGCGCGCTCATGTCGTACGCGTCCCGCTACGACCACTACATCGGCGGCGCGTACACGGCTCCCGTCCGGGGCCGGTACTTCGACAACCCCTCCCCCGTGACCGGCGAACCCTTCACCGAGATCGCCCGCGGCACCGCCGAGGACGTCGAGCGGGCGCTGGACGCCGCGCACGCCGCCGCGCCCGCCTGGGGACGTACCTCGGTGGCCGAGCGGGCCGGGATCCTGCTGCGCATCGCGGACCGGATGGAGGAGAACCTCCAGGCCCTGGCGGTCGCGGAGACCTGGGAGAACGGCAAGCCGGTACGGGAGACCCTCGCGGCCGACCTGCCGCTGGCGATCGACCAGTTCCGCTACTTCGCGGGCGCGCTGCGGGCCCAGGAAGGGGCGCTCAGCCAGATCGACGACGACACGGTGGCCTACCACTTCCACGAGCCGCTGGGCGTGGTCGGCCAGATCATCCCGTGGAACTTCCCGATCCTGATGGCGGTGTGGAAGTTGGCGCCGGCGCTGGCCGCCGGGAACACGGTGGTGCTCAAGCCGGCCGAGCAGACGCCGGCCTCGGTGCACTACTGGCTCGCTCTGGTCGAGGACCTGCTCCCGCCGGGCGTGGTCAACATCGTGAACGGCTTCGGGGAGGAGGCCGGCAAGCCGTTGGCGTCCAGCCCGCGCGTGGCGAAGATCGCCTTCACCGGGGAGACCTCCACCGGGCGGCTGATCATGCAGTACGCGGCGGAGCACCTCAAGCCCGTCACCCTCGAACTCGGCGGCAAGAGCCCCAACCTCTTCTTCGACGACATCTGGTCGACCGACGACGAGCTGCGGGACAAGGCGCTGGAGGGGTTCACCATGTTCGCCCTCAACCAGGGCGAGGTGTGCACCAGCCCCTCGCGCGCCCTGATCGAGCGCGGCAGGTACGGGGACTTCCTGGACGCGGCCGTCGCCCGCACCGAACTGATCGTGCCGGGGCACCCGCTGGACACGGACACGATGATCGGTGCCCAGGCCTCGGAGGAACAGCTGAAGAAGGTCCTGTCGTACGTGGAGATCGGGTTGAAGGAGGGTGCCAGGATCCTCACGGGCGGGCAGCGCATCGAGCACGGCGGCGACCTCGCGGGCGGCTTCTACGTACAGCCGACGATCTTCGAGGGGGACAACCGGATGCGGATCTTCCAGGAGGAGATCTTCGGCCCGGTGGTGTCGGTGACCTCCTTCGACGACTTCGACGACGCCGTCCGCATCGCCAACGACACGGCGTACGGCCTCGGCGCCGGCGTCTGGACCCGCGACATCAACACGGCCTACCGCGCCGGCCGCGCCATCCAGGCGGGCCGCGTCTGGACGAACTGCTACCACGCCTATCCCGCCCACGCGGCCTTCGGCGGCTACAAGCAGTCCGGCATCGGCCGCGAGACCCACAAGATGATGCTGGAGCACTACCAGCAGACGAAGAACATGCTGGTCAGCTACTCCCCGAAGCGGCTGGGCTTCTTCTAGTGCGGTGGCCGGCAACCCTTTCCGGCCGCAGCGCCGGCCGCCGTTTGGTCGCCGGTCGCGGCGGCGGGGCGGCCTCCTGCGGAGGGCTGGGGCGGGTGGTCGTGCCGACGCCGTTTCCGCCGAGGTTACCGTGGGTACGGTCGAACCGACGGTCCATCAGGTCAAGTGTCCCGGACCCTTGACTCCGGTTGTCGGAGTCGGGATTCTCGACACACTGTTTGCGCGGGACATGACAAGCGGTTGTTTCGGGATCGTGCGTTTCACGTCCCGGCCGGCCGTGCGCCTGGACCGCGCCCTCCGCCGACCGTGGACGTGAGTGGTGGCCTTGAACCGATCCCCGCACAGCAGACGCAAACCGATCGCGGTGCTGTCACTGCTGCTCGCCATGCTGGCCATGGCGCTCGGCCCCACCTCGGGGGCCGCGGCCGACTCCGGGTGGTGGAACCCCACCGCGCGGCCCGGGCCGGACTCCGAGATCAACGTCACCGGCGAACCCTTCAAGGGGACCGACGCCCAGGGCAATGTACGGGGCTTCGTCGACGCCCACGACCACCTGATGTCCAACGAGGGCTTCGGCGGTCGACTCATCTGTGGCAAGCCCTTCTCGGAGGCGGGGGTCGCGGACGCGCTCAAGGACTGTCCGGAGCACTACCCGGACGGCACGCTCGCGATCTTCGACTTCATCACCAAGGGCGGCGACGGCAAGCACGACCCCGACGGCTGGCCGACCTTCAAGGACTGGCCCGCGCACGACTCGCTCACCCACCAGCAGAACTACTACGCCTGGGTCGAACGCGCCTGGCGCGGCGGGCAGCGGGTCCTCGTCAACGACCTCGTCACCAACGGGGTGATCTGCTCGGTCTACTTCTTCAAGGACCGCGGTTGCGACGAGATGACCGCGATCCGACTGGAAGCCCGCAAGACCTACGACATGCAGGCCTACATCGACAAGATGTACGGCGGACCGGGCAAGGGCTGGTTCCGCATCGTCACCGACTCCACCCAGGCCCGCGACGTCATCCAGCAGGGCAAACTGGCCGTCGTCCTGGGAGTGGAGACCTCCGAGCCGTTCGGCTGCAAGCAGATCCTGGACATCTCCCAGTGCAGCAAGGCGGACATCGACCGCGGGCTCGACGAACTGCACCAACTCGGCGTGCGCAGCATGTTCCTGTGCCACAAGTTCGACAACGCCCTCTGCGGGGTCCGCTTCGACCAGGGAGCCCTCGGCACCGCGATCAACGTGGGCCAGTTCCTGTCCACCGGAACCTTCTGGAAGACCGAGGAGTGCGCGGGCCCGCAACACGACAACCCCATCGGCCTCGCACCGGCGGCCGAAGCCGAGAAGAAGCTCCCGGCGGGCGTGAGCGTTCCCTCCTACGCCGCCGGCGCGCAGTGCAACACCCGCGGCCTCACCGACCTCGGCGAGTACGCGGTGCGCGGCATGATGAAACGCAAGATGATGCTCGAAGTCGACCACATGAGCGTCAAGGCCGCCGGCCGGGCCTTCGACATCCTGGAGTCCGAGTCCTACCCCGGCGTGATCTCCTCGCACAGCTGGATGGACCTCGACTGGACCGAACGCCTCTACAAGCTCGGCGGGTTCGCCGCCCAGTACATGAACGGGGCCGAGGGCTTCAGCGCCGAGGCCAAGCGCACCGACGCGCTGCGCGACAAGTACGACGTCGGTTACGGCTACGGCACCGACATGAACGGGGTCGGCGGCTGGCCCGGCCCGCGCGGCGCCGACACCCCCAATCCGGTGCGCTACCCGTTCCGCAGCACCGACGGCGGCTCCGTCATCGACAAGCAGACCACCGGGCAGCGCACCTGGGACCTCAACACCGACGGCGCCTCCCACTACGGCCTGGTACCGGACTGGATCGAGGACATCCGCAACGTCGGCGGCCAAGGCGTCGTGGACGACATGTTCCGCGGAGCGGAGTCGTACCTGCGCACCTGGGGCGGATCCGAGCGGCACAAGGCGGGCGTCAACCTCGCGTCGGGCGCCGCCGGCTCGGCGAGCACCTCCGAATGGAACCCGTTCGTCAGCTACGCCCCCGACCGGGCCGTGGACGGCAACCGCGGCACCCGCTGGGCGAGCGACTGGAGCGACGACCAGTGGCTCCGCATCGACCTGGGAACCACCGGCCTGGTCAAGCGCGTCACCCTGGACTGGGAACGCGCGTACGCCAGGTCGTACGCCATCGAGGTCTCCACGGATGGGGTGAACTGGCGGACGGTCTGGTCCACCACCGCCGGTGACGGCGGTTTGGACACCGCACAGTTCGCCGGGGTGTCGGCACGCCACATCCGCGTCCACGGGCAAGGACGCGGCACCCAGTGGGGCTACTCCCTCCACGAAGTGGGCGTCTTCAGCAGCTGACGGCCCCGCCTGCGAGTCGGCCGGGGCGGTCGGATCGGGTCTCCCGAGCCGGCCGCCCCGGCCTTCCGCGCTCCGCCGGGGCGCGGGGGAACGAAGGGAACACGCACATGGCCCGGATGCCCTTGGCCGACCGCCGCCGACAGCTGACGGAGGCGGCGATCCGCGCGATGGCCCGCGACGGCGTCCCCAGGACGACCACGCGGTCGATCGTCGCCGAGGCGGGCGTGTCGCTGAGCGTCTTCCACTACTGCTTCGACTCCAAGCAGGCGCTGCTCGAATCCGTCATCGAGACGATCACCGACCACTACGTCAGCGTGGTGAAGGACGCGATCCGGCCGAGGCCCACGCTCCGCGAGACCATCCGCGCCGGTTTCCAGGCCTACTGGGACCACGTCGCGGCGCATCCCGAGGAGCACATGCTCACCTACGAACTGACGCAGTACGCACTGCGCCAACCCGGGTTCGAGCACCTGGCGCGGCGCCAGTACGAGCTGTACTCCGAGACCTACTGCGCGCTCATCGAACAGCTCCGCGGCGTGATGACCTTCGAACTCAGCGTCCCCGACACCGTCCTGGCCCGCTACCTCGCGGCCATGACCGACGGAGTGACCCTGAACCACCTGGTCCTCGGGAACGACCGGGTCGCGGCCGAGATCCTCGACATGATCAGCGATCACGTGGCCGGGCTGATCCGGGAGGAAGCCCCCGCCGTCTGAGGGGGACGACGGGATGGGCCGCCCGCAGGTCCGGCGGCGATCGCGTCAGCGGCCGGGCCGGTCGGCCGACAGTTCGCGGTCGAGGGAGCGCACGCGGGCCAGCGCGGCGTGGCGCCCCTCCGCGGGCAGCGCCCCGGCCAGCGCCCGCCACACCCCCGGATCGTCCGCACCCCACGGCCGGCACACCCAGTCGCCCAGCAGCCCCGCGTCGGCCCGCGCGATCACCGCGGCCCGCGCCTGGTCCTCGATCCGGCGGCGCAGCCGTACGATCCCGGGCGCCGCCGAGGCGGGCAGCAGCGGGCCCGGGTATCCGGCGAGGGCGGCCGAGACGGCACCCGCCGCCAGGTGCCGCGCCACGACGCCGAAGTCCGCCTCCAGCGGGGCGGCCGTGCGGTAGGGCCGCGAGAGCAGGTTGCCCGGGCCCAGCAGACCGCGCAGCCGGGAGATCTCCGCCCGCAACGTCACCGCCGACACCGACTCGTCCTCGTACAGGTCGAGGGCCAACTCCTCGCCCGAAAGCCCCGCCGCGTGGTGGGCCAGCAGCGCCATGATCTCGCTGTGCCGGCGCCCGAGCGTGACCTCCCGGCCGCCGCTCACCCACAGCGCCTCGTCCCGGCCGAGGGCGACGAGGCGGTCCGGGACGTAGGCGGGCGAAGGCTCCGGTTCCAGCAGGGTCAGTTGGGCTTCGGCGGCCCGGGCCACCGCCCGCACGAACGCCGGCGAACGGGGGTGGGCCAGCGCGTCGCCGCCGGTGATGTCGATCGCGCCGAGCAACCGCCCGCTGCGCGGATCGCGGACCGGGGCCGCCGCACAGGTCCACGGATGCACCCGGCGGCTGAAGTGCTCGGCGCCGAAGACCTGCACGGGCTCGCCGAGGGCCACGGCGGTGCCGGGGGCATTGGTTCCCATCACCGACTCCGCCCACCGCGCGCCCGGCACGAAACCGAGCCGTTCCGCCCGCCGCAGGGTGTCCGGCGCGCCCTCCACCCAGAGCAGACTGCCCCGCGCGTCGCACACCGCCGACAGGTGCGCCCCGTGCGCGGCGAACGCCCCGACCAGGTCCCGGAACACCGGCAGCACCCGGGCCAGCGGATGCTGCTCGCGGTAGGACCGCAGCTCCGCCTCCGCCAGCTCCACCCGGGCCGAGCCCTCCGGGTTCACCCGCGCCCGCGCGCACCGGCGCCACGACCCGGCGATCACCGCCCGGACCGGCGCCTCCATCCGCCCGTCCCCGGTGAACACGTCGTGGGCCCTTCGCAGCACCCGCGTGCGCTCGACGGGATCGGCCCCGCCCGGCAGCGCCACCGACGGATCGCCCATGTCACCCTCCCGTGGTGCGCGGAACCCGGAGCGCCCCCATCGTCGTACCGGTTGCGCACCACGACAAGCGGTGCGCCGGCCGTCCCGTGACCGAACCCGACCCGCGGGCGCGCTCGCCGGCGCGACCGGGAACGCCGGGCGGGAGACGCTGGACGGGAGCGGGAACGCTGGACGGGAGCGGGGCGTTGAGCGGGGTAGTGGCCGACGCAGGAGGAGGTGTCCGCAGATGTCCACAGGCGGAAAGGTGGCCGTGGCCGGAGTGGTGGCAGCCATCGTGCTGTTCGCGACGGTCGGGTTCTGGCCGGGTCTCCTGGTGTTGATCGGGGTGCCCACACTCGCGTACTTCCTGTTGGACCCCTCCCAGCGGCGCCGGCTGCGGGGCGTGTCCAGAAAGCAGATCGGCCGCTGACGGGGCTGCCCGACCCGGACGGCCACGGGGCGTGAGGCCGCGCGCCCGGGTCCCGTCCGCCGTGCGGTTCCCCGTCCCCGGTCTCGCGCCGTCAGGCCGGTCGGGTGGCGACGCGGTCCAGCGCCGCCAGCAGGTCCGGCAGGGCGGGTAGTTCGGGTCGCTGCGGGTCCGCGTCCTGCGGGACCGTGAGCACCTCGCCCGGCTCCGCGTCCAGCAGGACGAAGGCCGCGCCGCCGTCGGTGCGACCGACCAGTGACCAGCCGGGCCCGTCCGCCCGGAGCGTGCGCACGCCCTCGCTCGCGAAGCTGGACCGCACCCGCCCGGGCGGCGGCGGCTCGTTCGCGTAGCCGGCCGCCTCCGTGAGCGCCCGTGCCAGTCCCGGGTGCGCGGCGGCCGCGGCCCCGCCGTCCGCGGCGACGCGCTCGGACCAGTCGACCCACTCCCGGGCGATCTGGTCCGCTCCCATCCGCCGCTGCACCGGCCCCCAGGTGTCGGCGGACGGAGGCGCCAGGGGCACCCGGCCGGTGCCGTCGGCGCCCTGCTCGGGATCGTGGGGTTCCGGGATGCCCGACGCGGCCACCGTCAGCTCCAGCGGCCAGCCGGCCAGCGACACCACGATCGTCCGCTCGTCGGGGGACAGGTCGTACTCCATGCCGCAGTCCCAGGAGGCGATGGCCGCGGCGACGAGCGAGACGTCGTCCACCACGACCGTCCAGCGGGCGCCCTCCTCGTCCTGGCCCAGCACCAGCCCGTACCCGTCCGCGACCGGCGGCACGCCCAGCAGGGCGCAGGCCTCGGGGAAATCGTCGCCCATGATGCCCGGGAACCGGGTGGGGGTCAGCAGCACGGCCGTGAGCACGTACAGCGAGCCCCCTTCATCCTCTTCGGACACGTGGACTCCTCCCGTCGTGGTCGCTCTCTCGTCGGCGCACCTTAACCAGCGGGTAACTCACCCGTCGAGAGCCTGCGGACGTCGATTTTCAAGCCCGCTACCTGCACGTAGAGTTGGGCACCCGCCACAGAAAGGGACTCCGGTGCAGCGTTACGACCGGCTGAGGGAGATCCTCCGGCTCGATCCCGACGAGGATTTCCTCGCCATCTACCGGCTCACCGCCACCTACGAATTTCCCTGGGACGTCACCCGAGCCCTTGAGCTGGCCCTCTTCAGGACCTACGCGGTCCCGAGCATCGGACGGCTGCTCGCCGAGACCGCCGAGTTCACCGACCGCGCACAGAAGCGCTACGACGACACGGCGCTGCTGCTCGACGCGGTCGTGGAGCACGGATTCGACAGCGACACCGCGCGCACCGCGATCCGCCGCGTCAACCAGATGCACCGCAGCTACGACATCTCCGACGAGGACATGCGGTACGTCCTGTGCACCTTCGTGGTGATTCCGGCGCGCTGGATCGACTCCTACGGCTGGCGGCCCCTGACCCACCACGAACGCCGCGCCTTCGCGCACTACTACGCCACGCTCGGCCGCCACATGGGCATCACGGACATCCCGGGTTCCTACGAGGAGTTCGAAGCCCACCTGAACGACTACGAGGAGGCGCACTTCGGGTGGGACGAGGGCGGCCGCAAGGTGGCCGACGCCACCCTCGACCTGATGGCCTCGTGGTACCCGGCGCCGCTGGCCCCCGCCGTACGCGGAGCCGGCATCGCGCTGCTCGACGACTCGTTGCTGAGAGCGTTCCGGTTCGAGACCCCCCGCCCGGCGGTCCGGCGGCTGGTGCGCGGAGCGCTGCGGTTGCGCGGCCGCGCGGTGCGGCTGCTGCCGCCGCGCGAGGCCCCGCACCACGCCCGCCAGAACCCGGAGATCAAGGGCTACCCGAACGGGTACGACGTCGGAGAGCTCGGCACCTTCCCGGTGCCGGGTCGGGGCGGCTGCCCCGTACCGCATCCGCGCCGCCCCGCCGGTGCGGACGCCCCACCGCCCGCGTAGGCCCCCGGAACCGCCCGCGTAAGCGCCCGGACGCGCCGGGGGTGCGGTCGCTCAGGGGCGGCGCGTCGCGAGCACCAGGAAGCGGTGGTCCTCGTCGGCGTACGAGGTCATGTCCCAGCCCGAAGCCGACAGCAGGGGGCCGAGGTTGTGCTCGGCCCGCAGGTCGTCCGGGGTGAGTTCGCGACCGTGGCGCGCGGCGAGGGCGGCCCGCCCGATCGGGTGGAAGAGCGCGAGGCGGCCGCCGGGACGGACCACGCGTGCGAGCTCGCGCAGGTTCGACCCCGGGTCGGGCAGGTGCGCGATCAACCCCGCCGCGAACACCGCGTCCAGCGCCCCGTCCCGCAGGGGCAGCCGCGCCACGTCGGCCAGCAGCAGGGCGCCCTCGGCGTCCCGGCCGGCCCGCCGGGCGGCGGTCAGCATCTGCGGCGTGAGGTCGGCGCCGATCACGGTCCCCGAGGGGCCCACGGCCGCCCGCAGCGCCGTCAGGGCGCGCCCGGTACCGCAGCCCGCGTCGAGGACCAGGTCCCCGGGGCGCAGACCGAACTCGCCCACGGCGGTGGCGAAGGCGGGCCCGTCCGCCGGGAACTTGCGGTCCCAGTCTGCGGCGCGCACCCCGAAGAACTCCTGCACGTGTGTGTGGTCTTCGCTCATGCGCCCATGATCCCCCACGCGCACGTCCCTGCGGTGCGTGTGCAAGGTGGTACGTGGTGTGATCGAAGGCGAACGTAGCTCTGTCATATTCCAGCAGTTACAGCGGCTTTCGAAATGCGCACCTTGTTCGTGCCCTCACCCGGACTAGCGTCCGGTGGCCATGGGACACCTGGACCACGCCGCCTACGGCTGGCTGACACCCGCGCTGTCATACGTGATGGCTTCGATCGGCGCCGCCCTCGGCCTGCGCTGTACCGTCCGTGCGCTCGCCGCGACCGGATCCGCCCGCCGCAACTGGTTGCTCACCGCGGCCTCCGCCCTCGGCACCGGCATCTGGACGATGCACTTCGTCGCGATGCTCGGCTTCGACGTCACCGGCACCGAGATCCACTACGACGTCCCGCTGACCATCCTCAGCCTCCTGGTGGCCGTGCTGGTCGTCGGCGCGGGCGTCTTCGCCGTCGGATACGGCAGGAACCGCCGACGGTCCCTGGTCATCGGCGGGCTCACCACCGGCCTCGGCGTCGCGAGCATGCACTACCTGGGAATGGCGGCCCTGCGGCTGCACGGCGAGGTCTCCTACGAGCCGCTCGTCGTCGGGTTGTCGGTCGTCGTCGCGGTCATCGCGGCCACCGTCGCGCTGTGGGCCGCGCTCAACATCACGTCGCCGATGGCCGTGGCCGGCGCCTCGCTCGTCATGGGCGCGGCGGTCAGCAGCATGCACTACACGGGCATGGCCGCCGTCGCGGTCCGCGTCACCCCCTCGGACGTGGCTCTGCCCGGCGCCACGGCGATGCAGTTCATCTTCCCGCTCGCCGTCGGGCTCGGTTCCTACCTCTTCATCACCGCCGCCTTCGTGGCACTGTCCCCGACTGCGGACGAACGGGCGGCGTCGGCGGCCGCCCGGACCCTGGGGGAGGGCGCCGCGCCCGCGCACTGAACCCCGGGCCGCGTACGCCCGTACGCCCCCGTCACGCCTCGACCGCCGGTCGCCCCGCACACCGCCGGCCCTGCGCATCAGGAGCTCCGCACCCGCACCGCGCGCCCGCGCTCGGCGGGTTTGCCTCCACCGCCATCCCGCCAAGTCCGCACCGCCCGGAACGAGGAGTTCATGCGCACACCCCGCAAGAGACCGGAAGCAGCGGCACCGGGGCCGCCCGTGCCCCCGGCGCGCGGCCGCCGTGCGCACGCCGGGCCGCCCGCCGAGGAACCCGGGCGAGGCGCGTCCCCGCACCCCGCCGTCGCGGTCGGCTCCGGCGGCAGGCCCGGGGTCCGACTGCGCCCCCGCACCGTCCGGGCCAAGATCGTCTCCCTGTTGATGGTCCCGGTGGTCTCGCTGCTCGCGCTCTGGGCCTTCGCCACGGTCAGTACCGCCCAGGACCTCGCCCGGCTCAGCCGCGTCCAACGGGTCGAGCGGGAGATCGGGGCCCCCGTCTCCGCCGCGCTCACCGAGATCCAGGCCGAACGGCGGGCCGCGGTGCGCTTCCTGGCCGACCCCGCCGCCGGCGAGCCGGGCGCCGCCCTCGAACAGCAGACCCGGCGCACCGACGCCGCCGTGCGCCGGCTGCGGCTCGGCGACCGGAACACCATCGCGGACTCCGGTGACTACCGAACCGACGTCGTGGTCCGGCTCGGTGGGTTCGTGGCCGCCGCCGAGGGGCTCGGCTCCGCGCGCAAGGACATCGTCGACCGGCGGACGACCGCCGACGCCGCCTACGAGACGTACACCCGCGTCACCGACGCCGCGCTCGCCGTCGGCGGAGCCCTGTCCGGCGGGCAGGACGCCGAACTGGGCCCGGACGCACGGGTCCTGCTGGAGTTCGCCGAAGCCGGGGAACTGCTCTCGCGGGAGGACGCGTTGCTCGCTGTACCGGGCCCGCGCAACGCCGAGGCGCTGCGCCGGCTGACCGGTGTCGTCGAGACCCGCCGCGCGCTGCTCGCGGACGCCGCACGGGACCTGCCCGGCGAGGAACGGACCGCGTGGGAGTCCGTGTCCAAGAGCGCCACCCACGCCGAACTCATCGCGGCCGAGGACCGGGCGCTGACGGTCGGCGCGGGCGCCGGCGCGGGGTCCGGCCCCGGTACGGGCCCCGGTACAGGCTCCGGTACCGGGGCCGGTGCCGGTGCGGTCAGGCCCGCCGGGTGGGACGCCGCCTTCAGCGGTGTCAGTGCTTCGCTCAGGGAGACCGAGGCCGCCGCGCACGCCGAAGTCGCCGATCGCACCGACCCGTTCGCGCGGGTGGCGCTCAGCGGCGCCGGGGCGGCCGTCGTCCTGGGCCTGGCCGCCGTCGTCGCCTCCCTGGTGATCTCGGTGCGGATCGGTCGCGCACTGGTGGTGGAGCTGGTCTCGTTGCGCAACACCGCCCTGGAGATCGCGCGTCGCAAGCTCCCGTACGCCATGGAGCGGCTGAGGGCCGGTCAGGACATCGACATCGAGGACGAGACCCCGGCCGGGCCGCCCGCCGAGGACGAGATCACCCAGGTGGGGGAAGCCCTCTCCACCGTGCACCGGGCCGCTCTCAGCGCCGCCGTCGAGCGCGCCGAACTCGCCGACGGGGTGAGCGGTGTCTTCGTGAACCTCGCCCGCCGCAGTCAGGTCCTGGTCCACAAGCAGTTGACCCTGCTCGACTCCATGGAACGTCGCTCGGACGACCCGGGCGAACTCGACGACCTCTTCCGTCTCGACCACCTGACCACGCGGATGCGTCGGCACGCGGAAAGCCTGATCATCCTGTCGGGAGCCGCCCCGGGGCGCGCCTGGCGCATGCCGATCCCCCTGACCAACGTCGTTCGCGCCGCCGTGTCCGAGATCGAGGAGTACCCGCGCGTCGAGGTCCACGGGCTCGTGGAGGCCGCCGTCGTCGGCGGCGCGGTGGCCGACCTCACCCACCTGCTGGCCGAACTCATCGAGAACGCCACCCAGTTCTCCCCGCCCCACACCAAGGTCCGGGTCAGCGGTGAGCCGGTGGGCGCCGGCTACGTGCTGGAGGTCGAGGACCGCGGGCTGGGCATGGGCCGGGAGGCGCTGCACGACGCCAACCGCCGGATCGAGCAGTCCGAGGCGCTCGACCTCTTCGACAGCGACCGCCTCGGTCTGTTCGTGGTCAGCCGGCTCGCTGCCCGCCAGGGAGTGCGGGTCCACCTGCGCCCGTCACCGTACGGAGGCACCACGGCCGTGGTGCTGCTGCCGAACTCCCTGCTCCAGGCGGCCATCACGGCCGCTGCGGACGACCCCGCCGAGACGACGGCGACAGGGAAGGGGACAGCGACGTCGAAGGCGAAGGCGAAGGCGAAGGCGAAGGCGAAGGCGAAGGCGACCGAGCCGTCCCCGCTGGCCTCCCCGGTCACCGTGGGGGCCGTTCCCGTACCGGACGCCGTGGTCGAGTCCGGGGAGCCGCGCCCCGCCGCTGTCGCCCCCCTGCGGCCGCGCGGCCCCGTCGGCGCGGCGACCCGGGCACAGGTGCCCGCCACCGCTCCAGCGGGCGCCGCTTCGGTGACCGAGCTGCCGCGCAGGGTCCGCCAGGCCAGCCTGGTCCCGCAACTGCGGGAGGCCCCCGAGCCCGCGGCCACGGCGGACACGGCTCCGTCCGGCACCCCGCCGGAACGCAGTCCCGAGCAGGCCAGGGACCGGATGGCCGCCTATCGGGCCGGTTGGGCCCGGGGCGCCGGCGAGAACTCCCCCCACGCAGGCAGCGAAGGAGAAGTGTGATGATCGAGCACCAGCGGATCGAGCACCAGCGGATCGGGCTCGACGGAGCCTGCGGAGGCGGCGAACTGGACTGGCTCCTGGACGACCTCGTGACGCGCGTCCGCGAGGTCCGGCACGCGGTGGTCCTGTCCAACGACGGTCTGGCGGTGGGTTCCTCCAGCCGGCTCAGCCGGGAGGACGCCGAGCACCTGGCCGCCGTGGCCTCCGGCTTCCACAGCCTGGCCAAGGGCGCGGCCCGGCACTTCCACGCCGGGGGTGTGCGCCAGACGATGGTGGAGATGGACGAGGGATTCCTGTTCGTCGCCGCGGCCGGCAACGGCTCCTGTCTGGCCGTCCTCAGCGCAGGCAGCGCCGACATCGGACTCATCGCCTATGAGATGGCCCGACTGGTCAAGCAGGTCGGCGAGCACCTGGGCACCCCCTCGCGGTTCGCGGCCCACCCGCCGGCCGCAGGGTGAGCGCGGCGGTCAGACCCGTGAACGGCCAGTGGTTCGACACCGAGGCGGGGCCGCTCGTGAGGCCCTACGCCATGACCGGCGGACGCACCAAACCGGGACCGCACGGTGTCCGGTTCGACCTGATCGCGCTGGTCGTCGTGGTGGACCCCGAGGGCGGCGACGAGGCGGCCGGGTCCCTGTGGGGGCCCGAACACCGTGCGCTGCTCGGGTTGTGCCGTGACGAGACCCAATCGGTGGCGGAGCTGGCCGCCGACGCCGACCTGCCCGTGGGGGTGGTGCGGGTGCTCTTGGGCGACCTGCTGGAGGCCGGACACGTCAAGGTCAGCCGCCCCGTACCGCCCGCGCAACTGCCGGACGAGCGGATTCTGCGTGAAGTCATCGAAGGATTGCGAGCGCTGTGATGGGACTGCACCACAACGGATCCACCGGGTCCGCTCCAGAGGCCGAAGAGGACGAGGAACTGGCGGCGCTCACGCTGAAGATCCTCGTGGCGGGCGGCTTCGGCGTCGGCAAGACCACGCTGGTGGGCGCGGTCAGCGAGATCCGACCCCTGCGCACGGAGGAAGTGCTCAGCGAGGCGGGCGAGCTCGTCGACGACACCGGAGGGGTCGACCAGAAGACCACCACGACGGTGGCCATGGACTTCGGGCGCATCACCATCCGCTCGGGCCTGTCGCTGTACCTGTTCGGCACGCCGGGGCAGGACCGGTTCTGGTTCCTGTGGGACGAGTTGTCACAAGGCGCCCTCGGGGCGGTGGTGTTGGCCGACACCCGCAGGCTGGAGGACTGCTTCCCGGCGGTGGACTACTTCGAGCACCGCCGGATCCCCTTCGTCGTGGCCGTCAACTGCTTCACGAACGCACGGCGTTACGCCTCCAACGAGGTGGCTCGGGCCCTGGACCTCGATCAGGGCACACCCGTGGTGCTCTGCGACGCGCGGGACAAGGACTCGGGCAAGGAAGTGCTGATCAGGCTGGTCGAGTACGCCGGACGGATGCACACCGCCCGGCTGCTCGCATCGGTGGGTTCGGGTACGCAGGAGGGGCCGGAGTGACGGGGCCCCGTGGCGCGCGGCAGCCGACGGGCGCCGGGTCAGGCCGCCACGTCGCCCGCCGCGATCACCTTGTCGATGGTGACGCGGACGAGGAGTTCACCGTCGACCGCGTTGCGCCGGCCGAAGGCCTCGGCGCGCTCCTCACCCATGTAACGGCCCCCGATCCGCGTGGCCCAGGCCAACATCTCCCGCTCGTTGCCGGTGTACTCGACGAGCTCGGCGCGGCCCTGGAGGACGACGTAGGAGAACGGCGGCCGGTCGTCGTCCACGCAGAGGGCGACCCGGCCGTCCCGGGCCAGATTCCGACCCTTGACGGTGTCGCGGCCGGTGTTGAAGACGAACGCGTCACCATCGAGAACGAACCAGATGGGAGCGATGTGCGGGCTTCCGTCCGCGCGGACGGTGGAGAGTTTCCCGGTACGGGTGGAATGCGAGACGAACGCCCGCCATTCCTCTTCAGTCATCTTCTTCGTCATGGGTCCATCCTCCTTGCCGGAAAGCCCCTGGTGGGGAAGGCTGGCGGCACGACCAAGCGGGGTGGGACGCGGCCACGTCGGCCGCGTCGACGGGGAGGGGCTGGAAATGGCACTGGACAAGCAGCTCGATTGGCTACTGGACGACCTGACGCGCAGGGTCCCCCAGGTCCGGCACGCGGTGGTGCTGTCGAACGACGGGTTGGTGACGGGGGCGAGCGCGGGGCTGGCGCGGGAGGACGCGGAGCATCTCGCCGCGGTCGCGGCCGGGTTGCAGAGCCTCGCGAAGGGTTCCGGACGCCACTTCCGGGCGGGCGAGGTGCGCCAGACGATGGTCGAGTTCGACGAGGGGTTCCTGTTCGTCGTCGCGGCCGGCTCGGGCAGCTGTCTGTGCGCGCTCAGCGCCGCCGAGGCGGACATCGTGCAGGTCGCCTACGAGATGACCCTGATGGTGAACCGGGTGGGCGAGCACCTGGGTGTCGCGGAACGGCGCATCACGGGGGGCTGATGGCCTCGATCGGAGCCTCGATTCACGGCCGCGAGCGGAGTTGTCCACAGGCCTCGCCGCAATCGTCGCGCTGAGTTACGGTCTTCACACAAAGTGATCGCCACTCGTGGGGGAGGATCGTGATGAGGGTGGAAACGCCGTGCGTGGAAACGCTGAGGGTGGGAACGCCGTGCGTGGGAACGCTGAGGGTGGGAACGCCGGGCCGCGCCGTGGTCGTACTGGACGCGGGGGAGGCGGGACCGCGAGCGCCGGCCGGCCCGGCCGTGGACGTGTTGCCGGAGGCGCTCGTCGGTGGCGTCCGGGCCGCGCGTGAACTGGACCTGGGTCGGGGTGAGTTGGCGCGGGCCGTGCAGCTGGGACTGGTACGCGCCGGACCCCGGGCGCCGAGCGGAGCCGCACGCTTCGCGCGGGCCGAACTGGAGCGGGTCAGGGCGACCGACGGTTTCCCCGAAGCCCTGCGCGCGCGGGTCGAGACCGTGGCCGGCGCCGACGCCGGGGCCGAGTTGCTCGGGGTGGGGCCCAGCCGGTTCACCCGGCTCGCGCGCTGCGGGCACATCACCCCGATCGGGTACCGGATCAACCGCTACCGCGCCGTCGTGTGGCTCTATCTGGCCCCCGAACTCAGGGCGTTCGCCACTCGGGAGGCCGGCATGTTGCGGGGAACGGCTCCCCCCGAGGACCGGGAGCTGATCGCGGCCAAAGGCGACCTGCGCCCGCGCACATGGCGTGGGCGGCACGTGGAGTTGCTGCTGAGACGCGCCACGGACCCCTGGGAGCGGGCGGCCGTGCTCGCGTCCGTCCTCCCGACGGACGAGGTGCGGGAGGTGGTGCCCGATCCGGCCGAACGCATCGTGCTCGCGGCGCTGGCACCGCCCCCGCCCTACGGCCACCCGCGGGTGCCGGCCGCCGCCGTCGTGGCGGAGTCACTGCTGAGGGCGCGGCCGCCGGACGAGATCCGGTGGTACCGCGCCGGCCTGGACGTCGCCCTGATGGGGGCTCGGGGTCAGTCGAAGTCCACCGGGGAGAGGGGGCCGACGTAGACCCAGGCCCCGTCCTCGCGGGAGAAGCCACTGTGCTCGTGCAGGGACCCGGAGTGCCGGCCCTCGCGGTAGTGCGCCCGGAACTCCACCGCGCCCTGCGTCTCGAACATGCCGCCGCGTTCGGTGGCGAGGATCTCCAGGCGTTCCCAGCGCTGCCCGGGATCCAGTTCGAGCCGGTCCGGGCGGGTGGACGGGTGCCAGGAACGGAGCAGGTAGGCGGTGTCGCCGACCGCGAAGGCGCTGAAGCGCGAACGCATCAGCAGCACCGCGGTGGGCGCCTGCCGGTCACCGGAGTGGAAGCGGCCGCAGCACTCCGGGTACGCGGCGGGCAGCCCGCAGGGACAGGGGAGGACCGGGGTGGGCATGGGCGTGCTCAGCTCTTCGTGGACGGATCGGACGGGGTGGGCGGACCGGACGGCTGCGGCGACTTGGCGGCGTACGGGCGGAAGAGCCCCTCTTGGACCACGGAGACCAGCAGCCTGCCCTCCAGGTCGTAGATGCGGCCGCGGGCCAGGCCCCGGCCACCGTGCGCGATGGGGGACTCCTGGTCGTACAGGAACCACTCGTCGGCCCGGAACGGCCGGTGGAACCACATGGCGTGGTCCAGCGAGGCCATGTCGAATCCGCGCATGCCCCACAGGGGTTCCACCGGGATCCGCACGGCGTCGAGGAGGGTCATGTCACTGGCGTAGGTGAGGGCGCAGGTGTGCACGAGCGGGTCGTCGCCCAGCGGGCCGACCGCCCGCATCCACACCGCGCTGCGCGGATCGGCGTCCTTGAGCTCCTCCGGGGTCCAGCGGAGCCGGTCCACGTAGCGGATGTCGAAGGGCTGGCGGCGGGCCATCCGCTCCAGGGCCTCGGGCAGGGCTCCCAGGTGCTCGCGGATCTCCTCCGCGACCGTCGGAAGCGTGTCCGGGTGCGGGAAGTCGAGGCGAGGGGGCAGTTGGTGCTCGATGCTGCCCTCCTCCGGATGATGGAAGGAGGCGGTCAGGTTGAAGATGGTCTTGCCCTGCTGGACCGCGGTGACACGACGCGTCGTGAAGGAACGTCCGTCGCGCACCCGCTCCACCTGGTACACGATGGGCACGCCGGGGATGCCGGGGCGCAGGAAGTACGCGTGCAGCGAGTGGACGGGTCGGTCGGTCTCGGTCGTGCGCCCCGCGGCCACCAGTGCCTGGCCGGCGACCTGCCCGCCGAAGACACGTTGGAGGGACTCCTGGGGGCTCGCGCCCCGAAAGATGTTGACCTCGATCTGCTCCAGATCGAGCAGATCGACCAGTCTCTCGGCGGGGTTCGTCATCAGGGGTTCTCCACTGTCGTGTCCGGCGGAATCGGCGGGCCCGGCGACGCCGGCAGCCTGCGGGGACGGGTCAGAGGCCGAGCTCACCGACCGCGGTGACCCGGATGACCGCCCGGCCCTCCTCGTCGGAGGCCGCGAGGTCCACCTCGGCGCTGATGCCCCAGCCATGGTCCCCGGCGGGGTCGGCGAAGGCCTGCCGGACGCGCCACAGCCCGTGCGCCGCGTCCTCCTCGATCTGCAGCAGCTTCGGGCCGCGCGCGTCGGGCCCCGTGCCCAGGTCGTCGTACTCGTCCCAGTAGCCGTCCAGGGCCTCGCCCCAGGCGTCGGCGTCCCAGCCGGACTCCCCGTCCAGCTCGCCGAGCACGTTGACGTGGTCCAGGGCCGCCAGCTCGACGCGCCGGAACATGGCGTTGCGGACCAGGACACGGAAGGCGCGGGCGTTCGCGGTGACCGGCTTGACCTGGTCGGCCTTCTCCTGGGCCTGCTCCGCCGTCTCCACCTCGGGGTTCGCCAGTTGCTCCCACTCGTCGAGCAGGCTGGAGTCGACCTGGCGCACCAGCTCGCCCAGCCAGGCGATGAGGTCCTGGAGGTCCTCGGACTTGAGGTCGTCCGGGATGGTGTGGTCCAGGGCCTTGTACGCGCTCGCCAGGTAGCGCAGGACGATGCCCTCGGTACGGGCCAGCTCGTAGTAGGACGTGAACTCCGTGAAGGTCATCGCCCGCTCGTACATGTCACGGATGATCGACTTCGGGGAGACGGGGTGGTCGCGGACCCACGGGTGGCTCTTGCTGTACACGTCGTAGGCGTGCAGGAGCAGCTCTTCGAGGGGCTTGGGATAGGTGACGTCCTGGAGACGCTCCATCCGCTCCTCGTACTCGATCCCGTCGGCCTTCATCGCGCCCACGGCCATGCCGCGTTCCTTGTTCTGCTGAGCGGCCAGGATCTGGCGCGGGTCGTCCAGCGTGGACTCGACGACCGAGACCATGTCCAGCGCGTAGGAGGGGGACTCCGGGTCCAACAGGTCGAAGGAGGCCAGCGCGAAGGTGGACAGCGGCTGGTTCAGCGCGAAGTCCTGCTGGAGATCGACGGTCAGCCGGATGGTGCGGCCCTCGGCGTCCGGGGTGTCGAGCTTCTCCACCACACCGCCGTCCAGCAGCGAGCGGTAGATCGCGATGGCCCGGCGGATGTGCCGCAGCTGCGCCTTGCGCGGCTCGTGGTTGTCCTCCAGCAGGTGGCGCATGGCCTTGAACGCGTCGCCCGGGCGGGCGATCACCGACAGCAGCATGATGTTGGTGACCTTGAAGCGCGAGGTCAGCGCCTCCGGATCGGCGGCGATCAACTTCTCGAACGTGGCGTCCGACCAGGCCACGAAGCCTTCGGGGGCCTTCTTGCGGACCACCTTGCGGCGCTTCTTCGGGTCGTCGCCCGCCTTCGCGAGGGCCTTCTCGTTCTCGATGACGTGCTCGGGCGCCTGCGCGACCACGTAGCCCGCCGTGTCGAAGCCGGCCCGACCGGCCCGACCGGCGATCTGGTGGAACTCGCGGGCGCGCAGCGTCCTGACGCGGGTGCCGTCGTACTTGGTGAGCGCGGTGAACAGCACGGTGCGGATGGGCACGTTGACGCCGACGCCCAAGGTGTCGGTGCCACAGATGACCTTCAGCAGGCCCGCCTGCGCCAGCTTCTCCACGAGACGCCGGTACTTGGGCAGCATGCCCGCGTGGTGGACGCCGATGCCGTGGCGGACGTAGCGGGAGAGGTTCTGACCGAACTTGGTCGTGAAGCGGAAGTTGCCGATCAGCTCCGCGATCTTGTCCTTCTCCTCGCGGGTACACATGTTGATGCTCATCAGCGACTGCGCCCGCTCGACCGCCTGGGCCTGGGTGAAGTGCACGATGTACACCGGTGCCTGCCGGGTCTCCAGCAGCTCGGTGATGGTGTCGGTGATCGGCGTGGTGACGTACTCGTACGACAGCGGGACGGGCCGGGTCGCGGAGCGGACCACCGAGGTGGGCCGGCCGGTGCGCCGGGTCAGGTCCTCCTCGAAGCGCTTCATGTCGCCGAGGGTCGCCGACATCAGCACGAACTGCGCCTGGGGGAGTTCCAGCAGCGGGATCTGCCAGGCCCAGCCGCGGTCCGGCTCGGCATAGAAGTGGAACTCGTCCATGACGACCTGGCCGATGTCGGCGTACTTGCCGTCGCGCAGGGCGATGGAGGCCAGCACCTCGGCGGTGCAGCAGATGACCGGGGCGTCCGCGTTCACGGAGGCGTCGCCCGTCAGCATGCCGACGTTCTCGGTGCCGAAGAGCTTGCACAGGTCGAAGAACTTCTCCGACACCAGGGCCTTGATCGGTGCGGTGTAGAAGGTGACCTTGTCCTGGGCCAGCGCGGTGAAGTGCGCGCCGGCCGCCACCAGGCTCTTGCCGGAACCGGTCGGGGTGGAGAGGACCACGTTCGCCCCGGAGACGACCTCGATCAGTGCCTCCTCCTGCGCCGGGTACAGGGTGATGCCCTGGCCCTCCGCCCACGAGGAGAAGGCCTCGAAGAGGGCATCGGGGTCGGCGTTCGGCGGGAGCTGATCAATGAGGGTCACACCCCCCATCTTGCCTGGCTTCGGACCGGATGAGGGAACCGGCGGCAGGAAAGAAGATCATCAACGGTACGCTGTGCCGTTCACACGGCCCTGACGAAACCGTCAACGGGGTCTGATCATCACGGAACCGGGGCGGGAAACAGCATGATGGGTCCGGCGCACTCACTGTCCGGCGCGGCGGCCTGGCTGGGGGTCGGCGCAGCGGCGGCGGCGGCCGGGCACCCGATGCCCTGGCCCGTCCTCGCCGTCGGAGCGCTCATCTGCGCCGGCGCCGCGCTGGCACCGGACCTCGACCACAAGTCGGCGACGATCTCACGCGCCTTCGGGCCGCTCTCCCGGGGCCTGTGCGAGGTGGTCGACAAGATCTCGTACGCCGTCTACAAGGCCACCCGGGCCCCGCGCGACGCCCGCCGCACCGGCGGTCACCGGACGCTGACCCACACCTGGCTGTGGGCGGTCCTCATCGGCGGCGGCTCCTCCGTCCTCGCGGTGACCGCCGATCGCTGGGGCGTCCTCGCACTGCTCTTCGTCCACCTGGTGCTGGCCGTCGAAGGCCTCCTGTGGCGGGCGGCCCGGATGTCCAGCGACATCCTGGTGTGGCTCCTGGGCGCCACCAGCGCCTGGATCCTGGCCGGCGTACTCGACCAGCCGGGCAACGGCGCCGGCTGGCTGTTCACCGAACCCGGCCAGGAGTACCTCTGGCTCGGCCTGCCGATCCTGCTCGGGGCCCTGGTCCACGACATCGGCGACGCGCTGACCGTCTCCGGCTGCCCGATCCTGTGGCCGCTCCCGATCGCCGGCAAGCGCTGGTACCCGATCGGGCCGCCGAAGATGATGCGGTTCCGCGCCGGCAGTTGGGTGGAGCTGAAGGTGCTCATGCCCGTGTTCATGCTGCTCGGCGGAGTCGGCGGGGCGGCCGCCCTCGGCTTCATCTGATCTCCGAGCCCCCTTCGACACCGGCCCGAACGGACACGTCAGGCGCCCGGAATCGGTCTGTTCAGCCCGCCCCCGTACGGACATCATGTGAGCCGACGAGCCGTCGAGCACGTCGGCTCGCACCATGACCGGCGGCACTGGGCGGGGCACACCGATCCCTCGCCGCCACGAGTCGTCCGAACCCGCGCGACAGGCGGGCGCACGTGCCGAAGCCGAACGAGCAGCGCGATCCGGGGGACGAGATGAAGAGCGACAGGAACGGCAACGGCGGCAGGGACAGCCACAGGGACGGCGTCGGCAGCCGCATCAGGACGGGTGCCCGACCGGCGCTGATGGCGGGCACGGTACTCGCCGCACTGGCCGTGGCCGTCCTGGCCGCGCCCGCCCACGCGGCGACCGGGGAACAGGCCGGGCCCGCGCTCCGCTGTACGCCGGGCATCCAGGTGTTGGACTCGCTGCCGGGTCCGGGCGAGTCACCGTTCCCCTGGTCGGCCACCTCCGAGGTCAAGGGACTCGGCCCTCGGGGCCTCTCCGTCGGCCGCTCGCAGAACAGGCCCGTCTACTGGCTCGGCGCCTCCGTACACCGTGTGCCACTTCCCGCCGGGTACACGTCGGGCGGAGTGGAGGCCGTCAACCGGTCCGGTGTGATGGTCGGGTGGCTTCGCGGCACCGACAAGCCCCCGATCGCCTTCCGGTACGTGCCCGGTGCGAAGGCGGTCGCCATCCTGCCCGGCGGAGAGCGGGCGAGCGACATCAACGACAAGGGGCACATCGTCGGCGAGCGGCACAGCGACCCCTGGCACGTGGTGGGAGTGGAGTGGGCGGGCACCACCGTCCGCCGTGAGCTGGCCCTGCCCCCGCAGGTCACCGGCCTGGCCGAGATCACGGGCATCAACAACGCCGGCCTGATCGTGGGACGCGGCACCGGGGTGACGGACGAGGAGTACTGGTACGAGGCCGGGCTCGTGTGGACGGCCGACAAGAAGGCGCCCGCCCGGGAACTCCAGCCGTTCCACCCTGGCGACACCTACAGCACCTACCTGCCGCAGGACATCGACGAGAAGGGCCGGATCTCCGGTACCTACGAGTTCGCGCGTCTCATCACCTCCAACGGCGTCGTCTGGAAACCGCCCTACACGGACGTGACCACCGTCGCGAACCTCGGCGACCGCACCCAGGGCACTTTCGAGGACGTCAGCCCGACCACCGGCGTCAGCGTCGGAACCGCCTCGGACTCGACGATGGTCGGCCCCTTCCCGCCGGAGACCGCCCCGCCGTACCAGGCCACCCTGTGGAAGGGCTCCGGTCCCACCCTCGCCCTGCCCCGCCTCGCCGCGACGGGCCACAGCGGCGCCTTCACCGTCTCCGACGACGACCGGGTCGGCGGGTACGCCGTCGACGCGAAGGACGTGATGCACCCGGTCGTCTGGACCTGTGCGTCGAAGCAGGCCCACGAACCGGCCCCCACACCGACACCGGCCCCCACACCGGCGCCGAAGCCCACACCGACACCGGCCCCCACACCGGCGCCGAAGCCCACACCGACACCGGCTCCCGCACCGGCGCCGTGACGCCCGGCCCGGTCAGCCGTGCCAGGAACGCCACAGCGCGGCGTACGCGCCATCGGCCGCGACCAGCTCGTCGTGCGAACCGAGCTCGCTGATCCGGCCCTCCTCGACCACCGCGATCACATCCGCGTCGTGCGCGGTGTGCAGCCGGTGGGCGATCGCGATGACCGTGCGGCCGTCCAGCACCCGGGCCAACGAACGCTCCAGATGCCGTGCGGCACGCGGATCCAACAGCGAGGTCGCCTCGTCCAGCACCAGGGTGTGCGGGTCCGCCAACACCAGTCGGGCCAGCGCGATCTGCTGCGCCTGCGCGGGCGTCAGCGTCGCCGCGCCCGAACCCACCTCGGTGTCCAGTCCGGACTCCATGGCCCGCGCCCAGCCGTCCGCGTCCACCGCGCCCAGCGCCGCCCACAGTTCGGCGTCGTCCGCGCCCGTCCGCGCCAGCCGCAGGTTGTCCCGCAGCGAGCCCACGAACACGTGGTGCTCCTGGTTGACCAGCGCCACGTGCTCGCGCACCCGCTCGGCCGGCATCCGCGACAACCGCGCCCCACCGAGGGTGACCTCACCCGCGCGTGGCGCGTAGATGCCGGCGAGCAACCGGCCCAGGGTGGACTTGCCGGCGCCCGAGGGGCCGACCAGCGCCATGCGGGTGCCCGGCGGCACGGCCATCGACACCCGGTGCAGGACGTCCACGCCCTCCCGGTAGCCGAAGTGGACCTCGTCCGCCCGGACGGCCCGGCCCTGCGGGGACACCGCCGAGTCGCCGGCATCCGGCTCGATCTCGCGCACGCCCACCAGACGGGCCAACGACACCTGCGCCACCTGCAACTCGTCGTACCAGCGCAGGATCAGGCCGATCGGATCGACCATCATCTGGGCCAGCAGCGCACCCGTCGTCAGCTGCCCCACCGACATCCAGCCCCGCAGGACGCAGTAGCCGCCGATCATCAGCACGGAGCCGAGGATCGTCACGTAGGTCACGTTGATGACGGGGAAGAGGACCGTCCGCAGGAACAGCGTGTACCGCTCCCACGCCGTCCACTCCTTGATCCGGCGCTCCGACATCGCGATCCGACGGTTCCCGAGTCGGTGCGCCTCGATGGTGCGGCCCGCGTCCACCGTCTCGGTGAGCGCCGCCGCGACCGCCGCGTACCCGGCCGACTCCGACCGGTACGCCGAAGGCGCCCGCCGGAAGTACCAGCGGCAGCCGATCACCAGGATCGGCAGGGCCACCAACGCCGCCAACGCCAGCGGCGGCGCGGTCACGGCCAGCGCCCCGAAGAGCAGCCCCGCCCACACCACGCCGATGGCCAGCTGGGGCACGGCCTCGCGCATCGCGTTGCCGAGACGGTCGATGTCGGTGGTGATCCGCGACAGCAGGTCACCGGTACCGGCCCGCTCCAGCACGCCCGGCGGCAGACCGACGGAGCGCACCAGGAAGTCCTCGCGCAGGTCGGCCAGCATCTCCTCGCCCAGCATCGCCCCGCGCAGCCGTACCTGCCGCACGAAGAGGGTCTGTACGACGAGGGCTCCCGCGAACAGCAGGGCCACGGTGCCCAGCCGCAGCTCGCGGGCCCCGGCCGCGAGGTCGTCCACGACCCGACCCAGCAGGTACGGGCCGACCATGGACGCGATCACCGCGACCGCGTTGACCGTCACCAGGACGACGAACGCCCGCCGGTGGCGCCGGAACAGGCCGCGCACATAGTCCCGAACGGTCGTGGACGTGCCCACGGGCAGGGTCGCGGCCGTTTCGGGGGCTGCCGGATCGTAGTCCGGCGGCGCCACGCCGATCATGCGGATTCCTCGATCTCTGTGAGTGACTCCGTGAGTTGCGCCAGTTCCAGGCCCGACACTCGCTGTTCCTCCTCGGTCTCGCGGGTGACGACGGCCCGGTACCGGGGTTCGCCGCGCAGCAGTTCGCGGTGCGTGCCGGCCGGCAGGGCCGTGCCCTCGTGGACGAGCACCACCCGGTCGGCGCGGTCCAGCAACAGGGGAGAGGAGGCCAGGACCACCGTGGTGCGCCCCGCGCGCAGGGCCGCGATGCCGTCCGCGATCCGTGCCTCGGTGTGCGAGTCGACCGCCGACGTCGGCTCGTCCAACACCAGCACCTCCGGATCGGTGACCAGCGACCGGGCCAGGGCCAGCCGCTGACGCTGCCCGCCGGACAACGAACGGCCGCGCTCGGTGATCCGCGCGTCCATCGCGTCCTCGACCCCGTCGGGCGCCGACTGGAGCAGCGCGTCCAGCACGTCGCCGCACCGCGCGGCCGCCAGCGCGTCCGAGGGCGTCACCGCTCCGGACGCCGGCACGTCGAACAGCGCGCGCAGAGTGCCGGACAGCAGCACCGGATCCTTGTCCTGTACGAGGACCAGCGTGCGGGCGGTGTCCAGCGCGAGTTCGTCCAGCGCGACCCCGCCCAACAGCACCGGGGGCCCGTCGGCGGCGTCCATCGGATGGCCGCCGAGCCGCTCCGCGAGCCGGCCCGCGAGGTCCGGGTCCCCGCACACGACGGCGGTGAACTGCCCGGCCGGGGCCAACACTCCGGTCTCCGGGTCGTACAGGTCGCCGCCCGGGGCCGGGGCCTCGGGGGTGGTCCGCTCCCGAGGTTCGTCCGCCTCGGTCCGGGTCAGGTTCAGCACCCGGGCCGCCCGCTTGGCGGAGGGACGCGAGAACGAGTACGCCATGGCGATCTCCTCCACGCTGCGCAGGGGGTACAGCAGCAGGGACACCGCGCTGAAGACCGCGACGAGTTCACCCACGTCGAGCCGGTCGTCCAGGACGAGCGAGGAGCCGTACCAGACCACGGTGATCATCAGCAGGCCCGGCAGGAACACCTGGATTGCCGAGATCACCGCCCACATCCGGGCACTGCGCACGGCGGCCTCGCGCACCTCCTGGGAGGCGGCGCGGTAGCGGCCGAGGAAGAGTTCCTCGCCGCCGATCCCGCGCAGGACGCGCAGGCCCGCCACGGTGTCCGAGGCCAGCTCGGTCGCCTTGCCCACCTTCTCGCGCTGGACGTCGGCGCGCCGGGTGGCGCGCGGGAGCAAGGGCAGCGAGGCGAGGGCCAGCAGCGGCATGCCCACGGCCACGACCACGCCCAGCGACGGCGCGTACCAGACCAGGCCGACACAGACGAGCACGATCGCCACGGCCGCCGCCAGGAAGCGCGAGACCGCCTCGACGAACCAGCCGATCTTCTCGACGTCACCGGTGGACACCGCGACGACCTCTCCGGCCGCCACCCGCCGGGTCAGGGCGGAGCCCAGCTCGGCCGTCTTGCGGGCGAGGAGCTGCTGCACCCGGGCGGCAGCGGTGATCCAGTTGGTGACGGCCGTCCGGTGCAGCATCGCGTCACCGAGCGCGATCGCGATGCCGAGCACCGCGATCAACGCGCCGACGAGCAGCAGCCGTCGGCCGTCTCGGTCCACGACCGCCTCGACGCCGAATCCGACCGCGAAGGGCAGCCCGGCGATGCCGATGTGGTGCAACAGCCCCCAGCACAGGCTTTTGGCCTGTCCGCCGAGTTGGTTGCGGCCCAGCCACACGAGGAAGCGAGGGCCGGAGCGAGCGTCGGGTACCCCTGGGTCCGGATACGGAAGATCGCTGATCTGCATGACGCCCCATGACTGGTCGAGTGGTTCAAACCACACAAGGTTCGTCTTCCGGACCGCCCCGGGGCAATCCATTTTCCGTCGGCGACGGCGCACGGCGCCATGATCGACGGCCCCGCGGATGGCGGTCCTCGACGACAGGGCCTGGTCACGGGCAGGGGATCAGGGGCGCGTGGCGCGCTCCAGTTCGAGCAGGGCCGAGTGGTAGGAGCGGCCGGTGGCCTGATCCATCCCCACCTCGCACATCCGGTTCGCCGACAGGTGGGCGTCGAAGGCGCGCGCCGTCACCTCCGCCGCCTCGCGGGCCGTGGCCGACGCCGTCAGTTCCGGGTGCAACATGCCCCGGTCGCCCGCGAAGGCGCAGCAGCCCGCGTCGTCCGGGACCACCACCTCCTCGGCGCAGGCCTCGGCGACCGCCCGGAGCTGCGCCGTGTCACCCAGATGCTCCATCGAGCACGTCGGATGCAACACCGCCGAGCCGATGGTGCGCCGGACCGCCAGACGGGGCAGCAGCTCCTCGGCCGCCCAGACGACGGAGTCGAGGACGCGCAGCTCCGCGTGCAGGGCCCGGTTGTCGTCCGTCAGGTGGGGGACCACCTCGTGCGCGATGCCCAGGGTGCAGGAGGAGGCGTCGACGACCAGCGGCAGCCGCCCGCCCGCGGTCCAGCGCCAGGCGGACTCCACCATCCGGTTGGCCATCACCCGGTTGCCGGCGTCGTAGCCCTTGGAGTGCCAGATCGTCGCGCAGCAGGTGCCGGTCACGTCCCGGGGGATCCACACCGGGCGTCCGGCCCGCTCCGACAGGGCCACCACGGCCTCCGGCAGGGAGGGGCCGGGCTCGCCGTCGGGGCCGCCGAAGATCCGGTTGACGCAGGCCGGGTAGTACACCGCCACGGCCCCCGCCCGCCGGGTGTCGGGCAGCGCGCGGGCCGCGGCGCCGGGGATCCGCGGCAGCCACTCCGGCATCAGATCGGGACTCACGACCTTGCGCGCGGCGCCCGTCACGGTCTGGAGGAACCGGTCGCCGACCCGGTCCGTGATCGTGTCGGCGGCGGCCACGGCCAGCCGGGCGGCCGATTCGACCGTGCGGAAGTGCCGGGCGGCCAGCTCGGCGACGCGCTCCTCGCGGGGACCGTGCCGCCGGTGGCGGAAGTCCCTCATCAGGGCGCCGGTGTCGATGCCGACGGGGCAGGCGAGCTTGCAGGTGGAGTCGCCCGCGCAGGTGTCGACGGCGTCGTGGCCGTAGGCGTCGAGCAGCGCTTCGAGCACGGGCGAGCCGGGCGGCTGACGCGTCATCTCGCGGCGCAGCACGATCCGTTGCCGCGGGGTGGTCGTCACGTCCCCGCTGGGACAGGTCGGTTCGCAGAAGCCGCACTCGATGCACGGGTCGGCCACCGCCTCCACCCGCGGAATGGTCTTCAGCCCGCGCAGGTGGGCCCGGGGGTCACGGTCGAGCAGGACGCGCGGGGCCAACACCAGGTCGGGGTCGATGATCCGCTTGGTGCGCCACATCAGTTCGGTGGCCTCGGGGCCCCATTCCAGCTCCAGGAAGGGGGCCATGTTGCGGCCGGTGGAGTGCTCGGCCTTCAACGAGCCGTCGAAGCGTTCCACGGTGAGCCGGCAGAACGCGTCCATGAAGGCCGCGTACCGTGCCACGTCCGCCGGGAGGCCCGCGTCGAACGCGAGCAGGAAGTGCAGGTTGCCGTGGGTGGCGTGACCGGCCACGGCGGCGTCGAAGCCGTGCTCCGCCTGGAGGGCGAGCAGGGCCTCACAGGCCTCGGCGAGCCGGGCCGGCGGGACGGCGAAGTCCTCGGTGATCAGGGTGGTGCCGGACGCGCGCGCTCCGCCGACGGCGGTGACGAAGGCCTTGCGGGCCTTCCAGTACCCGGACACGGTGCCCGGGTCGCGGGTGAAGGCGTTCGTCACCGAGGCGACCGGCGCGACCAGCTCCAACCGTGCGAGCACCTCGGCCGCGCGTCGCTCGCAGTCGACCCGGCCCGCCTCGTCCGGGGCGCGGAACTCCACCAGCAGGGCGGTGGTGTCCTTCGGGAGGTCGGCCCAGTCCGCGGGCACCCCCGCGACACTGACCGAGGCCCGGAGGGTGTTGCCGTCCATCACCTCGACGGCGATCGCCCCGGCCTCGTTGAAGAGCGGTACGGCGGCGGCCGCGGCGGGCAGGGACGGGAAGAACAGCAGGGCGCTGGTCAGTTCGCGGTCCAGGGCGAGGGTGTCGAAGACGACCTCCGAGATGAAGCCCAGGGTGCCCTCGGAACCCACCATCAGGCCGCGCAGGATCTCGACGGGGGTGTTGCCGTCGAGGTAGGCGTCGAGCCGGTAGCCGGTGGTGTTCTTGATCTGGTGCTTGGCGCGGATCCGGGCGGCCAGTGCCGGGTTCGCCTCGATCTCCCGCTTGATGTCCATCAGGCCGCGGCACAGGGACGGTTCGGCGCGCGCCAGCTCCTCGTCGGCGAGTGGGTCGGCGGTGTCCACGACCGTGCCGGTGGGCAGCACGAGGGTGAGGGAGGACAGGGTGCGGTACGAGTTCCTCGTGATCCCCGCCGTCATGCCGGACGCGTTGTTCGCCACCACCCCGCCCAACGTGCACGCGATGGCGCTCGCCGGGTCCGGTCCCAGGATCCGACCGTGTCGGGCGAGTGCGGCATTGGCCCGAAGCACGGTGGTGCCGGGCCGGATCCGCGCCCGCAGGCCGCCGTCGAGCACCTCGACGCCGGTCCAGTGCCGGCGCACGTCCACCAGGATGTCCTCGCCCTGGGCCTGGCCGTTCAGCGAGGTCCCGGCGGCGCGGAACACCACCTCGCGCTGCTTGCCGTGAGCGTACGAGAGCACGGCCGAGACGTCGTCGATGTCCTCGGCGACCACCACCACCTGCGGCACGAACCGGTACGGGGACGCGTCCGAGGCGTACCGGACCAGGTCGGAGACCTTCCACAGCACCTTCTCGGCGCCCAGCAGCTCCGACAGGTCCGCGCGCAACGCCTGCGGGGTCCCGCCCGCCCGGTGGTCCGCCACCCGATCGGGGGAAGGGGCCCCGACGTCGCGCGGCCGCAGGGTTCCGGGCCTCGGCTCCAGCAGTGGCATGGCGGCGACCCCTCGACTCGGCGGCGATCTCAGCAGGCGGGCTCCGCCGGGGCGTCCGCCAGAGCGTTCAGCAGGCCACCGAGCACCTTGCGCTGTTCGGCGGTCAATGGAGCCAGGATCTCCTCTGCCGCGTCGGTTCGCGCGTTGCGCAGCCTGCGCAGCGTGGCGCGGCCGGTGTCGGTCAGCTCGATCCGGATCACCCGGCGGTTCGCCGGGTCCGGCGCGCGGCGCACGCACTCGGCCGCCTCCAGCCCGTCGACCAGCGTGGTGACGGCCCGGGGTACCACTTCCAGGCGCGCGGCGAGATCCGCCATGCGGGGCGGTTCCGCGCCGTCGTAATGCGAGACCAGCCGCAGCAGCCTTGACTGGGCGGGAGTGATCCCGAGGGGTTCGAGATGGCGCTTCTGGATGCGGTGCAGTCGGCGGGTCAGGCGGAGCAGTTGCTCGGCGAGTACCCCGTCCGTGCTGTCCGTGCTGTCGGCTTCGGGAGCGGTGCTCATGCTGCGGTCCTCATAATGGGAAGAGTATAGGGACCAGATTCATTGTGAGTATAGGTAACAATGAGCTATGCTCATGTGAGTCTCGTCAGAAGGAGGCCCATGCGCCCCAAAGAGCCCGAGTGGTCCCCAGCGAAAGAAGCCCTCGACCCCAGTCGACCCGCCCCGGCGGACCAGCCCCGTGAGCTGCGCCGCATCGTGTCCCTCTTCCGGCCCTACCGAGGCCGGCTCGCCGTCGTCGGCGCGCTCGTCGGCGCCTCCTCGCTCGTCGGCGTCGCCTCGCCCTTCCTGCTGAGGGAGATCCTGGACGTCGCGATCCCCCAGGGGCGGACCGGGCTGCTCAGCCTGCTCGCCCTCGGCATGATCCTCACCGCGGTCGTCACCAGCGTCTTCGGCGTGCTCCAGACCCTCATATCCACCACCGTCGGCCAGCGCGTCATGCACGACCTGCGCACCGCCGTGTACGCACAGCTCCAGCGGATGCCGTTGGCCTTCTTCACCCGCACCCGCACCGGTGAAGTGCAGTCCCGCATCGCCAACGACATCGGCGGCATGCAGGCCACCGTCACCTCCACCGCGACCTCCCTCGTCTCCAACCTGACCGCCGTGATCGCCTCGGTCGTGGCCATGCTCGCGCTGGACTGGCGCCTGACGCTGGTCTCGCTCCTGCTGCTCCCCGTCTTCGTGTGGATCAGTCGGCGGGTGGGCCGCGAGCGCAAGCGGATCACGACGCAGCGGCAGAAGCAGATGGCCTCCATGGCGGCCACGGTCACGGAATCGCTGTCGGTCAGCGGCATCCTGCTCGGCCGGACCATGGGGCGTGCCGACTCGCTGACGCGTTCCTTCTCGGAGGAGTCGGAGAAGCTGGTCGACCTCGAAGTGCGCTCCAGCATGGCCGGACGCTGGCGGATGTCCACGATCGGCATCGTCATGGCCGCCATGCCCGCGCTCATCTACTGGGCGGCGGGCATCACTCTGCAGACCGGCGCCCCCTCGCTCTCCGTCGGTACCCTCGTCGCCTTCGTCACCCTCCAGCAGGGCCTGTTCCGGCCCGCCGTGAGCCTGCTGTCGACCGGCGTGCAGATCCAGACCTCGCTCGCGCTGTTCGCCCGGATCTTCGAGTACCTCGACCTGCCGGTGGACATCACCGAGCGCCCGGACGCCGTACGGCTGGAGCGCGCCAAGGGCGAGGTCCGCCTGGAGGACGTGCACTTCGCGTACGAGGCCAAGAACGGCCCCACCCTCACGGCGATCGACATCACCGTGCCGGCCGGCGGCTCCCTCGCGGTGGTCGGCCCGACCGGCTCGGGCAAGAGCACCCTGAGCTACCTGGTGCCCCGGCTCTACGACGTGACGGGCGGCAGAGTCGTCCTCGACGGAGTGGACGTACGCGACCTGGACTTCGACTCGCTGGCCCGGTCCATCGGCGTGGTCTCCCAGGAGACCTACCTCTTCCACGCCTCGGTCGCCGACAACCTGCGCTTCGCCAAGCCGGACGCCACCGACGAGGAGATCACCGAGGCGGCCCGGGCGGCCCAGATCCACGAACACATCGCTTCGCTGCCCGACGGATACGACACCCTGGTCGGCGAGCGCGGCTACCGCTTCTCGGGCGGCGAGAAGCAACGTCTGGCCATCGCCCGCACGATCCTGCGCGATCCGCCGGTGCTGATCCTCGACGAGGCCACCAGTGCGCTCGACACCCGCACGGAGCACGCGGTGCAGCAAGCCATCGACAATCTGTCCGCGGGCCGTACCACCATCACCATCGCCCACCGCCTGTCCACCGTTCGCGACGCCGACCAGATCGTCGTACTGGACGCCGGTCGAATAGCCGAGCGCGGAACGCACGAGGAACTGCTGCAGGCCGAGGGTCGATACGCCGCGCTCGTCCGCCGGGACCGGGACGCCGCGCTGGTGCCGGAGGGTGCGGTGAACGAGAAGGCCGCGAACGAGACGGCCAAGGGCGAGACGGTCAAGACGGCCAAGGGGGAGACGTTCGGGGATGCCGTACCGACCCCGGTAAACGTGTGATCGTATGACCGGAACGGGGGTGAGATGACGGACATGTATCAGTTCGCGGGTTAACGTGCCGCTATGCGTCATGAAGATCTGCCGCCCCAGCGCCACCCCCGGCTCACCCGCCGGGGCAGGCTGGCGCTCCTCTTCGGCACGCTGCTCGGGCTCGGGATCGCGATCCTGATTCCGCTGCTGCCGGCTGAGGAAGTGCCGGAGAAGCCACGTCAGTTGCTGATTCCCGAAGGCCGGCGGGCCGTACAGGTCTACGCCGCCGTGGACAGCGCACTCAAACTCCCGGCGGGATCCACGAAGTCGGCGGTCGCCACGGCCGGCCTCGCCCTCCCCCCGGAGGCGAAGGGCAACCCGGAGGGCTATCTCTTCCCGGCGACCTACCCGGTGACCTCGAAGTCCACCCCGGCCTCGGTGCTCGCGTACATGGTGCGGACGGCGAACGGGAAGTTGGCCACCAAAGCCGTCGCGGACGGCGCCACGGCCCACGGGATGACTCCCTACCAGACGGCCACCCTCGCCAGCATCATCGAAGCGGAGGCCGACAACCCGGCCGACATGGGCAAGGTCGCGCGGGTGGTGCACAACCGACTGGCGAAGTCGATGCCGCTCCAGATGGACTCCACCATCAACTACGCGCTGAACCGCAGCACGGTGGACACCAAACTGAGCGAGACGAAGATCGACAGCCCCTTCAACACGTACGAGCGTCAGGGTCTGCCGCCGACGCCGATCAACAGCCCCGGCCTGGAGGCCATGGCGGCGGCCGTCGCCCCGACCCCCGGGGACTGGCTGTTCTTCGTCACGGTGAAACCGGGGGACACCCGCTTCTCCACGACGTACGAGGAACACAAGAAGCACGTCGCGGACTTCAACCGGCTACGCGCGCGGGCGGAGGCCGGCCGGGCCGAGGCGGCGCCTCCCGGACGCGATGCCGACCCCGCGCCCTAGCCGTTCCTCGGGGGGGATTCTCGTGGGGGTTTCGTAAGGGTTCTCGGGGCCGGGTCGCAACGCGGCCGGGGAAGCCCCTGGATGCGCCATCGCGACGTCCCTGGACTGTCGGGGGCGGCGAACGCCGCCGTCCGCGCGGGATCGGTTGTCTCCGGGAGTCGTGGCAGCGGCGTTGAGCGTGTGGTCCGTGCGCGTCCGCGGCACCCGACGCCGGTGGAGGCCGTGGGAGGCCGAGTTCACCCGCCCGTGCTGCGGCGAGGGCTGGGCCCGGGACACGCTGCGCGAGGCGCTGTTCATGCTGCCGCCGAGGTCCGCCGCCGAACTCCGGGCGCGGATCGACCCCTTGGACGCGGTGCTGCTCAGGCGCACGCACCACGAGCCCGCGGCGGATCCGGGGTTGGCGTGGTGGCACCGGAGGTGCTGACCGGGCCGTCCGCGTGCACCCGCCCGGAGGCCGGCCACGCCCCGAGCACGTACAGCTGATCAGGCGCGGCCCGCTTCGACGGGTTCCCGGGCCAGGAGGCGGCGGATCTCGCGGACCGCCGCGCCGCCGGCCCGGTTCGCCCCGATGGTCGACGCCGACGGACCGTAGCCGACGAGGTGGATCCGTTCGTCGCGGACCGCCCTGGTGCCTTCGACGCGGATCCCGCCGCCCGGCTCGCGCAGGTGCAGGGGGGCCAGGTGGTCGACGGCGGCCCGGAAGCCGGTCGCCCAGAGGATCACGTCGGCGTCCTCGTGCCGCCCGTCCGCCCACGCCACCCCGCTCGGGGTGATTGCGTCGAACATGGGCCGGCGGTCCAGGACCCCGGAGGCGAGCCCCGCCCGGACGGCGTCGGTCAGCGCCAGGCCCGTCACACTGACCACGCTCTGCGGCGGCAGGCCCCGGCGGACCCGCTCCTCCACCAGCGCGACCGCCGCCCGCCCGGCGGACTCGCCGAAGTCGCGGTCGCGGAACACCGGCGGCCGGCGGGTCACCCACGTGGTCCGCGCCGCCACCTCGGACACCTCCAGCAGGTGTTGTACGGCCGAGGTGCCACCGCCCACGACGACGACCCGGGCTCCCGCGAACTCCTGCGGCCCCGGGTAGTTCGCGGTGTGCAGTTGGCGGCCGCGGAAGGTCTCCTGGCCGGGGTAGCGGGGCCAGAACGGCCGGTCCCAGGTGCCGGTGGCGTTGATCAGGGCCCGCGGTGCCCAGCTGCCGGACGTGGATTCCACCAGCAGCCGGCCTGCGCTTCCCTCGCGCACGGCGCTCACGTCCACGGGCCGGCGCACCCGTATCCCGAAGCGCTCCTCGTACGCGGCGAAGTACTCTCCGATGACCTCGGAGGAGGGTCGCAGCGGGTCCGCGTCCGTGAGCTCCATGCCGGGCAGCGCGTGCATGCCGTGCACCTTGCCGTAGGTGAGGGACGGCCGGCGGAACTGCCAGGCTCCCCCCGGCCGCGGCGCGTGGTCCAGGACCACGTGGTCGATGCCGGCCCGGGCCAAGTGGTAGGCGCCGGACAGGCCCGCCTGCCCGGCGCCGACGACCACCACGTCGACCGCCGCCGCTTCCCGCTCCACGAGTTCGTTCACGCTTCCACCAACCCGCGGCGGCCCGGGGATCTTCCCGGTGTGCCGCGGGCGGCGCGCTCGCGTGCGTGGCGCAGGGGGCCTCTCCCTCGGCCCCGGGTCAGAGGCGAGCAGCCCGCGGGACGCGAGTTCCGGGGTCACGCCCTCCCCGAACCAGTAGGCCTCCTCCAGGTGGGGATAGCCCGACAGGACGAAGTGCTCGATCCCGAGGGCGTGGTACTCCTCGATCCGGTCCGCCACATCACCGTGGCTGCCGACCAGGGCGGTACCGGCGCCGCCCCGGACCAGGCCCACGCCCGCCCACAGGTTCGGGGCGATCTCCAGCTTGTCCCGCGAGCCGCCGTGCAGGGCGAGCATCCGCTGCCGGCCCACCGACTCGCTCAATGGTGTCTCGCGCACTGGACCGGTCGTCTCCGTGGGCGGGACGCCCGGGCCCTCGACGCGGTACGGAGCGACCACCGCGCAGAACGCTCCGGGTCCACGCCGAAGAGCGCGAACTTCGCCGGATGAGGGGGAGTTCGCGCTTGCGCCGACTGGCGGCGGTGGTGGCACGGGGGCCGGGACCAGGCGGATGCCGCGATCCAGGAGGCGAGTTGCTCGGGTGTGGTGCTCGGATCGGCGACCAGGGTCGCGAGTTCGTCCTCCCGGAAGGTGGCGGTGGTGATCGCCGGGCAACGGTGGCAGGCGTCCACCCCCGTCTGCTGCCACCACTGGCACCGGGAACGGAGGTGGCACCGCGGGACGGCGCGGGAGTCGGCCGCCGGCGGCAGCGCCAGGACCCGATCGACCGGGGCGCAGTCCGTATCCGTCGATTGACGCAGTTCGAGACGCAGTTCGAGACGCAGTGCGAGGCGAAGCGCAGTACCCGCGTCGGCTCGATCCCCGCGGGAATCGAGCCGAGTACCTCCGACGCCGGAACCGGGTCCGCGGGGTAGGTCACCCGCCCGGCCGCCGCGGAGCGGACCCGAGGACGACGGACTCGGGCGCCCGGGCCTCACCGCTCGGACACCACGTGGCCGGCGCGGCCGTCGGCGCGCCCGCCTCCGGCGCGGCCCCTGTGAGGTCGGATCCCACGGTGCTCACCCGCCCGTCAGCCGTCGATCGCGGCATGCGATTCCAGCGCCTCGCGGCCGACGGGCCCGCCGATGGTGCCCTGGAGTCCGAGGGCCTGCTCCTCCGTGAGCGGCCTGCGCGAGGCTCTCGTGCAGCCCGCTCACGGAGGTGATGCGCTCCGTCGGGGCGGGCGCCGCGTTGGCCGCGCCGACCGCCGTGATGGCGATGCCCGCGGCCGGCACGATCGCGGCGCCGCCGGCCGCCGGCTTCTTGTTCGTCTTCATGGGCCTCTCCCGGTGTGGGGCGGCGGAGGTTCCACCGCTGTCCTGTACCGGGACGACCGTAGGTGGGCGCACCGCCCCGAAGGGGCAGTTCCCGGGGGCAGGTCCCCGATCAGGCGGCCCGGTGTTCGCCCAGCCACTCGTAGGCGGTGTCCGCGCTGAATTCGCCGCGACCGCCCCGGAAGAGCAGCCCGGCCGTCGTGAAGGCCGGGTCCCCGGCGGCGATCGGCGCGTACGGCACGGCCAGGCACTCCATCCCGGCGGCGTGCGCGGCCCGCACGCCCGGCGCGGCGTCCTCGACGACCACGCAGTCGGCCGGTTCGGCCCCGAGCCGGCGCGCGGCCTCCAGGAACACGTCCGGCGCGGGCTTGCCGTGCGGCACCTCCTCGGCGGACACCACCGTCGTCAGCAGCGCGTCCAGCCCGGTCCCGGCCAGCACCGTGTCGATCGCCTCCAGCGAGGAACCGGAGGCGACCGCCATCGGGACGCCCTCGCAGTGCAGCCGCTCGACGAACTTGCGCATCTCGGGGAAGACCTCGGTCTCGGCGCGGGCCAGCTCCAGATAGGCGGCGTTCTGCTCCGCGAGCAGTTGTTCCACCGGGGCCCGGAGCGCGTGGCGCTCCTTGAGGATCTCCAGGGTCTCCAGCGTGCCGATGCCGATGAAGCGCGCGTGTTGTTCCCAGGTGAAATCGGGGATTCCGTGGCGCTCCAGGGTGCGGCGCCCGGACTCGTAGTAGTTCGGCTCGCTGTCCACGAGGGTGCCGTCGAGATCGAATATGACGGAGATCATCCGCTGTGCCCGTCCTGCCGGTCGTGTGCGTGTCTCCACCATCTTGTCAGGGTTTGTCCGCTGCTCGTCCCACGGCCTCCACCAGTGGCAACAGTCGGTGGGCGACCCGTTCACGCAGCGCGACCTCCGTCCGGGTGCGGACCACGCCCGGAAGTCGGATCAGCCGCTGGATGACGTCCTCCAGGTGCGCGTTGTCCCGAGCCGCGACCCGGGTCAGCAGATCGCCGCCACCGGTGATGGAGAAGGCCTCGATGATCTCCGGCACCGCCGAGAGGGCGTCCCCGACCTCGTCCAGGTGCCCCTGGGTGACCTCGATGTGGACGAAGGCCAGCACCGGATGGCCGAGGGCCGCGGGGGAGAGCACGGGGCCCGTGCCCGTGATCACCCCGGTGCGCTCCAGTCGGTCCAGCCGGGCCTGGAGGGTGCCGCGCGCCACGCCGAGGAGCCGGGCGTACTCCCGGACGCTGGTGCGCGGCTGCTCGATCAGCAGGCGCAGGATTCGGGTGTCGAGTTCGTCCACCGCCATGCCGTGAGGGTAGCGGCCCGCCGCGCCCCACGGGCTCGGACACTCACCCGGTGCGGCGCGGTGGCCGGGGGAGGAAGCCGCTGGTGCGGGCCCGGTAGGCGGCGTAGCCCGGGCGGTCGGCCATGTGGCGTTCCAGGAGGCGCTTGCCGCTGCCCGCGATCAGCAGGTACGACATCACGAGCGGGCCGATCACCGACACGCCGAACGCCGGCCAGGTCCCCCACGCGGTCAGCGACAGGCCCCACCACACACAGAAGTCGCCGAAGTAGTTCGGGTGCCGGGTCCACGACCACAGGCCCCGGTCCATGATCCGGCCCCGGTTCGCCGGGTCCGCCTTGAACCGCGCCAGCTGGTGGTCGCCCACCGCTTCGAAGGTGATCCCGCACAACCACAGCGCGGTGCCCGCCGCCACCGCCGGCGTTGCCGGGCCGTCGGTTGCGTACGGGCCGGCCTGGACGGGCAGGGAGACCAGCCACACCAGCGCCGCCTGCGACAGGTACACCACGCGCAGCGCGTACAGCCGCGGGTCGCCCGGGGCCTTGGCCAGCATCCGCTCGTACCTGGGGTCCTCCCCGTGTCCGCGGCCCCGCCACGCGATGTGCCCGGCCAGACGCAGGCCCCACAGGACCGTCAGGGCGGCCGTGAGCGGCTGCCGGCCGTCCGACATCCCGTACGTGGTGACCGCCACGGCGGCGAACGCCAGGCCCCAGGCCACGTCGACCACCCGGTGCGTCCCGCGCCGGACGCCCACCGCGAAGGTGATCAGCAGGACGGCGAGCGCGACCCCGGCCGAGACCGCCAGGTTGACCCCGAAGGCCCCCCAGTTCACCGGGCACCGCCGTCCGGGGCCGTCAGCAGGACGCGGTGGGGACCGCGCGGCCCCTGCGACGGCGCCGGGATCAGCCCCGTCGCGTGTCCCGCCATGGCCGGACCGCCCCTGCCGAGGAGCTCCCCGGGCCCCGTCCGGACCTGGAGTGGCAGCCGGTCCAAGGCCCGCCCGGTCGGCGGCCGCCCCCCGGCCGCCCGTGTCCGGGGCGGCTTCGGCACCGCCGGGAGCGTCACCGTGCTCACCGCAACCCCTCCTGGGGTACGTGTCGGGGGCGCGGCCGCACCGGCAGGCCGCGCAGCCACAGCCGGATGCCGTGGAAGCGGATGCCCGCCGCCACCGCGGCGGTGGACCAGGGATGGCGCAGCGAGGCCCGTACGACGCCCCACGCGCCGGCGGGCCTGCGTTCCCCCCGCACGGTCGCCGTCAGTCGGGCGCCGTCGGCCCCGCCGGCGAGCTGCACCATCAGGGCGAGCCGCTCGTCCGGTTCGGGCAGACGCATCCGGTAGCCGCCGTCCACGTCGAGGAACGGGGAGACGTGGAACTCCTTCGCCGCCCGGGCCGTGCCCCGCGCGGCCTCCGGGCCGAGCAGGTAGCAGTGCCGCTCCCCGTACGTGTTGTGCACCTCGGCGACCACGTGGCGCAGCTCCCCGTCGGGGCCGTGGCACCAGTACACAGAGATCGGGTTGAACACGTACCCGAACACGCGGGCGTGCGCGAGCATCGACACCCGTGAACCGGCGGGCAGCGCCGCGCCCCGCGCGACCAGGAAGCGGTCGAGCCCGGCGCGGATGGTCGTCGACCCGCCGCCGAAGTGATCCCGCGCGTCGAAGTGCGCCAGCTGCCGCAACGGGCCCGGAAGGCGGGGGAGGTGGTCGAGGTCGACCAGCCACAGGTACGAGCGGTGGCGCAGCCCGTACGAGTGCCCGCCGGCCCGCACGTGTCGTATGTCGGCCTCGTACAGACGGGGTTTCACCAGCTCACCCCCAGCGCCGCCGCCGCCTCCACGCCCGAGCGGCAACCGTCCTCGTGGAAGCCCCAGCCGTGGTACGCCCCGGCGTAGGCCGTCACCGGGCCGGACAGTGCGGGCAGCAGGCGCTGCGCGGCCACCGACTCCGGGGTGTAGACGGGGTGTTCGTAGTCCATCTCGGCCAGGACCAGGTCCGGGCGGACCCGGTCGTCGGCGTTGAGCGTGACCACGTACGGCTCCGGCGCGTCCAGTCCCTGGAGCCGGTTCATGTCGTAACTGACCCGTACGTGAGCGTCCTGGGGACGACAACCGGACAGCCGGTAGTTCCAGCAGCCCCGGGCCCCCGCCGCACGCGGCAGCACCGAGGCGTCGGTGTGCAGCACGGTCCGGTTGCGGGAGTAGCCGAACGCGCCCAGCGCCTCGCGTTCGGCGTCCGAGGGATCGGCCAGCAGCCGCAGCGCCTGATCGGCGTGGACGGCGACGACCACCGAGTCGTACCCCGTCGAGGTCCCGTCCGCGGTGGTGATCCGGACGCCCTCCGCGGTGCGGGCGAGAGCCCGTACGGGGGTGCCCACGCGGACCGATCCCGTACCGAGCCGGTCCCGCAGCAGCTCCACGTAGCGCGCCGAACCACCCTCGACCGTACGCCAGTTCGGTGACCCGCCCACCGACAGCAGCCCGTGATGGGCGAGGAAGCGGAACAGGTAGCGGGCGGGGTGGCGCAGCGCGGTGTCCGGCGGGCAGGACCACACCGAGGCCACCAGCGGGATCGCGAAGTGCCCGGTGAAGTACGCCCCGAAGCGGCCCTGTCGCAGGAACCGGGCCAGCGTGATCTCGGGCCCGACCGACGGGGTCGCCAGCAACCGGCGGGCCTTCCGGTGGAAGGCCGGCACCTGGGCCAGCATCCGCAGGTAGGCGAGGTTCGCCGCGGCCCGCGGCTGTGCGAACAGCCCGCGCGCACCGCGCGCCCCCGCGTACTCCAGCCCACAGCCCTCGCAGTGCACCGACAGGCTCATCGTCGTCGGCCGGGTGGTCACCCCCAACTCACGGAAGAGGCGCAGCAGATGAGGGTAGGTGCGGTCGTTGTGCACGATGAACCCGGAGTCCACCGAGCGGGTCTCGCCGTCCGTCCCCTTCAGCTCATGGGTGTGGGCGTGCCCGCCCAGCCGCTCGTCGGCCTCGTACAGGGTCACCTCGTGGGAACGCGCCAGCACGTACGCCGCCGTCAGCCCCGAGACACCCCCGCCGACCACGGCCGTACGCGGTCGTGATCGTCCTCGCTCGCTCATCGTGTCGCCTCCTTGACCGGTACTTCGGAGCCGGAGGGGTGCCCGGATGTGTCCGAGGGCGAACCGGGCCACCAGGATTTCGGTCCGATGTCCCTGACCAGGGCCGGAACCAGCAGCGAACGCACGATCAGGGTGTCCAGCAGGACGCCGAAGGCCACGATGAAGGCGATCTGCGTCAGGAAGGCGAGCGGGATAACCCCCAGTGCGGCGAAGGTCGCCGCGAGGACCACGCCCGCCGAGGTGATCACCCCGCCGGTGGAGGTAAGACCGCGCCTGATGCCCTCGCGGTGACCGTGCGCCACCGTCTCCTCGCGGACCCGGGACATCAGGAAGATGTTGTAGTCCACCCCGAGCGCGACCAGGAACACGAACCCGTACAACGGGACCGAGGAGTCCGTCCCGCTGAACCCGAACACGCCCCGGAAGACGAGCGCGGACACGCCGAGCGTGGCGAGGAAGTTCAGCGCGACCGTCGCCACCAGCAGCAGGGGCATCACCAGCGAGCGCAACAACCCCGCCAGGATCACCAGGATGATCCCGAGCACCACCGGCACGATCAGGGCGCGGTCGTGGGCCGCCGTCCGCTGGGTGTCGTACTGCTGCGCGGTGTACCCGCCGACCAGCGCGTCCGCGCCCGCAACCGCGTGCACGGCGGTCCGCAACCGGCCCACCGTCTCCTTGGCGGCGTCGCTGTCGGCCGCGTCGTCCAGGGTCGCGTCGATCCGGACCCGGCCGCCGGGGCCGGGGGCGCCCGACGGCGCCGCGTCGGCCACGCCCTCGGTGGCCCGCGCGGCCGCCACCACCCGCGGGGCCCGGTCCGCGTCCGCGATCACCACGGCGGGGTTGCCCGCGCCGCCCGGGAAATGCCGCCCCAGCGTGGCCTGCGCCGACACCGACGGGGCGTCGTTCACGAAGATCTCGTCGAGCGGAACCCCCTTGGAGACCAGCAGCGGGGAGAAGGCCGCGCAGGCCAGCAGCCCGGCCAGGCTCAGCCCCCACACCCGGCGCGGCGCCCGGTCCACCAGCGCGGCCACCCGGGTCCAGACGGGATGCGCGGCGTCGGAGGCCTTCGGTCGGGCCGGCCAGTAGGCGGCCCGCCCCGACAGGACCAGCGCGGCGGGCAGGAACGTCAACGCGGCGAGCACCGCGCAGCCGATGCCGATCGCTCCCACCGGGCCCAGCGCCCGGTTGTTGGTCAGATCGCTCAGCAGGAGCGCCAGCAGGCCCAGCGCGACGGTGGCGGCGCTCGCGAGGACCGGACCCAGCGTGCGCCGCCACGCGGCCCGCATCGCCGCGAACCGGTCGGGCTCCGTCCCGAGCTCCTCCCGGAACCGGGCGGTCAGCAACAACGCGTAGTCCGTCGCGGCGCCGATGACCAGGATCGACAGGATGCCCTGCACCTGGCCGTCCACCCGGACCAGCCCGCGATCGGCCAACGCGTACACGATCGCGCAGGCCAGGCCGAGGGCGAGGACCGCGCCGAAGACCACGATCAGGGGCAGCAACACACTGCGGTAGACGACGAGCAGGATCACCAGGACCGTCGCCAGCGCCACCCCCAACAGCAGCCCGTCGATACCCGCGAAGGCGTCCCCGAGATCCGCCTGGGTGGCGGCCGGCCCGGCGATCGACACCGTGGTGCCCGGCACCTTCCCCGCCGCCCCCCGCACCCGCTCCAGTACGTCCGTCAAACCGTCGCCGAGGTCCGGACGCAGCGGCACGACCCCCCGCAGCGCCTGCCCGTCCCGTGAGGGCACGGCCGGGGAGGACGGACCCGCGAGCCCCTCACCGCCGGTCAGCGAGGCCAGCGCGGCGCTCGCCGAGCCCTGGAGGGCGGGGGCGATCCGCCCGCCGTCCGAGGCGGTCCACACCACGATCGCGGGCAGCGACTCGGCCTGCCGCAGGGCCCGCTGCGCCTCCACCACCCGGGTGGACTCGGCGCTGCGGGGCAGGAAGGCGGCCTGGTCGTTGGTGGCGACCTCGCCGAGCTTGCCCGCGTACGGGCCGAGCACCCCGCCGACGGCGAGCCAGCCGAGCAACAACAGGATCGGAATCACCAGGCGGGTGATCCGCGGAGACGGGCGCATGGCACTCCCGGACATGAGGTCAGTCTGTGCTGAGGTGGTGGACGGGCCTTCTGGATCACCTTTCGGCCGGGACACGTCATTCGGATGCGCCGTTCGGGCGAGGGCGCATCCGATCACGTCGCCCGGGTCGAATCCCCTGTGAGGTCACGACCACGAGATCTCCCGGCATCCCACGAGATCTCCCGTACGAGGTCCCGGACCGGGACCACCAGGAGCGGAGACGCGTCATGACAAGCCTGCGATGTCTGGTCACCGGGGCCACCGGCTACATCGGCGGCCGACTGGTGCCCGAACTCCTCGACGCCGGCCACCACGTGCGCTGCCTGGCCCGCTCCCCGGAGAAACTGCGCGACCACCCCTGGGCCGGCCGGGCCGAGGTGGTGCGCGGCGACGTCATCGACCCGCGATCGGTGGGCGAGGCCCTGCGCGACATCGACGTGGCCTACTACCTCGTCCACTCCCTCGGCACCGGTTCCGGCTTCGAGGACCGCGACCGCGCCGCCGCCCGGATCTTCGCCGAGCAGGCCCACGCGGCCGGCGTCCGGCGGATCGTCTACCTGGGCGGTCTCACCCCCACCGGGATCCCCGTCCGGGAACTCTCCACGCACCTGCGCTCCCGCGCCGAGGTCGGGGAGATCTTCCTCGCCTCCGCCGTCCCGGCCACCGTGCTGCGCGCCGCCGTCATCATCGGATCCGGCTCGGCCTCCTTCGAGATGCTGCGCTACCTCACCGAGCGGCTGCCCGTCATGGTCACCCCGAGCTGGGTCGGCACCCGCTGCCAGCCGATCGCCGTCCGCGACGTCCTGCGCTATCTCGTCGGCAGCGCCACGATGGCGCCCGACGTCAGCCGGACCTTCGACATCGGGGGCCCGGACGTGGTCACCTACGAGGAGATGATGCGCCGCTACGCCTCCGTGGCGGAGCTCCCCAAACGGCTCATCCTGCGCGTCCCGATGCTCACCCCGCGACTGTCCAGCCACTGGATCGGGCTGGTCACCCCGGTGCCCCGGCGCCTCGCCCGACCGCTCGCCGAATCCCTGCGCCACGAGGTGGTGTGCGAGGAACACGACATCGCCGCGTACGTCACCGACCCGCCCGGCACGCCGATCGGCTTCGACCAGGCCCTCGTCCTCGCCCTCCAGCGGGTCCGCGACGCCAACGTGGTCACCCGCTGGTCCTCCGCCTCCCTGCCCGGCGCCCCCAGCGACCCGCTGCCGACCGACCCCGACTGGGCCGGCGGCAGCCTGTACGAGGACAACCGGGAACTGGACGTGGAGGCCTCGCCCGCCGCGCTGTGGCGGGTGGTGGAGGGGATCGGCGGGGAGAACGGCTGGTACTCCTTCCCCCTGGCCTGGGCGGTACGCGGCTGGCTGGACCGGCTCGTCGGCGGGGTCGGCATCCGGCGCGGCCGGCGCGACGCGTCCCGACTGAGGGTGGGCGACTCGCTCGACTTCTGGCGCGTGGAGGAGATCGAACCGGGACGGCTGCTGCGGTTGCGCGCCGAGATGCGGCTGCCGGGACTCGCCTGGCTGGAACTGCGCGCGGACCCGGACCCGGACACCCCCGCGCCCCCCGCCGACACCGACACCGACACCGACCATCGGCGGGAACGGACGGCCACGCCCGCGCGCTCCCGCTACCGCCAACGCGCCCTGTTCCACCCGCACGGGCTGCTCGGGCACATGTACTGGTGGAGCGTCTCGCCCTTCCACGCCGTGGTCTTCGGCGGCATGGCGCGCAACATCGCCCGGGCCGCCGAGCGGCAGGCCCCCGGCCGGGCGGCCGGCGGGCCGGAGCGCATCCGATCCGGCCCGGGGCGCCGAAGCACCCCATGACAACCGTCCCCCACGGCCCTGACGCGGAGACGAGAACCCATGAACGTCGCGGTGGTCCTGTACACCTCGGACCTGCGCCTGCACGATCACCCGCCGCTGCGCGCGGCGATGTCCTCCTGCGACCGGGTCGTACCGCTCTTCGTCCGCGACCGGGCCATCGAGGCGGCCGGATTCGCCGCGCCCAACCGGTCGGCCTTCCTCGCCGACTGCCTCGCCGCGCTCGACGCCGGGCTGCGCGAACGCGGTGGACGCCTCGTGGTCCGTTCCGGGGACGCCGTCGACCGGGTGTGCGCCGTCGTACGGGAGGCGGACGCCGACGAGGTGCACATGGCGGCCGGGGTCAGCGCGTACGCCCACGCCCGCGAGGAACGACTGCGCGCGGCCCTGGAGGCCGAGGGCCGCCGGCTGTACGTCCACGACGCGGTGATCACGGCGGTCGCCCCGGGCGCCGTGCGGCCCGCCGGCGGCGACCACTTCGCCGTCTTCACCCCGTACCTGCGCCGCTGGAGCGAACTGCCCCCGCGCCCGACGGCCGCGGCCCCCCGCACGGTCCGGGTCCCCGAGGACATCGACTCCGAAGCGCTGCCCGAGCGCACCGCCGTCACCGGGGTCTCCCCGGGCCTGGCGGACGGCGGCGAGCGCGAGGCCCGGCGACTGCTCACCAGTTGGCTGAACGACGGCGTCGCCCGCTACGAGGACACCCACGACGACCTCGCCGGCGACGCCACCTCCCGGCTCTCCCCGCACCTGCACTTCGGCACGCTCTCGCCCGTCGAGGCCGTCCAACGCTCCCGAGCCGTCGGCGGCCCGGGCGCCGAGGCCTTCGTCCGGCAGCTGTGCTGGCGCGACTTCCACCACCAGGTGCTGGCCGCCCGCCCCGCCGCCGCGGCCGAGGACTACCGCGCCCGCCGCGACCACTGGCGCACCGGCGCCGCGGCCGAGGAGGAGGTCCAGGCCTGGAAGGAGGGCCGCACGGGCTATCCCGTGGTCGACGCGGCCATGCGCCAGCTCGGCCACGAGGGCTGGATGCACAACCGCGGCCGGCTGTTGGCCGCGAGCTTCCTCGCCAAGACCCTGTACGTGGACTGGCGGGTCGGCGCCCGACACTTCCTCGACCTCCTCGTGGACGGGGACCTCGCCAACAACCAGCTCAACTGGCAGTGGGTGGCCGGCACGGGCACCGACACCCGACCCAACCGGGTCCTGAACCCGGTCCGACAGGGACTGCGCTACGACCCCGACGGCGCCTACGTGCACCGCTGGGTCCCCGAACTCGCCGACCTCCCCGCACCCCGGGTGCACGAACCCTGGCGGCTGACCGGCCCGGAACGGGCGCGCTTCGACTATCCGGACCCGCTGGTCGAGCTCCCGGACGCGCTCGCCCGCTTCCGGCACGGACGGGGAATCGAATGACAGCCGCCCCGCGTGACCTCGTCGTATCGTGAGCGGGTGGACCCCGTGCCGCCCCACCCACCCCACGACCACCCCCCGGAACTGCCCGCGGCGGCGCTGAGCACCGGCGCCGTGGCCCGGCGCCTGGGGGTGTCGCCCACCACCCTGCGGTCCTGGGAGCGCCGGTACGCCATCGGCCCCGCGCGCCGCGAGGACGGCCGGCACCGCCGCTGGACCGCCGAGGACATCGCCCGACTGGAGCTGATGTGCCGGCTGACCGCCCAGGGCGTGCCCCCCTCCGAGGCCGCCCGGGCCGCCGTCGGCGCGGCGCCCGGCGGCTCCGCCGCCCCCGAGCCGGCGGCGGCGGAGCCGACCGCGGCGCCGGGCGGCCCCAACGCGCTCCCGCTCGGCGAGGTCCGCCCGGAGTGCAGGGGACTCGCCCGGGCCGCCGTACGACTCGACGCCCCCGCGGTGGAACAACTGCTGGATTCCGCCGTCGCGGAACACGGCCTGGTCACCGCGTGGGAGGAGATCATCGCGCCGACCCTGCACGCGGTCGGCCGCAAGTGGGCCTCGGCCGGGGAACGTTACGTGGAGGTGGAGCACCTGCTCTCCTGGCACGTCTCGTGCGCGCTGCGCCGGGTACGGCCGGCCGCGGAAAAACTGCGCTCCCCCTCCGTGCTGTTGGCGTGCGCGCCGGGGGAGCAGCACACCCTGCCGATGGAGGCGCTGGCCGCCGTGCTCGGCGAACGGGGCCTGCCCGTGCGGATGTTCGGGGCCGCCCTGCCCGCCGAGGCCCTGCACGAGGCCGTCCGGCGCACGGGCCCGCGTGCGGCCGTCCTGTGGTCCCAGTCCCGGACGACCGCCGACCGGGCCCTGGTGCGTTCGGTGGCCGCCATCGAGTGGGGGCTGCGCGGCGCGCGCGGACACTCGGCGCTGCTGCTCGCCGGACCCGGGTGGGGGACGGGATCCCCGGACCCGCGCACCGAGCGGCTGTTCGGCCTGCGCTCGGGCCTGACCGTCATCGAGAACGCCCTGCGCTCCGCCGACCACCCCGAACCGGCGACCAGGACGGGCCCGGCGACCGGGGCGCGGGCGTAGGGCGGCTCCGTCCTTGCGGCGGGCGCCACCCGCGCCGATCGAAGTCGCGGTCCGTCAACCGTGCGACGGGCCCGCGACGGCGACGCGGGCGGTCACCTGCCCGCGGTCACCTGCCCGCGGTCTCCGGCGTGCGGGCGGACACGGTCGGCGCCACCGACGCGCGCAGGACGCGCAGGGCCCGCCGCATGTGGCTCTTGACCGTGCCCAGCGGCAGTCCCGTGCGGTCCGCGATCTGGCTCTGGGTCAGGTCCCCGTAGAAGGCCAGCCGCAGGACGCGCTGCTGCGCCGCCGGCAGCCGGGCCAGTTCCCCGAGGATCACGACCCGGTCCACGACCTGCTCCGGCTCAGGTCGGTCGCAGACCGCGGGCCACCGGGCGAACTCGTGGAAGGCGCGGGTGGCCGCCGCCACCGCACGCGCCCGCCGGGTCCGCGCTTCCAGGGCGTCGGCCACCTTGTGGCGGGTGATCCCGGTCAGCCAGGCCCCCAGCCCGCCGGGGCCCGGCCGGTAGCCGCCGCGACCGCGCCAGGCGGCCAGGAACACCTGCTGGGTCACGTCCTCGGCCTCGCGGTCGTCGCCGAGCGAGCGGCGCGCCAGGGAGTACACCATCGGGCGCCACCGGCGGTAGACGGCCTCCATGGCGCACTCGTCCCCGGCCGCGAAACCCGCCGCCACGCGCGCCTCGTCCGGCGCGTCGCTTTCGTACACCGAAGTGCCCCACGCACCCGGCGCGCCCCCGCCGGGCTCACCCCGCGGGTGCGTGCGCCGGTCGTGCCGCCACGTCTGGTCGTCCATCCGGTCGTCCATGCCCCGAGCCTCGCGAGCCGGAGGGTCCCCGGCCAAGTCGCACCGTTTACGCATCGATTTCCCCGCCCCCGATCCGTGCCCCATCCGTGGCCCCGACCGGCTGCCCGACCGGTGCCCCTGAAGGGAGGCCCGAAGGGGCGGCGCGCGTTCTGTCAGGTGGCTGCCGCGGCCCGGCCCTCGCCCGCCGCGAACCGCCACACCCGCGCGTGCCCCGGCACCACCGGGAGGATCAGCAGCAGGACCTCCGCCCGGATCCCGGACCCGCAAGCGCAAGCGCAAGCCCGGATCCCAGACCCGCGAGCGCAAGGGTGAAACAGGTGGTGGAGAACAAGGGCGTGGAACGTGCTCACATCCATGACGCCCGACAGTGACACGCCTGCCCGGCGACTTCGGCGACGACATGCCGGAGCGACTATCGTCCGAGGGATGAGCGACCTGATGCTGGTGAGGCACGGTGAGACGGAGTGGAGCGCCAACGGGCGACACACCGGGCTGACGGACGTACCGCTGACCGCGCGCGGCGTCGAGGAGGCGATCTCCCTGGCCCCGTTCTTCCTCGACCGGCAACCCGCCCTGGTGCTGACCAGCCCGCTGCGCCGCGCGGTCGCCACGGCCCGGCTCGCCGGGCTGAGCGGCGGCGTCACCGACACCGACCTGCACGAATGGGACTACGGCGGCTACGAGGGCGTGACCACCGTCGAGATCCGCAAGACCCGGCCGACCTGGTCGCTGTGGACCGACGGGGTCCCGCCCGGGGACGCCGGGCACCCCGGCGAGCAGGCCGAACAGGTCGGGGCCCGGGCGGACCGCGCCCTCGCCCGGATCGCCGAGGTGCTGCGGGAGGACCGCGGCGACGTGGTGGTGGTCGCCCACGGCCACTTCCTGCGGGTGCTGACGGCCCGCTACCTCGGGCTGCCCCCGGCCGAGGGGCGGCTGTTCCTGCTGCGCACCGGGACTGTCAGCCTCCTGTCGACCGAGCACGAACTCCCGGTCATCGCGGGCTGGAACACCAAGCCCTGACCCGCCCCGGACCCTCCCTCCACGCGCCGCGAACCGGCAGGACGACGAGTGACCGGCCATAAACCGCCGTGGGCGACTGTTCTCGCAGTCACCGTCGCGGTCGCAGGCCGGCAGGGCACACCGTCCGGAGAGGAGCCGTCCATGGAGTCCACCGCGCCGCGCCGGCGGGATCCCGCCGCACCCGGGGAGCCCGCGCTGAGGATCGGGGTCCTCGGCCCGCTCGACGTGCGTCTCGACGGCGAATCCCGCACCCCCACCGCGCCACAGGTCCGACGGGTCCTGGCCGTGCTGCTGCTGCGCGCGGGACGGCCCGTGCCGCTCGCCGCCCTCATCGAGGAACTGTGGGAGATCGACCCGCCGCGCCTCGCCCGCAAGACCGTCCAGACGTACGTGTACCAGCTGCGCCGTGCCCTGGCCCGGCGGCCGGTCCCCGCGCACGGCCCCGCACCCGCGCCGTACTCCTCCGACCGGCTGGAGACCCGTACCAACGGCTACCTGCTGCGGCTGCGCCCCGAGGAGGTGGACCTGTGGGACTTCGAACGCCGCATCGGACTGGCCCGCGTCGACCTGGACGCCGGCAACGCCCGCGAGGCCGCCGGCGCACTGCGGGCGGCCCTCGCCCTGTGGCGCGGCGACGCCTTCGCCGACGTACCCGCCGGCCCCGAACTCGCCTCCCGGATCAGCCGGATCGAGGCCACCCGGATCAGCGCGCTGGAGATGCGCGTCCAGGCGGACCTCCAACTCGGCCTGCACGGTGCCCTGCTCGACGAGCTGCGCCGGCTCACCGCCGAACACCCGCTGAACGAGAGGTTCGCCGCCGACCTGGTCCTCGCCGCGCACCGCTCCGGCCAACGGGCCACCGCCCTGGACGCGTTCACCCGGCTGCGCCGCAACCTCGTCCGCGAGCTGGGCATCGAACCCTCCGACTGGGTCCGCAAGCTCCAACAGGAAGTGCTGAGCGCCGATCCACGCCTCGGCGCGCCCGCGCCCGAACACCTGACCCCGACCGGCCGGCCCGCCCGGGACCTCCCCGCGGCGGCGCCGGCCGCCCTCCCCAGGCTGACCCAACTCCCGCCCGACACACCCGATTTCGTCGGCCGCCGTCGCGAGCTCGACCGGCTGCTCGCCCTGGCCGCCCCCGGAGAGGACTCCGAACGGCGTGCCGCACCCCGGATCGTCACCGTCCTCGGCGGCATCGGCGCCGGCAAGAGCGTGCTGGCCGTCCGGGCCGCCCACCAGCTCAGCGGCCGCTTCCCCGACGGCCAGTTGTACGCCCGGCTGCACAGCGACCGGGAGACGCCGATCAGCCCCACGCTGATCCTGCGCTCCTTCCTGCGCGACCTGCACCTGGACTCCGTGCCCACCTCGGACGGGGACCCCGCCGGCTGGGCCGAGGACGAGCTGGCCCGCAGGTTCCGCGACCACACAGCGGGCCGCGCGCTGCTCCTGCTCCTGGAGGACGCCGCGTCCGCCCGGCAGATCCTGCCGCTGCTGCCCGGCGGCAGCCGCAGCACCGTCATCACCACCTCCCGCGTCCGGCTCCCCGGACTGCCGGGCGCCGCGCAGCTGACACTCGGGCCGATGAGCGCCGAGGACGGCGCGGCGCTGTTCGCCGCGGCCACCGGCCCCGCGGGATGGCCCACGGGCGACCACACGGCAACCCGGCGCATCGTCCGGCTGATGGGCCACGTGCCCCTCGGGATCAGGGCGATGGGGGAGACGCTGGCGGCCCGTCCCATGTGGTCCACGGCCGATTTCGCCGAACGGCTGGCCAACGAACGCCAACGCCGGGTAGAACTGCGCTCAGGGACCTGGGACGTGCTGGCCCGGGTCGAGCAGTCCTGCGCGCGGCTGCCCCACCCGGCCGGCCGGGCGCTCACCGAACTCAGTCGTTCCGCCTCCGGAGCGTTCGTGGTCCGGGACGCCGCGCAACTCCTCGGGGTGGCCACGAGCACCGCGGAACAGCTCCTGGGCACGCTGCTGGACCACCACGCCGTCGAACTCGCCGGCCGGGTCCCCACGGGAACCCCCGAGATGTCGGTGCCCTCGTTCCGGATACCGGAACTGATCCGGCTCGCCCTCGCCGGAGACCCGGACACCGATCCGGAACCGCGGTACCCGACCGCCCCGGGCCGGCCGGCGGCGTACGCCACGATCCGCGCGGGCGCGGAGGCGGGGCTTCCCGATCCTTTGCCCCCGCTTGGTCGCCCCGCGTGAAGCTGCGTCTCCGTGGCGGCATGTGCGCAGCACAGCCGCCGCTCGGCAGACACATGCAGGCAGCTGGCCGGGCGACCCCCGGTCGGAGGGGAGACTTCATGAGGAGCACGATCCTGCGGAGCGGCAGCACGGTCCGGAAGCAGCCGACGGGTGATCAGCACGCCGAATGCGTCGCACGCGAAGGAACGGGGCGTCCCGGTGAAGAGGAGTCGGTGGTCTTCGAGCTGTGCTCGGGGCTCTTCGCGTCCATGCCGCGGAGCGACCAGCGGATGAAGGCCATCCACTACGTGCGGGGCCTGTTGGGCGCCGAGGGCCGCAAATCGATCCGCAACATCGCGACTCTGCTCGGAGGGGACGCGGCCGAGCAGAGCCTGCACCACTTCATCTCCAGCTCGACCTGGGACTGGACCCCCGTCCGACGGGCCCTGGCCCAGCACATCGAACGGGTGTCGCCACCGCAGGCGTACGTGGTCCACCCCATGATCATCCCGAAGGCCGGCGAGACCTCCGTGGGGGTCGAGCGGCGCTTCGTGCCCGAGCTGGGCCAGGTCATCAACGCCCAACAGGCCGTGGGGGTCTGGGCCGCCGCCCACGACTGGAGCTCACCGCTGCACTGGAGGCTCCACCTCACCCACCGCTGGCTGGAGGACGAGAACCGGCGCAGCCAGGCCGCCATCCCCGAGACCACCGTGCAGGAAAGCCTCGCCCAGTGCTCGGTCGAGGCCTACCTGGCGATGATCAGGGACTCCGGTCTCCCGGTCCGACCCCTGGTGATGGACGCGCGCCACGCCGACGTCCTGAGCACGGTCCACCGGCTGCGGGCCGCCGGCACGCCCTGGCTGCTGCGGGTCGACCCCTCCGTACGCCTCACCGTCCTGGAGCCGACCTTCCCCCGCCGCGGCGCCAGCATGACGACCCAGCAGATCATGTCCACCGCCTGGCACATGCGTCAGTTGGAGCCCCGCAGGGCATCCGGACCGGAGGCGCAGCTCCGCGGCCTGCGGCGACCGGGCTCCCTCGTGGCCGTCAGCGCCACCCTGACCGCCGACACCCGGCGCCCGGGCGGACGACCGGGCGTGGCCGAGGAACTGCTGCTCCTCGGGATCTCGGACGGCGGCCAGCTCCCGGCGGAACTGTGGCTGACCGACCTGACGGGGGTGCGGCCGGCGGAGTTGACCCAGTTGATCCGGCTCACCCACCGGGTCGACCGGGACCTCGCCGAGGTGGCCGACCAGGTCGGCATCCGGGACTTCTCCGGCCGGTCCTTCAACGGCTGGCACCGGCACGCCACGCTCGCCTCGGCCGCGCACGCCATTGCCCTGCTCAGCGGTCGGCCCAACACCCGGCGGGCCGCGGCGGAGGTGACGGACCTGACCGATCCGGCGCGCCGCGAACGGCACGGCCGGGGCTACCTGACGGACCTGGGAGGGCGACCTGACCTAGCGAGCTGAGCAGTTGACGGATAGCCCGGACGACCATTGGCCGTGGCCGTCGGCTCCCACAGGATCGGGACATTCCAACCGATCGAACCGAGGGACCCCGGACATGACCAAGGTCGCCGTCATCTACTACTCCTCCCAGGGAAACGTCCACCAGCTCGCCGTGGCCGCCGCGGCCGCCGCCGAGAAGGCGGGCGCGGAGGTGCGGTTGCGCAGGACCGCCGAGCTCACCACCGAGACGGTCGTGCCCGGCAACGACACCTGGAACGCGGCGTGGGAGGAGCACCTCGCCGCCGTGGCGGACATCCCCGAGGCCACGCTCGACGACCTCGAATGGGCCGACGCGGTGCTGTGGGGAACCCCGGGCCGCTACGGCCTGCCCGCCGCCTCGCTCAAGCAGTTCATCGACCAGACCCTTCCGCTGCACTCCAAGCGCGGACTGCTGAACAAGGTGATGTCCTCGTTCACCTCCACCGCGACCCTGCACGGCGGCCAGGAGAGCACCCTCCTGGCCCTCAACAACGCCTTCTACCACTGGGGCGCGATCATCGTGCCGCCCGGTGTGGCCGACCCGATCCAACTGGCCCCGACCAACGGCAACCCGTACGGCGTGAGCAGCGTCTCGCGCAACGAGGCGGGCAACGTCACCGAGGACAACCTCGCCGCCATCGAGTACCAGGCCCGCCGTACCGTCGAGATCACCGCCGCGCTCCGCAAGGGCCTCGCCTGAAACAGGCCCTGAGCCCGTCGGGATTCCGCCCGGTCCGCAGCGTCCGATCGCGCGCCCTCGCCGCGAAGTCGGGGCACCCGAGCACGTCCCGTACCCGTGAGCCCCGCCGCCGCGTGCCGGCCACCCGCGTGCCGTGCCCGCCGCCCGGGTGGCCCGCATGGCCGGGGTCCCATGCCGCGCCGCGCCGTGTCCCGCGGGGTGCGCGGGGCCGGGCCAGTCCGCCCCGCCCCGACCGACCGGCCCCACCGCGCCGCTTCCCGGGCGATCGCCCCTGGCCTTTCGGCCCCGTACACCTCCCTGCGGCCCTCGCCTCCGGCGCGGTCCCGCGCGTCCCGCCCGACCCATCGGACCCCCGCACCACCCATCCCCGCACTTCACCCGTGCGCCCCGCTCCCGCGATGGACCCCACTCCGCGCGGCAGCGCGCCCCGCACCCTTGCTCGTCTACTCGGAGGCACCTCGTGGAAAACGCCGATACCGGCATCCGGCTGAAACCCGCGCTCCAACAGCCGGACTGGGACGACCCCGCGCAGTTGCGTCGGGTCAGGGAGGAACTCCTGGCCCGCCCCTCATTGGTGGCCGCGGACGACGTACGGACCCTGCGCGGGCTGCTGGCCCGGGTGGCGGCCGGCCAGGCCCACGTGGTCCAGGTCGGCGACTGCGCCGAGGACCCGGCCGAATGCACGGCCGACCACGTCTCCCGCAAGGCCGCCGTCCTGGACCTGCTCGCCGGGTCACTGCGACTGGTCACCGGCAAGCCGGTGCTGCGTGTCGGCCGAATCGCCGGCCAGTACGCCAAGCCCCGCTCGCGCCCCACCGAGGTCGTCGACGGCGTCGACATGCCCGTCTTCCGGGGCCACATGGTCAACGGCCCCGAACCCGACGTCGACGCCCGCCGTCCCGATCCGCTGCGACTGCTCACCGGCTACATGGCCGCCGATGACGTGATGCGGGGCCTCGGCTGGCGCCCCGGCAGCCCCGGCGCCGGCATCGACCCCATGGTGTGGACCAGCCACGAGGCCCTGCTCCTCGACTACGAGGTGTCCATGCTCCGCGGTGACGAGGCGGGCGGACTGATGCTGGCCTCCACCCACTGGCCCTGGATCGGCGAGCGCACCCGGCAGGTCGACGGCGCCCACGTCGAGCTGCTGTCCCGGGTGAGCAACCCGGTCGCCTGCAAGGTCGGCCCGAACATGAGCCCCGCGGAGCTGCTCGCCCTGTGCGAACGGCTCGACCCCGACCGCGAGCCCGGCCGCCTCACCCTCATCGCCCGGATGGGCGCCGACGCCGTCCCCGACGCCCTCCCGCCGCTCGTGACCGCCGTCCGCGAGGCCGGGCACCCCGTGATCTGGCTGACCGACCCCATGCACGGCAACACCGTCAGCACCCCCGACGGATACAAGACCCGCTACGTCGAGACCGTCGAACGCGAGGCCGTGGCCTTCCACTTCGCCGTCACGGAGGCGGGCGGTGTCGCGGGCGGCTTCCACCTGGAGACCACCCCGGACGCCGTCACCGAATGCGTCTCCGACCCCTCGGCCATCGACCGGGTCGGCGACTTCTACACCAGCCACTGCGACCCGCGCCTCAACCCCGGACAGGCCATATCCGTCGTATCCAGTTGGAGCTTCTGATGGAAGGCACCACAGCCCTCGTCACCGGAGCGGCCGGCGGGATAGGCCGCGAGGTAGCCCTCGCCCTCGGCCGGCGCGGCGTCTTCGTCGCCGCCGTGGACCGCGATCCGGTGGCGTTGGGGCGGGCGGTCGAGGAATGGGCCGACCACGGCGTCAAGGCCGTCGCCTTCCCCACCGACGTCACCAGCAGCGCCGAGGTCGAGCGGACGGTCGCGGCCGCGGAGAGCGAACTCGGCCCGATCGAACACCTCGTCAACGCCGCCGGCATCCTGCGCCTGGGCCAGGCCCGCGCGTTCACCGACGAGGACTGGAACGCCACCTTCGCCGTCAACGCCACCGGCGTCTTCCACGTCTCCCGGGCCGTGGTGAACCGGATGGCGGAGCGCGCCCGGGGCTCCCTCGTCACCGTCGCCTCCAACGCCGCCGGCACCCCCCGTACGGACATGGCCGCCTACGCCGCCTCCAAGGCCGCGGCCACCATGTTCACCAAGTCACTCGGCCTGGAAGTCGCCCGCCACGGCATCCGCTGCAACATCGTCGCCCCCGGCTCCACCGACACACCGATGCTGCGGTCCATGTGGCACGACGAATCCGGGCCGCGCGGATCCATCGAGGGCCACGGGGACTCCTACCGCGTCGGCATCCCGCTCGGCCGACTCGCACAGCCCCGACACATCGCCGACGCCGTGGTGTTCCTGCTCTCCGACGAGGCCGCGCACATCACCCTGCACACGCTCACGGTCGACGGCGGCGCCACCCTCGGCGTCTGAGACCGCGCGCCGCCCCCCGCGACGCCGTCCCGCACCACCGCTCACCGCACCCCTCCACCACGTCAGAGCCACACCACGTCAGAGCCACACCACGTCAGAGCCACCACGTCAGAGCCACGAGAGGAAGCCATGGCCGGCATCCCGACCATCGAGGCCTACCCGATGCCGACATCGGGGGACCTGCCCCTCAACACCGCCGCCTGGTCCGTCGACCCGGCCCGCGCCGTCCTGCTGGTACACGACATGCAGCGCTACTTCCTGGCACCCCTGCCGGACACCCTGCGCGCCGAACTCGTGCGCAACGCGGCCCAGTTGCGCGACCGGTGCGCCGAACTCGGCGTCCCCGTCGCCTACACGGCCCAGCCGGGCGGCATGACCGAACGCCAGCGCGGACTGCTGCGGGACTTCTGGGGGCCCGGCATGAAGCCCTCGCGCGAGGACCGGGAGATCGCCGACGAGCTGAAGCCCGGACCCGAGGACTGGGTGTTCACCAAATGGCGCTACAGCGCCTTCCACCACACCGACCTGCTGGCCCGGATGCGGGAGGCCGGACGCGACCAACTCGTCGTCTGCGGGGTGTACGCGCACGTCGGCGTACTGGCCACGGCGGTCGAGTCGTTCAGCCACGACATCGAGACCTTCCTGGTCGCGGACGCCCTGGCCGACTTCACCGAGGAGGACCACCACCGGACCCTGGACTACGCCGCCCGGCGCTGCGCCGTGGTCACCACCGTGAAGGAGACCCTGGCATGACCGCCGCCCGGGAGCCGGCGGAGCGCGACCTGCTCGCCCGGATCCTCGCCGACGACCCCCCGCCGTTCGCCCTGCTGCACCGGCCCGGCGCCACCGGGCCGGGCGTGGTGGAGGTCCTCGTCGGCGACGTGTCCCACCCCGAGACACTGGAGTCCGTACCCCTGCCCGAGCGGGGCGCGGCCGAGCCCGGCCGGCACCAGGCGCTGGTCCTCGTACCCTTCCGACAGATCCGCGAACGCGGCTTCGAGGCGGCCGACGACGGCTCCCCGCTCATCACCCTCGCCGTCACCGGTCAGGAGCGGGTCCCGCTCGCGGAGGCCGTCGCCCGCATCGGCGACCGGCCCATCCGACTGACCGGCGGCGAGTTCGACATCGACGACGCCGGATACGCGGACATCGTGCGCCGCGTCATCGCCGACGAGATCGGCACCGGCGAAGGAGCGAACTTCGTCATCAAACGCTCCTTCACCGCGGAGATCACCGACTACACCCCGCGCAGCGCCCTGACCCTCTTTCGCCGGCTCCTGGAGCAGGAGACCGGCGGCTACTGGACCTTCGTCGTCCACACCGGCGGCCGCACCTTCGTCGGCGCCACCCCCGAACGCCACATCAGCGTGCACCGCGGGACCGCCGTGATGAACCCCATCAGCGGCACCTACCGCTACCCGGCCGGCGGGCCCACCCTGCCGCAGGTCATGGACTTCCTCGCGGACCGCAAGGAGACCGACGAGCTGTACATGGTCGTCGACGAGGAACTCAAGATGATGGCCCGGGTCTGCGAGGGAGGCGGCCGGGTCGTCGGCCCCTACCTCAAGGAGATGGCCCGCCTCGCGCACACCGAGTACCTGATCGAGGGGCGCACCACCCGCGACCCGCGCGAGATCCTGCGCGAGACGATGTTCGCCCCCACCGTCACCGGCAGCCCGCTGGAGAGCGCCTGCCGCGTCATCAGCAGATACGAACCCCGGGGCCGCGGCTACTACAGCGGAGTCGTCGCCCTCATCGGCACGGACGAGAGCGGCGAACGGGAACTCGACTCGGCGATCCTCATCCGCACCGCCGACATCGACGAGGCCGGCCGGGTCTCCATCGGCGTGGGGGCCACCCTGGTCCGCCACTCCGATCCCGAATCCGAGGTCGCGGAGACCAAGGCGAAGGCGGCCGGTCTGCTCGCCGCACTGGAATCGGACGGCGCCACCCGCTTCTCCGCCCACCCGGACGTCCGGGCCGCCCTGGCCCGGCGCAACGACTCCATCGCCGGGTACTGGCTGGCCGAGGAGGGCGAACGGGCCCTGCCGCAGGACTCGTTGGTCGGGCGCTCCGTCCTCGTCGTGGACGCGGAGGACACCTTCACCTCGATGATCGCCCACCAGCTCCGCTCGATGGGGCTGCGGGTGACCGTGAGCCGCTTCGACGAGCCCTACTCCCTCGACGCCCACGACCTGGTCGTCATGGGACCCGGACCCGGAGACCCGCGCGACGCGGGCCACCCGAAGATCGCCCGACTGTCGGCCGACGTCCGCGCGCTGCTCGCCAAGCGCAGACCCTTCCTCGCCGTGTGCCTCAGCCACCAGGTCCTCTCCCGGGAACTGGGGCTGGACCTGGTCCGCCGCGACCACCCCAACCAGGGCGTACAGCGACAGATCCAACTCTTCGGCGCGACCGAACGGGTCGGTTTCTACAACACGTTCGCCGCGCGCGGCACCGAGGACAAGGCCGAGGCCGAGGGCGTCGGCGTGTTCGAGGTCAGCCGCGACCCGGAGACCGACGAGGTGCACGCCCTGCGCGGCCCGCACTTCGCCTCCATGCAGTTCCACCCCGAATCCGTGCTCACCCGGGACGGCGTCCGCATCGTCGAGTCCCTGCTCACCGGCCTGATCTGACCGGACCACCACCCACACACCCCTCCCGCGAAGGAGTTCCGCAATGCTTCCCGTCAACGGCAGTGACAAGGGCCTGTACATGGGTCTCGTGGCCGAGCGGGCCGCCCAGACCCACGGCGACCAGCTGATCATCCTCGACCACGACCTGGACCTGCTCCCCGAGGTCGGGCGCCGCCTGACGTTCGCCGAACTGGCCGAGCACATCGACGACACGGCGGCCCGCCTGTACGCCGCCGGGGTGCGCCGCAGCGACCACGTCGCCCTCCACAAGTCAAACGGCTTCGACATCAACATCCTGTCCTCCGCCGTCGCCCGCCTCGGGGCCGTCCCCGTCCAGCTCTCCCCGTACCTCGACGCCGACAGCGTCCTCGCGCTGCTGCGCCGGCTCGGCTCCCCCCACCTGGTCACCGACACCGACAAGCTCGACGGACCGTTCGCCGGCGCCCCCCTCGCGGAGATTGCCGGCCAGGTGATCATCGTGGCCGGTTCCCGCCCGGGCACGGTCTCCCTCGCGGACCTGGCCGGATCCCCGCGCCAGGCGCCCGTCGTCCCGCACCTCGACCTGCCCGCGCTGATGACGCACACCTCCGGCACCACCGGCCTGCCCAAGCTCGTCGTGCACTCGGCCCGCACCCTGCACGGCCGCTACCGCCCGCAGGCCAAGCTCTTCGACATGATCCGCGAGCACGAGACCGTCGCCCTGCACGTCAGCTACGTCCACTCGCGGATGCCGCTGGCCCTGGCCGTCCTGCTGCCCCGCGGCAACCCGATGGTCATCATGAACGACGCCGAGCCCGAGCACGCGGCGCGACTGTGGGCCGAGACCCGCCCCGGCTTCATCGAGTCCCACCCCAACTCCTTCATGGAGTGGGAGGTGTTGGCCGACCACCCGCTGCGCCCGCTGTCGAACGTGAAGTACTTCAGCACCACCTTCGACGCCATCCACCCCAGCACCATGCACAAGCTGCTGCACGCCACCGACCGCAGCTCGCCGCTCTTCTACCAGATCTACGGGCAGAGCGAGACGGGCCCGCTCGTCGGCCGCGGCTTCACCCGCGCCACCGCGCTGGGCGCGGACGGCCGCTGCCAGGGCCACGCCTTCCCCTCCGACACCAAGTTCCGGCTCGTCAGCCGCAACGGCAAGGAGGTCAGCCGCGACAACCCCGGCTACATCGACGTCCAGGCCGCCGGCCGGGCGCTGGGCTACTTCGGCGAGCGCGAGCGCTACGACACCCAGGTGCACGGCGGCTGGTGGCGGGGCATGGACCTCGGATACCGCACCGACGAGGGCTGCCTCCACCTCCTGGACCGCGAGGTGGACGCCATCCCCGGCATCCACTCCACCCTGGAGATCGAGGACACCGTCCTCGGCCGGCTCGACGAACTCACCGAACTGGTCGTCGTCCCCGGACCGGACGGCGCGGGCGTCCCCGTGCTCTGCACCCGCGACGACCTGCCGCTGGACCCGGCCCGCTGGCGCTCCGCCGCCGCCGCGTGGCCGCAGCTCGCGGAGCCGGTGCAGATGAAGCTCTCCGAGCTGCCGCGCACGGCCACGATGAAGGTCCAGCGCCTCGAACTCACCGCACGACTGCGGCGGTTGTCCGCCCCGCAGTCGTCCTGACCACCGTCCGGCGACAGGCAGGAGAACACCCGTGAACGCCACCAGCGATGCCGACGTGCTGATCGTCGGAGCCGGTCCCACCGGCCTGCTCGCCGCCTGCGAACTCTTGCGGCGCGGCGTGGGCGTACGGATCGTCGACCGGGCCCACGAGGCCGCCCGGGTGCCCAAGGCGCTGTCGCTGTGGCCCCGGGTCCGCGACATCCTCACCGACCTCGGCGTCGGCGAGGCCGTCCAGGAGGCGTCCGTACCCGTACGCGCCTTCCGCTACTTCTCCGACCGCAAGCCGGTCGCCTCGCTCACCTTCACCGAGGAACTGGCCGCCCGCCAGCTCCCCCAACCCGAGACGGAACGCATCCTCACCGAACGGCTGCACTCCCTCGGCGGGAAGATCGAGCGGGGCGTCCGGCTCCTGTGCCTCGACGACGTCGACTACTCCGGCCGGATCGAGCCGGGCGGCACGGTCACCGCCGTACTGGAACACGGCGACGGCCTCGTCGAACGGTTCACCGCGCCCTTCGTCATCGGCGCCGACGGGGCGGGCAGCGACGTCCGCCGCCAACTCGGCATCGGCTTCGAGGGATCCACCTACGAGATGGCCTTCGCGCTCCTCGACACCCGCATCGAGGGGAACCTGCCGCCCGACGAGATCTCGTACTACCAGAGCACCTCGGGGACGCTGTGCGTCGTCCCGCAGCCCGACGGGGTCTTCCGTTTCCTGTCCGTGATGCCCGAGGGCACCACCTTGACCCGAGACGACATGCAGCGCCTCATCGACACCCGGGGCCCCCACGGCGTGCGGATCACCGAACCCGTCTGGGAGACCGTCTTCCGGGTCCACGCCCGACGGGCCACCGACTTCCAGCGCGGCCGGGTCTTCCTGGCCGGGGACTCGGCGCACGTGCACAGCCCCGCCGGCGGCCAGGGGATGAACAACGGCCTCCAGGACGCCCACAACCTCGCCTGGAAACTCGCCGCCGTCCTCGGCGGCGAGGCCCCCGCCGCGCTCCTGGAGAGCTACGGCAGGGAACGCGTCGAGGCGACCGGCCGCATCGTGCGCGACACCGACCTGCACACCCGGGCCCTGACCGCCCGCACCCGGCGCCGGGTCGCCGCCCGCGACACCGCCTTCCGGGTCCTGGACCGCACCGGCGCCGCCGCCCGGCTCTACGCCCCCGTGATGGCGGGCCGCCGGCTCGCCTACACCCCGGACCGCGACACCCGGCAGCCGTCGGCCGGCGCCTGCCGGGTCCGCGACCGGCTGCCCGGCGGGATCCGGGCCGGCTCCGTCTTCCCCCGGGCCACCGCCCTCGCGCTGGGCCTGGCCGGGCCGGGGCAGGCCCCGGCGGGCTGGACGCTGCTGCTGCGCCCGCCCGCCCGGGACACCGCCTGGACCGCCCGGGTCGAGCACACCGTCGGCCCCTGGCCGGGGCTGCGCGTCCTGCGGGCCACACCCGACCTGCCCGGCCGGGGCGGGCTGTGCGCCCGCGCCGGCTACTACCTGATCCGGCCCGACGGGCACGTGGCGGCCCACGGGCACGCCGACGACCTGGACCGGCTGGAGGCCGAACTCCGCCACGCCCTGACCCCGACGCCCGGTCACTGACCGCCGCCCGCCCCACGAGCGCCGCCGCCCGGCCCAGGCCGGGCGGCGGCGCTCGCGCGCGTACCGGCAGACCCGGGGCCCACGGGGGGCCCACGGGGTCTACGGGGCCTGCGGGGCCTGCGGGGCCTGCGGGGTCTGCGGGGCCTACGGGGCCTGCGGGGCCTCGACGCCGCTGCGGCGGCGCGGCGGCTCCTCCCCGCGCGTCCCCTCCCGCTCCTCCTCCTGCGGCGGGTCGGGCAGGGCCAGGCACAGCGCGTCCAGGGCCGCCGCGAAGGCGTGGTCGGGCGGGGTGCCGTAGCCGAGCACCAGCCCGTCCCGCGGGGTCATGGAGCTCTCGGGGTGCAGGTACGGTCGCAACCCGTCGAGCGCGAGGCCCTGCCGGCGGGCCGCCCGCAGGGCCGCCTCCTCGGTGTCCCTCGGCAGCTCCAGCACCGCGTGCAGTCCGGCCGCCACCCCGCTGACCTTGACGTGGGGCGCCTCCTGCGCCAGCCGGGCCGCCAACTGGTCCCGGCGGCGCCGGTAGATCAGGCGCATCCGGCGCAGGTGGCGGTCGTAGGCGCCCGACCCGATGAACTCGGCCAGGGTCAGCTGGTCCGTGACCCCCGACCACATCTCGCGGGGCCCCTTCGCGGCGAGCACGTCGTCCACCAACCAGCCCGGCAACACCATCCAGCCCAGGCGCAGCGCGGGGGACAGGCTCTTGCTGGCGGAGCCGATGTAGACGATCCGGTCCGGGTCCAGGCCCTGGACGGCGCCGACCGGCTGGCGGTCGTAGCGGAACTCCCCGTCGTAGTCGTCCTCGATCAGCACTCCACCGGTCGCCCGCGCCCAGTCCACCGCCGCGGCCCGCCGCTCCGGGTGCAGCGGGCCACCCGTGGGGAACTGGTGGGCCGGGGTGAGCAGCACCGCCCGGGCGCCCGTCCCGGGAAGCTCCTCGATCCGCGCGCCCCCGCCGTCCACGGTCAACGGCACCGTGGCGAGCCCCGCGCCCACCAGGATGTCCCGATGGAAGGACAGCCCGTACGACTCCACCGCGACCGGGCCGGTGAGCACCTTGCCGAGCAGTTCCAGCCCGTGGGCGAAGCCGGAGCAGACGATGATCCGGTCCGGTGCGGTCCGTACGCCGCGCACCCGCGCGAGGTACTCGGTCAGCGTCCGGCGCAGCTCGATCCGGCCGCGGGGGTCACCGACCCCGAAGGCGTCGTGCGGAGCGGCGGCCAGCGCCCGCCGGGCCGCGCCGATCCAGGCGGTTCGGGGGAAGGCGGAGGCGTCGGGGGAGCTCGGCATCAGGTCGTGCTCGGTCCTGCGGTGCGTCGGTCGGGCGGGCCCGCGCGGCCGGTCGGGCTGGAGCGGGGCCGCCCGCCTGGCCACCCGGGTGCCGGAGCCCTGGCGCGCCGACAGCCAGCCCTCCTCGACCAGCTCGGCGTACGCGTCGGCGACCGTGTTGCGGGCGATCCCCAGGTCCACGGCGAGGGCCCGGTAGGGCGGCAGCCGGGTGCCGGGAGCGAGCCGGCCGGAGTCGATGGACGTGCGTAACGCCTGCATCAGCTGGTTGCGCAGGCTGCCCTCGCCGCTCAGTTCCAGGTGCAGATCGCTCCCGGTACCGGCCGGTTCGGGGTCCGGGGCGTCCGTGGAATTGACCCATGATCTCTGCATGGGAATGCACCCTACTCCGGGCCGATTGCGCTCCTAGAGTTTTCACATGACCACTTTTCAGGTTCCTGAGCGCATGAACTTCGCCGCCGTCGCCCCCAAGATCTTCAAGTCCGTCCTGGCCCTCGACGGGGCCGCCCGACAGGGCCTCGACCCGGTCCTCCTGGAGCTCGTCCAGATCCGCACCTCGCAGATCAACCGCTGTGCCTACTGCATCGATTACCACACCAGCGACGCCCGCAAGGGCGGCGAGTCGGAAGAGCGGATCTACCAGCTCACCGCATGGCAGGAGTCGAGCCTCTTCACCGTCAAGGAGCGCGCGGCCCTCGCCCTCACCGAGGAGGTCACCCTCCTCCCCGGCGGCGTCACCGACGCCGTCTACGACGAGGCCGCCAAGCACTTCGGCGAGGAGGAGCTCGCGCACCTGATCGCCCTCATCTTCACCGCCAACGTGTGGAACCGGATGAACGTCGCCACCCGCAAGACCCCCGGAACCGAGTAGTCCGGCCGTTCCCCCACCCCCAGACCCCATAACGACGCACCAGGGCGGTGGCCACCGCCGGACAGGCCAGGCCACCGCCCCACGCATGCCCCCACCCCGTCTCCCGGCACCAGAGGGGGACCGCTGACGAAGGACTGACATCGTGACCACCCTCGATTCATCCGCACCGCTCTCCGCGGGCAAGGAACCCTCCGCGGTCAAAGGCTGGCTGGCCGTCCTGGCCGTCACCCTCGGCATCTTCTCCCTCATGACCTCCGAGCTGCTGCCCGTCGGCCTGCTCACCCCCGTCGGGGACGCGCTGAAGGTCTCCGAGGGCACGGCGGCCCTCATGGTCACCATCCCCGGCCTGGTCGCGGCGATCTCGGCCCCGCTGGTGACCGTCGCCACCGGAAAGTTCGACCGGCGGCTCGTCCTGGTCATCCTCATCGCCATCGTCGGCCTGGCGAACCTCGCCTCGGCCTTCGCCACCAGCTTCGCCGTGGTCCTGGTCGCCCGCTTCCTCATCGGCATCAGCGTCGGCGGCTTCTGGTCCATCGCCGGCGGCATCGCCCTGCGCCTGGTACCCGAACGACACGTCGCCCGCGCCACCGCCGTCATCTTCGGCGGCGTCGAGACGGCCTCCGTGCTCGGCGTGCCCACCGGCACCTTCCTCGGCGACCTCTCCGGCTGGCGCACCGCCTTCGCCGCCGTCGGCGTCCTCGGCCTCGTCGCCCTCGCCGCGATGCTCTTCCTGATGCCGAAGGTCCCCGCCGAGCGCACCATCGTCTTCGGCGACCTGCCCCGCGTCTGGAAGTCCAACGCCGGCGTCCGCATCGGCATCGCGATGACCTTCCTCGTCATCACCGGCCACTTCCTCGCCTACACCTTCGTCCGTCCGCTCCTCCAGGACGACGGCGTCGGCGACAGCATGATCGGTGTCCTGCTGCTGACCTTCGGCATCGCCGGCATCACCGGCAACTTCATCGCCGGAGCCCTGATCGCCAAGCGGCTGCGGCAGGTCGTCATCGGCATCGCGATCGTCCTCGCCGTCGCCATGCTGCTGCTCGCCACCGTCGGGAACACCACCCTCACCGCGGCCGTCATCCTCGTCCTGTGGGGCCTGGGCTACGGCGCCGTGCCGGTGACCTTCCAGACCTGGATCCTCGACGCCGCCCCCGACGCGACCGAGGCGGCCTCCTCGCTGTACGTCTCCACCTTCAACCTGTCGATCGCCCTCGGCGCCCTCTTCGGAGGCATCGCCGTCGACAACCTGGCCACCGCCAGCGTCCTGTACATCGGCGCGGGCCTCGCGATCCTCACCCTCCTCGTCGTCGGCCGGCGCTCCGGCCGCCCGACCGACTCCGCGCCGGCCGCCGAAGCGAAGACCGACCCGGCCACCGCGGCGGCCCACTGATCGTCTGCCCCGCGACACCGTCCCCCGCGGGCGGGACAGACAGCCGGGCGCGGCTCCCCCAAGGAGCCGCGCCCGGCGCTTTCGCGTGCGGGGCCGCCTGCGGCGGGCCTCGGCGGCGGTGGCCGGCCGCACGCGGAGCACGGGTGCACCGGGGCCGCCGCGGCGGTACCGGAAGGCGTGCGTCGTATCGCGAGTCGCGGCCGACGGAGGCCAACGGCCGGGGGAGCCATGGATGCCGCGGTCCGATCTCGTTCGACGACGGCGCGACGACCTTCCTGGGGAAGAGTCGGCCGAGGCCTCGCTCGCGGTGGTGCGGGAGGCCCGGGACGCCGCCGTGTGGGTCTTCGGCGGTGGACCGGAGAGGCGGCGGGCGAGCGTCGTGGCCACCGGGCACCGTCGCCGACGGCCCGTACCCGGAGACCAAGGCGGTCCCCGGCGCGTTCTCGATCATCGACGCGCCCTCAGGTGCGAACGCGCTGGAGCGGGCCGCGGAACTCCCCGCCGCGTGCCGCTGTGCGCAGGAGGTCCGCGAGATCATGCCCGACTCGACCGTCTGATCGAAGGCGTGATCGTGGCCGGTGACGGGGTCGCGCCGGCAGGGTTCGAGCGGCCGCGGGCCGACCGAGGCGTGCTCGCGGCGCGCCACGAGTGGGGCGCAACGACGAAAGGGGGCGGGGGGGCGCCCGGGCGCCCCCCCCCCCCCCCCCCCCCCCCCCCGGGGGGGCCCCCCCCCCCCCCCCGCCCCCCCCCCCCCCCGGGCGGGGGCCCCCCCCCCCCGGGGGCCCCCCACGCGGCCGGGGGGCCCCCCCCC
>NZ_JBIWLV010000002.1:438017-743611 GCF_044766345.1 Streptomyces sp. NPDC102278 | reverse complement strand
CGTGGGGGGGGGTGGGGGGGGGGGGGGGGGGGGGGGGGGGGGGGGGGGGGGGGGCGGGGGGGGGGGCCCCCGCGCGGGGGGGGGGGGGGGGCGCCGCCGCCCCCCCCCCCCCCCCCCCACCCCGCCCGGACGGGCGTCTCAGACGAGGAGCCGCTCCGGCGGCCCGGTCAGTTCGTGGCCCAGCATCGAGCGGAGTTCCCCGTAGGCGCGGGTGTCACCGGCCAGGACGCCACCGAGCAGGGTGCGGCCGTCCGGGGCCAGGACCAACTTGGCGTAGGTGGCGGCCGCGTGGTCCTCCCGTACGAAGGACAGCGCACCCTCGACGCGGGCGTGGACGTCGCCGAAACCGGCCACGTCCACCCCGAACACCTTCAACTTCGCCGAGGTGTCGGCGCCCGGGAAGGGCTCCGCCGGACGCCCGGTCAGTTGCGCGGCCACGCTCTCGGCCATCAGGTAACCGGGGGCGACCAGGCCGTGGCAGCGGCCCAGTACGGCCGCGCACTCGCCGATCGCCCAGATCCGGGCGTCCTCGGTACGGCAGAGGGCGTCCACCAGGAACCCGCCCCGCTCCCCGCGCGGCAGCCCGGCCGGCGCGGCCAGTTCGTCGCGCGGCCGCACCCCCGCCGAGAACACCACGCAGCGGGCGGGCAGTACGTCACCGTCGGCCAGCGTCACGCCGCGCACCCGACCGCCCCGGTCCGCGTCCACGGACGCCACCCCCCGGCCGCAGTGCACGCTCATGCCGAGCCGGCCCACCAGGCGGGCCAGCACCGCGCCCCCGCCCTCGTCGAGCTGGAGCGGCATCAGGTGCGGGGCCACCTCCACCACATGGGGTCGCATCCCCAGCGAACCCAGGGCCTGCGCCGCCTCCAGACCCAGCAGCCCGCCGCCGATCACCACGCCGGCGGCGCCCGGCTCGGCGGCCGCGCGCAGGGCGTCGAGGTCCGCGAGGGTCCGGTACGTGAAGCAGCCCGGCAGGTCGTGACCGGGGATCGGCGGCACGAACGGCCGCGACCCGGTGGCCAGTACGAGCGCGTCGTACCGCACGGCGGAGCCGTCCGCGAAGGTCACCGTACGGGCCGCGCGGTCGATCGCGGCCACCGGGGCGCCGAGCCGCAGTTCGATCCGGGGGTCGTCGAACACCTCGGGGCCGGTCAGGGTCAGGTCCCGGGCGCTCCGGCCGGCGAGGTACGAGGAGAGTGCCACCCGGTCGTAGGCGGCGCGGGGTTCCTCGGCCGCGACGACGATCCGCCACGACGCGAACCGCTCGTCCGCCCGCAGGTGTTCGAGGAGCCGGTGGCCGACCATGCCGTATCCGGCCAGGACCAGGGTCGCGCTCATCAGCCGTGCCCCCCTTCCGTCGATCCGGCGAGTTCGGCGCACAGCCGGCCCACCGCCGGGACGCAGGTCCCGCAGCCGGTGGTGGCGCGCGTCGCGGCGGCGAGCGCGGGCAACGCGCGCGCCCCGCCGTCCCAGGCCTGCCGAAGGGCCTTGCGGGTCACGTTGTTGCACTGGCAGACGACGGCCGTGTCCGGCAGCGCGCCCGAGGCCGCGTACCCGCCGGCGGAGCCGATCAGGAGGGCCAGCCGGTCGCCGGGTACCGGGCGGTCCCGCGCGTACAGCCGCCCCACGGCGGCGACGGCTTGCGGGAACCCGGCGACGATCCCGGACTGGATCCGCCCGTCGCGCAGCCGCAGCCGGGCGTGGCGCCCGCCCGCCGGATCGGACAGCGACACGGTCTCCTCACCCGGGCCCGGCTCCCGGCCCCCGGCGGGCTCCCCGCCCGGGCCGACGACCGTCAGGTCCAGCCCCCGGATCCCGGGGCGCAGCACTCGTCGCGTCGGTCGGTACGGGTTGTCCGAGCCGGTCAGGATGGCCGCGAGGGCGTCCGCCTGTTCCCACGCCGCCACCAGGGAGTCCCCGGCGGTCCCCGCGTGTTCGGCGCAGTCCCCGATGGCGTGGATCCGCGGATCGGCGGTGCGCAGCCGGTCGTCCACCACGATCGCGCGCCGCACCTCCAGCCCCGCCGCCTGGGCCACCCCGGTCTCCGGGACGCTGCCCGCGCACGCCAGCAGGGTGGACGCGGCGAGCAGCCGGCCGTCGTCCAGCAGGGCCTTGCCGTGCTCCGCGCCGGCCACCCGGCGGCCGAGTTCCAGGGTCACGCCCGCCTCCTCCAGGGTCCGCGCCAGGACGGCCGAGGCCGGCCCGTCGAGGTCGCGGTGGGCGAGCCGGGGACCGGAGTGCACCAAGGTCACCTCGTGCCCGGCCCGGCCCAGCGCGGCGGCGACGCCCGCCCCGCGCAGCCCGCCGCCGGCAATCACCACCGGTCCCGGCGGCGGCGGTTCGGCGTCGGCGAGGGTGCCCAGTCGGCGCACGGCGGGGGAGTCGAAGCCGGGGGAGCGCGGGCGCGCCCCGGTGGCCAGCACCAGGACCTCGTACCCGTACACGGTCCCGTCGGCGGTCCGGACCTCGCGCCGGGCACGGTCGACGCCGGTCACGACGGCCGCCCGCACCACCCGCGTGTTCCCGGGCGGCGCGGCCAGCTCCAGGGCGTGCCCGGGCAGGGTGGCGTCCAGGACCGAGGGCAACAGGGCCCGGTTGTAGGCGGGACGGGGTTCGGCCCCCAGGACGGTCACCGGACCGCGGTGCCCGAGCCGGTACAGGGACGCCGACAGACGGTGGGCGGCCGGACCGTGGCCGACGACGACGATCCCGCCCACGACGATCGCGCTCACGAGGACTCCGACCAGGGTTCGACGCGGACGGCGGCCAGCTTGAACTCCGGCATGCCGCTCACCGGGTCCAGGGCGGGCCCGGTCATCAGATTGGCCCGGCCCGCGCCGGGGAAGTGGAACGGGACGAACACGGTGTCCGTGCGCAGGCTCTCCACCAGCCGGACCCGCGCCACGACCGCCCCGTGCGCCGAGACCAGCCGGGCGAACCCGCCGTCGGTCAGTGCGAAGCGGTCGGCCGTGTCCGGATGGACCTCGACGAACACCTCCGGGGCGGCGGCCACCAGTTCCGGTACCCGGCGGGTCTGCGCGCCGGACTGGTAGTGCGCGAGAACCCGGCCCGTCGTCGCGAGGAGCGGCCGCTCGGCGTCCGGTACCTCAGCGGAGTCCCGGTCCTCCACGGGGGCGAACCGGGCCCGTCCGTCCGGGTGCGCGAAGCGGTCCAGGAACATCCGGGGCGTACCGGGGTGCCGGGCCTCGCCGTCGTCCGCCGGGCAGGGCCAGTACAACTCCTCGCCCGCGTCCAGGCGTTCCCAGCTGATTCCCGCGTAGTCCGCACGGCCACCGGCGGAGGCCCGGCGCAGCTCCTCGAAGACCGCGCGCGGGGACGACGGGAACCGTTCGGCGGGCTGGCCCAACCGCACCGCGAGGTCGTGGAGCACGTCGAGGTCGGTCCGTACACCGGGCGGTGGGGGCAGCACCGGGCGGCGGCGCACCACCCGTCCCTCCAGATTGGTCAGGGTGCCCTCCTCCTCCGCCCACTGGGTGACGGGCAGCACCACGTCGGCCAGGGCCGCCGTCTCGGACGGCACGAAGTCGGCGACGACCAGCAGGTCCAGGGCGGCCAGTCGGCGCGACACGTGCGCCGCGTTCGGGGCGGACACGACCGGGTTGGAGCCGAAGACCAGCAGGGCCTTGGGTCCGCCGGTCGTGCCCAGCGAGTCGAGCAGTTGGTAGGCGCCGGTGCCCGGGCCCGGCAGGGTGTCGGCCTCCACGCCCCAGACGCCCGCGACGTGGGCGCGCGCCGTCGGGTCGGTGATCATCCGGTACCCGGGGAGCTGGTCGGCCTTCTGGCCGTGCTCGCGTCCGCCCTGCCCGTTGCCCTGCCCGGTCAGGCAGCCGTACCCGCTGCCCGGGCGACCCGGCAGGCCCAGCGCCAGCGACAGGTTGACGAACGCGGACACCGTGTCGGTGCCCTTGCTGTGCTGTTCCGCTCCGCGCCCGGTGAGCACGTACCGGCGGTCCGCCCCGGCGAGCATCCGCACGGCCTCGCGCATGTCCGCGACCGGCACGCCGGTGATCCCCTCCACCCGCTCGGGCCACCAGGCCACGGCCCGCCGCCAGGCCTCGTCGAAGCCGGTGGTGCGCTCCGCCAGGTACGCCTCGTCGAGCAGGCCTTCCGTGACGGCGAGGTGGAACAGCCCGAGCGCCAGCGCCAGATCGGTGCCGGGCACGGGTTGCAGGTGCAGTGCGGCCAGCTCCGCCGTACGGGTGCGACGCGGGTCGATCACGACGAGGCGCGCCCGGTTCAGGTGCCGCATCAGCGGCGGCATCGTCTCGGCCGGGTTGGCGCCGGCCAGCAGGATGACCTCCGCACGCCCGAGGTCCGCGACGGGGAACGGCAGTCCCCGGTCGAGCCCGAAGGCGGCGTTGGAGGCGGCGGCGGCCGAGGACATGCAGAAGCGGCCGTTGTAGTCGATCCTGCTGGTGCCCAGCGCCACCCGGGCGAACTTGCCGAGCAGGTAGGCCTTCTCGTTGGTCAGTCCGCCGCTGCCGAACACCCCGACGGCGTCCGCGCCGTGCTCCCCGCGCAGCCGTGCCAGCCGTCCGGCGACCAGGTCGAGCGCCGAGTCCCAGTCGGTGGGGACCAGTTCCCCGTCGGGGCCGCGCACCAGCGGGGTCCGCAGCCGGTCGGGCGCGCGGAGCACCGCGGGAGCCGTCCAGCCCTTCTGGCACAGGCCCCCGGTGGAGTCGGCCGGCCGGACGGAGACCGCGTCGCCCTCGTCGCGCAGCACGGTCGGGCACTGGAGGGCGCAGTACGCGCAGTGCGTGGCGGCCTCGGGCGCCGCGGTGAGGTCAACGGACACGGGCCGGCCTCGGCTCGCGTGCCGGGGCGGGGCCCGGGGCGGCCTTGCGCCCCGGGCGCAGGTACACGGACCAGGTGACGGCCATGCAGAGCGCGTAGTAGCCGAGGAAGCAGGCGAACGCGGTGGTGCCGCTGCCCTGGGGCCCCTGGTAGGAGGCGCGGAAGGCCAGGTTGATGGCCACCCCGCCCAGCGCGCCGACGGCGCCCGCGATCCCGATGGCGGCGCCGGAGATCCGACGGGCCCGGGCGAAGGCCTGCCGGGCCTCGCCACCCGAGGTGATGGTGGCCTCGGCCTCGGCGGCGGCCGCGGCCGGGATCAGTTTGTACGTGGAGCCGTTGCCGAGCCCGCTGAGCACGAAGACCAGGGTGAAGGCCGCGACGAAGGCCCCGAAGGACCCGGCCCGCGAGGCCAGCAGCAGTCCGGCGGTCCCCAGGGCCAGTGCGAGGAACGCCCACAGGGTGACGCGCGCCCCGCCCCAGCGGTCGGCGAGCCTCCCGCCGAGCGGCCGTGACACCGAGCCGAGGAGCGGGCCGATGAACGTGTAAGAGGCCGCTTCGAGCGGGGTCGAGCCGAACTCGTTCTGCAACACCAGGCCGAAGGCGAACCCGTAGCCGATGAAGGAGCCGAACGTGCCGACGTACAGGAAGGAGATGAACCAGGTGTGGCGGCTCGCGGCGGCCTCGCGCAGCGCCCCGGGCCGGGCCCGGACCGCGTCGACGTTGTCCATCTTCAGGGCCGCCAGCAGGGCCGCCAGCACGATCAGCGGGAGGTAGACGGCCGCCACGTACGACGGGTGGGTGTCCCCGGCCGTGGCGATCACCAGCAGGCCCAGCAACTGCACCAGCGCCACGCCGAGGTTGCCGCCGCCGGCGTTCACCCCGAGGGCCCAGCCCTGGTGCCGCTGCGGGAAGAAGGTGGTGATGTTGGTCATCGAGGAGGCGAAGTTGGCGCCGCCCGCCCCGGCCGTGGCGCCGATGACCAGGAACACCCACAGCGGGGTCCCGGGGCGCTGCACGAAGACGAAGGCGAGCAGCGCCGGCACCAGGAGCACGGCGGAGGCGAACACCGTCCAGTTGCGGCCGCCGAACCGGGTCACCGCCCAGCTGTACGGCAGCCGCAACACCGCGCCCACCAGGGTCGGCACCACGACGAGCAGGAACTTCTCGCCGGGTGTGAACCCCAGGCCGATCTCCGGCGACATGAACAGCACGAGCACCGACCACATGCTCCACACCGAGAACCCGATGTGCTCGGACAGTACGGACAGCACCAGGTTGCGGCGCGCGATCGGCTTCCCGGTGCGCTCCCAGTACTCCTCGTCCTCCGGGTTCCAGCCTTCGATCCACCGCCCGGCGGCGGGTCTGGTCTTCATGTCTCTCCTCTCTGGGGGCCCGGTTCGCCAGTGACGCTCCGGGCCCCGACGGGGTGCGGCCGCGGGCCGCTCAGGGGCCGCTCAGGGCCGCTTGGCGGCGCGGTCCGCCAGGGCGCGGTCCACCAGGGCGCCGGCCGCGCCCGTGTACCCGGCCGGATCGCACAGGCCCGCCAGCGCCGCCGGCCCCAGGACGCCCGCCAGTTCGGGGGTCTCGGCGAGGACGTCCGCAAGCGGCCGCCCCCCGGCGCCGGCCCTCGCCGTGGCCTCGTTCAACAGCGTGCGGGCCGCCGCCTTCCCGAGCCGCGGGGCGAGCACGGCCACGATCCGCTCCGAGACCACCCCGCTGCCGGTGAGGTCCAGGTTGGCGCGCATCCGCTCCGACCCGACCTCCAGTCCCTCGGCCAGTTCCACGGCCGTGTGCGAGGCTCCGCCCACCAACCGCAGACACTCCCGCAGCAACAACCACTCGGCGTGCCAGGCGCCCGCGGACCGCTCGTCCTCCGACACCAGGCAGGCCGTCAGCGCGCCCGCCAGGGCCGGGACCTGAAGGGCCGCGCTGCGGATCAGCGTGGACAGCACCGGATTGCGCTTGTGGGGCATCGCGGAGGAACTTCCCCGTCCGGCGCCGCCCGGCTCGGCGATTTCGCCGACCTCGGTCCGGGCCATGCCCTGCACGTCCACGGCGATCTTCCCCAGGGCCCCCGCCGTGAAGGCGAGCGCGGCCGCCAGGTCGGCGAGCGGCGTGCGCAGGCTGTGCCACGGCAGCGCCGGCCGGGCCAGGCCCGTCTCGGCGGCGTACGCGGCGACCAGCCGGTCGTGGAAGACCCCCGGGTCCAGCACGTCCTCGGAGCCCTCGGGGCCGTCGAGGACGGCGTACTCGACGTAACCGGCCAGGGTTCCCGCCGCCCCGCCCAGCGAGACGGGCAGCCCCTCCTCCTGGACCCGCGTCAGCCGCTCCAGGGCCTCGCGCACCAGCTGGAGCCAGCCCGCCGCCTTCAGCCCGAACGTCGTCGGCACGGCGTGCAGCGCCATCGTCCGACCGGCGATCAGCGTGTCCCGGTGCTCCCCGGCCAGCGCGGCCAGAGCCGTCGCGGTACGCGTCAGGTCCTCCCGTACGAGCGCCAGCGCGCGGTGCGCCACCAGCATCGCCCCGGTGTCGAAGATGTCCTGGCTGGTGGAGCCGCGGTGGACGTACTCGGCGGCCTCCGGGGAGTCCGCCGCGACCACCGCGGTCAGCGCCCGCACCAGGCCGACCACCGGGTTGGCCGTCTCCCGGGCCGCGACGGCCAGCTCGCGCAGGTCCAGCCGCTCCGCCCGGGCCGCGTCGGTGATGGCGTCGGCGGCCTGCCAGGGCAGGGTGCCCAGCCGGGCCTGGGCCCGGGCCAGGGCCGCCTCGGCGTCCAACATGGCCTGGAGCCAGGCGGGGTCCCCGGTCACCGCCTCGACGGGGGTGCCGGCGCGGACCGGCGAGAGCAGGCCCGCGTCGGGCGCCGTCGCGGGAGCCGGTTCGACCTCGGCCGCGGGCGGGGGCGCGGCCGGGTCGACCAGGCGCAGACCGCCCGGCATCAGACGATCACTCCGGTGAGGTCGGTCCCGGCGTCCACCGGCCCCAGTCCGGCCGGCACGTGCGCCACCGCGGGCAGGTCGAGTACCGCGCGGGCGATGGCGTCGGAGTCCCCGAGCGTCACGGAGTCCACGCCGGGGCGGATGCCCGCCGCGGTCACCCAGTGCACCGATTCGGTGGGCACGCCGTACGCGAACCGCCGCGGATGCGCGCGGCCCCGCGCGTCGAGCATGTGGAACGGCCGCTCGGTCACCGCCAGCCCGCCCGTCTCGTAGGTGGTGCCCTGCGCGGCGTCGATGCGGTAGGTGGCCGCCTGGTCGGTGTCCAGTAGGTGGCGCAGCAACGGGTCCGCCGTGCGCCGCAGATCGGGCTCCGGCAGCCGGGCCTCGATCAGCGCGGTCGCGCGGATCGCCGGTCCGGGAACCAGCGAGGACTCGGCCACGTACAACTGCGCGGTCGTGTCGATGCGGACCTGAACCCCGGGGCCGAGGACGGTCAGGACCCCCGCCTCGATCAGGGCGCCCATCTCCTCGATCCGCGAGGCCGGCGGGCCGATGGACAGGAACGCGTTGAGCGGCGTGTACCAGCCCTCCAGGTCGTCGCGGTGCGAGGTGCCCTCCAGGCCGCCGTGGTCGACCGCCAGCCGGATCTCGTTGCGCAGGTCGCGCAGCAGGTCCAGGGCGGCCTTCACGGGCCCGCTGACGTTGCCCTGCTTCGCGGCGACCAGGTCGCGGGCCAGGTACTCCAGCAGCCAGCCGGTGAAATCGGCGCGGCCGGTGAACACCCGGTCGCCGTAGGGTCGGGAGAGGCCCTCCCAGTCCCACCGGTCGGCCTCGTCGATGCCGTGCGCCGTCAGCAGCGGTGCGGGATCGGCGTCCGGCTCCAGCGCCAGGTAGTGCTCGACGAACGCCTCGCGGTCGGCGTCGCGGCCGCGCCGCGTGAGCAGGGTGCCGTAGTAGACGCTCTCCACCTCGCGGGAGATCAGCGGCCACAGGTCGGCGCTGAAGCTGACCGGCCGCCCGCCGCGCGCGTCCTCCTTGAGCGCCGCGATGAACTCGGCGGTCAGCAGCCGCGGGTGGTAACGCCCGTGTGCGCCCTTCTCGTTCTCGCCGCGCGCGTGGTACGGGATGCCGCGCCGCGAGAACGCGTACAGCCGGGGCTCCTGTCCGGAGGGGCGGTACACGAGCTTGTCGCCCTCCCGCTCGAAGTCCCCGCCGCGGCCCGCCGTCAGCAGCGCCATGTGGTCGAAGAAGTTCAGGCCCAACCCGCGCAGCAGCACGTTCTGACCGGCCTCGATGCCGCTGAGGTCGAGGTCCGCCGGGTTCGAGGGCGTGAGGTAGGTGAGGTGGTGGATGCGGGCCAGGCTCGCCGTCCGGGCCTCCCGGCTGGTGAGCCGGGCCGGCACGTGCCCCTGGGCCATCACGATGGCGTCGAGCGAGTTCAGCCGGACGCCGTTCTCCAGCCGTACGCCCTGCGGTCCACCGGGCACCCCGTGGGTGTCGGCCATGGCCACCGCCCTCGTCCGGTGCACGTGCACCATGACGTGGCCGGGCGCGCTCTCGACGACCCTGCGGAAGCAGTCGCCCAGGTACGTGCCGTAGAAGGCGCGGGTGGGGTACGTGTTCGGCCCCATCCGGCGGGCCTCGGCCAGCGTGGCCTCGTCGTGGCTGTCGCGGTCCCCGAGCAGGGCCAGACCCTGCGCCCACTCGTACAGGCTGGGGCCCGGCTCGATGGGGCCGTCGATGCGGACGCTGTGGTCGGTGAAGACCGTGATCTGCGAGGCGACGGTGTTCATCAGCAGGTGCCGGGACTGGGCCGCGCGCCACACCGTCCCGGCGCCGGGCGCGGAGGGGTCCACGACGTGCACCACGACGCGCTCGCGCGACGGCGCGGTCCGCTCGGCGGCGATCAGCCGCTCCAGGACCGACAGTCCGCGCGGGCCGGCGCCTATGACGGCGAGCTCTACTCGGCTCTTCTTCATTGCGGGACTCCCATTCACGGTGCGCGGACGGCTAGTTGGCGGTGCTCGTGGACTCGCCGGCGCCGAGCAGCAGGCGGGCCAGCTCCAGGCGCTTGATCTTCGTGGTCGCGGTCTGCGGAAGGTCCTCCAGCCGCCACTGCACGGGCTCCGCCAGCGGAGGCAGCCCGACCACCGCCGACCGCCAGGCGGCCAGGTCCAGCGGCTTGTCGTCCCGGGTGCTGACCACGGGGACGGCGCTGCCGTCGGGGCCGGGGATGATGATGACCTCGACGAGCTCGGGCACGCGGGTGAACAGCTTGTCCTCGATCTCCAGGGTGCTCTTGACGCCCGGGATCTCGTCCACCTCGCGGTCCAACAGGTGCAGACAACCCCACTTGGTGCGGTAGCCGACGTCACCCATGCGCCACCAGCCGTCGTTGACCTGCTTCTCCCAGCGTTGGTGCTCGCCGAGGTAGCTGATGATCCGGCCGTCGCTGCGGACCTCGATCCAACCGGGGTTGTCCTTGTCCGGCGGGTTGCCGTCCCGGCTGACGACCCGCACCCCGGTCATCCCGGGGAACGGCACCCCCACGCACCGGCCGTTGAAGTCGGCGCCGTCCTTCAGGGAGTACGTGCGGGCCGCGATCGGCCCGACCTCGCTCTGGCCGTAGGCCTGTGCGAACCGGCGGTTCTTCCGGCCGGAGGCCTGGAGCAGCCGGTTCACCGTCCGGGGGTGGATCGCGTCGAAGGTGCTGGAGAAGTACTTCACGTTGGCCAGCGGCCGGCGCGGGTCCTCGGCCAACACCTCCCAGCGCAGGAAGGTGTTGGGGTGCGCCTCGATGAACCCGGGCGGTACCTGGCTGAACAGGTCTCCCACCGTCTCCGGGTCGTCGTCGCGCAACACGATCAGCGGATGGCCCTGGAGCACGGCGATGGGCATCGCGGTGAACATCCGCGAGTGGACGAACGAGACGTGCACGGCGATCGGTTCGCTGCGCCGCACGGCCGTCGACACCACGGTGGCCTGCGGGCGGTAGCGCGCCTGGAAGCTGGTGCCGGTGTGCACGGCGAGCTTCGGCGTGCCGGTCGTGCCCGAGGTGTGCGTGATCAGGGTGGGGTGGTCGGCGGGCATGGCGACCGCCGGCACCCGGGGCGCCCCGGCGAGCGCGGCGAACGCGGTGGCGCCCTCGTACGTCCCGGAGGCGAGCAGCACCTCCCGGGAGAGGGTCATGACCTCGGCGGGCAGCGAGTGCTCCAGCTTGTCCTGGTCGGTGACCAGGAACGGCCGGCCCACGCGGCGCAACAGCTCGGCGACGGTCGCGCCGTCCAACTTCGGCGACAGCAGCACCGGGACGGCCCCGATGCGGGCGATCGCGCAGGCCAGCAGGGTGATGTCGAACCCGTCCCCCTTGTGCACCACCACGTGGTCGCCCGGGCGGACCTGGACCGACCACAGCCGGGAGGCCAGCTCGGCCACCAGTTCGGCGACCTCCGTGAGCGTGGCCCTACGGCCCAGTTCGGGGGCGATGTCGAGATCGTGGTCGAGGATCACGAAATTGCCGGGGTGTCGGGCGGCCGCTCGATCGAACAGCGTGCCGAGCCGAATTCCCTTGTTGTTTATGCGCTGGAGGAACATGCGTCACTCTCTCGTCCGTGAATTGCCGATGTCGGTCTGAATTCAGGCCTTTTCGATGACGTCCTTGATGCGCGAGAGAGTGGCGTCGAGATCCTGCACCAGCTTCGCCGTCCAGTCGTCGACGAACTTCTGGCGCCCCGCCTCGTCCAGATCGGCCACGATCTTGTGGATTCCGGCGGTCGCCTTTCCCATCCGGAAATGGTGGGTGAGCACGGAACCCGACCCCTCGGCCTCCACGTCGAAGCCCCAGACGCTCTCCTGGTCCTCCTGGGCGTGCGTGAGCATCATCCAGCGGAACGTCCGGCCCGGCTCGGCGGCCGTGACCCGGGCCTCGGTGTACCAGGTGCCGCGGACCAGCGGCGCCCAGGCGACGACCTGCTCGCTGCGCAGGTTCTCGCCGCGGAAGATCGAACCGACCGCGGAGGGCTCGCCGGAGATCCATTCGCCGCCCATGCACTCCGGGCTCCATTCGGCGCTGCGCGGCAGATCGCTGACCACCGCGTACACCTCCTCCGGAGTGGCGTTCACCAGGATGTCGGCGCGGAGTTCAAACAGCGGGGAGGTTTCGATGATGTTCGTCATGGTTGAAATCCTGTCTTTGTCGAGGCGGCCGGTCAACGGCCGAAATTGCTATCCGTCAGGTCGATGACGCCGCGCGTCCACGCATTCCGGAATACGTCAGGAGACGCGCAGGACGAGCTTTCCGCGGACCTTTCCCTCGTCGAGCCGGCGGTGCGCGGTGCCCGCCTCGCTCAGCGGGAGCACCTCGGTCGCGTGCGGCTTCAGCAGCCCGTCGGCCAGCAACCGGTTGATGTTCGCGGCGGCGTCCGCCAGTTCGTGCGTACGGGCGTGGGAGATGGCGAAGCCGAGTACCGACCGGTCCTGGAGGTACAGGGCGCCGGCCGGCAGCACCGGCCGCGTCCGCAGGCCGGCGAGGACGACCACCCGGCCCCGGGAGGCGAGCAGTTCCACCGCCGTCTCCAGGTCGTTGCGGCCCGAGGTGTCCACGTACAGGTCCACGCCGTCCGGCGCCGCCGCCCGGATCAGGGCGGGCACGTCCTCCTCGTGGTAGTCGACGACGTGCCGGGCGCCCAGCGAGCGGACGTACGGGGCGTCGCGCCCGGCGGCCACGGCCACCACCCGGGCGCCCGCCTGGGCGGCCATCACCACCGCCGCGCTCCCCACGTTCCCGGCGGCGCCGAGGACGAGCACCGTCTCGCCGGCCCGGATCCGGCCGTGCGTGAACAGGGCGAGGTGCGCCGTCGCCGCCGGATGGGCCAGCGCCACCGCGTGCACCGGGTCCACCCCCGCCGGCAGGTGGTACAGCCGGTCCGCCGGCACGGCCACCTGCTCGGCCGCGGCGCCCTGCCGGCCCGCGTGCCCGAGGCTGTTGCACCACACCCGGTCGCCCGCCGCGAAGCCGGGCGCACCGGGACCGGCGGCGACCACCGTTCCCACGAGGTCCCGTCCCACCACGAAGGGGAACGGAACCGGGGTTCGCCAGGCGCCCGAACGCACGAAGGTGTCCACGTGGTTGACGGCGGTGACCTCGACGTCGACCAGCACGTCGCCCGAACCGGGTACGGGAGGCGGCAGTTCGCCGTGACGGATGGAGTCGGGGGGACCGAGTTCTTCTATGTAGGCAGCACGCATGACCCGGATTCTGGTGCGGTTGCGGGGCCCCCGGGCGGCCGGAGGCGATCACCGGCCGAGGTCCGTCACCTCCCCGGCCCCGGTGTGTCACCTCGACGCCCCCGGGCGTCGATTCGCGCCGCCAAGGTCCGTCAAGTCCGTCCGCCGCACGTCAAGTCCGGGCCCGACGCGTCATGTTCCCGCCCCGCATGTCACGTCGGACGAGGTCGCCGCTCCATCGGCCGTCCGGTCCCCGTTCCTACGATGCCCGTCATGACCACCATCCCGCCGCGCACCGCGGCGCTCCACGAGGTGACGATCGGCGATCCTCGCGTCACCACCGACGTCGGCCCCCTCATCCGGTCCCTGCGGCCCGCGCTCGACGAGCAGGCCTTCGAGGCCTTCGCGGCCGAAGCCCAGGCACAGGGGCTGGTGTTCACCGCCGCCTACGACGAGACGGGCCACTGCCTCGGGGTGGCGGCGCACCGCGTCCTGGCCACCAGCCGCGGTCGGATCCTGTTCGTCGACGACCTGGTCACCGATCCGGACCGGCGCTCGGGCGGGACCGGCGCCCTGCTGCTGGCCGCGCTGAAGACCCGCGCCCGCGAGGAGGGATGCGTCCGCGTGGAGCTGGACTCCGGGGTGACCAACCAGGGCGCCCACCGCTTCTACCACCGGCACGGCCTGACCATCGGCGCCCTGCACTTCGCCACCGAGGTCTGACACCCGCCCCACCCCACCGGACGGCGGCTTCCGGACGGCCGGCCCCACCCGCGCCTTGCCGGTCCTTGGTCACGCCCTGTCCGGCGGCCGGGACGCTGGCGACATGACCACGCACGCCCCCTCGCCGACCCGCTCCGCCCTCCCGGAGCCGGCCGCCCTCACCCGTGTCCGTTCCCTGCTCCGAACGCTCGACCGGGACCACACGAACGCCCGATGGGCGCCGACCGCGCTGGAGGTCCGCATCGGCGAACTCCTGCTGACCGCCTCGGCGGGCGACGGCGCCCTCACCGCGCCGCGCCTGCGGGCAGCCTTCGCGGAGGGATCGATGACCTTCCTCGCGGACAACGGGGGCCGGCTCGCCCTGCTCCTCGGCGCCGTGCTGGAGCTGCCGACCTTCCCGGGGCCGGCCGGCCCCGGCGCGTCCGAGGACCCGTACCACGCGGAACCCGCCCACGAGGCGGCGGAACACGCCCGCGCCGCGGTCGACGCCATGGACGCGGTACACGCCCTCCTCGACCGGATCGCCCGGGGTCCGGCCCTTCGAGTCGACGGCCCGAAGGGTTAGGGCGATGCCGGACATCCTCGTCGTCGGGGGCGGCTTCGCCGGGGTCTGGGCGGCCGCGTCCGCCGTCCGCGCCCTGCGAGAGGCGGGCGCCTCCCACCACTCGGTCACCCTGGTCACCCCGGGGGAGGACCTGGTGCTCAGGCCCCGGCTCTACGAGGCCGCCCCGCACACCATGAAGGTCCCGCTCGACCGCGTCCTGGGCCCGGTCGGGGTGGGGCGCGTCGCCGCGACCGTGACGGGAATCGACACCGCCGGGCGACGCGTCACCGCCACCGACCCGGTCGGCCGGGAACTCCGCCTGTCCTACCGCCGGTTGATCCTGGCGTGCGGAAGCCGGCTGACGCGGCCCGCGCTGCCCGGCGCCGACCTGCTGTTCGACGTCGACGACATCGACGCCGCCACCGCCCTGGACACCCACCTGCACGGGCTGCCCCGGGGCCCCGTCGCACCGGGCCGCTTCACCGCCCTCGTGGTCGGCTCGGGCTTCACCGGCCTGGAGACCGCGACCGAACTCGTGGGCCGGCTCCGTGCGATCGCCGCACCCCTCGGCGCCGCCGCCGAGATGCGGGTGGTCCTCGTCGAACGGGCCCCGGTACTCGCCCCCGGCCTCGGCCCCGGCCCGCGACCGGTGATCGTCGAGGCACTGGAACGGCTCGGCGTCGAAACCCGGCGCGCCACCTCCCTGGAACGGGTGACCCCCGACGCCGCCACCCTCTCCGACGGCGCCGTGCTGCCCACCCGCACCGTCGTGTGGACCGGCGGGGTCGTCGCCGCCCCGCTCACCGCGCTGGTCCCCGGCGCCCGCGACCCGATCGGGCGCCTGGAGGTGGACGAGTTCCTCCGGGTGCCCGGCGTACCCGGGGTGTACGCGGCGGGGGACACCGCCGCCGCCCGGGCCGACCCGGACCACCTCGTGCTGCCCAGCTGCCAGTACGCCATCCCGCTCGGCAAACACGCCGGGCACAACGCCGCCACGAGCCTGACCGGCCGGGCGCCCGCGCCGTTCCGTCCCGCCCCCCACGTCACCACCCTCGACCTGGGAGAGGCGGGCGCGGTATCCACCACCGGCTGGGAGCGCACCGTACGGCTCACCGGCGCCGAGGCCAAGACCCTCAAGCGGACCCTCACCGCGCAGTGGATCCGCCCGCCGCTGGACGACGCCGAGGAACTCCTGCGCCAGGCGGACCCCGCCTTCCGGACCCGCCGCACCACACCCTCCTGAGCCATCACACCCCACCAAGCCCACCAAGCCCACCTCACCGAGCCCACCGGGGGAGCCATCCAGATGATCAGCAGACGCACACTCATGAGAGCCGGCGCCGCGACCGGAGCCGCCGGCCTCCTCGCCTCCGGCACCGCCTTCGGGACCGCGGCCCTCGCCAGCGACCGCGGCGCCCCCTTCGCCCGACTGCGCGAACGGCTCACCGGCCGACTGGTCCTGCCCCAGGACCCCACGTACGACCTGGCCAAACAGCTCCAGATGGCCCGCTACGACGCGATCCTCCCGCAGGCCGTCGCCTACTGCGCCAACAGCGCCGACGTGACCCACTGCGTCCGCTTCGCCCGGGACCACGGGCTCCACGTGGCCGTCCGCAGCGGCGGCCACAGCCAGGCTGGCTACTCGACCACCACCGGACTCGTCATCGACGTCTCCCGGCTGAACAACATCCGACCCGGCCGCGACACCGTCCGGATCGGCCCCGGCAGCCAGGGCGTCGACATCCTCAACACCCTGGCCCCCCTCGGCATCCAGCTCGGCTCCGGCACCTGCCCCACCGTGGCGATCGGCGGCTGGGTGCAGGGCGGCGGCCTCGGACTGACGGCGCGCGCCTTCGGCATGGGCAGCGACCGGCTGGTCTCGGCCCGCGTCGTCCTCGCCGACGGCTCGGTGGTCGACACCTCCGCCGCCGAACACCCGGACCTGTACTGGGCGCTGCGCGGCGGCGGCGGCGGCAACTTCGGGGTGGTCACCGACCTGGAACTGCGCCCCGTCGACGCGCCCTCGATGACCGTCTACACCCTCACCTACGACGGAGCCCACGCCGCCGACGTCCTGCTCGCCTGGCAGGACTGGATCGCCGACGCACCGCGCGAACTCGCCTCGGAGCTGTTCGTCATGCTCCCCGCGGACTCGCCCGAGGGCACGGCCCCCACCGTCGTCGTCTCCGGCGCCTACGTCGGCGCCCTGGCCGCCGCCGACCGCCACCTCGACCGGCTGATCGCCTCTGCGGGCCGGCCGACCACCAGCCGCGAGGCCGCGCAGCTCCCGTACCAGCAGGCCATGATGAAGGTGTACGGCTGCGCCGACGCCACCGTCGAGGAATGCCACCGGATCGGCTACTCGCCGAGGGCGACACTGCCCCGCGAGAGCTACGCCACCTACCGCAACGTGTACTTCGACCGGCGCTGGACCCCGGCGACCGCCGAGGCCGCCCTCACCGTCCTGCGGACCGATCCGCGGCCCGGCCAGTTCCGCTTCCTGGGCCTGTTCTCCTACGGCGGCCGGATCAACGAGGTCGCCCCCGGCGCCACCGCCTTCGTCCACCGCGACGTGCTCTTCGAGGCGGGCTTCCAGGTCGGCCTCCCCGTCGGCGACCCCGCCGCGCAGGACCGCGAGCGCGCCCAGGCCTGGGTCGACGGCGGCTACGCCACGCTGTACCCGCGCTCCAGCCGCCGTTCGTACCAGAACTACATGGACCCGGCGCTCACCAACTGGCGGGAGGCCTACTACGGCCGCAACTACGCCCGGCTGCGCAGCGTCAAGCACGCCTACGACCCGCACCGCTTCTTCCGCTTCGCCCAGGCCGTCGACTGACGGTCCGCCGCCCGACCGGCCCACCGGCACCGCCGCCCGCCTCGCGCGGCGGTGCCCGGTACGTGAGGATGCGTACATGGCCCAGGACGGCACGGCCGGCGGACCGACGAGCGACATCCCGGACGCGGGGCTCAAAGCCAACGCGATCGGCTTCCTCGACGCGCTCGTCATCGGCCTCAACTCCACCTCGCCCGCCTACTCGCTGGCCGCCGTCATCGGCCCGATCGTGGCACTGGCGGGGATCTACGCACCCGGCGTGATGCTGGCGTCCTTCGTCCCGATGCTGCTGATCGCCGCCGCCTTCTACTACCTCAACAAGGTCGACCAGGACTGCGGGACCACCTTCTCGTGGGTGACCCGGGCCATGGGTCCGTGGGCCGGCTGGCTGGGCGGCTGGGCGATCGCCATGACCGGTGTGCTGGTCATCGGCTCGCTGGCCGACGTGGCCGTGCACTTCGGCCTGCTCGCCGCCGGCCTCGACGGCTGGGCGACCGACCCAGTGATCCGACAGACCCTCACCGTCGTGGTGATCCTCGCGATGACGGCCGTGTGCGTCATCGGGACCGAGATGTCGGCGCGGCTCCAGGACGTGCTGATCATCGCCCAGGTCTTCTTCCTGTTGACCTTCGCGGTGGTCGCCCTCTACCGCGTCTACGCCGGCACCGGCACCCTCGACTCCATCAAACCGAGCATCGACTGGCTCAACCCCTTCGGCGCGGGCGGCGCCGCCCTCACCGGCGGACTGCTGCTCGGCGTGTTCATCTACTGGGGCTGGGAATCCGCGGTGAACCTCACCGAGGAGGTCGAGAACTCCGCCACCGCGCCCGGCAAGGCGGGCATCTGGTCCACCGTGGTGCTGCTGGTGACCTACCTGTCCGTGGGATTCGCCGTCGTCGCCTACGCCGGAACCGCCTTCCTCGCCGACAACGCGGGCGAGGAGGAGGCCGTCTTCGCCGTGCTCGCCCACGAGGTGATGGGCGGATGGGACTGGGTGGTGCTCCTCGCCGTCTTCACCTCGGCCCTCGCCTCCACCCAGACCACGATCATCCCCGCCTCCCGCACCGCCCTGTCCATGGCCCGCCGACACGCCCTGCCCCCGGCGCTCGCCCACATCCACCCGCGGTTCCGCACCCCGGACGTCAGCACCTGGTGGGTGGCCGGCATCGCCATCGCCTGGTACCTCGTCGTCAACCGGATCAGCGAGAACGCCCTGCTCGACTCCCTGACGGCGCTGTCCCTGCTCATCGCCTTCTACTACGCGCTCACCGGACTGGCCTGCGTGATCTACTACCGGCGCCACCTGACCGAGAGCCTGCACAACTTCCTGCTCATCGGTGTGGGCCCGCTGGTGGGCGCCGGACTGCTGGCCTGGCTGCTCGTGGAGTCGATCGCAGACATGGCGTACCCGGCGAACTCGGCGGGCGGCGTCTCCTGGTTCGGACTGGGACCGCCGCTGGTCATCGGGATCGGGATCGCGCTCGTCGGCGTCCTCGTCATGTGCTTCTGGCGGCTCCGGGACGGTCGGTTCTGGCAGGAGCGACGCGGCGTCGCCGACCCCGCGCTCGTCCACGCCAAGAACCCCTGAAGCCCCCGGCCGCCCCCGAACCTGAAGCCCCCCGGCAGCCCTGAAGCGGAAGGACTCCCATGTCCGTGGTCCTCGGGTACGACGAATCACCCGGCGCCGAACGCGCCCTGCGGGTGGCCCTGGAAGTGGCCACCGCCTTCGGTGAACCCCTGGTGCTGGTCTACGGCGCCAACGCCCCCGGCGCCACCGGGGAGGAGTACCGGGCCCACCGCGAAGCCGTCCGCCAGGCGGGCCGCAGCGCCCTCGCGCACGCCGTCGAGGCCGCCGACGAGGCCGGTGTCCCCTCGACGGTGGAGGTCGTCGACGACAAACCCGCCCAGGCCCTGCTCGACGCCGCCGAACGCCACGGGGCCCGGGTCGTCATCGTCGGCACCTGGGGGGACAGCCCGATCCGCGGCGCCCTGCTGGGATCCACGCCGCACAAGCTCCTGCACCTGTCGACGATCCCCGTGCTGTGCGTGCCGACGGAGGACTGACGCCGCCGAATGTCCCGCCGGCGCCACCCGTGCGACGCTGAAACCGTGCGAGCCCTGGAGGAACTGCGAACGGGCACCGGCGCCGTGCCGGCGGCCGCGCGCCGGTCCGTGCGCGTCACCCTCGCGGCCTGCCTCGCCTTCTACGTGCTGCTGTACGGCCTGGACCGGTCCGTCGGCGCGACCTACGCCCTCTTCGCCTCCGTCGCCCTGGCCGGCCTGTCCCGGATCCCCGGCTCCGGCCGGCAGCGGGCCGCCGTCATGGCCCGGGTGCTCCCGGTGACCTGCGTCCTGGTGGTGCTCGGCACCTACCTCGCCGTGCGGACCTGGACCGCGGTCGCCGGCATGCTCGTCATCGGCTTCTGCCTGGCGTTCGCCGCGGCGGGCGGGCCCCGACCGGCCGGCGCAGCCCCCGGGCTCCAGCTGATGTACATCCTGCCCAGCTTCCCGCCGTACGCCCCGGACGACCTCGGGGAGCGGCTGGGCGGCACCCTCGTGGGGCTGGTCCTGCTGATCCTCGCCGAGCGGTACGTCCTGCCGGACCCGCACGTCCCCGGCTACCGGGACCGGGCCGCCGACGCCGCCACCGAGGCCGCCCGCTGCGCCGCCGACCTGGAACGGCCGCCCCACACCCTGCCCGCCGCCGAGGCCGAACGGTCCAAGGCCGTCGCCGAGACACTGCGCCCCTCCCTGGTCCCGGAGGCGGAACGCCCCGCGGGCCCCGGGGTGCGCGAGCGCGCGCTCGCCCACACCGGGCTCTCGGCCCGCACCCTGCTGGCGCGCCTGCGCAACCTGCCCGCACCGGCGGCCGGGCTGCCCGCCCGAAAGCCCGGCCTGCGCGTCGTACGGGCCGTACGGGAATCGGCCGACGGCACCGCCGCCCTGCTGCGGAAGGGCGCCCCGCCCCCGACGGACTCCGTGCCCCTGTGGAGGCTGCGGGCCGAACTCGCCGACACCCCGATCTCGGAGCCGGGTTCCGGCCCCCGGCACGCCGCGCTGCTGGAGGTCGCCGACGCCGCGCTCGTCCTGCGCGCGGCGGCGGAACTCGCCGTGCGCGGCCGGCCGGCCGGCCGGGAAGGCGACCCGGCGGACCGCTTCTGGTACGCCCGACAGAGCACGGCCCGACTGTGGTGGCACCGGATCGCCGGGCACAGCGGCCCGAGGTCCGTGCACTTCCAGAACGCCGTACGGCTCGCCGTGGCCCTCGCCGTCGCCCGTACCGTGGCCGGGGTCGACTCGCTCCCGCACGGCTTCTGGGCCATGCTCGCCGTGGTCAGCCTGACCCGCACCACCGCCGTGGCCACCCGCGGAACCGTGCGCACCGCCCTGATCGGCACCAGCCTGGGCGCGGTCGCCGCCGGGACCGTGCTGGGGCTCGCGGGCGAGGCGACCACCGTCTACCAGGTCATGCTGCCGCCCCTGATGCTGCTCACGTTCATCGTCGGGCCGGTGAAGGGCGTCGGCTGGGCGCAGGCGATGTTCACCCTGGTCGTCGCCATGGTCTTTGCCCAACTGGCGCCCGTGACCTGGCAACTGGCCGAGGTCCGCTTTCTGGACGTGCTCATCGGCAGCGTGATCGGCATCGTCTGCGGGGTGTTGGCCTGGCCGCGCGGCGCCCACGACGAACTCCAGCGCGCGGTAGCCGTGTTGTTGCGCACCGCGGCGGACGACGTCGAGGTGACCACCCGCGACACGGGGGCGCCGCCCGGCCCCGAGGACATGCGGGTGCGGCACGCCCTGACCATGGCCGAGACGGCGTTCGCCCAGTACCAGATCGAACGCCAACGGCCGGCCGCGCCCCACCAGGACTGGCAGGCCGCGCTGATGGTCGGCCACCACGTGCTCTGGGGCTCCCGGCGGGTCCTGAACAACCCCGACGGCCTGCCGCTCGGGCCGGTCGAGGCGACCGGGATCCGGGAGTACGGAAGCTGGGTCGCGGCCGGGCTGCGGGAGGCGGCCGACCGCGCCGGCGCCCCGCGGCCGCCGTCGGCGCCACCGGAGCGGGCCCTGCGCCGCCCCGAACCGGCCACCGCGGCGCCCGTGTTCTACGCGGCGATGGTCTGGCTGGACAACCTCACCGCCGACCTCGCGCTCCTGGACTCGACCCCGCCGCGGGTCGACGCCGTCCACTGACGCACCCGCCCGACGGCTCCCGTTCCACCCCGGCCCCGGCCCCGAGCACTCCCGCTCGACCCCGGGACCCGTTCAGTCGAGGGCCGGGTGGACCTCCGGGTGGGCGTCCCACCAGGCCCGGTGGAAGGGGTGGTTGTCGACGTTGGCCAGGTACGAGCCCGCCGCCGCGCGGTACAGCACGTCCGCCTGGAGCGCGGAGACCGACGAGCGGTTCCAGGCCAGCCGGATGCGCCCGGTGATCGGGGTGCCGATCAGGGGGCGCATCACCGTGCCGTCCACGACGGGGGCGGTGGGCTGGCTCAGCGCGATGGCACGGCCCGCGGCGATCAGGTCGTGCCGCATCTTGCGGTCGATGATCCGGTAGCGCAGTGAGGGGGCGAAGCCCGCCTTCGCGCAGGCCTCGATCAGCGCCTCGGGGCCCCCGTCGTCGTCCTCCACCAGCGTCATCCACTGTTCGTCGGCCAGCTCCGCCAGTTCGAGGCCCTCGCGCCGGGCCAGCGAATGCCGGGCGGACATCCGGATGCAGAAGGGCTCCCTGGGGACCAGCGTTCGGGCCAGGACCCCACCGGGCAACGGGACCACGTGGTCGTTGACCTCGCCGTACACGATGACGTCGTAGCGGCCCGCGCCGAGCATGCGTACCAGCGCCGTCACCGAGTCCTCCAGGTCCATGGTGATCTCCCGCCCGGACAGGGCCAGGTCGGTGCGCGCCAGCAGGCCGTCCAGCAGGACGAGCATGATGCAACCGAGCCGCAGCGGTTCGTCGGTCGACATGGCCCGGGTGTCGGCGCCCAGCGCGTCCATCTCGTGGAGCACACGGCGTGCCTTGGCCAGCACGAACTGGCCCAGCGGCGTCGGTTCCACGCCGTGCCGGCCCCGGACGAAGAGTTCGCCACCGGTGACCCGTTCGATCCTGCGCAACTGGGCCGAGAGCGCCGGCTGTGAGATCCCCAGCCGTCGCGCCGCGCCCCCCAGGCTGCCGACCTCCGCGATCTCGCAGACGGCCTGCAGATGCCTCAACTCCAGCTGCATCCGGGCAGCTTACGCAGGGTGACCCCACCGCACCATAACGCGGGTCTTATGCCGGCAGGGATGTCCCAATCTCGCCATGTCCACGCCCATACTCGGCGCAGCCAGACCCCCCACACACGATCGGAGTGGACTCTTGCAGCCCACCAGATGGATGGCGTCCGCGGCCGCCATGGCGCTGACCGCGAGCCTCGCCGGCGCGCTGGCCGGTACCGCCTCGGCCACGCCCCAGCGGCAGGGACAACCCGCCGGATCCGCCGCACGGGCCGTGGCCGCCGCCGACGCGGCCGTCCGCAGCGGACTCGACACCCTCGTCAACTCTCCCCAACAGCAGTACGACCGGCGCCTGGTGACCCCCTGGGTGCAGGACCTGTACTCCGTCGCCTACGAACGCAGCTACCGCGGCCTGCCGGTCGTCGGTGGCGACGCGGTCGTCCTCGCCGACGGCGAGGGCCGGGTCCGCGCCCTCCAATCGGCCTCCACGACCGTGATCGACGTGGCGACCACCCCGACCGTCGCCGCCCGCACGGCCGAGGCCACCTCCCGCGCGGAACTCGCCGCGGTGGACAAGGTCCTCGACAGCCGGCTGGTCGTCCGGCTCAAGGACGACAAGCCCGTCCTGGCCTGGGAGACCGTCCTCTCCGGCCGTACGAAGACCGCCCCGAGCAAGCTGCACGTGTTCGTGGACGCCCGCACCGGCAAGGTCGTCGACCGTCACGACGAGGTCGTCGCGGGCACCGGCACCAGCAAGTGGAACGGCCCCAGCCCGCTCACCATCGACACCACCGCCTCCGGCGGCACCTACTCGCTGCGCGACCCGAACCGCACCGGCCTGAGCTGCGCCGACTACAGCACCGGCGCCGTCTTCTCGAAGTCCTCCGACTCCTGGGGCAGCACCAGCGCCACCTCCAAGGAGACCGGCTGTACCGACCTCATGTTCGCCGCCCAGAAGCAGTGGGACATGCTCGGCCAGTGGCTCGGCCGCAACGGCGTCAGCGGGAACGGCCGCAGCTTCCCCGGCAAGGTCGGCCTGAGCGACCTCAACGCCTACTGGGACGGCAGCTCCGTCACCATCGGCCGCAACACCGCCAACGAGTGGATCGCCGGCGTGGACGTGGTCGCCCACGAGTACGGACACGCCATCGACTCCAACACCCCGGGCGGCACCAGCGGCCAGGAGGCCGGGCTCGGCGAGGGCACCGGGGACATCTTCGGCGCGCTCACCGAGGCGTACATCAACGAGCCGTCCCCGTACGACACACCGGACTACACCGTCGGCGAGATGATCAACCTCCAGGGCCGCGGACCGATCCGGAACATGTACAACCCGCCGGCCGTCAACAACGACCCGGCCTGCTACAGCTCCGCGATACCCGGCACCGAGGTGCACGCGGCGGCCGGCCCCCTCAACCACTGGTTCTACCTGCTCGCCGAGGGCACCAGCCCGGGTGGCGGCAAGCCGAGCAGCAGCACCTGCAACTCCACCACGCTGACCGGCGTCGGCGTCCAGAACGCCGGCAAGATCTTCTACGGCGGCATGCTGCTCAAGACCAGCAGCATGTCGTACAAGAAGTACCGGACGGCGACCCTGAGTTCGGCCAAGTCGCTCGACCCGACCACCTGCAACCTGTTCAACAAGACCAAGGCCGCCTGGGACGCCATCAGCGTGCCCGCCCAGAGCGCCGACCCGACCTGCACCCCGAGCGGACAGAACGACGACTTCTCCCTCGCCCTGAACCCGGCCGCGGGTACCGTCCAGCAGGGCGGCTCCGTCACCACCTCGGTGGCCACCAACACCACCACCGGCTCGGCCCAGCAGGTCACCCTCAGCGCCACCGGTCTGCCGGCCGGTGTCACGGCCACCTTCAACCCGGCCACCGTGCAGTCCGGCCAGTCCTCGACGCTGACCCTCTCCGCCAACTCCAGCGCGGCCCCCGGCGCCTCCACCGTCGTGGTCAAGGGCCAGGGCCCGAGCCTGGCGCACACCGTCGACTACACGCTCAACGTCGGCGGCACCCAGCCCGGCAACGACCCGCCGAACATCAGCGTGGCCAACGTCCAGGCCCACCTGACCCAGTTCAACACCATCGCCTCCCAGAACGGCGGCAACCGCCGCGCCGGCAGCGCCGGTTACACCCAGTCCCTGGCCTACGTGAAGGGCAAGCTCCAGGCGGCCGGCTACACCGTCACCGAACAGAACTGCACCTCCTGCACCTACCCGTCGAACAACCTGATCGCCGACTGGCCCGGCGGCCCCGCCGACCAGACCGTCATGTTCGGCGCCCACCTCGACGGCGTCTCCGCCGGCCCCGGCATCAACGACAACGGCTCCGGCTCCGCCACCCTGCTGGAGAACGCCCTGGCCCTGGCGCAGAAGAACCCCACCATGACCAAGCACGTGCGCTTCGCCTGGTGGACCGACGAGGAACAGGGCCTGAACGGCTCGGAGTTCTACGTCGGTCGGCTCAGCAGCGCCGAGCGCACCGCCATCAAGGCCTACTACAACTTCGACATGGTGGGCTCCACCAACGGCGGCTACTTCATCAACAACGTCAACTCCGCCGCCGCCGCCCCCCTCAAGGCCTACTGGACCTCGCTGAACCTCGCCCCCGAGGAGAACGTCGAGGGCCAGGGCCGCAGCGACGACTACTCCTTCCAGCAGGGCGGCATCCCCACCTCCGGCTACGCGGCCGGTGCCAGTGCCCGCAAGACCTCGGCCCAGGCCACGAAGTGGGGCGGCACCGCGAACTCCGCGTACGACTCCTGCTACCACAGCGCCTGTGACACCACGAACAACATCAGCGCCACGGTCCTCGACCGCAGCGCCGACGGCGTCGCCTACGCGATCTGGAAGCAGGCCGTGGGCGGCGAGAGCCCCGCGCAGGACTTCTCCCTCGCCACCTCCCCGGCGGCCGGCTCCGCCAACCCGGGCGGCAGCGTCACCTCCACCGTCAACACCACCACCGTCGGCGGCGCGGCCCAGACCGTGGCCCTGTCCGTCTCCGGCGCGCCCACCGGCGTCAGTGCCACGCTCAGCCCGACCTCCGTGCAGTCCGGCCAGTCCTCGACGCTCTCCGTACAGGTCGGCGCGGGCGCCGCGCAGGGCACGTACACGCTGACCGTCACCGGTACCGGCACCACCAGCCACAGCACCACCTACACCCTGACCGTCGGGGGCGGCGGCGGCACCTGCACCCCGCGCCAGGTCGTGGTCAACGGCGGCTTCGAGAACGGCTCCAGTCCCTGGACGGCCTCCTCGGGCGTCATCACCAACCAGGCCGGCCAGGCCCCGCACGGCGGCTCGTACAAGGCCTGGCTGAACGGCTGGGGCACCAGCCGCACGGACAGCGCCTCCCAGTCGCTGACCATCCCGGCGGGCTGCTCCGTCCACCAACTGTCCTTCCACCTCCACATCGACACCGACGAGACCGAGAGCGTCGTCTACGACACCTTCAAGGTCTCGGTGGGCGGCCAGACACTGGAGACGCTGTCCAACGTGAACGCGAACTCCGGCTACGCGCTGAAGACCTACGACGTCTCCCGGTTCGCCGGCCAGACCGTCACCCTGCAGTTCCAGGGGGCCGAGGACCAGTCCCTCCAGACCTCCTTCGTGGTGGACGACGTCGCCCTCCAGGTGAGCTGACACCCGCCCGGGCACCCGTCCCGGAGCGGCACGCCCCCGGCCGGCAGGCCGGGGGCGTGCCGCTCGTCGGCGTTCGCGCCACCGCGCGCGAGGAAAACGCGCGGTGCGAGACGTCCTTCCACGCCTCGGCCCCGGGCCGGCCAGGACCCGCGGGGGAAGGGCTAGTTCGACTCGGCCAAGACGGCCGCGACGCCCTGCGCCAGGCAGGGCACGCGGTGCGAGGGGATGCCCGCGATGTTGATCCGCCCCGAGGTGGTCCCGTAGATGGCGAACCCGCTGCGCAGCCGCAGCATCTGCCGGGGGTCGAGCGGCAACATCGAGAACATGCCCTTCTGCCGGGCGAGCACGTCCGCCTGCGGGCCCCAGCCGAGGGCCTCCAGACCCGCGACCAGATCGCGCCGGTTGTCCGCGATCCGGTCGCGCATGGCGTTCAGCTCCGCCCGCCAGGTGGCCCGCAACCCCTCGTCCTCCAGGACGGCCGTCACGATGGCGGCCCCGTGCTCCGGCGGCATCGAGTAGAGCGTGCGCGCGGCGTTCTGGAGCGCCGTCTCGACGTTCCGCAGCGAGGCGCGGGAGGAACCGATGACGACGGCGCAACCGGTGCGGTCGCTGTAGAGGCCGAAGTTCTTCGAGCAGCTGATCGCGACGAGCATCTCCGGCACCCGCTCGGCGAGCATGCGCGTCGGCGCCAGGTCGGCCTCCAGGCCGTCGCCGAGCCCGTGGTACGCCAGGTCGACGAACGGAACCCAACCCGCCCGCTCCGCGAGCGCGGCCAGTTCCTCCCATTCCCGGGCGGACGGGTCCACCCCGCTGGGGTTGTGGCAGCAGCCCTGGATGAGCACGACGTCGTCGCGGCGCGCCCGTGCCAGGTCCGCCAGCATGCCGGCCGTGTCGGGACGACCCTCGGCGTCCACCCAGGAGTACGTCCGCACGTCCAGCCCGGCCGCCTCCAGGATGGGCCGGTGGTTGACGTAGGCGGGGTCGCTGATCCACACGGTGGTGCCCGGGCGGGTGCGGCAGATCAGGTCGGCGAGCAGGCGCAGGGCGCCGCTGCCCGCGACGGTCTGTACGGCGACGGCCCGCTCGGCCGGTGCGTCGGCCGCGCCCGAACCGGACCCCAGCACCAGCGACAGCATCGCCCGGTTGAAGTCGGTGTTGCCCGACAGACCGCGGTACTCCTTCGAGGCGGAACGTTCCGCCAGACGTATCTCGGCCTCGCGTACGGCCGCCATCACGGGCGTGCCGCCCGTCTGGTCGCGGTACACGCCGAGGACCAGGTTCAGCCGCTCGGGCCGCGCGTCGGCCCAGAACGCCTCGGTCAGGTCCCAGAGCGGGTCGACGGGCGGCGGCAGGAGGAGCTCAAGCATCTGCGGGAACCTCGGGCTGGGATCGGGGGCGCGAGCGCCGATTGGCGAGGACGACGCCGGCGGTGATGAGGGGGACGCCGACGAGCACGGCGAGCGTCGGCGCCTCGTCGAGCAGGGGTATGGCGAGGAGGACCACGGCGACCGGGCTCAGGCTCCCGACGACGGAGCTGCGCTCCGCGCCCAGCGCCCGGATGGCGTAGGCGTACAGCAGGCCGGCGCACAGCCCGACCCCGAGCCCCTGCACCACGAGGAACAGCAGGATGTCGCCGCCCGTCGCCGATGCCATCCCGGTGGGGAGCACGCCCGTGAGGACCAGGAGGCCCAGCACCGTGACCGAGGGCAGGCACAGCAGCCCGATCGACCCGACCGGATCGAGGTCGACCTCCTTCAGGCCCACCGTGTACAGGGCCCACAACCCGCTCGCCACCAGCAGCAGCCCCGCGCCGGCCAGCACGTCCGTGTTCACCGGGACGACGTGCCGCCAGACGAGCGCCCCGACACCCGCGGCGATCAGCGTGAGTCCGGCGGCCTGCGTCCCCCGGGGCATCCCGCGTCCGCCCGCGACCATCAGCCCGGACACGAACAGCGGGACCATCCCGGGGACGATCGACCCGACGAACGCCGCCGAGGTCAGTGAGCCGCCCTGCATGGCGGCGAGGAAGAACGGGACGCCCGCCCCGCAGACGATCTTCGCGGCGGCCGCCGGCCGCACCGCCGCGATCCGGGCGCGCCGGCGCCACAGCGCGGGCGCCAGGACGAGGACCGGGACGCCGAACCGCAACAGGCCCGCGTCGGCCGGCAGCAGGGTCGAGGTGCTCAGGGCCCGGGCGCTGAGCGCGAAGGCGGCCCAGATCAGCACGGTCACCACCAACGCCGCCGTGCCCCGCGCCCGGGGCGAGAGCCGGCGCGCGACGGACCCGCGCGGGGGAGCCGACGCGGGCAGGATGCTCTGCGTGACCAAGGAGGTTCCTCCAGCATGAGAGGGCCGGATTCGGCCACCAGGCAACGCTAGGCCCTGAGCCGGGGCAGCCGATTGCCAGTTCTGCCTCCCAGGCATAGCGTGGGGGCAGAATCTGCCAAGGAGAGTCCGTGGACGCAGTCGACCTGCAGATCATTCGCGAATTGCAGGCCGACGGCCGCCTGTCCAACCAGGACCTGGCCGACCGCGTCCGACTGTCCCCCTCACCGTGTCTGCGCCGGGTCCGCCGGCTGGAGGAGGCCGGCCTCATCCGCGGCTACACGGCGATGGTCGACCAGGTCGGCTTCGGACTCCCCATCACCGTCTTCGTCCGGATCCGGCTGGAACGCCACACGAGCGAGGCCGTGCGGATCTTCGAAGGACACGTCGGCGGCATCGAGCACATCCAGGACTGCTACCTGATGGCGGGCAGCAGCGACTACCTGCTCAGGGTCGTGATCGAGAGCCTCCAGGCGTACGAGGCCCTGGTCCGCGACCGGATCCACGCCATCCCGGGCATCGCCTCGATCGAGTCGAGCTTCGCGTACGGCAGCGTGAAACAGTCCCGCACCTACCCCCGGCCCGCCTGAACGCCGCCCCGGTCGCTCCGGGTCACGGCCCCGACGCCGGACCCTTGGCCCGCGCCGGCCCACGTCCCGGCCCCGGAACAGGGCCAATGGCCCAGTGATCCGAGCCCGAGTTGAGCCACCGGCTCCGGGATGGTTATCTGTGTCCTATCCATGTACTTACGGCGCCACGCAGCGCCGGACGGCGACGAGGCCGCTCCGGACCGTGGCGCCTTCGCCGTGCCCGCACACCGCCCACCACCCCCGGGCGGCGGCAGGCCCGGCGAGCGTCGTATCGAGGGGGGCGGCACACCGCCGTGAAGAGGATGTTCGTGGCTCCGGACCCGGGGCGAATGAGGCTCAGGAACGCGCTGCGCGCGGTGATCGGCATCGCGCTCGCCGTCGCCTCGGCCGAACTGGCCGGGCTCTCCCTGACCGCTTCCATCACCGGCGGACTGGCGGCCCTGCTGGCCCTCTTCACCGTCCTCGACCCCACCGTGCGCGCCCAGCGGGTGACCACGGCCCTCCTGCCCCTGGCGGGCTTCCCCGTACTGGCCCTCGCCACGACCCTGCACGGGATCCCGCTCGCGCGGGACGCGGCGTTCCTCGTCGTCGTCCTCGCCGGGGTCTACGCCCGCCGCTGGGGCCCGCGCGGCCACGCCCTCGGGGTGTTCGCCTTCATGAGCTTCTTCACCACCCAGTTCCTGCACGCGGTCCCCGCGCAACTGCCCGAACTGTTCGCCGCCGTCGGCCTGGCGCTGCTCTCCGCCGGCGCCGTGCGCTTCGTCCTGTGGCCGATCGAGCGCCGCACGCCGCCGCCCCCCGTCCCGCCCGGTCTGCCCGGCGCCGGCTTCGCGCGGACCACCACCCGGCAGGCCCTCCAGGCCACCGCCGCCTGCGCCGTCGCGCTCAGCGTGGGCCAGGTGCTGTCCGAGGACCGCTGGTACTGGGCCGTCGGCACCGTCTGGTGGATCTTCGTGAACACGGCCTCCCGCGGCGAGACCCTGGTCCGCGGCTTCCGCCGGGTCCTCGGCACCGTCATCGGGATCGGCGTCGGCCTGCTCGTCGCCATCCCGTTGGACGGGGCGCCCGCGCCCACCGCCGCGCTGGTCGCCGTCTGCGTCTTCGGGATCTTCTACACGGCCCCCGTCTCGTACAGCTGGATGATGTTCGCCGTGACGGTCATGGCCGGCCTGCTCTACGGCCTCCTCGGGGTCCTGGACCCCGGCCTGTTGGTGCTGCGCTTCCAGGAGACGGCCGTCGGCGCGATCTGCGCGGCGCTCGCCGTGATCCTCGTCCTGCCCGTCACCACGCACGCGACGAACGACGCCTGGATCCAGCGGGCCCTGCGCTGCGTGCACACGTGCACGGCCGAGGCCGCCGCCCGGCTCGCCGGATCGCCGGCCGCCGACCCCGCCCCGCACGCCGCCGAGCTGGAGCTGCTGCTGGGCCGGGTACGGCTGTCCCTGGCCCCGCTCGTCCACCCGCTCAGCCCGTACGCGGCCCGCAAGGCCCGGGCGCGCCACGTGCTGGCCCTCCTCGACGAGTGCGCGGTCGAGGTACGGGGCCTGGTCACCATGGCCGCCGACCCGGACGCCGGCCACGACGCCCGGCTCGCGGCGGCCTGCCGGCGGGTCGAGACCGCCGTGGAGGCGCTGATCTCGCCCGGGGCACTGCCCGGCGACGACGGACGAGCGGTCGCGGGAGCGATCCCCGAGCAGCGCGCCGCCGAGCCCGCCCTGGCCCACCTCCACGGCCTGGAACGACTCCTGACCCAGCTCGACGCCCCGTTGCGCACCCCCGCGCGCGGCCCCCTGGTCAGCGCCTGAGCGAGACGGCCGGGCCGCCGCTCAGGCGCGCCCGGCCGGATCCTGGTCCGGCTCCGGCACGCTCTCGCGGACGCCCTCCGGCGACGCCGGCGGGGAGGGCGCCGCCGCCGACAGGGGCCGCGGCCGGACCCGCCGCCCGGTCAGGTACACCGCCAGCGGCTCCGTGTAGCGGGCGGTCAGCGGTCCGACGATCACCAGGATCAGCACGTACGCGGTCGCCAGCGGTCCGAGGGCCGGCTCGATGCCCGCGGTGACCGCGAGCCCCGCGATCACGATGGAGAACTCCCCGCGCGCCACCAGGGTCCCGCCCGCCCGCCAACGCCCCTTGACGCCGACCCCGGCCCGCCGCGCGGCCCAATGGCCGGTGGCGATCTTCGTGCCGGCGGTGACGAGCGCGAGCGCGAGGGCGGGCAGGATCACCGGCGGAATGCCGGCCGGGTCCGTGTGCAGACCGAAGAAGACGAAGAACACGGCGGCGAACAGGTCACGCAGCGGGCTCAGCAGCGTGTGCGTGCCCTCCGCGACCTCCCCGGACAGCGCGATGCCGACGAGGAACGCGCCGACGGCGGCCGAGACCTGGAGCTGCTGCGCGACACCCGCGACGAGCAGGGTCAGCCCGAGGACGACGAGGAGCAGTTTCTCCGGGTCGTCGCTGGAGACGAAGCGGGAGATCACCCGCCCGTACCGGACCGCGACGAACAGGACCGCCCCGGCCACGCCGAGCGCGATGGCCAGGGTCAGACTGCCCGCCGCGAGGCTCACCCCGGCCAACAGCGCCGTGACGATCGGCAGGTACACGGCCATGGCGAGGTCCTCCAGCACCAGGATGCTGAGGATGACCGGGGTCTCCCGGTTGCCGAGGCGCCCGAGATCACCCATCACCTTGGCGATGACCCCGGAGGAGGAGATCCAGGTGACCCCGGCCAGCACCACGGCCGCCACCGGCCCCCACCCCATGAGCAGCGCGGCCACCGCCCCGGGCACGGCGTTGAGGCCGAAGTCGACCAGCCCCGCCGGGTACTGGGTCTTGAGGTTGGAGACGAGATCGCCGGCGGTGTACTCCAGGCCCAGCATCAGCAGGAGCAGGATGACACCGATCTCCGCGCCGATCGCCACGAACTCCTCGCTCGCGCCGAGCGGCAGCAGCCCGCCGTTGCCGAACGCCAGCCCGGCCAGCAGGTAGAGGGGGATGGGCGAGAACCTCAGGCGCCCCGCGACCCGACCGAGCAGGCCCAGGCCGAGGATGATCGCGCCGAATTCGATGAGGAAGACAGTGGAGTGCACGACCTCACTCCCGTCCGAGTATCGCGGCGGCCGCCTCGACGCCCTCGCGGGTGCCGATGACGATGAGCGTGTCCCCACCGGCGAGGCGGAAGTCCGGCGCGGGGGAGGGGCCGGCCTCGGCGCGGCGCAGTACGGCGACCACCGAGACGCCCGTCTCGGTCCGCATCCGGGTCTCGCCCAGCACCCGGCCGTTCCAGTGGGAGTGCGCCGACAGCTCGATCCGTTCGGCCACCAGCCCCAGATCGGTGGTGTGCAGGACGTTCGGGCTGTGATGGGCCGGCATGAGCGCGTCGATCAGCGACGCCGTCTCCGACCCGGTCAGGTGCAGCGACTGGGCGCAGGCGTCGGGGTCGTCGGCCCGGTAGACGTTCACCGTGCGGGTGCCGTCCCGGTGCGCGATCACCGACAGGTGGCGGTGTTCGCGCGTGGTGAGGTCGTACTGGACGCCGATGCCGGGCAGTGGTGTCGTACTCATCCGTGGAGCAGGCACAGCCCGTCCCCCCTCGATCCGTGGTTGCCGTACGGCGCCGAAGGCGTGTTCGGGCAGGTCAAGGGCCTCGGCGCGGGCCCATGCTGCCACTTTCCGAAGGCGCGTGAAATGGGTGTCGGCACGGATGGACAGACGGGCCCGCAGCGGTGAGGGTGGGGCGGGGGAGTGGATCCGACGACAGTGGGACGGACGTCCGACGAGAGAGGCGAGCACCCATGTCGCTGTACTGGCGGATCTTCCTGTTGAACGCCGCCGTGCTCGTCGTCGCCGTGCTGCTGCTCTTCGGCCCGGTCACCGTCTCCACCCCGGTCCTCTTCGGCGAGGCCCTCGTCCTGGTCTGCGGACTGGCCGCCATGCTCGTGGCCAACGCCGTCCTCCTGCGGATCGGTCTCGCCCCGCTGCAACGCCTCACCCGGGCCATGGCCACGGCGGACCTGCTGCGTCCCGGCCGGCGCCCCCGGGTCACCGGCCGGGGCGAGATCGCCGAGCTGACCGGGACCTTCAACAGCATGCTGGACCGGCTGGAGACCGAGCGGGCCACCAGCAGCGGCCGCGTCCTGTCGGCGTTGGAGGCTGAGCGCCACCGCATCGCGCGGGAGCTCCACGACGAGGTCGGCCAGACCCTCACCGCCGTGCTCCTCCAGCTCAAACACGCCGCCGACCGGGTCCCCGAACCCGTGCGCGCCGACCTGCGTCAGGCCCAGGAGACCACCCGCGCCGGCCTCGACGAGATCAGGCGCATCGCCCGACGCCTGCGTCCGGGCGTCCTGGAGGAACTGGGTCTGCACAGCGCGCTCCGGTCCCTGGTCGCCGAGTTCACCACGCCGCGCCTCGGCGTGAGCGCGCACATCGCCCCCGGGCCATCCGCGCTGTCGCCCGCCACCGAACTGGTCCTGTACCGGGTCGCCCAGGAGGGCCTGACGAACGCCGCCCGGCACGCGGGCGCCACCCGCGTCGCACTCCACCTGGGCCCGCGACCGGGCGGCGGCGTGGTGCTGCTGGTCCAGGACGACGGCCGGGGCGTCGGGGCCGCGCCGGAGGGCGCCGGCATCCAGGGCATGCGCGAACGCGCCCTGCTGATCGGCGCCGAACTGTCCGTCGCGCCCGGAGCGAGCGGCGGCACCGACGTACGCCTGACCGTCACCGACACCGGGGAGAACGTCCGATGAGCGCACCGGCCCGGATCCTGCTGGCCGACGACCACGCCCTCGTGCGGGGCGGTGTACGGCTCATCCTGGACGCCGAACCCGATCTCACCGTCGTGGCCGAGGCGGCCGACGGCGCCGAGGCCGTCGCCCTGGCCCGCACCACCGACGTGGACCTGGCCGTCCTCGACATCGCCATGCCCCGACAGACGGGCCTCCAGGCCGCCCGGGAGCTGGCCCGCCTCCGGCCGGGGCTGCGGATCCTGATGCTCACCATGTACGACAACGAGCAGTACTTCTTCGAAGCGCTGCGGGCCGGCGCGGGCGGGTACGTCCTGAAGTCCGTCGCGGACCGCGACCTCGTGGAAGCCTGCCGGGCCGTCCTGCGCGACGAACCGTTCATCTACCCCGGCGCCGAGACCGCCCTCATCCGCAGCTACCTCGACCGCGCCCGCCAGGGCGACCCCCTCCCCGCCCGTCCCATCACCGAGCGCGAGGAGGAGATCCTCAAGCTCGTCGCGGAGGGCCACACCTCGAAGGAGATCGGGGACCTGCTCGTCATCAGCGCCAAGACCGTGGAGCGCCACCGGGCCAACCTCCTCCAGAAGCTGGGCCTGCGCGACCGCCTCGAACTCACCCGCTACGCCATCCGAGTCGGCCTCATCGAGCCGTGACCCTGCCGCCGGTCCCGTACAACCCGGCGGATCGCGGCGGATGTTACTTGGCGCGCGGAGTTCCTCGCGGCTTGTCCCCCGAAGACCACTCGGACGAGTGTTCCCCCTGCGGGGGTTGCCTGCCGCTGACCTGCGGCATGTACAACGGGTTGGCGTTGCATGCACGTTCATCCGGCACGTACCGGGTGGAACCGGTCGAACGGGGGGTAACGGCCCGCAATGGAAATCCTTCACCAGCGCTCCGACACCGCTCAGGTGTGGGAAGCAGCCGAGGAGTTCATCCGACTCTTCCACCGCGAGGATCCGGAAGCCGGTGATCCGCGTGTCCGTCTCGCCGCCGTACGGGCCGAACTCGCGGGGACCGGAACCTACCGCCACACCCCGGAGGAGTTGGTGCACGGCGCCCGCGTCGCCTGGCGCAACAGCAACCGCTGCATAGGCAGGCTCTACTGGAACTCGCTGCGGGTCCGCGACCGCCGCGAACTGGTCGAGGCCGACGACGTGGCCGAGGAGTGCTTCGCCCACCTGCGCGAGGCCACCAACGGCGGCCGGGTCCGGCCCACCATCACCGTCTTCGCCCCGGACGCCCCGGACCGCCCGGGCCCGCTGATCTGGAGCGAGCAACTGGTCCGCTACGCCGGGTACGGCGACCACCCCTCCATCACCGTCGGCGACGCCCGCAACGCCCCGCTCACGAGCGCCCTGTCGGGCCTGGGTTGGCCCGGCGGGCCCGGCACCCCCTTCGACCTCCTCCCGCTCGTGGTGCAGGGCGTGGACGACAAGCCGCGCTGGTTCGAGACGCCCGCGGACGCCGTGCTGGAGGTCCCGATCCGACACCCCGACACCGCCGACGACTGGGCGGACTGGGGGCTTCGCTGGCACGCGGTCCCGGCGATCTCCAACATGTGTCTGGAGGTCGGCGGCATCCACTACCCGGCGGCGCCCTTCAACGGCTGGTACATGGGCACCGAGATAGGGGCCCGGAACCTGGCCGACACCGACCGCTACAACCTGCTCCCCGCGGTCGCCCGCCGGCTGGGCCTCGACCGCTCCACCGACCGTTCCCTCTGGAAGGACCGCGCCCTGGTCGAGCTGAACCGGGCCGTGCTGGACTCCTTCGACCGGGCCGGGGTGACCATCGCCGACCACCACACCGAGTCCCGGCGCTTCCTGTCCCACCTGGAGCGGGAGGAGCGCAAGGGGCGTGCGGTCGGGGCGGACTGGTCCTGGATCGTGCCGCCGATCTCGGGTTCCGCGACCCCGGTGTTCCACCGGACGTACGAGAACCGGGCGAGCGCGACGGCCTACGTGCACCACCCCGGCGCGCAAGAAAGGGCCCAAGGACGGGATTTGGTCTAGACCTTCTGTTACCGTCGGCTCCGAACGGATCCGGAACGGCGGAATTGAGGTACCTGTGGACGACGCGCACAGCACGGACCGAGCGGACGGACACCGGGCCTACATCGGCTCGTTCACCTCGGGGGGCGGCCGCGGTGTCACCACCGCGGCCGTGGATCCGGCCACCGGGGCGCTGATCCCGCTCTCCGCCACCGCCGCCCTCGCGGACCCCTCGTACCTCGCCCTCGCGCGGGACACCGGGGCGCTCTACGCGGTCAGCGAGACCGAGCAGGGCGGGGTCGGCGCCTTCCGTGCCACGGCCGAGGGGCTCACCCCGCTCGGCGGCCCCGTCCGGGTGGGCGGGGCCGGCCCCACCCACCTCAGCGTCGCCGGCCGGCGGCTGTTCACCGCCAACTACACCTCCGGCAGCGTCAGCAGCCTCCCGCTCGCCGCCGACGGCCGCATCGGGGGACCCGCCGCCGTCCACGCCCATCGCGGCTCCGGGCTCGACTCCGACCGGCAGGCCTCCCCGCACGCCCACCAGGTGCTGCCCGACCCCACCGGCCGCCACCTGCTCGCCGTGGACCTGGGCACCGACTCGGTACGGGTGTACGCCCTCGACCCGGCCGGCGGCGAGCCGCGACTGCACGCCGAGGCCGCGCTGCGGGCCGGGACGGGACCGCGCCACCTCGTCTTCCACCCCGACGGCGAGGTGGTCTACGTCCTGCACGAACTGGAGGCCCAGCTGACCGTCTGCCGCTGGACGGCGGCCACCGGACGACTGGAACCGGTCGCGGAGGTTCCGATCGCCCCCGGCGGGCCCTCAGGGCCCGTACGGGACTACCCCTCGGCCGTGGTCGCCTCGCCCGACGGGCGTTTCCTCTGGGCCGCCGTGCGCGGCGCCGACACCCTCGTCACCTTCTCGCTCGCCGGCGGAGCCGAGAAACCCCAGCTCACCGCCATCGTCTCCTGCGGCGGGCACTGGCCGCGCGATCTCGCCCTCGACCCCTCGGGCCGCCGGCTGTACGCGGCGAACGAGCGGTCCGGGGACGTCACCTGGTTCGACGTGGACCCGCTGACCGGCCGGCCGCGCCGGGCCGGATCGCTCCCCGCGCCCGCCGCCACGTGCGTGGTCTTCGGCTGACCCGCCGCGCCGGCGGGACCCCGCTCCGCACGCACGAGGGCCCGCGCTCCAGGTCGTGGAGCGCGGGCCCTCGCGTACGGGTGTCGAGCGGGCGGGTCAGTGCGCCGCGGCGCCCAGGGTGATCCCCAGCGCCGCGCTGTACTGCGCGACGGCCAGCTTGCCGAGCGCCGGGTAGGACCCGAGCACCTCGGCGGTGGCGCAGTCGGCCTCCTTGCAGGCCGTGTCCAGCAGCCCCTCGGCGGCCTCCGGGCCGATCAGGTACGGGGCCAGTGCCAGCTGGGTCGAGCCCTCGGCGCGCAGCTGCTCGGCGATGGACGCCACCGAGCCCTCCTGGTCCAGGGCGGCGGCTTTGACCGGCACCGCGAGGCGGGCGGCCAGCAGCATGCCGGTGATCCCGGCGGCCCGGACGGCCTCCTCGCCACCGGTGGTCGCCAGGATGATGCCGTCCGCGGCGGTGGTCACGGTGAACAGGCGGGCCCGGTCGGCGCGGGCCAGTCCGGCCTCGGAGAGCCGCACGTGCAGGCCCTCGGCGAGCAGCGGGTGCGGGCCGAGCACGTCGGCCAGTTCGGCGGCGGCCGAGGAGTCCATCAGCGCCTGGCGGACGCGGCGCAGCAGGTCGCCGTCGGGGCCGGCCAGCAAGGGCACGACCACGGCGTCCGGGCCGGTGGCCGGGGGCACCTCGTGCCCGGCGGCGCGGGAGAACTCCGCGCGCGCGGCACGTTCGTGTGCGACGGCGGTCAGTACGCCGGAGAGCGACGGGAACTCGGAACCCTCGGCGTCATCGCCGTCGAGGTATCCGACCCGGCCGTCGAGGCCCGGCAGCTCGGAACGGCCGATGCTGATGATCTCTTCGGCGAGTCCGCGCGAGGCGGCGGAGGGGGCACCGGGCACGGCGAGCACCAGCGCGGGCGCGCCCTCGGGCGCCACCGCGGGCTCGGGTCGGCGGTGCCGTCCGGCAGGGCGGGGTCGCGGCATTCGTACGGGCAGGCCATTGTCGGGCCCAGTGGGGGAGCTCATGGCGCCGCATGCTACTGGCTTATCGGAAGAGGATGTTCGGGCAGGGCCTCTTCCGGCGGCTTCTGTCCGTATTTATCCGTTGAATGTCGTATAAGTTTCAACTGCACGGATCAACTGGCGTTCGGCAGGCGCCAGTCAACCGGCTGCGCCCCCATCCCCACCAGCAGTTCGTTCGTCCTGCTGAACGGCCTGGAACCGAAGAAACCGTTGGCCGCGGACATGGGGGAGGGGTGCACCGACTCCACGGCCGGCAAGTCCCCCAGCAGCGGCCGAAGGTTGCGTGCGTCACGCCCCCACAGCACGGACACCAGCGGCTTGCCGCGCGCCGCGAGCGCGCGGATGGCCTGCTCGGTGACGGCCTCCCAGCCCTTGCCGCGGTGACCGCCGGTCTTGCGCGGGGCGGTGGTGAGCGAGCGGTTCAACAGCAGCACGCCCTGACGCGTCCACGGGGTCAGATCGCCGTTGAGCGGCCGGCCGGTCCCGATGTCCGCGTGCATCTCGCGGAAGATGTTGTCCAGGCTCGGCGGCCACGGACTCACCTCGGCGCGCCACCGAGAAGGACAGGCCCATCGCGTGCCCCGGGGTGGGGTACGGGTCCTGTCCGACGATGAGCACCTTCACCTCGTCGAAGGGCTGCTGGAACGCGCGCAGGACGTTCGCCCCCGAGGGGACGTACGTCCTTCCCGCCGCGATCTCGCCGCGCAGGAAGTCGCCCATCACGGCGATCTGCGCGGCCACCGGCTCAAGAGCCCGGGCCCAGCCCGGCTCGACGATCTCGTTCAACGGTCGTGCTGCCACGGTCGATCACTCTACTGGCTCAATCCGTCACGGCAGGACGGCGGCCCGTACGCAGAGCACGTCCGGCAGGTGCTCGGCCAGGAGCCGCCAACTGTCCCCGTCGTCGTGGCTCCCGTACAACTCCCCGTTGCGGTTGCCGAAGTAGATCCCCGCCGGGTCCCCGTCGTCGGTGCAGAGCGCGTCCCGCAGGACGGTCCCGTAGTGGTCCCCGTCCGGCAACCCCCGTGTCAGGGGCTCCCAGCGGGCCCCGGCGTCCCGGGTGCGGAACACCCGGCAGCGGTGTTCGGCCGGGACGCGGTCGGAGTCGGCGTTGAGGGGGAAGACGTACGCGGTGTCCGGCCGGTGCGGGTGGGCGGCCACCGCGAAACCGAAGTCGGAGGGCAGTCCGGCGCCGATGTCGGTCCAGTCCGTGCCCGCGTCGTCGCTGCGGTAGACCCCCCAGTGGTTCTGGAGGTACAGCCGGTCGGTGTTCCCGGCGTCCTGGGCGATCTTGTGGACGCACTGGCCGAACTCCGGGTTCGGGTCCGGCAGGAACACCGCGGAGACCCCGTGGTTCGACGGCGCCCAGCTCGCCCCGCCGTCCCTGGTCCGGAACACCCCGGCGGTGGAGACCGCCACGGTCACGGCGTCCGGGTCGCCGGGGTGCGTGATCACGGTGTGCAGGCCCTCGCCGCCGCCACCCGGCACCCAACTCCCGCGGCTGGGGTGCTCCCACAGCGGTCGGACCAGCTCGAAGGACTCGCCCCGGTCGGTCGAGCGGAACAGGGCGGCCGGTTCGGTGCCCGCGTAGACCACGTCGGGGGCCTCCGGTCCCGCGGGGTGCAACTGCCAGACGCGTTCCAGCGAGGCGCCCGTGTCCCGGGGGAACCGCACGGCGGCCGCGGCGGGCTCCCGCCAGGTCACCCCCAGGTCGTCCGAGCTGAAGACGGACGGGCCCCAGTGCGCGCTGTCCCCGCCGACCAGCAGACGGGGCGCCGGGCCCCGGGTGTCGATCGCGACCGCGGACACGGCCTGGGCGTTGAAGTGCGGCCCGTCGAACCGCCAGGGCCCGTCGTCCGTCCGTCGGCCGATGAAGAGCCCTTTGCGGGTACCCGCGAGCAGCAGAACGTCGGACATGGCCGACACCTCCGGACTTCTTTGTCCCTCACGACAGCGTTCGGCCAGTCTGCACCCGAGCGCCGACAACGGCTCGCAGGACGTACCGCGAGGTTCCCGGGTCGGGTCCTGGGGCTCCGTGACCCCGTTGTACGAGAAGTCTCGTAGTACGGGAGAAATCGTAGTACGGTGAACCTCGTACTTAGCCGCCGAGCCCGGCGCGCGTCCGCTGACACCCGGAGAGCCCGATGAGTGCTGCCCCCGCTGCGTTTGCCGCCCTTTTCCAGCCCCGCACGATCCGCTCGGTGACCATCCCGAACCGCGTGTGGATGGCTCCGATGTGCCAGTACAGCGCCGAGGCCACCGGCCCCGGGGCGGGTGCGGCCGGCCCGTGGCACTTCGCGCACTACGCCGCCCGCGCCGTCGGCGGCACCGGCCTGATCATCCAGGAGGCCACCGCGATCTCGCCGGAGGGCCGCATCTCCCCGTACGACCTCGGCATCTGGAACGACACCCAGGTCGAGGCGCTGCGCCCGATCACCGCCTTCCTGAAGTCGCAGGGCACCGTCCCCGGCATCCAGATCGCCCACGCCGGCCGGAAGTCGTCCACCGAGCGCCCCTGGATGGGCGGCCGGTCGGTCGGCCCCGAGCAGCACGGCTGGCTGCCCTCCGCCCCGAGCGCGCTGCCCTTCCACGAGGGCGACCCGATCCCGCACGAGCTGACGGTCGACCAGATCCGGGAGATCACCGCGCAGTTCGCGGACGCGGCCCGCCGCTCCCTGGACGCCGGCTTCGAGATCGTCGAGATCCACGGCGCGCACGGCTACCTCATCGGGCAGTTCCTCTCCCCGCGCAGCAACCGTCGCACCGACGAGTACGGCGGCTCCTTCGAGAACCGCACCCGCTTCGCCCTCGAGGTCGTGGACGCCGTACGGGCCGTGTGGCCCGAGGAGCTTCCGGTGTTCTTCCGGATCTCCGCCACCGACTGGCTGGAGGAGGACGGCTGGACCGGCGAGGACACCGTCCGACTGGCCGCGCTGCTGCGGGAGCACGGAGTGGACTTCCTCGACGTCTCCACCGGCGGACTCGCCCCGGACGCCAAGATTCCGGCGGCCCCCGGCTTCCAGGTGCCCTTCGCGGCCCGGGTCAAGGCCGAGACCGCGCTCCCCGTCGCCGCCGTCGGCCTGATCACCGAGCCGGCCCAGGCCGAGAAGATCCTGGCCAACGGGGAGGCCGACGCCATCCTGCTCGGCCGGGAACTGCTGCGCGACCCGTACTGGGCCCGCCGCGCGGCGGCCGAGCTGGGCGGGGAGCCGCGCACGCCCTCCCCGTACCACCGGGCCTGGTGAACCGGGTCGGCCCAGGCCCCCACGCCGGGCCGATCCCCCCGGGAGACGGCCCCGCCGGGAGACGGCCCTCCGCGCGGGCCGTCTCGTACGGCATCCCTCGTACAATGACGGCGCGAGCCATGACGGCACGAGTCACCCCGAGCGAGTGGAGCAGGACATGGCGGAACGTGAGACCACCCGCGCACTCGCCCACCCCGACCGCGCCGAGATCCGCCTGGAGGGCGTGCTGCACGCGCTCTCCGACCCGCTGCGCCTGTCCATCGTCCGGGACCTGGCCTCCTCGGACAGCGAACTGGCCTGTTCGCACTTCGCGTTGCCGATCACCAAATCGACGACCACGCACCACTTCCGGGTGCTGCGCGAGAGCGGCGTCGTACGTCAGACCTACGCGGGCACCACCAAGCTCAACGGCCTGCGCGCCGCCGACCTGGAGGCCCTCTTCCCCGGCCTGCTGGAGCGGATCCTGCGGGCGGCGACCGCGCAGGAGGCCCGCCTCGCCGCGCCGGCGGCGCCTCCCGTCACGGCGTAGGGGACGAGGGGGATCCCGCCGCGCCCAGCAGACCCGGCCAGTCCGGGATCTTGACCGAGCGGCGTCCCAGCGAGCGGCCCAGGTCGGCCTCCGCGACCTCGATGGCCAGCCAGCCCGGCCACTCCACGGGCCGCAGGCCCGCCGCCCGCAGGGCGTCCAGCGGGTCGCCCGGAAGCTCGCGCCGGGCCAGCGCCCCCGCGTCCTGGAGCAAGGAGGAGGCCGTCTCCTTGGCGCACGGCCGGTTGGTGCCGATCACCCCGGTCGGACCGCGCTTGATCCAGCCCGCCACGTACTCCCCGACCGAGGCGCGGCCCGCGCGCAGCACCCGACCCGCCGCGTGCGGGATCGTGCCCCGCGCCGCGTCGAACGGCAGGCCGGGCAGGGGCACGCCCCGGTACCCCACCGACCGCAGGACCAGCTCCGCCGGGATGTCCTCGTACACGCCCGTTCCGCTCACCCCGCCCGCGCCGTCCGGGGTGGTCCGCTCGAACCGCACGCCGGCGACCCGCCCGCCCGGACCGCCCAGCACCATCGCCGGCCGCAGGTGGAAGCGCAGGGTGATGCTCCGTTGCGTCTCCTCGGCCGCCCCGCCGTCCGCCTCGGCCCAGCCGCGCAGCACCTCCACGTTCCGCCGGGCCGCAGCGGGCAGCGCGGCCGCCGCGTCCGGGTCGAGGTAGGCCGGATCCAGGGCGAGTTCGGCGGGATCCACCCGCACGGCGACCCCCGGCAGGGTGCCCAGTTCGCGCAGTTCCTTCGTGGTGAACCGGCCTTGGGAGGGCCCGCGCCGGGCCACCATCGACACCGCCCGCAGGCCGCTGCCCGCCAGGACGCCCAGGGCCGGATGCGGCATGTCGGTCGCCGTCAGCGCGGGCGCGCCCCGGGCCAGGATGCGGGTCACGTCCACCGCGACGTTGCCCGCGCCGATCACCACCGCCGAGCGCACCCCGCCCAGCTCGAAGGCCGCGGCGTCCGGATGCCCGCTGTACCAGGACACGAAGGCCGTCGCGGAGTGCACCCCGGCCAGTTCCTCGCCGGGGATCCCCAGCAGCCGGTCCCGGGCGGCGCCGACGCAGTACACGACCGCGTGGTACAGCTCCAGCAGCCGTTCGGTGGTCAGGGCCGGGCCGCCCACCTCCACGTTGCCCAGGAAGCGGATCCGCTCGTCCTCCAGCACCGCCCGCAGGCTTCCGGTCAGCGACTTGATCTTCTCGTGGTCGGGGGCCACGCCGTACCGCACGAGCCCGTAGGGCGCCGGCAGCCGGTCCAGCACGTCGACCCGTACGCCCGGCACCTCACGCTGCTGCACCAGGGTCTGTGCGGCGTAGACCCCGCTCGGGCCCGAACCGACGACGGCGACACGAAGCACGGCGGAGCTCCTCCCGCAGGTGGTCCCAGCATGACACCGGGCCCCGCGGCCGTCAGCCCATGGCGCGCATCCGGTGGATCTCGGCGCTCTGGGTGGCCACCACCTCGGTCGCCATCTCCTCGACCGCGACGTTGTTGCCCCCGGCCAGCGCCTCGCCCGCCATCTTCACGGCGCCCTCGTGGTGGGCGATCATCAACGTGAGGAAGAGCCGGTCGAAGTCCGCGCCCCGCGCCGCGGCGAGATCCGCGAGTTGTCCCCGCGTGGCCATGCCCGGCATCGCCGCGTGATCGTGGGTTCCGGCGCCGGCGGTGGGCTCCGGGTGCCGGGCCCGCCACTTCTCCATGGCCCCGATCTCGGGTCGCTGTGCGGCGGCTATCCGTTCCGCGACCCGTTTGACCCCCTCGGCCGAGGCCCGGGTCGGGGCGAGCGCGCTCATCGTCAGGGCCTGCCCGTGGTGCTCGATCATGTGGCGCACGTACGTCTGGTCGGCGGCGTTGGGGCTGTCGTCCGGGCGTTCCCTCGCGGCCTGCTCCGGCGAGATGGTCCGCGCCTTCTCGCCCGGTCTGCCGGGGGCCACGACCACCGGCGCGTCGTCACGGGCGTCGTCCGCCGCCCCGTCCCCCCGGCAGCCGGCGAGGGTGAACAGGAGCCCGGCGGCCAGAGCCGCTCGCAGGATTCGGCCGAGTAAGGCTTTTGCCATGTCCATGGAAAGGACGATACTGCCGGGGTCCAGGTTCCGTTCCCAGGAAGGGCGGAACGCACGGGCCCCCACGGGAGGCACAGTGACCTCGCACACCGTCAGAGCGCCACGCAGGAGTCTGGGAGTGGCCATCGCGGCCGCCGGGCTCCTTTCCACGCTCCTGGCCACCGCCGCCCCGGCGGCCGCCAGCCCCGACCCGGGCGACGCCTTACCCGGCGTCGGATCCGCGCGGAACGCCGCACCCGCCCAAGGCCGCGAACTCGCCCCCGGGGAGATCCCCGGTCAGGACGAGATCGTGCACAGCCGGAACATCAAACCCCTCGCGAACATCCCCAGCGCCAACCCCGAGGGCATCAACTCGGACCTGGCCTTCCAGGGGAAGTACGCCTACGCGGGCAGCTACGACGGCTTCACCATCTACGACATCGGCAACCCCAAGGCACCCAAGACCGTCACCACGGTCCTGTGCCCCGGCGGGCAGAACGACATCTCGGTCTCCGGCGACCTGCTGTTCCTCTCCACCGACTCCTCGCGCAGCGACGACTCCTGCAACAGCGTCTCGCAACCCGCGACGGAGAAGTCCTCGTGGGAGGGCATCAAGATCTTCGACATCAAGGACAAGAAGAACCCCAAGTACATCAAGTCGGTGGAGACCGCCTGCGGTTCGCACACCCACACCCTCGTGCCGGGCGGCCGCGACATCTACCTGTACGTCTCCTCGTACTCGCCGAGCGAGGCCTTCCCCGACTGCAAGCCGCCGCACGACGGGATCTCCGTCGTCAAGGTCCCGAAGAAGGCCCCGACGAAGGCCTCGGTCGTCGCCTTCCCGGTCCTCTTCCCGGACGGCGGCAACCCGGGAGCGCCCGCCAACCCCGGTGTCTCCAAGACCACCGGCTGCCACGACATCACCGTGCTCCCCTCGAAGGACCTCGCCGCCGGCGCCTGCATGGGCGACGGCATCCTCTTCGACATCAGCAAGCCCGAGCAGCCGCGGGTCATCGACCGGGTGCAGGACAACGTGAACTTCGCGTTCTGGCACTCCGCGACCTTCAACGAACGCGCGAACAAGGTCGTGTTCACCGACGAGTTGGGCGGCGGCAGCGGCGCCACCTGCAACGCGACCACCGGCCCCGACCGGGGTGCGGACGGGATCTACGACATCACCGGGCGCGGGGACCAGCGCAAGCTGGTCTTCAAGAGCTACTTCAAGATCCCGCGCCTCCAGGCCGACACCGAGAACTGCGTCGCCCACAACGGCTCGCTGATCCCGGTCGGCGGCGGTCGCGACGTCATGGTGCAGGCCTGGTACCAGGGCGGGATCTCGGTGTGGGACTTCACCGACTCCACCCGGCCCAGGGAGATCGCCTACTTCGAGCGCGGCCCCCTGACCACCGACGCGCTCGGCCTCGGCGGTTCCTGGTCGGCGTACTACTACAACGGACACATCTACTCGAACGACATCGTCAAGGGCCTCGACGTGCTGCGGATCGACGACTGGCGCACCGAGAGCGCCAAGCGGGTGCGGATGGACGGCCTCAACGTCCAGACCCAACCCGAGTACCACTGACCCCGCTCGACGCCGGGGCACTCACCGTGCCGAGGGGAACGATCCGCCGGGCGGCCCGCCGTCCGGCGGATCGCCCATCTCCCAGTCCAACGCGTACCGCTGGAACAGCTCGGCCCGAAGCCGGGTCCCCGGCATCGGGGCTCCCGGCAACAGCACCGCCACCACCGCGCCCATCAGCAGGGCCCGCAGCAGCGGATAGTCGGTGTCCACGTCCGCGGACCCGTAGCGGGTGACCGTGTCCCTCAGCAACTCCGCGAGCCGTTGTTGCTCGACGCACTGGACGAAACCCTCCGCCTGGAGGATGCCCGCCATGTGGGTCCGCATCAGCCGCGGCCGGTCCCGGGCCAGGCCCAGGATCGCGTCGATCGCCCGGGCCAGCCGCTCGCGGCCGTCCTGCGTCGGAGGGTCCCGTTCCAGGGCCGCCTCCAGGGTCAGGTGCATCAGGCGGTGCACGGCGGACTGGAGCAACTGCCGTTTGCCGGGGAAGTAGTACGAGACCAGGCCGCGGGCCGCGCCCGCGCGGTCCGCGATGTCCCCGAGGGTCGTGGCCTCGTAGCCGCGCTCGGCGACGAGTTCGACGGTGGCTTGCAGCAGCCGCTCCCGGGAACGTCTGCGCAATTCTTCATTGACCGATGCGCTGCGCGGGGACATGCTTACTCCTGCGTTGACTGGCTGCGAGCCAATATACTCAGCGCACGAGATCGTCTGCTCTGGGCGACGCGGGGGATCGCCCAGAGCAGACTGGGTCCGGCGGTGTGGTGAAACGATTCAGTCGGGTACCTGGCGATCGTCGACGGCGGGCCCCTCCTGGCGCCGCAACAGCCGGGTGGCCCCACCGCCGACGACGATCAGAGCCACGCCGAGCCACCACGTGTCGTCGAAGACCAGCACCGCGATCCCCACCGGGATCAGCAGCCCGGCCAGCGGGAGCAGCAGCTTGGAGACCGGCGGTGCGGGCAGGCCGCGGGCCCGTGCGCGCGCCACGTCGGGGTACCAGTCGGTGAAGCGCAGGGCCGCCACGATGGCCAGGATCTGGATGATCCAGCCCGTCCAGATGTTGTTCGGGTTGTGCAGGACCAGGTCGCCGAAGGCGCCGGCGATGGCGGCCACCAGGAAGGCGAGACCCCAGACCCCGGTGATCGCGTAGTTCGTCCGCAGGAAGGCGGGCGTCTTCCAGAGCGAGGGGTCCACGCGCTCACGGGCGTACTGGAGCGTGAAGGGCATCCGCACGGCCATGGAGCCGAACGCGATGACCACCAGGGCGATGTTGGAGACCTCGCCTGCGTACGTTTCCAGCCACCGTAGGGTCCCCTGGCTCGCCGTGAGGCCCACGATGCTCAGGACCCCGAAGAACACCAGGTCGGACAGTTCCAGGAGCTTCCACGAGGAGCCGCGGTTGACCAGCCGGCCCCCGATGACGAGCGTCAGGGAGATGACCAGGGCCAGCGCCACCGCCCACTCGAACCGCCCCGGCCCCACCAGCAGCGAGAACGCGATCCAGGGGGAAATGCCGACGAAGGGACTGTTCAGGATGCCGGACACCTTGCCGGCGACGGGGGAATGGGTTGCTCTTGCCATCGGCTCCGGCCTTCCTGCCGCCCGCACCCTGCCTCACGTTCCAACGTACGCCGGACCGACGCGTTCGACGCGGGGGAGGCCGGCCGGCGCGCACGCGGGCCGGATCCGCCCGGACGGGCGCCGGGCCGGTCAGGCGCGGGGCAACAGGAAGTACGCGCCGACCCCGGCCCCGTCCACGTGCGCGACGTGCGGACCCACCCGGACCGTCCGGGTGCCGCCCGCGCACCACGACCCGTCCACACGCGCCTCACTGGCCTCGCCCGCACCCTCGCCCGACCCGCCGCCCAGGGGGATCCAGACCTCCAGGAACGTGCTGCCGTCGAGGTTGGTGCCGGTCTCCACCAGGCCGGCCCCCTCCCGGCGCAGGGTCCCCACGTCGTGGCCCGGGACGCCAACCTCGTGGTGGAAGGTGACCTGCCCGCCGTCGTACGAGGTGGTGCCGGCGAAACCGCGACTGTCCGCGTAGAACCGACCGCTCTGGAGCCACACGACGGTGTCGGTCTCCCGCAGCGGTCCGCCGTCACGACTGATTCCGGCGCGGGACCAGGCGCCGCGCGAGGGTACGTCCATGATCACAGCTCTCCGGGCGAAGCGGGCGACGCGGGGGGTTGCCCGGAGCGTGGCCGCCACAGCGTCACGAGCGCGATCAGGGCCACGCCCAGCAGCCAGCCGGCGAGCACGTCCGAGAACCAGTGGACGCCGAGGTAGAGCCGGGTGAGGCCGACCCCGAGCACCGAGACGAGGGCGAGGGTCCACGCGGCGGCCGCCATCGCCCGCGGGAACTTCTCGGGCAACAGCCAGAGCAGCGTCCCGCACACGACGGTCGCCGTCATCGCGTGCCCGGAGGGATACGCGGCGAAGTGCGCCGAGTCCACCGGGTCCGGCCACTCCGGTCGCTCCCGACCCACCAGCGCCTTCAACCCCTGCTGCACCGCCGAGGCGACGAGGGCGGCGACCGCGACCCGCAGCGCGCGGTTGCGATCGCCCCGCCACCACAGCAGGAGGCAGGCCGCCACGGCCAAGGCGCGCATGGTCCAGGGGTCCCAGACCCAGTCGGAGAGGATCCGCGTCAGGTGGGTGACCCCGGGGTGCGTCACGGCGTGCGCGTGCAGTTCCCGGGCGACCCCCTCGTCGTAGGAGATCAGCGGTTCCCACCGTCTCACCACCAGCGCCGTCAAAACGGCGGCGAGCAGCGTGCAGGAGGTCCCGGCAATCCGTACGAGGTCATTCCGCATACGGGTGATCCTCGCACCGCGCGCGGCCCGGCCCTACGTCAGCGCGCTGAGCCCCGGTACGAACGCCACCAGCAGCGGCACCGCCGGCGCCAGCGTGGCGAGCGCCGTCAGACGCAACCGGCGCACCGGCGACAGGCGGGGCGCGGCCGACAGCAGGCGCCGCACCCGCTGCGGTACGTGGGCCTGCGGGGTCGGGCAGGGGCCGAAGACTCCGCGGTCCTCGTTGAGTCCCACGAGGGCGAGCGCGATCGTGAGCCGCCCGAAGCGCCGCGAGGCCACGTCGTCGGCGGCCAGTTCCACCAGCCGGTGCATCTCGGCCTCGAACGCCGCGAACACCGGGATCTGCGGGAAGCCCTGCGCGAGCGCCCGCGAGCAGTGCAGCAACCAGTCGTGCCGGGCCGCGACGTGGCCCTGTTCGTGCGCCAGTACCGCGTCCAACTGGCTGCCCTTGAGTCGACCCAGCGCCGCGGTGCTGACCACCAGGCGCGGTACCGCCCCCGGCTGCCACCACGCCTCGGGGCGGGGCCCCTCCAGGACGACGAGCCGCGCCGCCGCGGGGTCCTCGCCGGGCAGCAGCGGGGCCCTGTCCCGCAGCGCGGCCGCTCCCACGCGCCGCCGGGCCCGCGCCCGCAGCACCTCGCGCGTCAGCATCGCGCCCGTCCACAGTCCGCCGCCCGCGAGGGCCAGCGCGGTGCCGATGGCCCAGGGGCCGCCCGTCGTACCCGGCGCGTAGGCGTCGGCCACGCCGTGCGGGGCGGACGCGAAGAGCCGGCCCCGGACCGCCGGCCAGGCGGCCGCCGCGCTCAACACCATCGACAGCGCCAGGCACAGGAGCACCGCGCCCACCACGCACTGCCACACCCACAGCGCGACGATCGGCTCACGGTCGGGCCACCGGGCCCGGGCCAGCAGGCGGGGAGCGAGCACAGCGGTCAGTGCGCCGAGCAGCAGAAGGGCGGCGGGGACCATCATGGTCGCCAGCCTATGAGCGCGGGACCACCCCCGGGTATCGCCTCGGCGCATTGGTGACGCAGGACACGTCTGGCGCGGCCCGCCCGCCTCACATGACCGGCAACATCGCCAACATGCCGATGCCCATGGCGAGTCGGCAGGCCCGGGTCAGTTCGCCGGTCCCCGCGACGGCCGACGCGAGGGGGTGCCCGCCCGCCGCGGACAGCACGGGCCGGCCGCCCCCGCCGGCCATCAGCCGGGCCCCGCCGAGCAGGACGTACGCCGTGAAGTAGACGAGCAGGACCCCGGTCACCAGCGGCACCCCCCGGGCCGCGGCGGCCGGGCCGTGCCCGTGCCCGGCGGTCATCGCCAGGCCCTGGTACGCCATGTAGGCCATCGCCAGGGAGCCCACCAGGTGGTGCGCGTGGTGGGCGCCGTCGCGCAACAGCCACAGCGCGTGCGCGGCGGTGGCGCAGAACGCGACCAGCAGGATCCGCGCACCCCACGCCCCGGTCCCCGCCGGCACGGCCATCACGGCCATCCCGATGCCCATCACGGCCTCGCCCACCGCCGGGCCCCGACCCCCGTGGCCGGCTCTGCGCGCGCGCAGCAGGCAGTAGGTGCCGCTCACGGCGCAGAGCAGCACGAGCAGCCAGGCGGAGAAGAGGGAGGAGATGGAGAACATCGCGGATCCGTGCACGGCGGAACCCCCCGGTTCGTCGGCGTCACCGGAAGTGATGCCCCTGTCCACGGGTCCGCACGCCGACCCGGGTTAGGCTCTGCGTACCGTGCCGGGCGCGGCATGTGCCCTGAGGAAGAACGGAGCCGTCGATGTCGACCGCCCACCCCACCGAACTGAGTTACCGCAGCGCCGTCGAGGCCGACGTGCCGGAACTGGTGGCGCTCGTCGAGTCGGCCTACCGGGGGGACGCCAGCCGCGGCGGCTGGACGACCGAGGCGGACCACCTCGACGGACAGCGCACCGACGAGAACGGCGTCCGCCAGGTCATCGGCGGCCCCGACAGCGTGCTCCTCGTCGTCGAACGCGCGGGCGAGATCGTCGCCTGCTGCCACCTCGCGCACCGGGGCGACCACGCGTACTTCGGGATGTTCGCCGTCCGCCCCGGCCTCCAGGGCGGCGGCCTCGGCAAGGAGATCCTGGCCGAGGCGGAGCGGCGTGCCCGCGAGCAGTGGGGCGTCAAGGAGATGCGGATGACGGTGATCAACGTGCGGGAGGAGCTCATCGCCTACTACGTGCGCCGCGGCTACGCGCGCACCGGCGAGCTGAGCCCCTTCCCGTACGGAGACGAGCGCTTCGGCAAGCCGCGCCGCGCGGACCTGGCCTTCGAGCTGCTGGTCAAGTCCCTCTAGTGCGGTGGCCGCCGCGGGCGGTCAGGCGGTGAAGCGGCCCGTGCTGCGGATCTCCGGGAAGTCCGTGATCACGCCGTCCAGCTGGAGGGCCCGCGCCAACCGCAGGTGATCCAGGGTGTTGACGGTCCAACCGGTGACCCGCAGTCCCGCCGCGTGGAGCGACTCCACGCTCGCCAGGTTGAGCCGGTGGATGTCCAGGGCGACGGTCTCGGCTCGCGCGGCCACCGCCCGGTCCTCGACGACCCCGCGCTGCTCCTCGTGCCGGTCGGCGTAGAGGCAGCCGCGCACGCCCGGCACCAGCCGGGTGACCTCCGCGAGCACCTCGTCGTCGAACGAGGCGACCTCGACCCGGGAGGTCAGGTCGCAGCGCAGGATCCACCGGGCGAGCGCCTCGGCGGTGGCCGGATCCTGGACGCGGACCTGGAGCGGTACCTCCAGCGCGTCCGACACCTCGTCCAGGACCGGCACCCGCTCGCCCTGACCGGCGTCCAGCGCGCGCAGTTCGGCCAGGGTCAGATCGGCGACGGGACCCGCCCCGTCGGTGGTGCGGTCCACCTCCTCGTCGTGGAGCACGACGAGGGCGCCGTCCTTGCTCAGGCGCACGTCCAGGGCGATGACGTCCATGCCGGATCGCTGGGCGCGGGCGAACGACCGCAGCGTGTTCTCCGGTTCGACACCCATGACCCCGCGGTGACCGATGGTGAGGAAAGTCAAGGTTCTCTCGCTTCCGTCGACGGCGGCTCCCCGCACGGTCGCGGTGTCCCGACCGGCCGCGCGCGGTGAGGCGCATGCTAGTGCGCCGGGCGTGCGATGAGACCGTCCGTGCGGGGGCGCGGAGGAGCGCGCCGGCCTTTCGCCGCCGGGTTCCCGCCGCCCGCCGGGCCGTCGTCGCGTCACCCGGGCGTGGGCGCGTCCCCATCGGCTTGACGGACGTACCGCGGGCACCCGCGACTCAGGCGCCGGCGCCGGCCCCGCCGGCCGCCTCGACCTCGGCCAAGTCGGCGAGCAGGGCGTCGGCCAGCTCCAGCTCGGCCAGGTGCTGTCGCTCGCTCCAGCGCAGCGCGAGCGTGGGGAAGGCCCACTCGCCCACCCCGGCGGCGTGCTCCATGGCCTCCCGGACGGCCGCCAGTTCGCCCCGGGTCCGTTCGAGGTGGTCCTCCACCATCGCCCGCAGGAGCGCCGGTTCGGCCAGGTGTCCGAGCCAGATCCGCAGCAGCAGTCCGTGCTTGAGGATCGGGGGCCCCGCCTCGGCGGTGTCCGAGGCCCACCCGGCCAGGGCCGCGCGTCCGGCGTCGGTGATCGCGTAGCGCCGTTTGGTCCGTACCTCCTCGGGGCCGGATCGGACGGAGGCCGCGTACCCCAGTTCCTCCAGGCGGCGCAGCTCGGCGTAGATCTGGCTGATGGCCGGCGACCAGTAGAAGAAGCGCAGGGAGGAGTCCGCCCACTTCTTCAGCTCGTAGCCCGTGCGCTCCCCGGGGAAGGACAGCAGACCGAGAACCGCCCACGCGGTCGGCGGAAGGGCCTGCGGGAGGTCTTGCTTCTCCAGCCTCTGACTACTAGTCATATTCCGAATCGAAGCAAGGCCGGGCACGGGACGCAACTCTGGAGGCATCGTGAAATTCTCCGTGATCTTCGAAGCTCAGCTGGCCGACCCGACCGCGGAACGGGAACACCAGGTCATCCGCGACTGCGTCGAGCAGGCCGTATGCGCCGAACGCATGGGATTCGACCGGATCTGGGCCGTCGAGCACCACTCGTTGAAGTGGTACGCGCACATGTCCGCCCCGGAGATCTTCCTCACCTGGGTCGCGGCCCGGACGGACACCATACGCATCGGGCACGGCGTCGTGTGCATGCCCTTCAACTTCAACCACCCGGTCCGGGTCGCCGAGCGCGCCGCCATGCTCGACCTGTTGTCCGGCGGGCGGCTCGACCTGGGTGCCGGGCGGGGCGGCACCGCGCAGGAGACCTCCCTGTGCGGGGTGGACAAGGACCGGACCACCGCCGAGGTGGAGGAGGCGCTGCGGATCATCGGCAGGGCCTGGCAGGAGGAGGAGTTGGAGTACCACGGCGAACTGCTCGACATCGGCCCGCACCCGATCCTGCCCCGCCCGGCCCAGACCCCGCACCCACCGCTCTTCCTGGCGTGCAGCCGCGCCGAGACCCTCGTACGGGCCGCCGAGCTGGGCGTCGGGGCGCTGGTGATGGGCTTCGCCGGGCCGGAGTCGATCGCGCGGATGCGGGCCGTGTACGACGGGGCGATCGCCGGGCGGGACGGGGCGCGCTTCGTGTCGAGCGCGGTCAACGACCACTTCTCGGTGCTCTGTCCGACGATCGTGCTCGACGACCCGGCCGAGGCCCGCCGGATCGGTGTGCGCGGGCAGCGCTTCTTCGCCCAGTCGATCGGCCATTGGTACGGCGGGGCAGGCGTCCCGGACGAGGCGGTGGTGGCGGGCGCCGACGAGCCGGCGCAGATGCGCAGGGCCGCAGAGCAGGTCGTGGCCCGGCTGCACGAGCAGGACATCCCGGTGCGGCCCACCGCGACGGCCACCTTCAACGCCGACCACGCCTACGGGAGCGCCGAAGACGCCATCGCCCATGTGGAACGCCTCCGGGCGGCCGGCGCGGACGAGGTGATGTGCCTGGTCCAGATGGGCACGGTGCCGCAGGAGGCCTGCATGGAGACGCTGCGTCAGTGGGGCGAGCACGTCATCCCGCACTTTCGCGACTGCCGGGAGTGAGCAGGATCACGGAGGGCCGGGAACGGGCCCGGTTTCCCCGGTCAACGGCTTTCCCGGCGGGCGCGGCCGCCGGGCCCGAAGCGGTCCCGGGGGCGTTCCCGCAGGTCCGCGAGGTGCCGCGACGGAATACCGGAGGCGCGGCCTCCACCGAGAAGGACGGGAAGAATTTCGGTGAAGCGGGGGGTGAGGCAGGATAATTTCCCGACTTCTCTCTTGAGTGGGAGAGCCTCACATGCATACGCTGTCTTGACGTGAGGTTCTCCTGTGGAGGAAGTGACATGACGGAAACTCTTGTGCCGGGCGTCGGCGGTGCCGTGACAACCGCGGAAACGCGGGTAGTGGACCAGCCCGCGTGGCTCGCGCTCAAGGCCGCCGTGGAGGAGATCCGCCCCTGGCAGTCGACCGACGGCTCGATCGACTTCGAAGCCGAGGGAGCCCCCGCCCGCGTCGAGGTCGAGGCCGTCGTGGAGCGCGTCGCGGACGCCGTGCTCGCGCTGTCCCCGCTGCTGCCGCACGCCACCGAGTACCACGCCGCGCTCGTCGCGGACCTGCGCAAGTGGGTCGCGGACGACTTCCGCGTGCCGGACTTCCTCGACTCCCTGCTGGCCTTCCACCCCGCCTCCGGGCGCGCGGACGGCCTCCAGCACCTCGTGGTCTTCCCCATGTACACGCAGAACGGCAACCCGGACCGCAACTTCGAGGCCGTCGTGCTGAAGATGGTGTGGCCCGAGTGGCTCGCCGAGCTGGAGCGCACCCGGTACGACAACCCGCTCTTCCTCGGCATCACCTTCGAGGACTTCACCCCGGGTTACGACACCCACTCCGCCGTGCTCTTCCCGGAGACCATCGCCGTGCGCGAGGCCCCCGAGCGCTTCACCTGGGGCGGCATCTTCTGCGACCGCGAGGCCGCGCGCTACCGCCGGGTCACCGAGGCCGCCGTGGACATCCTGGGCATCGAGCTGCCCGAGGACATCGCCGCCATGGTCGAGGACCAGCACCGCTGCGAGAAGGCCTTCGTGCTGTGGGACATGGTCCACGACCGCACCCACAGCCACGGCGACCTGCCCTTCGACCCCTTCATGATCAAGCAGCGCCAGCCGTTCTGGATGTACGGCCTGGAAGAGCTGCGCTGCGACCTCACCGCCTTCAAGGAGGCGGTGAAGCTGGAGTCCGAGGGCAACGAGCACGGCCGTGACGTGCAGTACGCCGTCCTCTTCGACCGGATGTTCCGCTTCCCGGTCTCCGGCGACCGCAACCGCAACTACGACGGCCTCGGCGGCCAGCTGCTCTTCGCGTACCTCCACAAGCACGACGTCGTGCGCTGGACGGACAACAAGCTGAAGATCGACTGGATGCGCGCGCCGCAGGTCACCAACCAGCTCTGCGCCGAGATCGAGGACCTCTACCGGGCCGGCATCGACCGCCCGAAGCTCGTCCACTGGTTCAAGGCATACGAGCTGGTCTCCACCTACCTCGCCCCGCACCCGGGGTCCAAGTGGGCGAAGGGCCCCGACGCCCTCGACCTCACCCTGCCGCCGCGCAAGCTCGTCGACGACGTGCTCGCGGACGAGTTTCCCCTGAGCATGTTCTATGAGGCCCTCGCCAAAAAGCTCAAGGGTGTGATCGCCTCCACGAAGGGCATCACCGCCCTGAACGCCGAGACGGCCGAGCAGGCCGCCGCGTGAGCCCTCGCCCACAGGAGGCTGCACAGATGAACGGCTCCGGTAACACCGGCAACGGTGACGGGAAGCTGCACGGAGCGGTGATCGCGGTGGCCGGGGCCGGTGGGCCCGCCGGCCAGGCAGCCCTGCTCCGCCTCGCCGAGGCGGGCGCGGTGGTCGTCGCGGCCGACGCCGACCCGACGCGCCTCGCGGAGGCCGTGGACGCGGCCCGCTACGCCCACGGCGGCGCCACCGTCGTCGGCGACACCGTCGACCTGCTCGACCTGGAGGCCACCAAGGCCTGGGCCGAGCGCACCGAGAAGGAGTTCGGCCGGGTGGACGGCCTCGTCCACCTCGTCGGAGGCTGGCGCGGCAGCAAGACCTTCACCGACGCCGACCTGACGGACTGGGCCTTCCTGGAGAAGCTCCTCATCCGCACCGTCCAGCACACTTCGCTCGCGTTCCACGACGGCCTGCTGCGCAGCGACCGCGGGCGCTACGTCCTGATCAGCCAGTCCGGCGCGCACAAGCCGGTCGCCAACAACGCCGCGTACAACGCGGGCAAGGCGGCGGCCGAGGCCTGGACGCTCGCCATGGCGGACTCCTTCCGCAAGGCGGGGGGCGAGGACGGCCCGAACGCCGCGGCTGCGATCCTGGTCATCAAGGCACTGGTGCACGACGCGATGCGCGCCGAGCGTCCCACTGCGAAGTTCGCGGGCTTCACCGACGTCAAGGAGCTGGCCGAGGCCATCGCCGGCGTCTGGGAGCGGCCCGCACCCGATGTGAACGGACAGCGTCTGTGGCTCACTCCGCAACCGTGAGAACCGCGAGCGGGAAGACCGATGCGCACCGCCACCACGATCCGGCGGTGCGCGGATTCGCCAGCGACAACTACGCGGGGGTGCATCCGGAGATCCTGGAGGCCATCGCGTTGGCCAACGGGGGCCACCAGGTCTCCTACGGCGACGACGAGTACACCGAACACCTGCAGAAGATCTTCCGCAGCCACTTCGGCCCGTACGCGCAGGCCTACCCGGTCTTCAACGGCACCGGTGCGAACGTCACGGCCCTCCAGGCCCTGACGGACCGCTGGGGCGCGGTGGTCTGCGCCGAGTCGGCGCACATCAACGTGGACGAGGGCGGCGCGCCCGAGCGGATGGCCGGGCTCAAGCTGCTCACCGTCCCCACTCCGGACGGCAAGCTCACCCCCGAGCTGATCGACCGGCAGGCCTGGGGCTGGGAGGACGAGCACCGCGCGATGCCGCAGGTCGTGTCGATCACCCAGAACACGGAGCTCGGCACCGTCTACACGGTCGACGAGATCCGGGCCATCTGCGAGCACGCCCACGGCATGGGCATGAAGGTGCACCTCGACGGCGCGCGGATAGCGAACGCCGCCGCCGCGCTCGACGTGCCGATGCGCGCCTTCACCAACGCCGTCGGCGTGGACGTCCTGTCGTACGGCGGGACCAAGAACGGCATGATGTTCGGCGAGGCGGTCGTGGTGCTGAACCCCGACGCGGTCCGGCAGATGAAGCACATCCGCAAGATGTCGATGCAACTCGCGTCCAAGATGCGCTTCGTGTCGGTGCAGTTGGAGGCCCTGCTCGCCAAGGACCTGTGGCTGCGCAACGCGCGGCACGCCAACGCGATGGCGCGCCGGCTGGCTGCCGGCGTCCGGGAGACCGACGGCGTCGAGATCCTCTACCCGGTGCAGGCCAACGCGGTCTTCGCACGACTGCCGCACGCGGTGACGCGCCGGCTCCAAGAGCGGTTCCGCTTCTACTTCTGGGACGAGATCGCCGGTGACGTGCGCTGGATGTGCAGCTACGACACCCAGGAGGAGGACGTCGACGCCTTCCTCCAGGCGTTGAAGGAAGAGCTGGCCCGGTAGGGCCGCCGCTCGACCGCCCATAATTCGATAGGAATGCCGAAGCGTGCATAGGTATGCTCCTGGATCGTGAAAATGATCCAGGAGCAACCCGACCTCGCCGCCTATCTCGCGGCCGACGACGCCGTGGACCACGGCCACCCCCTGGTCGCCGAGACCGCCGACGCGCTCTGGACCGCCACGGGCGGCGACCCGTACGCCTACGCCGCCGTGGCCTACGAGTTCGTCCGCGACACCGTCACGCACTCCGCCGACGCCGGGGACGACCGCGTCACCTGGCGCGCCTCCGACGTGCTCGACGCGCGGACCGGCATCTGTCACGCCAAGTCCCACGCCCTCACCGCGCTGTTGCGCGCCCGGGGCATCCCGGCCGCCCTCTGCTACCAGCGCCTGACCGAGGACGACGGCTCCCAACCGCTGATCCATGGCCTGGTCGCCCTGCGCCTGCCCGGCAGCGCGCACTGGGCCCGGGTGGACCCGCGCGGCAACAAGCCCGGCGTGGACGCCCGGTTCACCCTCGACCACGAGCAACTCGCCTTCACCGTCCGCCCCGAACTCGGCGAAGTGGACTACCCCGAGCTGTACGCGGCCCCCCACCCCGCCGCGCTCACGGCCCTCCGGGAGTCGACGGACCGGTCGGAGCTGTGGCGGCGGCTGCCGACGGCGCTGTGACGGCCTTCGGCGGTACGGAGCCACGCGTGAGCGCCGCGTGCAGCAGCGCGGCGGCCGACTGGAGCCCGGCGATCCCGAGCAGCAGCGTCCAGGGCGGCGCACCGGCGGCGAACCCCACCAGGGCGGCGCCCACCGACGCGGCCGTCAGCTTGAGCCCCGCCCCGAGCGTGAACACCTGGGTCCGCACCCCGTCCGGTGCGTGGTCCGAGCGGATCCGCAGCGTGGCCGTCAGGAGGGGGCCGTCACACACCCCGGCCACCGCGAACGCCGCCGCCGTCCACGCGACGGAAGGGGCGAACGCGGCCCCCGCCAAGGCCACTCCGGTGCCCGCCAGCGCGCCGACGGCGAGCCGGCCCGGAGCCACGGCCGTGATCCGACCCAACGTCAGGGAACCGCCCAGCGCCCCCACCGCGAAGGCGGTCATCAACACCCCGCCCGCGCCCGGGTTCCCGAGATCGGCCGCCAACAGCACCGAGGTGGTGGTCAGCGAGCCGATGCCGACGAACGCCAGGGTCGTCGCCGACGTGATGGCGCGCAGTTCCCGGACCCGCCACAGCGCCGCCAGACCGGCGCCCACCCCCACCCCGGGCCCGCCCGGCGACCCGCCCGCGCGCGGGGGCCCATACGGAAGCGTCGCGGCCAGCACCGTCGCCAGCGCCCCGGCCGCCGCCGGCAGCGCCATCGCGGAGGCCGCCGAGCCCGTCGCCGCGACCAGACTGATCGCGGCCGGGGCGGTGACCCCCGCCGCGTTGTAGGTGGAGGCGTCCCAGCCGTACGCCCGGTCACGGCCCGGCCCGGGCGGAAACAACCCCGCGACCAGGCTGGACAGTCCACCCGTCACCATCGGCCCGCAGGCGCCGCCGAGCACCGCCACCGCGAACACCGCCGGCGCGGGGGCCCGACCCAACAGCACGGCGAGGGCCGCCACCGCCGCCGTGAACCCGGCCAGCGCGCCCACGTGGAACAGGCGGGGGCTGCGCGCCCGCGCGGCGGCGGCCCCGGCGAGCGGAGCCGCCAACACGTGCGGGGCCAGCCAGGCGGTCAGGACGAACGCGCCGTACGCCGCGTCCCCGGTGCGTTCCAGGGCCAACAGCACCACGGCCATGCCCATGCCCTCGGAGGCGAACCGCGCGGCGAGCGCGGCAGCCAGGTATCGCCCGAACCCGCTCATTCGGAACCTTCCCCCCCGGGACGCGGTCCGCCGGTACCGCTCCGCTCAGCCGGCTTCCTTGACCTGCGCCGGCGTGGGCGCCGTACCGCCCAGGTGGGCCGGCAGCCACCAGGAGTCCTCCGTGCCCTTCGGCTTGGCCGGGTAGGCGCGCTGCGCCGCGTCCAGCAACTCCTGCACGCGCTCGCGCAGCCGGCGCGTGATCGCCCCGGCGTACTGGTCCGACGGGGCCTCCATCGGCTCGCCGATCCGCATCGTCACCGGGATGTGGCTGCGCTTGAGGTCCTTCGGACGCCCCTTGGTCCACAGCCGCTGGGTACCCCACAGCGCCACCGGGATCAGCGGGACCCCGGCCTCCTGCGCCATCCTCGCCGCACCCGACTTGAAGGTCTTCAGGGTGAAGGACTGGGAGATCGTCGCCTCGGGGAAGACCCCGATGATCTCGCCCGCGCGCAGCGAGTCGAGCGCGTGCTGGTACGCAGACTCACCCTGCGCCCGGTCCACCGGGATGTGCTTCATCGCCCGCATCAGCGGACCGGAGACCTTGTGCCGGAAGACCGACTCCTTGGCCATGAAGCGCACCAGGCGCTTCTGCGGCCGGGCGGTCAGGCCGGCGAAGATGAAGTCCAGGTAGCCGATGTGGTTGGACACCAGGACCGCCCCGCCCTTGCGCGGGATGTTCTCGGTGCCCTTCATGTCGATGCGGATGTCCAGCGCGCGGAACAGCGTGTGCGCCGCGCCGATCACGGGAGGGTAGACGAGCTCAGCCATGGTGGGGAGACCCCGCCTTTCTGCCTGGGGAGGTGCTCCCGGTCGGAAGTTACGGAAGCGTAGGTACGCTGACCATGGGGATCGTGCCCCATACGAGGGCTGCTGGCCAGCCCAGACGCTTGTGCCCGGGGAGATTCTCGTCACGCCGGGAAGCCGCGGGGAATGCGGCGCACCCGCGGGGCGCTCGGATCAGCGTACGAACGGGAGTGGGCGGGTGACGAGGGGAGCCGAGGTGCGCGGACACGGGAACGCGACGGCGCTGGGCGTCGCGGAGCTCGGCGCGGAGCCGGGGAAGCGGGCCAGCCTGGTCCAGTTCTCCAGCGCGTTCTGCCAGCCCTGCCGGGCCACGCGGCGGATCCTCGCCGAGGTGGCGGCCATGGTGGAGGGGGTCGCGCACATCGAGGTCGACGCCGAGCGGAACCTGGAGCTGGTGCGCGCCCTCGGCATCGACCGGACCCCGACGGTGCTGGTGCTGGACGCGGCCGGGCGGATCGTCCGGCGGGCGGCCGGGATGCCGCGCAAGGCGGATGTGATCGCGGCCCTGGGCGCCGCCGTGTGACGCCCGTACGCGGGGCCGCCGGTCACCCGGACGGACGGGCGCGTGCCGGGGCCGGCGTGATCGCGCCGGTGCGTGCGCCCGTACGCGGCGTGACGCGTCTGACATCTGGCCGCTGCGGCTTGACTGTGTACACGGATGATCGTCAGGCTGGCGACATGCGGTACGAACTCCTGCTTTACGGACGGGCACATGTGGACCTCGTCCGGTACGCGAGCGCGCGCTGTTGGGATCGTTGAACGCCCCCGGCTGCCCGATCCCCATCGTGCCCGCCATCGCGCGGCAGAAGGAGTCCCTCCATGACGGCCCCGACGGCTGAGTTCCACCCTTCGACCACCGGCCGGCCCGGTTCACCCGATCTGCTGCGCTCCGTCTTCCGGCAACACGCCGCGGGAGTCGCCGTGATCACCGCCGCCGATCCGAGCGGCCGCCCGGTCGGTTTCACCGCGACCTCGCTCAACTCGGTCTCCGCCGATCCGCCGCTGTTGTCCTTCACCCTCGGGACCGGGTCCTCCAGCTGGCCCGTGATACGGGACTCCGCGCACCTCGGGGTGCACATACTCGGCGAGCACCAGCGGGAGTTGGCGGGACTGTTCGCGCGCAGCGGAGCCGACCGCTTCGGGCCGGGCACGGAGCGTACCGAGGGACCGCACGGGGTGCCGGTGCTGTCCGGGGTACTGGCGTGGCTGGTGTGCCGGGTGGTGGCGCGGGTGCCCGCCGGGGAACACCGGGTGATCATCGCCGAGGTGGTGGCGGGGGATCCCGCCTCGGGCCCCGCCGGCGAGGGGCGTCCGCTGCTCTACCACCAGGGTCGCTTCAACGCGCTGCGCGACTGAATCGTCCCTGCGGGCGCCGTTCGGGCGGCGTTGGGCAGATCACAGTTCGGTGGCCTTGCCACCAGGGAAGACCAACTGTGTACTGACGAGTAACATTCCTGTCGGGGCGCGGGCCGCCCCGATCGGGATCCGCCCGACAAGGCGCCTATGCTGCCTGCACAAGGCGGTATCAGAAAAAGACGATGCGGTAGGAGAGCCGGCGTGAGCCTGAGGATCGTTGTCTGTGTGAAGTACGTACCCGACGCCACCGGCGACCGGCACTTCGCCGATGACCTGACCGTCGACCGCGACGACGTCGACGGTCTGCTGTCGGAGCTCGACGAGTACGCCGTGGAGCAGGCGCTGCAGATCGCCGACGAGGCGGACGACGCGGAGATCACCGTCCTGACCGTGGGCCCCGAGGACGCCAAGGACGCGCTGCGCAAGGCGCTCTCGATGGGCGCCGACAAGGCCATCCACGTCGAGGACGACGACCTGCACGGCACCGACGTCATGGGCACCTCGCTGGTGCTCGCCAAGGCGATCGAGAAGGCCGGCTACGACCTGGTCATCACCGGCATGGCGTCCACCGACGCCGCCATGGGCGTCCTCCCGGCGATCCTGGCCGAGCGCCTGGGCGTCCCGCAGGTCACCCTGCTCTCCGAGGTCAAGGTCGAGGACGGCACCGTGACGGGCCGCCGCGACGGCGACTCCGCGAGCGAGCAGCTGGAGGCCTCCCTCCCCGCGCTCGTCTCGGTGACGGACCAGTCGGGCGAGGCCCGCTACCCGTCCTTCAAGGGCATCATGGCCGCCAAGAAGAAGCCGGTCGAGGCCTGGGACCTGTCGGACCTGGACCTGGAGGCCGAAGAGGTCGGCCTCGAGGGCGCCTGGACCGCCGTGGACTCCGCGACCAAGCGCCCGGAGCGCACCGCCGGCACGATCGTCAAGGACGAGGGCGAGGGCGGCAAGCAGCTGGCCGAGTTCCTGGCCGGCCAGAAGTTCATCTAAGAGCTTCGGTCACCTCGACACCCCCCTGACCTCTTCGCATTCGCAGGAGCATTCCCATGGCTGAAGTTCTCGTCTACGTCGACCACGTGGACGGCGCCGTCCGCAAGCCCACCCTCGAGCTGCTGACGCTCGCCCGCCGCGTCGGCGAGCCCGTCGCCGTCGCCCTCGGCGCCGGCGCCGAGGCCACCGCCGCCGTGCTCGCCGAGCACGGCGCCGTCAAGGTCCTCACCGCCGACGCCCCCGAGTTCACCGAGTACCTCGTGGTACCGAAGGTGGACGCCCTCCAGGCCGCGTACGAGGCCGTCTCCCCGGTCGCCGTGCTCGTCCCGTCCTCCGCCGAGGGCAAGGAGATCGCGGCCCGCCTGGCCGTCCGCATCGGGTCCGGCATCATCACCGACGCCACCGACCTGGAGGCCGGCGACGAGGGTCCGGTCGCGACCCAGGCCGTGTTCGCCGCGTCGTTCACCACCAAGTCCCGCGTCTCCAAGGGCACCCCGGTCATCACCGTGAAGCCGAACTCGGCCCCGGTCGAGGCCGCCCCTGCCGCCGGTGCCGTCGAGGCGCTCGCCGTCACCTTCGGCGCCCTGGCCACCGGCACCAAGGTCACCTCCCGCACCCCGCGCGAGTCGACCGGCCGCCCCGAGCTGACCGAGGCCGCGATCGTGGTCTCCGGCGGCCGTGGCGTCAACGGTGCCGAGAACTTCCACATCATCGAGGACCTCGCGGACTCCCTCGGCGCGGCCGTCGGCGCCTCGCGTGCCGCCGTCGACGCCGGTTGGTACCCGCACTCCAACCAGGTCGGCCAGACCGGCAAGTCGGTCTCCCCGCAGCTGTACATCGCCTCCGGCATCTCGGGCGCGATCCAGCACCGGGCCGGCATGCAGACCTCGAAGACCATCGTGGCCGTCAACAAGGACGCCGAGGCCCCGATCTTCGACCTGGTCGACTACGGCGTGGTCGGCGACCTCTTCGAGGTCGTCCCGCAGCTGACCGGCGAGATCAAGGCGCGCAAGGGCTGAAACCCCCGGGTCACTCGCTGACCTGCGTACTCTCCGCCTCCGGGGCCGTGTGGTGTTTGTCACCACGCGGCCCCGAGTCGTTTGTCCAGGAGGGCCGGGGGACCATTGACTGAGCGGAACCCCGTGACTAAATTCTGCAATACGGATCTAAGATTCCGTGAAGCGGAAAAGAGGAGAGTGCACGATGGGTCAGCAGGAGAAGGTGGCGACGAGCCTCGCAGGCGCGGTCAGCGAGGGCATCAGCGCCTCCCTCGCGCCGGTGGACGCGGAACTCGCGCGCCACTACCCGGGCGACCCCGGCACCCGCCAGCCCATCCACACGGTCTACGTCCCCGGTGACGTCTTCGCCGCCGACACCATCCGCTCCTGGGGCGACCAGGCCCTCGCGGCCCTCGACGAGCACGCCCCGGACGCCGCGACCTTCGCCAAGGTGCTCGGCATCTCCGACGAACTGGCCGGGCCCGTCTACGACCGGGTGCGCGCCAAGCTCGCGTCCGAGCCCATCGAGGACCTGCGCGTCGACTTCGAGGACGGCTTCGGCGTCCGCTCCGACGAGGAGGAGGACCAGGCCGCCGCCCGCGCCGCCCGCCTCGTCTCGGAGGCCTTCGCCAACGGCACCAACGCCCCGTACATGGGCATCCGCATGAAGTGCATGGAGTCCAACGTCCGCGACCGGGGCATCCGCACCACGGACATCTTCCTGTCCGGGCTCCTCGCGCACGGCGGCCTGCCCGAGGGCCTCGTCCTCACCCTGCCGAAGGTCACCTACGCCGAGCAGGTCAGCGCCTTCGTCAAACTGCTGGAAGCCTTCGAGATCACCCGCGGCCTGCGCCCGGGTCGCATCGGCTTCGAGATCCAGATCGAGACCAGCCAGTCCATCGTCGCCTCCGACGGCACCGCCACCGTGGCCCGGATGATCGAGGCCGCCAAGGGCCGCGCCACCGGCCTGCACTACGGCACCTTCGACTACAGCGCCTGCGTCGGGGTCTCCGCCGCGTACCAGTCGAGCGACCACCCGGCCGCCGACCACGCGAAGGCCATCATGCAGGTCGCGGCCGCGGGCACCGGCGTACGGGTCTCCGACGGCTCGACCAACGTCCTGCCGATCGGCACCACCGAGCACGTCCACGAGGCCTGGAAACTGCACTACGGTCTCACCCGCCGCGCCCTGGCCCGCGCGTACTACCAGGGCTGGGACATGCACCCCGCGCACCTGCCGACCCGCTACGCGGCCGTCTTCACCTTCTACCGCGAGGGGCTGGAGACCGCCGCCGCGCGCCTGAAGGCGTACGTGGCCAAGATCGAGGGCGACGTGATGGACGAGCCCGCCACCGCCAAGGCCCTGGCCGGCTACCTGGTCCGCGGCCTCGACTGCGGCGCCGTCGGCGCCGACGAGGTCACCGCCCTGACCGGCCTGACCCGCGCGGAACTGGACGCCTTCGCGATCCCGCGCCGCTCCGCGACCCTGACGGCCACCGCCTGACCCGTTCGTCCGAAGCGCACGAGGCCCGGCCCGCTGATTCCGGCCGGGCCTCGTGCGCTTCGGCGTCGGCGGTTGGTGATCGGTTTCCGGCGCCGGGTCAGGGCCTCGGGGGGATCTCGCCCGAGCCGCGCGGGATCAGGCGCGTCGGGAGCTCGATGCGGGCCGGGGGCAGCGCGGCGCCCGAAAGGCGGCGGAAGAGGCGGTCCGTGGCGACCCGGCCCAGGGCGGCCGCGTCCTGGGCGACCACCGTCACACCGGGGCGCAACAGGTCGGCCAGCTCGAAGTCGTCGAAGCCGACCAGGGCCACCGGATCGACACCGCCGGCCAGGATCCGGACCAGGGTGACCGTCACCCGGTTGTTGCCCGCGAAGAGCGCGGTGACCGGCTCCCGGGCGGTCAGCATCCGGTGCGCCGCCGCCGTGACCCGGTCCGGTGTGGTGGAGCCCAGGGAGACCCACGACTCGGACACCGGCAGGCCCGCGGCCGCCATGGCCGCCTCGTAGCCCCGCAGGCGTTCCGTCGCGGTGTGGATGCGCGGCAGGTCGCCGATGAAACCGATCCGGCGGTGGCCGCCGGCGATCAGGTGGGCCACCCCGTCCCGGGCGCCGCCGAAGCTGTCCGACAGGACCACGTCCGCGTCGATCCGGCCCGCCGGGCGGTCCACGAACACCGTGGCCACGCCCGCCCGTATCTCCGGTTCCAGGTAGCGGTGGTCGTCTCCGGCCGGAATCACGATCAGCCCGTCCACCCGCCGGGCGCACAGTGCGAGGGCCAACTCCCGTTCCCGGTCCGGGTCCTCGGCGCTGGACCCGTTGATGAGGAGGGCGCCGTGGGCCCGGGCCACTTCCTCCACGGCCCGGTTCAACGGCCCGTAGAAGGGGTCGGCGAGGTCCTCCAGGACCAGGCCCACGGTGGCCGTGCGTCCCTTGCGCAGCACGCGGGCGCTGTCGTTGCGCCGGAAACCGAGCGCGTCGATGGCCTCTTGGACGCGCCGTTCGGTGTCGGGCGTGACCCCCGGCTCGCCGTTGACCACCCGTGAGACCGTCTTCAGGCCCACGCCGGCGTGCGCCGCCACGTCCTTCATGGTCGGCCGGTTGCCGTAACGGGTCTCGGACGGGCGGCGGGAGTGGGGCACGGGATCTCCGGCGGAGTGGTCGGACGAGCCTCGGGCAAGGCTCTGACCTTGAGGATAAGCACTCGGTCGACGAATGGGTTTCCGTGGCAGGGTGGTGCGGGCAAGCCTCTGGGGGCTTCGAGGCGAGCCATCGGGAGAGGGGTAGACGTGATTGTCTGGATCAACGGCACTTTCGGTGCCGGGAAGACCAGCACGGCCCGCGAACTGGCCGGACTCCTGCCGGATAGCGCTTTGTTCGACCCGGAGTTCATCGGGGACGCGCTGCGGGTGCTGCTGCCGCGCAAACGGCTCGCGGAGGTCTGCGACTACCAGGACCTGCCGAGTTGGCGGCGGCTCGTCGTGGACACGGCGGCGGCGTTGCTGGCGGAGCTGGGCGGGGTGCTGGTCGTGCCGATGACGCTGCTGCGGCAGGAGTACCGGGACGAGATCTTCGGCGGGCTCGCGGCCCGACGGATTCCCGTGCGGCACGTGCTGCTCGCTCCCGAGGAAACGATTCTCCGGGAACGGATCGCGACCAGGGAGGAGTCGGGGGCGCCGGAGCGGGTGGACCTGCGGGTCAGACAGTGGGCGTACGACCACATTCCCGCGTACCAGGAGGCGTTGGGCTGGCTGGCGGCCGACGCGCACGTCGTCGACAACGGGCGGTTGTCCGTCCGCGAGACGGCCGAACGGATCGCGGAAGCCGTTCGGACGGACGCAGCCGGGATCTGCGACATCGTGCAGACACCCGAACCGACCCGCGAGACGGTGGCCTCCGGGGTGCTCCTCTTCGACGACCGGGACCGGGTCCTGCTCGTCGACCCGACGTACAAACCGGGGTGGGAGTTCCCCGGAGGAGTCGTCGAGCCCGGAGAAGCGCCGGCCCGCGCCGGGCTGCGGGAGGTCGAGGAGGAGCTGGGACTGGTCCTGGGAGGGCTGCCGGGGCTGCTGGTGATGGACTGGGAACCGCCCGCCCACCCGGCGTACGGAGGTCTGCGGCTGCTCTTCGACGGGGGGCGGTTGACAGACGCCCAGGTCTCCGAACTCTGTTTGCCCGGACCGGAGTTGAGGCAGTGGCGGTTCGTGACGGAGGAGGAGGCGGGGGCGTTGCTGCCGGCGCAGCGCCACGAACGCCTGCGGTGGGCGTTGCGCGCGCGGGAGCGGGGCCGGGCGCTGTACCTGGAGGGGGGGCGACCCGTTCCGTAGGTCCTGGCGGAGTCCGCCCCGGAGGCATCGGGGCGGCCTCCGGGACGTTCAGCGCGGTTGGGGGGCGGTGGTGGCGGCGGTGAGGATCCGGGCGGTGTCCCGCGTCAGCGGGTCACCGTGGCCGAAGCAGGCGATCGACGGGGCCAGAGCCGCCAAGCGGCGGAACGAGGACTGCGCCTGCGCGCCGTCCACGTTGAACACCCCCGGCCTGACCTGACCGATCCCCGCGACGCAGTCGCCCGTGAACAGCACGCCCCACGCGGGCAGATGGACGCCGATGCTGCCCGGTGTGTGCCCGGGGGAGTGGACGATCACCGCGCCGCCGCCGAACGGCAGGACCTCGCCGTCCTCGACCTCCCGGTCCACGCGGGTCGGTGGAGCCTTCGGGGCCGTCAGACCGTGCGCGTACAGCGGGAGCTCCCAATCCGCCAACACCGGCTCAGGGACGTCCTGTTCGCCACGGATCACCGGCGCGTCCAACCGGTGCGCCACGACCTCGGCACCCAGGCGGGCGGCGAGTTCCCCCGAGGATCCCACGTGGTCGCGGTGGCAGTGGGTCAGGACGATCCGTTCCAGGAGCTCGGGTCGCAGGCCGAGCGAGCGGATCGCATCCTCGATCTCCGGCGCCGAACCGGCGTACCCGGCGTCGATCAGGGTGAGGGCCTCGTCGTCACACCACAAGTAGGCCTGACCGATGGGGAAGCGCAGCATGTGGAGCCGACCGGGCAGTACCTCGACGCGATCGATGAGAGTCATGTCGCGAACCTACGGTGATGACCCCCGCTCCCGGCGTCCGGTTCACCGGGAGCGGAGTTCGCCCGTGGCGCAAGCCCAGGGCGCGCGTCTCGGACGTACGTCTGGGACGTACGTCTGGGACGTACGTCTGGGACGTACCTCTCGGGCGTGTGCCTCGGGCGTGTGTCTTCGGGTGTGTGCCTTCGAGTGTGTGCCTTCAGGCGGGCGTCGCGGACGCGCCCGCCTCAGGCTCGCTTGGATTCCGCGTAGTTGACGAGGAAGTGGGCCTCCGCGACCGAGAGGCGCTCCAACTCCTCGGGAGAGACGCTCTCGTTCACCGCGTGGATCTGCGCCTCCGGCTCGCTCAGCCCGATCAGCAGCATCTCCGCCTCCGGGTAGAGGGAGGTCAGCGCGTTGCACAGCGGGATGGAGCCGCCCATGCCGCTGATCTGCATCTCCTGCCCCGGGTACGCCACTTCGAGGGCCGCCGCCATCGACGCGTACGCCGGGCTGTTCGTGTCAGCCTGGAAGGGCTGACCCTGGCCGACGACCTCCAGTTCGAGGCGCGCCTTCCACGGCGTGTGCGCCACCAGGTGCGCCTCCAGCAGCTTGATGGCCTCCGCGGTGTCCACGCCCGGCGGGATCCGCAGGCTGACCAGGGCGCCGGCACTGGCGTGCACCGACGGGGTGGCGCCGATCACCGGCGGGCAGTCGATGCCGAGGACCGTGACGGCCGGACGCGCCCACAGCCGGTCCGCGATCGTGCCGCGGCCGATCAGCTCGACACCGTCGAGGACCTTCGCGTCGGTGCGGAAATCCGCCTCCGGGTACTGGAGCCCCTCCCAGATCGCGTCCGAGGCGAGACCGTCGACCGTCGTCGTGCCGTCCGCGTCGCGCAGCGAGTCCAGGACCCTGATGAGCGCGGCCAGCGCGTCGGGCGCGACCCCGCCGAACATGCCGGAGTGCAGGTTCCCGCCCAGCGTGTCGATCTTCACCTTCAGCAGGGTCATCCCGCGCAGGGTCGCGACCACGGTGGGCAGACCCAGACGGAAGTTGCCGGCGTCGCCGATGACGATCGCGTCGGCCGTCAGCAGCTCGGGGTGGGCCTCGGCGTACTGCTGGAGGCCGCCGGTGCCCTGCTCCTCGGACCCCTCGACGATCACCTTCACGTTCACCGGTACGCCGCCGTTGGCCTTCAGCGCGCGCAGCGCCAGCAGGTGCATGATGAACCCGCCCTTGCAGTCCGCCGCGCCGCGCCCGTACCAGCGGCCGTCGCGCTCGGTCAGTTCGAAGGCCGGCGATATCCAGGCGGCGTCGTCCAAGGGCGGCTGGACGTCGTAGTGCGCGTAGAGCAGCACGGTCGGGGCGCCTTCGGGCCCGGGCAGGAATCCGTACACCGACTGCGTACCGTCGGGGGTGTCGAGCAGCGCCACGTCCTGGAACCCCTCGACGCGCAGCGCGTCGGCCACCCAGTTCGCGGCGCCGTGGCTCTCGCTCTGCGGGAACTGGGCCCAGTCCGCAACCGACTGGAAGGCCACCAGCTCGGTCAGCTCCGTCTTGGCGCGGGGCATCAACGAGGCGATGGTCTCGGCGATCGGATTCTGGGACATGGGCACGCTCCTCTTGGGTGCGACGTTGTGCTGTTTGTACGCCGCCCGCATCCGCAAGGGTGTGCGTATGTCGGGTACGGCGAAAGACATTCCCGATCCTCGCACAGCAGGCCGAGGCGATCTCTCACCGTAGGATTTCCCCGGCATCCGAGCAACAGCGCGATCAGGAGCAGCAACACATCGTGAGCAGCGACGACGACGTACACGACGCAAGCGCAGAGCGGTCCGCCGCCGAGGTGACGGAGGAGGGGAACGCCGGGGGGACCGGCGAGGTCTGGGACGTGGTCGTGGTCGGCGCCGGCCCGGCCGGGGCTTCGGCCGCGCACGCGGCGGCGACGGCGGGGCGGCGCGTCCTGCTGCTGGAGAAGGCCGAACTGCCCCGGTACAAGACCTGCGGCGGTGGCATCATCGGGCCCTCGCGCGACGCCCTGCCGCCGGGGTTCGTGCTGCCCTTCCAGGACCGCGTGCACGCGGTCACCTTCTCCATGAACGGGCGACTGACCCGGACCCGGCGTTCCAGGGGGATGCTGTTCGGGCTCGTCAACCGCCCGGAGTTCGACGCGGCCCTGGTCGCGGAGGCGGAGAAGGCCGGCGCGACGATCCGTACGGGCACGGCCGTGACCCGGGTCGAGCAGCACGGCGCGGCCGTGCCCGACCGGCGCACCGTGGCCGTGGTGCTCGCGGACGGCGAGACGGTACTGGCCCGCGCCGTGGTCGGCGCGGACGGCAGCGCCAGCCGCATCGGCGCGCACGTCGGGGTCGAGATGGAGCAGGTCGACCTCGGGCTGGAGGCCGAGATCCCGGTACCGGACACCGTCGCCGCCGACTGGAAGGGGCGGGTGCTCATCGACTGGGGTCCGCTGCCCGGCAGTTACGGCTGGGTCTTCCCCAAGGGCGACGTCCTCACCGTCGGGGTCATCTCGGCGAAGGGCGAAGGCGCCGCCACCAAGCGGTACCTGGACGACTTCATCGCCCGGCTGGGCCTGGCGGGCTTCGAGCCGTCCGTCTCCTCCGGGCACCTGACCCGCTGCCGCAAGCCCGATTCGCCGCTGTCGCGGGGCCGGGTGCTGGTGGCGGGCGACGCGGCCGGACTGCTGGAGCCGTGGACCCGCGAGGGCATCTCGTTCGCACTGCGTTCGGGACGGCTCGCGGGGGAGTGGGCCGTCAAGATCTCCGAGGCACAGGACGCGGTGGACGCTCGGCGTCAGGCCCTGAACTACGCCTTCGCCGTCAAGGCCGGGCTGGGCGTGGAGATGGGCGTGGGCCGGCGCATGCTGACCCTGTTCGAGGCCAAGCCGGGCCTGCTGCACGCCGTGATCACGGGTCTGCGGCCCGCGTGGCTGGCCTTCGCCCGGATCACGCGCGGCTCGACGACCCTTGCCGAACTGGTGCGCCAGTACCCGCTGGCACGGCGGGCGCTGCACGCGCTGGACAGCCGACAGACCGGCAAGGGCGGTTCTTAGGTCGGGTGGGGCGGGGCGGATCGGGGCGGCTGGGAGCGGGGTGAGGCGGGGCGGAGCCGGCCGAGGCGGAGTGGGCCGAGGCGGAGCGGGCGGGGCGGGCCGGAGCGGCCGGCGGATCCGGCTGGTGTACGCGGCCGTCTGGCCGGCTGACTGTCCGCCCGGCGGCCCGGCTGACTGTCTGCCCAGCCGGCTGTCGCCCGTCCGACCCGTGGCGACCGTCCGAGGCGTCCGACGCGTGCGACCCGTGCGGCTCCGGCCCGGGCCCGGGCCCGGGCTGGGGCTCGGGCCGGGGGCGGGCCCGGCCTCTGGTGGGGGCGTGGGGCTCGGGCCGGATCCGGACCTGGGTCGGAGTCGGGCGCGAAGCCGGGGCGGGGCCGGTCCGGTCCCGGTCCCTGGCCCCCGTTCCCCGGCCCTGGCCAGATCGGCGGTGCGGGAGAGGTGGGTGATGGCGTGGGGTCGGGCTGGCGCGGTCGTGACTCCCGCCGTCCGCCGGCGCGGGAGTCGGCGCCCTAGTTCACGAGGGTGATCCGGAAGACGGGGTGGTCACCGGCCGCCGCCTGGAGCTCGGCGTCGGAGGACTTCGCGGTGACGCCCTGGAAGAACCGGTTGACCTCCCAGCCCCACTTCTCCAGGTAGGCGCGCAGGATCTCCGCCTGCCGCACCGGGTCCGTGATCTCGGCGACCGTGAAGGTGCGCACCTTGCGACCCACGCGCAACTCCCCACCGCCCGCGACCCGCATGTTGCGCACCCACTGGGAGTGGCCGCGGGCGGAGACGAGGTACTGGTCGCCCTCGTAGGTGTGCGGGTTGACCGGGATCCTCTGCATCGTGCCGGAGGTGCGACCGCGGACGGACAGCTCGGCGGTGCCGGCGAGGCTGACGCCCAGGCGGGCGAGCTTGCCGAAGAGGGCGTTGAAGCGCACGCCGAGCGGGCCGGCCTTGAGGTAATAGGGAGCGGGCGCGTTCATGTTGGCCTCCGAGACCGCTTGGGAGAGCACTGCTCTCGCTTGAGATCAGTGTGCACGCATGCGCGGCGCGAAGCAAGAGCGGTGCTCTCGTATGTGACCGGCGCTCTCGTTTTTGGGCACTGCTCCGACCGCATGGCACACTGATCCCCATGAGCACCGTGCGTGGGGCCCGGGAAAGGGCCCGTATCGAGGTCACCGCCGCCATCAAGGACGAGGCGCGCCGCATGCTCGCGGCCGAAGGCGCGGCCAAACTCTCGCTGCGCGCCGTCGCCCGGGAGCTGGGCATGGTCTCCTCGGCCCTCTACCGCTACTTCCCCAGTCGAGACGAGCTCCTCACCGCGCTGATCGTCGACGCGTACGACAGCGTCGGCGCGGCGGCGGAACGGGCCGACGCCGCCGCCCGCGCCGCCGGCGCGCCGCCCCGCCGGCGCTGGCTCGCGATCTGCGAGGCCTTCCGGTCCTGGGCCCTCGCGCACCCCCATGAGTACGCCCTGATCTACGGTTCCCCCGTCCCCGGCTACAGCGCCCCCCTCGATACCGTCGGTCCCGCGTCGAGGGTCGGCAACACGCTCATCGGCGTGGTGCGTGCCGCGTACGAGGGGCGGGGCCTCGCCCTGCCGCCGCTGCCCGACAGCCTGCGTCCCGAGGCCGCCCGGATGACTGAGGACTTCGCCGAAGGGCTGCCCCCGGAGGCGACCGCCGCCTTGGTCGTCGCCTGGGCGCAGCTCGTCGGGATGGTCTCCTTCGAGCTGTTCGGCCAGTTCAACCGCGTGGTCGAGGATCGCGCGGGCCTCTTCACGCACGCTGCCGGACAGCTGGCGCAGGGGGTCGGACTCCCCGCCGTGTAGCGCCCGCCGTACGAGAGCCCGCCGTACGGAGGCGTCCGCCGTACGGAGCCCCCGTCAGTGTGGAGCCCCCGTCAGTGCGGAGGCGTCGGCCAGTGTGGAGGCGTCGGCCGGTACGGAGCCCTGTCAGTGCGGAGGCGTCCGCCGGTATGGAGCCGTCCGCCGTATGACGCCCCCGCTGCACTACTCATGTGGCGCTCCGGCGACACCGGCCTTACCGCGGGCGTATCGGGTCCGCTGCGCGTATCGGGTCGGCTGTGCGTCCGCCCCGGCGCCTGGGCGCATCCAGCGCCCTGCGCATCCGGTCCGCAACGCCTCCGACCCCTGCGAGCCCGCCCACAGCACGCCTCCGCTCCCCGGCGTCCGCCCTCGGGTCCGTCCCCTGGCATTCGCTGCCCGGGCCTCCGCTCCCCTGGGCGTCTGCCTCTCGCGTCCGCCCCCCGGGCGTCCGCCCCCCGGGCGTCCGCCCCCCGGGCGTCTGCCCTCGGGTCTGTCCCCGGGCGTCCGCCCCCCCCGGGCCTCCGCCCCCGGGCCCCCCAGGGCGTCCGCCCCCCCACGCGTTCGACGTCCACGCGCCCGCGCCCCTATGCACCGCCCCCCTTCACCCGGTCGGTGTGGGCGTGGGCGCGGGTCACGAAGGGGCGGGAGGTCACGGTGACGGCGACGGAGACCGCGGCGATCGTGGTGATCGTGACGGCCGGCGTGAGGTGTTGGGCGATGCCCCCGGCGATCGCCGCCCCGACGCCCTGCCAGGTCATCCGGCCGGCGGACTCGACGCCCTGGACCTGGCCGCGGACCGGATCGGGGGTCAGTTCGAGGAGTTGTTCCTGGAGGGGAAGGGTCGCGGCGAACCCGGCGCCGGCGACGAACACGGCCGCCGTCACCATCAGTACGGGTGGGTGGAACGTGAACAGCAGGTAGGGGGCGGCGAGGAGCAGCCGCAGGGCGAACGCGTACCGCCGTCGCCGTTCGGCGGTGAGCAGTCGGCCGACGGTGAGGTCTCCGAGGAGCATGCCGGCCGAACCCGCGGCCAGGAGGGCGCCGGCGTGGTCGGGCGCGTAGGAGATGAACAGCGCCTCGCAGCCGACGATCAGACCGTTGGGAACCCACAGGTTCAGCAGCAGCGCCCGCCGGCCGGGGTGGGAGAACAGCTCCACGTTCGTGGTCCAGGTCTGGCGCAGTCCCGGCCTGCGGGTCAGGCGGATCGAGTGCTCCCGGACGGTGGCCGCGACCACGACGAGGGCGATGCCGGTGAGGACGGCGGCGACGAGGAACACGCCGTATGGGCTCAGGTACTTCAGCAGGGCGGCGCCGACGGCGTAGCCAAGGATCGCCATGCCGCCGGAAGTGATGTTCATGAGCGAACGCGCCGTCGCGTAGGAAGCTGCGGGCACGATCTCGGCGAGCAGTCCCATCCGGGTGCCGGTTCCCAGGGACTGGAAGAACCCCAGCATCAGCAGCAGTCCGAACCGGGCCGCCAGGGGGAGCCCCGGTATCGCCTGGGCGGCGACACCCGTCAAGGCGAGGCACTGGAGCGTGACCAGGGTGCGGCGGGGGCGGTGTCCGTCCGCGACCGACATCAGCGTCAGCGCACCGAGCACCGCCGCGAACGTGGCACCGTACATGCTCACGGCCGTCAGGAACGGGGAGTGGGTCCGTTCGTGGACGAGGGTGCCGAGGGCGAAACCGGAAAGTGTGCTCGCGGCGACCGTCAGGGTGAAGCCGACGTACAGGCCGGCGAACTCGCGGTTGCGGAGCAGGGATCGGTAGCCGGCCGTGGCGGGCACCGGGGAGGGGCGGGAGGTGTGAGAGGGCATGAAAAAAGCCCCCGAACGCCCGAGGTGGGGCGTTGAAGGCCGACGTGATCATTGTAGCACCCGCCCCCCGGAACCCCCGGCCCCCCACACCCGGCCCGCCCCCCGCCGGTGGCCGGTCGAACGCGGTCGAACGCGGTGACACGGTGCCGGCACTGGCCGCCCCCGGCCGACAGCGCCGGGGGCCGACGCGGGGCGGACGGGCGCGGGGCGGCCGGCGGCATCTGACGGAGATTCACATGATGAGGTGAAGGATCGTTTTTCTGTTCCTCATACGAAAGCGGGTGGTTCGGCTTTCACGAACCGTCCGTCCGCCTAGTGTTCGTCGGGTCCCGCCCACTGCCGCCGAAGGAACAGCCATGACCCGCGCTCGTGCCGGCAAGGCTCTGCTCGCCGTCGTGGCCACCCTCTTACTGGTGGCCCCGGCGCCGGCCGTGACCGCCTCGGCGGACAGCGCCGACCACGCGCCGGCGGCCCGCAAACCCGCGCCGGCCCCGGCGCCCACCACGCCCCCCGTCCCCCGGCTGCCCGGCGTCCGGGGGCTGGAGATCGGCGTCCCCGCGTACGTGTGGGCCGACGATCCGATGCTGAACGACCTCACCGCCACCGGCCCGGCCGCCTCGCTGGTCGTCCTGAACCCCGGCAACGGGGACTCCCCCTTCGACTCCCCGTGGCGGGACCGGGCCGATGCCCTGCGCGGCGGCACCACCTCCACCGGCGAGCGGACCAAGGTACTCGGCTACGTCCACACCGACCACGGCAATCGGGACATCGCCGCCGTCAAGGCCTCCGTGGACAACTACCTCAAGACCCCCGACGGTCGGCTGCACGTGGACGGGATCTTCTTCGACGTCGTCAGCCGCGACTGCGGGCCGGACAATGCCACCCGCGACCACTACGCCGCGCTGCGCCGCTACGTCCAGGAGACGATGGACGCCGTCGACCCCGCCGCCCCCGACCTGGTCGTCAACAACCCGGGCACCGCCATCGCCGACTGCTACCTGGAGCCCGGCCGTCGCACCGCCGACGTCTTCGTCACGTTCGAGGACACCTACGCCGCCTACACCTCCGAGGGCCGGCTCGGCGGGAACGTCTTCAACGAGGCGACGGGCTACCGCGCCGGCGATGAACTCGACCCGAGCGGAACCTCGTTCTGGCACCTCGTCCACGACGTGCCCGACGCCTCCGCCATGCTGACCACCCTGCGCACCGCCTTCGAGCGCGGCGCCGGTTACGCCTACGCCACCAACACCGTCATGCCCAACCCGTGGAACACCGGCCCGACATGGAAGTACCGCGGCCAGACCAGCTACGCCGCCACCCTGGGCTGAACCCTTCCGGTCACAGCACTGGGTCCTGTCGTCAAGGTTTCGCCTGGCCCGTGGCGCCACTTTGACGACAGGACCTAGCGACCGTCGTTCTCCGGGCGGCGCGAGAAGCGCCACAGCAGGTGTGTGACGCGCAGTACGAACACGGCGGCGGCCAGGATCCCGCCCGCGACCGCGAGGAGGCGGTGTGCGGCGGGGGAGAGGTCGAAGACCGGCGCGGGCGCGAACACCGCCGCGAAGACGAGGCCGGCGGCGAGCCCCGCGCTGACGAAGGCGTAGCCGATCTCGATGGTGATCGCGTCCCGATCGGCCTGTGTGCGTCGCCCCATACGGGCAGTGTCCAATGTCGGACGGACTGTCACAAGGGCATCTTCGAGCCGCCGTTGGGCACGACCGCCCCACCGCTGGCACCCGCCACCCCCACACCCCCCGTATCCCCGCCCCGCCCACCCGGCCGCCTCACCCCCCTCTCCGCAGTCCCCGCAGTCTCCGCCGTCCCCGCCGTGGAGGCGCCGCGCGGGCGAGGGGATCGGCCGGCCGTGACAATGGAGGCATGCATGGGGAACTCTTCCCGCGCGAGCGGACCGAGATCGCACCCGGCGCCGTGCACGTGCCCGACTGGCTCGGCCCCTACCGGCAGCGGGAACTGCTCGCGGAGTGCCGGGAGTGGGCGCGACCGCCCGCCGGGCTGCGCACCGTGCACACCCCCGGCGGCGGCACGATGACCGCCCGGCAGGTGTGCCTGGGCCTGCACTGGTACCCGTACGGATACGCCCGCACCGCCGTCGACGGCGACGGGGCGCCGGTCAAGCCGATGCCCGCCAGGCTCGCCGACCTCGGGCGCGCCGCGGTGGCCGCGGCGTACGGGGCGCCCGACGCGCTCGGGCGGGGCGATGGGGAGCAGCCCGCCGGGCGGCTCGGCTCGTACCCCTCGTACGGTTGGCAGGGCGACGAGGTCTACGACATCGCGCTGATCAACTTCTACGACGGGGACTCCCGCATGGGCATGCACCGCGACGCCGACGAGCGGTCCGGGGCGCCCGTCGTCTCGCTCAGCCTCGGTGACTCCTGCGTCTTCCGCTTCGGGAACACGGCCTCGCGCGGACGCCCGTACCAGGACGTCGAACTGCGCAGTGGGGACCTGTTCGTCTTCGGCGGCCCGAGCCGACTGGCCCACCACGGCGTGCCGAAGGTCCTGCCCGGCACCGGGCCGCGAGCCCTCGGCCTGAGCGGGCGGCTGAACATCACACTGCGGGTCGGCGGCCTCGTCCCGTGAGCGGCCTCGGGTGCCTCCCGATCATGCGAGGATCGCTGTCATGAACGGCAACGGGGCCCCGCCGCGGGTGGGGGATGTGTCCACGGTGTCCGCGGCGTCCGCGAGGACCAGACTGGAGCGGGGGCGCGGCGCACTCGGTCCGGCGCTGGAGCTCGTGCACACCGGCCGGGCCCCGACCCGCGCGGTCCTCACCGCCGAGCTGGGGGTCACCCGTGCCACCGCCGGGGCCGTCGCCGCCGAACTGGAGGCGCTCGGGCTGATCCGCGTCGACTCCCGCCCCGGCGGTGCGGGCGGCGCGCAGGGCCGGCCCTCGCACCGGCTCTCCATCGACGAGAACGGCCCCGTGGCCCTGGCCGCGCAGGTCCACCCCGACGGGTTCCGGGCCGCCCTGGTCGGCCTCGGCGGCCGGATCGTGGCCACCGCGCCCGGCAAGGTCACCGTCTCCGCCGACCCCGCGCAGGTGCTGGGCGCCGTCGTCGAGGCGGGCGCCGCGCTGCTCGCCGAATCGGGGCTGCGGTGCGTCGGCGCGGGCCTCGCGGTCCCCTCGGCGGTCGCCGAACCGGAGGGCACCGCACTGAACCCGCTGCACCTGGCCTGGCCGGCCGGCTCTCCCGTACGGGCCATCTTCGCCGAACGGGTGAAAGCCGCCGGGATCGACGGTCCGGCGCTGACCGGCAACGACGTCAACCTCGCCGCGCTCGCCGAGCACCGCCACGGTGCGGGCCGCAGCGCCCAGCACCTGCTGTGCGTGGCCACCGGCCACCGCGGGGTCGGCGGGGCACTGGTGCTGGACGGCCGCCTGCACAGCGGCAGCGCCGGCCTGGCCCTGGAGGTCGGCCACCTCACCGTCAACCCCGAGGGGCGCGCCTGCCACTGCGGGAGCCGGGGCTGCCTGGACGTCGAGGCGGACCCGTTGGCCTTCCTCACGGCGGCGGGCCGCACACCGGGGCCCGAGGTGTCACTGCTCCAGCAGGCACGTGACCTGCTGCGCGCCGAGTACGCCGAACCGGCCGTACGGGCGGCGGCCGAGGAACTCATCGACCGGCTCGGCCTGGGCCTGGCGGGCCTGGTCAACATCCTGAACCCGGACCGGATCATCCTGGGCGGCCTGCACCGGGAGCTGCTGTCCGCGGACCCGGAGCGGCTGCGCGCGGTGGTGGCGGACCGGAGCCTGTGGGGGCGCAGCGGCGGCGTACCGATCCTGCCGTGCACCCTGGACCACAACAGCCTGGTCGGGGCGGCGGAACTGGCGTGGCAGCCGGTACTCGACGACCCGCTCGGGACACTGGGCGCGGCGGCCTGAGGGACCCGAACCCCCGCCCTACCCGAACCCCTGCCCTACCCGAACCCCTGCCCTACCCGAACACCCGGCGGACCCGAACCCCCGGCGGAGCCGAACCCCCGCCCTACCCGAACCCCGGCGGAGGGCGGGCCCACACCGGCGGACGGGTGCCCGCCGGTGCGGGCCCTAACCGGGCTCGGCGCCGACGGCCACCGGCGGTGACGCCGACACAGGCGTCACCGGCATGGACGCCGTCGCACCGGCCCCCGTCGCCCCGGCCGCAGCCGTCGCGGCGGGCATGGACGCGGCAGGCATCGACGCGACCATCGACGCCTGCATCGACGCCGACACCGGCACGCTCGTGATCACGGCCGCGGGCTCCACGGCGACCGACACGATCGGGGCGACCTCGCGCACGGGCTTGGACGGGATCCGCACCGTACCCGTCGGCGGGGTCATGGCGGGGGCCGCCCGCAGGGAGAACCACACCACCTTGCCGGTGCCGCCGTCCGTCCGCTGCCGCGCCCCCCACGCCTCGCTGACCGCCTCGACGAGCGCGAGCCCGCGGCCGCAGGTCTCCAGCTCCTCCAGGTCACCGGCCGCCCGCAGGACGGGCAGGCGCGGATCACTGTCGGCCACCGAGACGGTGAGGCGCCCGAGACGGAGCTCGATCTCCACCGTGCAGACCTTGCTCGGCTGCGCGTGGCGGTGGACGTTGCCGAGCAGCTCCGTCACGCCGAGCGCAGCCCGGTCTATGAGCGGGTCGAGCTGCCAGTGGCGCAGTTGAGCGGAAACGATGCGGCGGATCTGGCCGATCCGCGACGGCAGGGCCTGCAGTTCGACGACGCAGTGCCTGCGGGAATGACTGATCACGGCTGCGACTCCCCGACATGAGTGTTACGGGTGCTGCACCCTCGGTAATGCTCCACCAGAGTCACCCACACCACCCCGCTGTGCAACCGAACGAGCACGACGGGCGCTCCGGGGCCCGGCCGACAGGGGTCCTAAAGGGATTCGCATGGACACCCAAAGCAAGTGTTTGCGCAGGTGAGGGAGGTACATTGCGCAGCAGGGGACCACGGAAGGCACGAAGGAGTACGGCGCATGGGCACCACCCGCACGACGGCCACGACCGCTGACGTCGACCGCAGCGACGCGGACTACCGCGCCTGGCTGAAAGAAGCCGTACGGAAGGTGCAGGCGGACGCCAACCGGTCCGCCGACACCCACCTGTTGCGCTTCCCGCTCCCCGAGGAGTGGGGCATCGACCTGTACCTCAAGGACGAGTCCACGCACCCGACCGGCTCGCTCAAGCACCGCCTCGCCCGGTCTCTGTTCCTGTACGCGCTGTGCAACGGTTGGATCCGCCCCGGCCGCCCGGTCATCGAGGCCTCGTCCGGCTCCACCGCCGTGTCGGAGGCGTACTTCGCCAAGCTGATCGGCGTCCCGTTCATCGCCGTCATGCCGCGCACGACCAGCCCGGAGAAGTGTCGGCTCATCGAGTTCCACGGCGGCGAGTGCCACTTCGTGGACGACTCGATGAAGATGTACGAGGAATCCGCGGAGCTGGCGGCGCGGACCGGCGGGCACTACATGGACCAGTTCACCTACGCCGAACGGGCGACGGACTGGCGCGGCAACAACAACATCGCAGAATCGATTTACCAGCAGCTGCGCCTGGAGCGGTACCCCGAGCCCACCTGGATCGTCGCCACGGCCGGCACCGGCGGCACCTCCGCGACCATCGCGCGCTACGTGCACTACATGCAGCACGACACCCGGATCTGCGTGCCCGACCCGGAGAACTCCTGCTTCTTCGACGGCTGGACCCACCACGACCCGCACGCGAGCAGCGACCGCGGCTCCCGCATCGAGGGCATCGGCCGTCCCCGGATGGAGCCGAGCTTCGTGCCGGGCGCCATCGACCGGATGATGAAGGTGCCGGACGCGGCGAGCGTCGCGGGCTGTCGCGCCCTGGAGCGGGCCATAGGGCGCAAGGCCGGCGGCTCGACCGGCACCGGCCTGTGGAGCGCCCTGAAGATCATCTCGGAGATGGTGGCCGAAGGCCGCACGGGCAGTGTCGTGACGCTGCTCTGCGACCCGGGCGACCGCTATCTGGACAAGTACTACTCGAACGCCTGGCTGGCCGAACAAGGCCTGGACATCGCGCCGTACGCGCAGACCATCGACACGCTGCTGACGGCCGGCGTCTGGCGGGAACCGGCGAGCTGACGCCGGGGCGGCGCCCGCCCCGCGGGCCCGGCCCCGGAGAGCGGACCGCTCGCGCGCGGCGCGCCGGCGTCAGTGAGCCGCGCCGCGCCGGCCCGTGAGTCGGGCGTCGAGGGCACGTACCGCCGAGCGGAACGCGTGGTCGAGTCCCGGTCGGGCGGCTTTGAGGGCCAGCCGGAACGGGGAGGGCCCGTCCGCCGCGAAGGTCCACTGGATCCGGGTGCCGGAAGACCCCTCCGGGCCGGCGGCCGACAGTCGCCACTCCTCCAACAGGGCCCGCAGACCCGGCGCGTTGGTCACGTCCGCCCGGTACGCGTACCGTCGCTCCGGCTCCGCCGCCATGATCGTCTCGCGGAACCGGACCCCACCCGTCAGCCGGACCTCGCGACCGGCCCCGCCCTCCGTCGGGCGGGCCGACGTCACCGCCCGGAACCAGTCGGGCCAGCCCGTCACCTCCTCCGCGAGCGCCCGGTACACGGCCTCGGGCGTCGCCGTCGCGCGCGCCGAGAAGACCAGACGGACCGGGGCGACCTCGATGAAGTCCAGCCCCACCGGGCGGAGTCGGCGAGCCATGGCGGTACCTCCTGAGTACGAAGAGGGAACACGTGTGCGCGCCACCCTAGGCCCTGTCGACGCGCCGTCAGACGTCCCCGGCGGGACAATGTTCACGCGAACGGAGGCCTGGGCAGCGGGCCCGCCGGGCGGGATCCTGGTCAGGGGCCGAAAGCGCCCCGCGAGCGGAGGCCGCCGTGCCGGACCACCCCCCAGCTCCCACCCCCTCCCACCGACCTGCCACCCCCTTCCCCCTCGCCCTGGAACTGCTGGTCCACGGCGTCGCCGGCGCCGCACCCGGCGAACTCCTCGGCGACCCGCGCACCGTCCGGATCACCGGGGACTCCACCGCCGCGGTGTTCCGCCGGGCCGAGGACACCGACGCCGAGGCCCACCCCGAGCGCTACGTGGGCCGACCCGTGCCCGAGGCCTACTGCTGGTCGCGGCTCACCTCCGGCAACGGCGCCCGCGCCCTGTGGCTGCTGCTCCTGCCGTTCATGGTGGCCAACCTCGCCCACTGGGCCCGGCCGGCCGCACCGGCCGCCGGCCACTCGCCCCGCACGGCGCGCGCGTACGGAGTCCTCGTGCGGCTCCTCGCACTCAGCCTCACCGTGCTGCTGATCGCCGCCGCCTGCGAGGTCGCGCTCGACCTTGTCGCCTGGCAGTGCGCCGGGTCCGGCGACTGCGCGGACGAACTGCCCTTCCCCCGGCCCGGCGGCCGGTGGGGGCAACCCGGACCACGCCTCGCGCTCGGCGCGCTGCTCCCCGCCGCCCTGACCGGACTGCTCTGGTACCTGTCCAACCGCACCTGGAGCGCCTACGAGTCCCAGCCGCCGCCCGCCGGCGCCGCCGAGCCGGACAACCCCGAGGACGACACCCCCGCACTCGGGCGCCCCGGATTCTGGTACGGGCGCCGGCTCGTGGCCCGGCTGCGCGCCGCCCACACCGCCGCCGGGCTGCTCACCGTCGCGGTGGCCGTCGCCGTACCCACCGCGGCGTTCGACCGGCGCGCCGGGGCCCCGGCCCTGGAAGCCGCCGGCTGGGCGCTCCAGGTCCTGCTCGCCGGCACGGCCGTCTCGGTGGCCTGCGTGGTCTGCCGCCGCGGCCGCACCGAGGCGCGCCCCGACCACCGGCTCGACCGGGCCGCCGTGACCCTGCTGCCGCGCGGCTCCCTCGGACTGCTCGCCGCCGCCCTGGTCTACGCGTGCTGGTCCCGACCCGACTGGACCTCCGCCGGACGGCTGCCCGGGGACTTCGCGTTCGGGGCGCTGATGCTCGGCCAGGGGTGCTGCGCCCTCGCCCTGGCCGCCGTCGCCCGCCGCCTCCACCGGGCGGCCCCCGACCCCGCGGCCGCCCTGCGCGGCCTCGGCGGCCCGGCCGTGGCCATGCTCGGGTGCGCGCTCGGCGGTGTCATGTCCGGCGGCGTCGCCCAGCGGGTCGCCGACTGGTTGGACGGGGGAGCCACCCCCGGCATGGCCGGAGCCACCCTGCCCGGGCCGCCCGTGCTGCTGTCCTGGCAGGCCGCCGTGCTGCCGCCGCTGCTGCTCGTCCTGGCCCTGCTCGCCGCCTGGTTCGCCCTGCGCGGCGCCCTCACGACGCGGCGGCTCGCCGCCACCGTCGCCGCCGAATACCCGGGTGAGTCGCCCGACCCCGCGCGCAGCCGCCGCATCGCCGGAGCCCGGGCCGCCGCCGCCCTCACCGACTCCGCGCCCTGGTTCGTGGCGGCCGTCTCCGGGATAACGCTCCTGCTCGGAGCGGGCGCCCTGGCCGGGGCCTGGATCACCGAGCAGGTACCGGGCGAGGCGGCCCGGGGCAGCCACCCCGCCGTGGAGGCCGCCGCCCGCGCGGCCCAGGACACCGGGTCCTGGCTGATCGGTTTCGGCTTCGTCCTGTTCGTCACCTGGGGCCGGCGCGCCTACCGGGACCCGGCGGCCCGACGCACCATAGGGATCCTGTGGGACGTGGGAACCTTCTGGCCGCGCGCCGCCCACCCCTTCGCCCCGCCCTGCTACGCCGAGCGGGCCGTGCCGGACCTGACCTGGCGGATGGTCGCCTGGACCGGGCTCACCGGGGGCCGCCTGGTCATCTCGGGCCACTCACAGGGCAGTGTCCTCGCGGCCGCCGCCGTCTGGCAGTTGCCGCCGGACGTCCGCGGCCGGGTCGCGCTGCTGACCTACGGATCCCCGCTGGCCCGGCTCTACGGACGCTGGTTCCCCGCCTACTTCGGCCCCGGGCCCCTCACCGCACTCCACCGCGACCTGGACTGCTGGCGCAACCTGTGGCGGGCCACCGATCCCATCGGCGGTCCCGTCGGGGCCGGCCCGGAGGAGGACGTGGACCGGGGCCCGCTCGCCGATCCGCTCGCCTACGGGCGCAGCGCGCTCCACCCGCTGCCCGCGCCGATCCTCGGACACTCCGACTACCAGGCCGATCCGGCGTTCGCCGCCGAACGGGACAGACTGCTCGCCCGCCTGGCCGCCGCGTCGGGGACCGATGTCCCGCACCCACGCCCGGGGAGCCGACTCGACCGGTGAACGGGCGCCGTGAGCGGCCGCCGGGAACAGCCGTCGGAAACCGCCCTTCGCAGCGGCCGTCGTGAACGGGCCTCGCCGACCGGGCTCAGAGCGCGCCGGCGGGCAGGGCCGCGGCCGGCCCCGGCAGCACCGGAAGGTCCTCCGGGAACAACAGGGTCAGCTCGTCGGTACCCGGATCGTCGAGCTGCGCCACCCGCCCGGCGTGCCGCTCGACCATCGCCTCGAAGGTCTGGCGCGCGGTGCGGCCGTTGCCGAAGGCCGGCCCCTTGGGAAGGTCGGCGAAGTACGCCAGCAGGGCCTTCCCCGTGCCCTCGCCCAGCCGGTACTCGTGCTCCTCCGCCTGCTGCTCCACGATCCGCAACAGCTCCTCGGGCCCGTAGTCGCCGAAGGTGATGGTGCGGGAGAAGCGCGAGGCCACACCCGGGTTCACGGTCAGGAACCGGTCCATCTCCGCGGTGTACCCGGCGACGATCACCACCACCGCGTCGCGGTGGTCCTCCATCAGCTTCACCAGTGTGTCGATCGCCTCGCGCCCGAAGTCCCGCCCCGAGTCCTCCGGGGCCAGCGCGTACGCCTCGTCGATGAACAGCACCCCGCCGCGCGCCCGGTCGAACGCCTCCTGCGTACGGATCGCCGTCGAACCGATGTGCTCGCCGACCAGGTCCACCCGGGACACCTCGACCAGGTGACCGCGCTCCAACACCCCGAGGGAGGCGAGGATCTCCCCGTACAGGCGGGCGACGGTCGTCTTGCCCGTGCCGGGGGAACCGGTGAAGACCAGGTGCCGGCGCACCGAGGCGGCCTTGAGGCCCGCCTGCTGCCGTCGGCGACCGACCTCGATCATGTCGGTGAGGGCGCGCACCTCGCGCTTGACGCTGTCCAGGCCCACCAGCGCGTCGAGGTGGCCCAGCACCTCGCCCGACCCGCGGGCCGGCGTCGCCCGCTCCGCCGCCGGCTCGCCGGACCGGGCCGGGGGCACGTCCGCCGCCGCCGGCGGAACCCGGTCCGCCGCGACGGTACGGATCCCGCTCTGCGCCCCGCCCGGTCCGCCGATCGCGGCCGACTGGGCGGCCAGGCGTGGCCCGGACTCGTCGCTGGTGCAGTCCTCGGTCACCGGGCCGTCCTCCGCGAACTCGTAGCCGCCGCGCGCGCAGCGCTCGGTGTGGCACTTGGCGAGGGTGGTGCGCGAGCCGTCGATGACGTGGAAGCCGAAGCCGGAACTGCCGGTCACCCGGCAGGCCGTGAAGGTGCCGCGGCCGCCCGCCGACACGTAGAAGCCGGCCTCGGTGGGGGAGCTGATCGTGCACCGCTCCAACACCGGATCGGCGCCCTTGGTGACGATCACACCCGTCTGCACCGAGTCGACGGTGCAGTTGGCGAGGGTGCCGCCGCTGCCGTGGTCGCGGAACCAGGCCCCGGTCGCCGCCTCCCGGATCCGACAGTCGTCCAACTGCGCCGTCGCCCCGTCGCTCACCGACACCGCGGTGTTGCGGACCTGGGACAGATCGCTGTCGACGACGTCGACCCGCGAGCCCCGGTCCAGGACGAACAGCGCGTCCGGCACGTCGTGCACGCGGCAGGAGTCCAGCGAGGCGGTGGCCCCGTCGCTGACCCACACCGCCGGATAGTCGCCGGTGCTGTCGTGGATCTCGCAGGACTCGGCGACCACCCGGGTCCCCGGATCCCAGACCGACAGGCCGTTGCGACCGAAGCGCCGCACGGTGGTGCGGCTGAGCGTCAGCACCGAACGGGAACGCAGATCGACCGCGTTCTCCGGGATGTCGTGGATGTCGCAGCCGGCGAGCGTGAGCACCGCGTCGGTGTCGAGGGTGACCCCGTCGGCCGAGGTGCGGTGCACCGCGCAGTCGGTGAGCCGGGCGGTGGCCCGCGCCGCGACCTGTACGCCGGCGCCCTTGATCTCGTACACCTCGCAGCCCAGCGCCTCCAGGCCGGAGCCCTCGCCGGTGACGCCGATGCCCGCTCCCGTGGCGTGGTGGATGCGGCAGCGTTCCAGGCGCGGCCGCGCCCCGCCGCGCACCGACACGCCGGCCTGGCCCGCGGCCACGACCTCGCACTCCTCGAACACCCCGCCGCCGCCGTCGAGCACGGCGATGCCGACCCCGGTGGGATTCTCCACCGTGCAGCGACGCACGAGCGGCCGGGCCCCGCTGCCGCGCACCTCGATGCCGGCCGCCGAGCGGGTGCTGACGCGCAGGTCGGTCAGTTCGGGGGAGCCGTCCTCCACGAGCAGCGCGGGCGCCGCCCGGTCCTGGCCCTCCAGGTACAGGTCCTGGACCACGGCCGAGGCGCGCACCGTCAGCGCCACCCCGTCCGGCGGGGCGATCCGTACCGAACCCACGCCGCCCTCAAGGCCGCGCAGTGTGACGGCGTGCTCCAGGACCAGGTTCTCGCGGTAGGTGCCGGGGCCGATGGAGAGGACGTCCCCGTCGCCCGCGACGGCGAGCGCGGCGCTCAGCGTCGGATACTCACCGGAGCGGCGGCGCCACCGCGAAGCCCCGCCGTGTGTCACCTGGACCGTGCCCTGAGCCATGGTGCTGTCGTGCCCCCACCCTCGTATTCGTGGTCATCGCGCTGCCGGGGCGACTGGCGTCACCGAGGCAGCTCAAAGAGATCGAAGTGCCCGGAGCGGCTGAACCACCCGGTCCACCGTAGCGCGCGCGGGGCCGGTGAGTTGCCAGGTCAGCTGCCCGCACCCGCCCGGCCCCAGTCCGGGCCGGCCGCCGCCCACGCCCGGTCCAGACACGAGTACCGCCGATGCATGAGCCGGCGTACGACCAGGCGGCGGACCGTCTCCACCAACGCGGCCAGACCCAGGGCGGCGGCCAGGCCGGCCATCGTGGCGTGGAAGGACGCCGCCGACGGATCGAGCGGGCGGCCCACCAGCCGCCCCCCGGAGTCGGTCCACATCCGGAACCTGTCGCCGGGACGCGGTGGTTCCTCCGCGGCCGGCACCGTTCCCTGGCGGCTGGTGCCGTCGGGAGCGATCCACGAGGCCACGACCTGTGTCCGTGCCGGGGTCTGTCGGTCTGCCGGCGGATCGCTCTCCGCGCCGGCGGGCGGGTCCGGAGCCGCCCGGAGCACCACCGCCGGGACCAGTTGCCGCTCCTGCCGCTGTTCGTGCGCGGCCCGCTGAAGGGTTCCGTCCACTTGGTGCCCGGTGAGCCAGCCGACGGCCGGAGCGACCACCAGGACGCAGACCACGGCGGCGAACGCCGCCCACGCCTCGATGAGATCGGTCGGTCGGCGCAGCGGATTGCGCCGCCAACGCCACACACCCATTGCTGTTCGCACGGTCCGGCACCCCCTTGCCTCCGTCTGTCTGCGCGTCCAAGCCTCCCGCATGCCCGGTGGACGCGCATTCCGGGACGCGCGGACGTGTGCCACCCGATCCGGTGCACGTCCCCCGTGCCCCGGCCGTATCGGTGTCACCCGTCCCGAGTCATTCAACGGCCCCGCTGTGCCGGTTGGTTCCGGGGGGCGGGTCGAGCCCCTCGAAGGTGTTGTTCCGGCGGGACCGGTCCATCGGCGGCGGCCCCTCGTCGGGGTGGTCTCCGCGGGCGATGGGTTCCTGCGGGGCCTGCGGCGAGGCCACGGTGGTGATCGGCGGGAGCCGGGCGTCGGCCGGGCTCGCGCTCTCGCCGGGCAGCCGCGTCGCGTGGTCCCGGTCCGGCGGCGCGCCGGACCCCCGGGTCGTCGAGAGGCGCCGGCCGGGCGGGCATCCCAGGCGCCGACGGCGTCGAACGGCCGGCGTCGAACGGATGGTCGCGAGCGGGCGCGACGAGGCCAAGGCCGGTCGGGGCCGCCGCCGTTGGTGACGATCGAACCCTCGACGTCGATCACGGCCCGGCGGCGCCGCCGGACAGACCCCGGCGCTCCACGGCCACCTCGTCGGGAGCAATCCCCGCCGCCGATGTGACGGATGGGCGTGGAGCGCCTGGACGTACAGGCTCGGCACGAGGACGTCCTTCCGGCCGCCCTCACCCTTGCCCGGGTCGGCGCCGTGCGGCGCCGACACCCCGGTTCCCCCGGGGACCGGTCAGTAGCCGCGCCCCTGGTACTGGCGGCCGTACGGGTCCTCGTACGAGGGGGCCTGCACGGGTGCCTGCATCGGCCGGGGCGCCGCCGGACGCATCGCCTCGTACCCGGTGCCGGAGGCGACCGGGCGGGGCTGCTGCGGCTGTTGCTGCGCGTACACCGGGCGGGAGGCGACGGGCTGCTGCTGCGGGATGTACGGCGCGGGCGCCTGCTGCAACGGCACGGGCATCTGCTGCGGCGCGGACTGCTGCTGGTACGGGTACCCGTACGCCGAGGCCTGCTGCTGCTGCGGTGCGGGCGGCAGGGCGGGCAGGGCGGACGGGAGGGCCGGCAGGTACCCACCGCTCGAATAGCCGGCACTCGGGGAGTCGTACTGGGCCGGGACACGGATCGGCGCGATCTGCGGGGTGCCGCGTTCGGCGACGAGGGAGTCGTAGATGGGGGTGTCCGGGAAGGAGGGCGCGGAGTAGTAACCGCCGCCATAAGTGGAGCGGGGGGAGGTCATGGGACCTAAGTTAAGCCCACGACTTCACCGGGTCCATAGCGAGGTGTGGCCAACACCGCCCTGACCTGCATATTCGCAGGTCAGGGCCCCAGGCTTCACTTCACGTCCACGTGCACGATTCGCCACTTCCGCCCCGACTTGCTGCTACTCGTACCGACCGGTTGTGCGTTGCACCCATGTGGTGCTGACGTTCCGTCACAACGCGGTGACCTCGGATGACGCGGCTTCAGGTCGGCGGCGGTCGTTTCAGGCGTCGGTGGGACGGGCATAGGTGCGTCCCTTCCAGGCGGCCCCGCGACCCCGGTGGTGCAGGACGGCCGAGTCCACGGTCATCAGGAGGTAGAGCAGCGCCGTGAACGGGAGCAGCGGGGCCAAGAGGGCCGACTGACGGTAGTAGCGCAGCATCGGCAGGTAGGTGCCCGCCATCAGCAGCCAGGCGAGCCCGCCCGGCCACGCCAGGGCGGGGCGCGGGACGAGCAGCCCCGCGGCGAGGGCGACGGGCGGGACGAGGTAGACCACCGTCAGCCCGGCCACCGCGCCGGCCAGCAGCAGCGGCTGGTGGCGCAGTTGGGTGTACGCGCTGCGCGAGACCATCCGCCACAGGTCCCCCAGCGCGGGGTACGGGCGCACGCTGTCCACCCGCTCCGCCAGCCCCAGCCAGATCCTGCCGCCGGAGCGGCGGACGGCGCGGGCGAGCGACACGTCGTCGATGACGGCCTGCCGGATCGAGTCGGGGACGCCGGCGCGGACGGCCGTCGCGGTACGGAGCAACACGCACCCGCCGGCGGCCGCGGTGGTCCGAGCACCGGGGCGGTTGACCCGGCGGAACGGGTAGAGCTGCGCGAAGAAGTACACGAAGGCGGGGACGACGAGGCGCTCCCAGACGCTCGCCACCCGCAGCCGGGCCATCTGCGAGACCAGGTCGAGGTCCGCGGAGGTCGCGGCGGCGACGAGCTCGCGCAGGCTGTCGGGTTCGTGGGCGATGTCGGCGTCGGTGAGCAGGAGGTAGTCCGGCTCGACGGGACGGGCCGCGCGGGCCTGTCCGATGCCGTGGCGCAGGGCCCACAGCTTGCCGGTCCAACCGGGTTCCGGCTCGCCGGGGGAGACGATCGTGAGCGGGAGCCCCGGCTGTTCGGCCGCCAGGCGCCGGGCGAGGTCGGCGGTGCCGTCGGTGCTGCCGTCGTCGACCAGGAAGATCTCGGCGGCTCCGGGATAGTCCTGGGCGATCAGGGAGGGAAGGCTGTGGGGGAGCACCCGCGCCTCGTCCCGGGCCGGGACGACGATCGCGACGGACGGCCAGTGCGCGGGATCGGTGCGCCCGGGGAGCCGGACGTCGGTGCGCCAGAACATGCCCTGGGCGAGGGTGAGCCAGAGCCAGGCGGCGAGGGAGGCATGCGCGGCGGTGAGGAGGAGGCCCATGGCCGCAGTGTGCCGAAACCCGCGGTGCGTGTCGCGCGCATCGGCGCGTGGCGACCCGGCGGGTGTGGTGCCGGACTCCGGGCCGCTCGTCGCACGCGCGGGCGGGGCGGTGGAACGACGGTCGGGACGAGGGTCGGGACGACGGGTGGGGGAGTGGCGGGCGAGGGCCGGGACGAAGGTCGGGCGAGGGTCGGGACGAGGGTCGGGACGACGGGTGGGGGAGTGGCGGGAACGGCCGCCGCGGCGGGCGAGGGCCGGCGTCGTGGGGCGTGGAGGTCGGGTTCGAGGGGGTCGTCGATTAAGGTGACCAGGTGAAGATCGCGCTCATGGACTCGGGAATCGGCCTCCTCGCGGCGGCCGCCGCGATGCGCCGGCTGCGGCCGGACGCCGATCTGGTGCTCTCCTCCGACCCCGACGGGATGCCGTGGGGACCGCGCACCCCCGCCGACCTCACCGGGCGGGCCCTGGCCGTGGCCCGGGCCGCCGCCGCGCTCCGGCCGGACGCGCTGATCGTGGCCTGCAACACCGCTTCCGTGCACAGCCTGCCGGCCCTGCGGGCCGAGCTGGAGCCCGGTATCCCCGTCATCGGCACGGTCCCCGCGATCAAGCCGGCCGCGTCGGCGGGCGGCCGGGTGGCCATCTGGGCCACCCCCGCCACCACCGGCAGCCCGTACCAGCGCGACCTGATCCGCGCGTTCGCCGCCGGGGTCCCGGTCACCGAAGTGCCCTGCCCCGGCCTGGCCGACGCCGTGCAGTACGCCGACGAGGAGGCCGTCGCGCGCACCGTCGCCGCGGCCGCCGCGCTGACCCCGCCCGACGTCACGGACGTGGTCCTCGGCTGTACGCACTACGAGTTGGTGGAGGCGCCCATCCGGGCCGCCCTGATCGAACGCACCGGCGGGAACGGGTTCGTCTTCCACGGGTCGGCCGAGGCCGTCGCCGTACAGGCGCTGCGCCGCATCGGCGCCCGCCCCGAGCCGGGCCTGCCCCGCACGGGCGCTCTGAGCGTGCTGCTCAGCGGGCGCCCGTCCGAGCTGCCCGCCGAGGTGCTCGGCTACGCCGAGGGCCGGCTGTTCGCGGGGGCGGGCGCGACCGTCGGTCAGTGACCGCGCGGGCCGCCCGGGCGGCCCACGACGATCAGGGGGAGCCGCCCGCGGTCGTCGCGACGACGTCGAGGGCCGCGGCGCCCGGACCGGCGGCCGCGAGCCGCCGTGCCAGCTCCCGGAGCCCGGACGCGTCGAGGGTCCGGTCCCCGTATCCGGGCAGCGGTACGTGCAGCGGTCCGGTCCAGGTGTCCGGGATCGCGCCCTGGCCGTAGCGGGCTCCCGCCAGGGCCCCGGTGACCGCCGCGACGGTGTCGGTGTCCCCGCCCAGGTTCACCGCGGCCCGCACGGCCTCGGGGAACCCCGCGGTGGTCCGCAGCGCCCACACCGCCGAGCCGAGGCAGGGCCACACGGCCCCGTTGAACTCGGTGGCCAGGTCCGGGTGCCAGTCGGGGGCGAGCACCCGCCCGTAGCGTGCGCGGTGGTCCGGGTGCACGGCGTCGAGCGTCGCGGGCAGCGCGGCCAGGGGATCGGCTCCGTCCAGGGTCACCCGTACCAGCTCGTGCAGGACGGCGGTGCCCTCCCAGGCGGCGCGGTCGCCGTGCGTGAGGGCCGCGATCCGTCGGCCCGCCTCCATGGTGGCCTCCCGTCCGGCGGTCGCGAAGTACACCGCCGAGGTGGCCGCGCGCATCAGTGAACCGTTGCCCGCCGCGCGGGCGTTGACCTGGAAGTGCAGGGCGGCGGCCAGGTCCCACGCCTCGCCGTTCGTGAGCACGTCCTGCGTCTGGAGGCCGATGTCCTTGGGCCGGCCGGCCGCCCAGCGTCGGAACCTCGCGAAGACGTCGGGGAGTTCGAGTCCGCCGTGTTCCAACAGGGACTCGCCGACCAGCACCGCCATCTGCGTGTCGTCGGTCGCCTCGCCCGGATCCCAGCCGCCGCCCCCGGCCATTTCCCTTCCGCGCGCCGCCAGTTCGCCGGCGGGACCGAACTCGAAGGGCGCCCCGAGCGCGTCCCCCGCGGCCGAGCCCAGCACCGCTCCCACCGCGCGATCGAGCCGACTGGTCACGGGGTCTCCTGTTCGTCGGGGCAGATGCTGTCCAGCAGGCCGCGCGCGAAACCCTCCAGGTCGTCCAGCCCGGCGGCGGCCGGCGTGTCCGGGGCGCCGGCGAGGAGGTGCGGGATCGACCCGTGCAGGGCGAGGGTCAGGGCGCGGGCCCGCTCCGGTCCGCCCGGCAGCCCGGCGGCGGCGAGCAGATGCCCGTGCGCCGCGAAGTCCGCCGCGCCGATCGGGTCCAGCAGCGCCGCGAGCCAGGGCCGCCGGGCCGCCTCGACCTGGAGTTCCAGGTAGGCCAGGACGCGCGCCCGACCGGGACCCGCCACGTCCCCCAGCAGGGCGGCGAGGAATCGCGCGAGCCCAGCCCGGTCGACGGGGGGCGCCGCGCCGGCGAGGGCGGCCGCGCGGCTCCGGTACCGCTCCAGGCAGTGTTCGGCCACGCCGCGCAGCAGCGCGTCGCGGGACGGGAAGTAGTTCTTGGTCGTGCCCGGGGGCACCGCCGCGGCGGTGTCGACGGCCCGGTGCGTCAGCCCGCGCCCGCCCGCCTCGGCCAGTACGGCCATGGCCGCGTCGCGCAGCCGGTCCCTTCTCTCCTGATTCACCTTGTCAGCCTAACCACGAACGTGGTACCACAGGTGGAGTACCACGGCTGTGGTGGTCGTGGGATCCGACGAGGAGCCGCCATGAACGCGAACGCCCGCAAGGCCACCGGGAGCGCGACCGCCGTCGTCGTCGGAGCGGGCGTCGGCGGCCTCGCCACCGCCGTCGGACTGCGCCGGGCCGGTTGGGCGGTGACCGTCATGGAAGGCCGCGCCACACCGGAGCGCTACGGCACCGCCTTCGGCATCCACCCCACCGCCCAGGCGGCCGTCGACCGGCTCGGCCTCGGAGAGGCGCTGCGGGCCCGCGCCGTCCCCTACCGCTCCGCGCGGATCCGACGCCCCGACGGCAGGGTGCTCGCCGCCCTCCCGCTCGAACGCGTCGAACGCAAGGCGGGCCGACCCGAACTCCTCGTCTCCCGACCCCACCTCCTCGACGCCCTCCTCGCCGAACTGCGCCGACTCGGCGGCGCGGAGATCGCGTACGGGACACGGCTCACCGACCCGGCCCCGCTCGACGCGGACCTCGTCGTCGGCGCCGACGGCATCCACAGCGTCGTGCGCACCACCCGCTTCGGCACCGGCAGCGCGGTGCGCTCCCTGGCCACCGAGGCCTGGATCGGCATCGCCGACTTCGAGACCGGGACGTACGGCGAGACCTGGGGCGAGGGCCGCTTCTTCGGCATGACCCCCGTGGAGCCCGGGCGCACGAACTGGTACGCCGTCGTCCCCAAGGCCGCCGGGGAGAACGGGAACACCGGCGGGGGAGCCGGCGCCGCCGAGGGGTTGCGGGCCGCCTTCGCCGACTGGCACGACCCGATCCCCCGGCTGCTCGCCGACACCGACCCCGCGACCTGGATCCGGTACGACATGCGCCACCTCCACCCCGCCCTGCCGCGCTTCACCGCCGGCGGTCGCGTCGCGCTCGTCGGGGACGCGGCCCACGCCATGACCCCGAACCTGGGCCAGGGCGCCTGCACCGCCCTCCTCGACGCCGAGGCCCTCACCCGGGCCGTCGCCCTGCACGGCCCCGCGGACCTGCCCGGCGCGCTGCGCGCGTACGACACCGAACGCCGCCGCAGCGCCCAGCGCGTCGCTCTCGCCTCCCGGACCCTGCACCGGTTCATGACCGGCCGCCACCCGGCCCTGCGGGACGCCCTCGTGGGGCTCCTCCCCGGCTGAGGAGTCGGCCGGGAGTCCGCCGAGGTGGACGCCCGATCGCCCGGCAGGCCCGCGACGACGCCGCCGAACCGGGCGGCGCGCGGACGGTGGCGCGCGTGCGGAACGTGAGTACGCTGCTACACATGACGGGTCACCCTCCGGGTCCGCTCTGGACGGGCCGCGCCTCCAACCGAGCACAGTGGCTGCTCGCCGGCATCGGTGTGGCGTGCCTCGCCCTCGGCGTCGAGCTCGCCGTCGACTACGCGTGGACGGCGGGCATCATCCCGCTGCTCATGGCCGTGATCGGCTGCCTGGCGGTGGGCCTGCTCGTTCTCTTCGGCACGCTCGCCTTCGTCCACGTCGCCGTCACCGTCGACTCCCGGGCCATGGAGGTGCGGTGCGGCCACATCGGGCTGCCCCGCCGCACCATCGCGCTGTCCGAGGTGATCTCCGCCGAGTTCGTGCCGCGGATCACCCCCCAGCACTGGGGCGGCTGGGGCTACCGCTGGCGCCCCGACAAGGGCACCGCCGTCGTCGTCCGCCGCGGCGAGGGCGTGGAGCTGCGCCTGGGCGACGGGAAACTGTTCACGGTCACCGTCGACGACGCGGAGAACGCGGTCCGGGTCATCCGCACCCACCTGCGGGCCCTGGCCCACTGAGCCGGTCACCCGCTTCGCGCGCGGGGGGACGTACACTCCGCCAGATGAGCAGCAGTGTCACCCGCGCGGCCGGGAACGAGCCCTCCCCCTCCACCGCGGCAGCCGCGGCCGACACGCGTCCCGGTGGTCCCGACGACGGGAAGCGGCCGGCCGCCCGCCTGTCGCGGGCCGTGCTTGCCGGTGCCCGCAAGGCCCCGTGGCAGACGCGCTCCGTGATCGCCGTCCTCGCCGGACTGCTGCTCTACGCGAGCTTCCCGCCACGCCCCCTGTGGTGGCTGGCGCCGTTCGCCCTCGCCCTGTTGGCCGGCTGCCTGTACGGCCGCCGCGCCCGAGCCGGCTTCGGACTGGGCTTCCTCTTCGGCCTCGGCTACCTCGTCCCGCTGCTCGCCTGGACCGGCGAGGAGGTCGGCCCCGTCCCGTGGCTGGCCCTCGCCACCCTGGAAGCCCTGCTGCTCGGTCTCGCCGGGCTCGGGATCGCCCTCGTCGGCAAGCTCCCCGGCCGGGCGCTGTGGGCCGCCGCCCTGTGGGTCGCCGCCGAGGCCCTGCGCGCGCGCGTCCCCTTCGGCGGCTTCTCCTGGGGCAAGCTCGCCTTCGGCCAGGCCGACGGGTTCCTCCTCCCGCTCGCCGCCCTCGGCGGCACCCCGCTGCTGTCCTTCGCGGTCGCCCTCTGCGGATTCGGGCTGTACGAGGTCGTACGCGTCGCCCGCCGGGACCCCCGCCGGACCACGGTGGCCCTCGCGGTCCTCGCCGTCGCCGCCCCCGTCGTCGCGGCCCTCGCGGCCCGTCCGCTCGTGTCGGACGCCGCCGAGGACGGCACCTCGGTCGCCGCCGTCATCCAGGGCAACGTCCCGCGCGCCGGCTTCGACTTCAACTCCCAGCGCCGCGCCGTCCTGGACAATCACGCCAACCGCACGCTCCAGCTCGCCGACGACGTCAAGGCGGGCCGCGTCGAGCAGCCCGACTTCGTGGTCTGGCCGGAGAACTCCTCCGACATCGACCCCTACGCCGAGGCCGACGCCCACGACGTCATCGACAACGCCGTCAAGCGCATCGGCGTCCCCGTCGCGATCGGCTCCGTCCTGGCGCCGCCGACCGGCCCCCTGCGCAACACGATGATCCTCTGGGACCCGGCCAAGGGCCCCACCCGGACCTACGACAAGCGCAAGATCCAACCCTTCGGCGAGCGCATGCCCATGCGCTCCGTCATCCGGATCTTCAGCAAGGACGTGGACCGGGTCCGCCGCGACTTCGGACCCGGCAAGGACCCGGGCGTCTTCGACATGGCGGGCAGCCGGGTCGGCATGGTCACCTGCTACGAGGCCGCCTTCGACGACGCCGTCCGCTCCACGGTCCGGGCCGGCGCGCAGGTCATCGCCGTACCGAGCAACAACGCCACCTTCGGCCGCTCCGAGATGACCTACCAGCAGCTCGCCATGGACCGCGTCCGCGCCGTCGAACACAGCCGGACCGTGCTCGTCCCCGTCACCAGCGGAGTCAGCGCCGTCATCCGGCCCGACGGAAGCGTCGTGCGGCAGACGAGGATGTTCACCGCCGACGCGCTGGTGGAGGAGGTCCCGCTGCGCTCCACGCAGACCCCGGCCACCCGGCTCGGACCGCTGCCCGAGTACGCGCTGGTCCTGATCGCCGCGGGCGGCCTGGGATGGGTCCTCGTACGCCGGATCCGGGCCCGCCGGGCGGCGTGACGGCCGGCCGCGCCGGACACGGCACGGACACTGCGGGGCCCCACCGACACGATCCGAAGGAGACGGCCCGCGCCTCGTAGGGTCGGGTCATGACCACACCTGATTTCATCCGCTCGATCCGGGCCACCGCCGGGCACCAACTGCTCCTGTTGCCCGGGGTCACCGCGATCGTCATCGACGACCGGGACCGGGTACTGCTGGGCCGCCGGTCCGACACCGGCCGGTGGGCCGTGATCGGCGGCATCGCCGAGCCCGGCGAGCAGCCGGCGCAGACGGCGGTGCGGGAGGTCTTCGAGGAGACGGCCGTGCACTGCGTTCCCGAGCGGGTCGTCCTGGTCCAGATGCTCGAGCCGATCGTGTACCCGAACGGGGACGTCTGTCAGTTCCAGGACATCACCTTCCGCTGCCGGGCCACCGGCGGCGAGGCCCGGGCCAACGACGACGAGTCGCTGGAAGTGGCCTGGTTCGAACTGGACGACCTGCCCCCGCTGGACGACTTCGGCCTGGACCGCATCCACCGTGCCCTGACCGACGGGCCGACCTGGTTCGAGATCCCGTCCGAGGCGCTGACCGCCGCGTCGAACGGGCCCGCGCACGCGGCGGGCGATGAGTGACGGGGCGGAGGGCCCGGGTACGGCGCGGGTCCGTCAGCCCGCCGGGACCGCAGCCTCCCGGTACAGCTCCAGCGCCTGGTCCCCCACCACGGCGCTGTACGAGACGTCCGGCACCGTGCCGCCGCCCTCGTACCCGCCGAGCACCCCGGCCAGCGCGCCGTTCGCCAGCCAGGGGCTGCCACTGGTGCCGCCGCTGAGGTCCGGGCACTCGATGCGGCGCTGGGTCTCGGAGAACATCGACGTGCCGTTCGCGCAGCGCAGCGGGGCTTCCTCGGTGCTCGGATAGCCGAGGACGGTCACCGACACGTCGTCCGGCTGTTCGGGGGCCACCGGGAACCCGCCCACCACGTCTTCGATCGCCGCCTTTCCGCCGTCCAGCGGGGCGACCGTGGCGAAGGCTATGTCCTCGTCCGGGTCCTCGTCGTCGGTCCAGCCCGGGGCCACGTGCACATCGAGCAGCTTCCATAGTCCGAACGGGGCCCGACCGTCCCGGTAGCCCGGTGCGAACACGGTGACCTCCGGGTGGTCCAGGCAATGCGCGGCGGTGGCGATCACGTCGCGACCGGCGCTGCGCACCACGGCCGCGGTACAGAAGTGGCCACCGTCCAGCCCGCCCGCGAACAGCGCGCCCACCCGGTCCGCCGTCCGGTCGGGGACGGCCTGCGCCGTGACTCCCTCGGGCGGCGCGACCGCCGTGTCGGGCAGGTCGATGCCCAGCAGCGCGGCCATCGCGGCCAGCGCGAGCACCATCCGGGGTGCCCGCCTGGCGCGGGCGCGGCCGGTCTGTCGGGGAAGCGCGCGATGGATCATGTTCCGAGCCTGCCCTTCGAGACTGTGTCCGGATCCCGGAATTCCATATGAATCCGCTGTGAATGGCGGACCCGGACGAATCACCCTGCGAAGCCCGGTCTCTCCGCGACCCGGGTCCATCCAGGATCCGGGCTCCCCGGCGATCCCGCTCGCAGGAGCCCGCGCCGATCCCGCTCGCAGGAGCCCGCGCCGATCCCGCTCGTGGGAACGCCCCGGCGAGGACTCCGCAGGCGTCCCCCTCCGGCCGGGGCGAGACTGGCAGAGGCGCCGGGGGTCCCAGGAGGTGTCCCGCCATGACCACACCGCACCGCACGCCCGTGGTGTTCATCCACGGGCTCTGGTTGCACTCCACGAGCTGGCAGGGCTGGGCCGAGGCCTTCCTCGACGCGGGGTTCGAACCGATCCTGCCCGAGTGGCCCGGGGTCCCCGACACCGTCACCGAGGCCCGCCGACGCCCCGGCGACCAGGCCGGCGTGGGGCTGGCCGAGATCTCCGAGGCGCACGCCCGGGTCATCCGCGAGCTGCCCGTCGCGCCGGTGCTCGTGGGGCACTCGGTGGGCGGGTTCATCGCCCAGCACCTGCTCGGCCAGGGGCTGGGATCGGCGGCCGTGGCCGTCTGCCCCGGCCAGATCAAAGGCGTGAAGGCCATCGCCCCGGCGCAGGCGAAATCGACCTTCGCCTTCCTGCGCGACCCCGTGAACATCAAGCACGCGGTGTCGCTGAACACCGAACAGTTCCGCTACGGCTTCGCCAACGCGGTCTCCGCACGCGAATCCGCCGAGTTGTACGACGAGTGGACGATCCCGAGCCCGGCCCGTCCCCTGTTCCAGTTGGCGCTCGGCAATTTCGTCCCCCACTCCGCCGCTCGGGTGAACACCGGCAACGAGACCCGCGGCCCGCTGCTCCTGTTGTCCGGCCGCCTCGACCACACCGTCCCGGACGTGCTGACCCGCTCCACCTACAAGCAGTACCGGGACTCCCACGCCACCACCGAGTACCAGTGCTTCGAGGACCGGGGCCACTCCCTGACCGTCGACCACGGCTGGCCGGACCTGGCCCGCGCCTCGCTCGGCTGGTTGGACTCCCACACGCACTGACCTCCCCACCCGTGCGGCGCGGACCTGTGGGATGTCATGAGGTGTGGGATGTCATGAAGGAACCCGGGACCTCCGTGCGAAGCGACGGCGGAAGGGACCGGTCTATGGACGACACGGACGGTTCCCGCACGGCTGTTGTGCACGACGGAACGTGATCGCCGGCCCCTGCCGCCCCTAGCCTCGCCGCAGGAGCACGCAACGAGGGGCGGTACCCGGTGAACTGGCTCATCCACGACTACCGCGAGAGCGATCTCGCAGCGGTGGTGCATCTGATCGACACCACGGCCGAACTCGGCCAGGAGTCCGTCTTCTCGCTCGCCGAGTGCATCAGTGCCCTGACCGACCGGCAGCCCTGCGTGGTCGCCGTCCACCAGGGGGTCCCGATCGGCGCGGCCCTGGCCTGCGTGACCGGCGAGCGGGCCTGGGTGATGCGGATAGCCATCGCCGCAGGCTGGCGCGGCCGAGGCCTGGCCAGCGCCCTCCTCGTCGAACTGGAGCGCCGCCTCATCGCCGCCCGCGTCGGGCGGATCGCCTACGTCCTGCCCGAGGAGGACCTGCTCGGCGAAGGCCTGCTCAACGCCGGCTACACCCGCCAGCCGGCCGTCGCCTACTTCGAGAAGACCGAGCCGCTGCACGGACCGGCCGCCGGACTCCTCGACGACCTCGGCGGTCGGTTCCTGCCGAACGACCTGTGGACCAAGGTCGCCGGCATGGAGAAGGAGAAGGACCTCATCGAGCGCCGCGTGGTGCTGCCCCTCGCCGAACCCGAACGGGCCGCCGCGCACGGGGTGCGGCCGCCGCGCGCCATCGCCCTCTTCGGGCCCCCCGGCACCGGCAAGACCACCTTCGCCCGCGCCATCGCCTCCCGACTCGGCTGGCCCTTCGTGGAACTGCTGCCCTCCCGGCTCGCCGACGAGGGGAACCTGGCCGCCGCGCTGCGCGACGCCTTCGCCCGCATCGGCGAACTCGAACGCGTCCTCGTCTTCATCGACGAGGTCGAGGAGATCGCTCCCGTACGCACCGAGCCCGCGCAGCCCGGCGGCATCCACGGGGTGACCAACGAACTGCTCAAACTGATACCCGGCTTCCGGGAGGGCGACGAACGGCTGCTGGTCTGCGCGACCAACTCCGTCCGCTCCCTCGACCCCGCCTTCCTGCGCCCCGGCCGCTTCGACTACCTGATCCCCATCGGCACCCCCGACGCCGGGGCCCGCGCCGCGATCTGGTCGCGCCACACGGCCGGGCGGGCGGACGTGGACGTGGCGGCGCTGGTGGAGGCGAGCGAACTGTTCACCCCGGCGGACATCGAGCACGCCGCCCGGGCCGCCGCGCAGGCGTCCTTCGAACGGGACCTGGAAGCCGTGGGCACCCGGGGCGCGTCGGCGGCGCAGCTCGGAGCGAGCACCGACGACTACCTCGCGGCGGTCGCCCAGTGCCGGCCCTCGGTGACCCCGGCGATGACGGGGGAGTTCGCGGCGGACATCACCGCGCACGCCCGGTTCTAGGTCCTGTCGTCACGTCCCGCCCGACGGGGACGGAGCGGTCCGCGGCCACTCCCCGCAGGGGGCCGCGGGCCTGCCCGCCGGACGGGGCCCCTCAGGAGCGGCAGCGGTAGACGAACTCCACCGAGGCCGTGCGCCGCGAGGGCGACACCAACTCGATCTCGGCGCGCGCGGGGTAGGTCCCCGCGCCCTGGAACGTCCACAGCAGATGCAGCGAGACCTCCCGCTGCCCGCTCGGCACCCGCTCGGTGAGCCGCTCCGAGCGGGTGCCGTCGCTGCGGAGCCAGCGGTACGCGAGGGTTCCCGGCCGCCCGTTCGTCCGTACGAGCGCCACCACGTCGGCGGCGGAATCGCAGCTCGGGCCCTTCGGATCGGTGCTCACCGCCACGTCCCGCACCTCGACGGCCGGTCCGAAGCGCTGCCAGCCCAGGTACGCGAGCACCGCGGCCAGCACCACGGCGGCCAGGGTGTACCGACGCCACTGACCGCCCCGGCGGCGCGGGGCGCCCACCGCGGTCCCGACGACCACGGGGAACGGCGCGGGCACGGCCGCCGTCACCCCGGGGCCGAAGCGCAGGACCGAGCCCTCGATCCGGTCGGGCACCGCTCCGGGAGTGGTCTGCGGCGTGTCGAACCGCCTCGTGGTGTCCGGTTCGTCGAGCCGCCGCGTCGCCGGTTCGGCCGCCGCCGGTACGGCCGGTTCGTCGGCCGGGTCCCGGGCCGGGCCGCTGAACCAGTGACTGCCGAGGACGGTGGCGCTGTAGTCGTCTGCCTCGGGAGGACGGGCCTCGCTCATCGCGGTACCTCCTGCCGACACCTGGGGATGAGCGTCGAGTCGACGGCGGCCTTGCCGGACGCCGGCTCGGTGGTGACCCGCACGCTCAGTTGGCAGCCGCCGACCCGGGCGAGGGCATGGCTCACCGTCACCGGACCCGTCCCGGCCTCGACGGCGACGGAATCCGTGCCGTCGGCGGAGCGCAGGTCGCCCGGGCCGTCGCCGCGGAACCACGCGAGGGTCACCGTCGCCGGTCCTCCCCGTACGTCCAGGGACACGGTCGCCCGACCGGAGCCCGGGGCGGCGGACAGGGTGACGGACACCCCCGAGACGACCACCGGGGTCGCGGTGGGCGTCGGGGTCGGCGTGGGGGTGGGAGTGGGGGTCGGGGTCGGCTCGGTGAGGGTCGGTGTGGGCGTCGGTGTCGGGGTGACGCTCGCGCCGGGGCTCGTGGGCGTCGAGGGCGAGGCGGACGGGGACGCGGACGTCGAGGGATCCGCGGACGGCGACACCGACGCCGACGGGGAGCCCGACGGACTCGGGCCGGGCGCCGGCGAGGCCGTCGGCGTACCCGGGCTGGTCGTCGCGAAAGCGCTCAGCGCCGCCGCGCCGTCCGGCTCGCCGCCGACCGCGTCGTACGTGAACATCAGCAGCGCCCCCACCACCAGGACCGCGCCCGCCGCGAGCGCTCCGCGCCGGCCCGGCAGCAGGCTCGTCGGGGGCGGCTTCAGGACGGTCGTCGCGAGCGCGGTGGCGCCGGCGGACGGCGCCCCCGCCGAGGGGAACAGCAACGGCAACAAGGCCGCCAGCGCCGCCAGTTTGCGCTGCCCGCGCTCCTCCCAGTCGGGCCCGTACGCGGCCAGGGCCACGCCCTCCAACTCCGCGACGAACGCCTCGGCGTTCTCCGGCCGCCGCTCGGGCTCCTTGGCCAGACCACGCCGGATCAGCGGGCGCACCGGTTCCGGGGCCTCCGTCTCCGGCACGGGCGCCTCGATGTGCTGGACCGCCAGCTCCGCGAAGTTGGTCCCGTCGAAGGGCTTGCGGCCCGTGAGGCACTCGAAGAAGGTCGCCGTCGCCGCGTACACGTCGGCGGCGGGGGAGGCCGGCCGTCCCTGCCACTGTTCGGGCGCCATGTAGGCGGGCGTGCCCGCCACGCCGGGCGTGGTGCCGCGGCCCGCCGCGATCCCGAAGTCCACCAGTTTCGACGAACCGTCCGGCGAGACCAGCACGTTCTCCGGCTTGTAGTCCCGGTGGACCACCCCCGCCCGGTGCGCCGCCGCCAGGCCCAGCAGGGAACCCTTCAGCACCACCAGCGCGGACTCGGCGTCCGCCCGGCCCGACTGCTTCAGCAGGGCGCGCAGGGAGATCCCGTCGACCAGTTCCATGACGATCGCGGCGCCGCCGGGCGCCTCCACGTACTCGTACAGGCCGACCACGTACGGCGAGCGCAGGCCGCCGAGCAGCCGGGCCTCCGCCCGGAACTCACGGACGAAGGCGGGGTCCTCGCGCAACCGGTCGCTCAGGTACTTCACCGCGACCGCCGTGCCCGTCGCCCCGTGCACGGCGAGGACCACGCGGCCGCTGCCGCCCGCACCGAGCTCCCGGACCTGGGTGTACCCGGGTACGGTCCACACGTCGTCCATCGTTCGCCCCCGTCCGTGGCGTCGCCGCGCCCGGTTCCCGGTCGTCCCCCGACCGGCCACCTCCTGGGACACGGTTTCCGCCACGGCTGGTTCCCAACCTCACGGGGTGTCTCGTACGGGTGTCAGGCCGCCGCCCGTTCCGCGCCGATCATGGCGTGCAGACGGTCGGCCGCGTCCCGGCCGAACGCCGGGTCGTTGATGTGGGTGTCGTGGTCGTACAGCCGGGCGGCACTGCCCCGCAATCCTTCGCGCAGAGCCGAGAACAGCGCCCCGTCCGCACGGGGGTCATGGTAGGGGCCACCCGGCGCGCCGAGCGTGGACAGTCCGCGCAGTGGGACGCACACGGCCGTGGGACCGGTGGCCGCGCGCAGCTTGGCCGCGACCCGCCGGCCCAGTTCGGCGCACTCGGACGCGGTGGTGCGGATGACGGTGATCGAGGGATTGTGCACGCGCACCCGCCGGTACCGGGCCCGTTCGGGCAGGCTCTCCAACGGGCCGAACTTCACCATGTCCAGCGCCCCCAGGCTCACCACCTGCGGAACCCCGGCCCTGCCGGCCGCGCTGAGCCGGTCGGGGCCCGCCGTCAGGATGCCCCCGCACAGGTCGTCGGCCAGCTCGCTCAGGGTGAGGTCCAACACCCCCGCGAAGATCCCCTGGCCCGCCAGCTTCTCCAGGGTCCGGCCGCCCGTGCCGCTGACGTGGAAGACGAGCACCTCGTAGCCCAGTTCGGTCAGTCTTTCCCGGGCCGCGTCCACACCGATCGTGGTCACGCCGGCCATGCTCGCCGCGATCAGCGGCCGGCTCCCCGCGCCCAACCGGGTCGGGCCGCGCTCCCGGGATGCGCGGGCGAAGCCCCCGGCCATCGCGGCGACCGCCGCCGCGGCGTTCGCGAGCACGGGAGCGGAGACGCTGTTGATTCCCGCTATGTCCACCACGCTGTACATCATGGTGATGTCCGAGGATCCGACGTACGGGGCCACGTCCCCGGACGCCATCGAGGAGACCATCACCTTCGGCACGCCCAGCGGGAGGGCCCGCATGGCCCGGGTCGCGATGGACGTGCCGCCGCTCCCGCCGATCGCGAGCACCCCGTGCAACCGGCCCTCGGCGTGCAGGCGCAGCAGGGTCGCCTCCGCCCCGGCGGCCATCGCGGTGACGGCCGCCCCCCGGTCGGCGGCCGCGCGCAGGTCGGCGAGTTCCGTTCCCGCCGCCCGCGCGACGGCCTCGCGCGGGACGTCCGCGGGCACGCGGGCCTCGTCCATGATCCCCGTGTCGACCAGTACCACCTCGACGCCGGCGCGCAGCAGCCTCTCGCGCAACCAGCCGTACTCCACACCCTTGGTGTCCAGGGTCCCCACCAGCACGACGCTCGTCATATGTGCAATGTCCACGCAGGTGGGGTTTGTTGGCAAGTCAAGGTCGGGTCAACCCTTCAGGAGCACCAACAGCCGCTCCAGGAAAGCCACTTGGCCGGGAAGAAGCTTGGATTCGGCCACCGCCGGAGTGAACCAGGCCACCTTGTCCAGTTCCGGGAACTCGCCGATCCGCCCCGAGCGCGGCGGCCACTCCATCGTGAAGGTCCCCGGCACCATGAGGGCCGGATCGAGGTCCGCCCGTACCGCCCAGATCGTCACCAGTTTCCCGCTCGGCATCCGGATCTCGCCCAGGGGCAGGTACGGGCCGTCCGGGGGCGGCAGACCGATCTCCTCGGTGAACTCCCGGCGGGCCGCGTCGCGCGGGGTCTCGTCCGGGCCGTACTCGCCCTTGGGGATCGCCCAGGTGCCGGCGTCGCCGCGCCGGTCCCACAGCGGCCCGCCCATGTGGCCGAGCAGGACCTCGATGTCGGTCTCCTCTTCGCCGGCCCGACGGAAGAGGAGCAGGCCGGCGCTGCGTTTCTGTGCCATGCCGGTATGTATGCCCCGCGGACGGGACGCCGGCACCGCCGGACCGTCAGTGGTCGTGCGGGCCCTCGCGGTGGACCGGACCGTGCGCGTCCGCACAGTGCGAGTCGCCCGCCGGGACCTGGCCCGGCCCCCGCCCGACCGAGAGCAACTCGTCCTGCGTGTGATCCACCTGGAGGGTGGTGTGCGTGATCCCGTACTCCTTCTCCAGCAGCCCCTCCAGGTCACGGCGCACCGCGTGGCAGTCGCCCGCCGGTTCCACCAGGACGTGCGCGGAGAGCGCCGCCTGACCGGAGGTGATGGTCCAGATGTGCAGGTCGTGGACCTCGGTCACCGGCGGGTGCCCGACGAGCCGATCGCCGACCGCGTCCGGATCCGTGTCGGCCGGGGCGGCCTCCAGGAAGATCCGACCGGACTCGCGGACCAGCCCGTAGCCCGCCTTCACCATCAGCGCCACCACCACGAGCGAGGCGATCGCGTCGGCCTGCACGAACCCGGTGGTGAGCACGATCAGGCCGGCCACGGCGGTGCCGATGAAGGCGAACAGGTCGTTCAGCACGTGCTGATAGGCGCCCTCCACCGCGAGGGAGGAGCGGTTCGCCTTCGAGATGCACCAGGCCGCCACCACGTTCACGACGATCCCCGCCAGCGCCGTCACGAGGACGAGCCCACCCTCCACGGGCGGCGGGTCGAGGAGCCTGCGGACCGCCTCGTACGCCAACCAGAGGGCCAACAGGAGCAGGGTGAGGCCGTTGGCCTGGGCGGAGAGTATCTCGGCGCGCTTGAGGCCGTACGTGAACCCACCGCGCGCCGGACGGGCGGCGAGTCGCATCGCGATCAGCGCGAGGACGATCGAGACGGCGTCCGTCAGCATGTGCGCGGCGTCGGAGATCAGCGCCAGGGAGTGCGCCATGACGCCGACGACCACCTCGACGGCCATGAAGCCCGCGATCAGCGCGAGGGCGATTCCCAGCCAGCGGCGGTCGGCGTTCGGGTCGACCCCGTGGCCGTGGCCGCCGTGGCCGTGGGCCCCGTGGCCGTGGGTGTGATCCTTCGCGTGATCGTGCCCGGTCATCGCAATCCCCCGTCTGTTCGGTTCCGACGCGTGAAGTGAAGCGCACCTTTCGAAGATGGGCAAAGGCTGCAACGGGGACCGTTGTCATTACCCATAAGGCGGCTCTGACCTGCGGTTATGCCGAGTCGGTCGGATCGTGGGAAAATCTGACCATGGTCCAGCGCCCCGGTGTGCCGACCGCGCCCGAACTCGTTGTGGAAACGACCGGGGGCTCCACCGCGTTGAGCCCGGTCCGCACCTACCACGTCGGTCGGGACCCCCTCTGCGAGATCTGCCTCGACGACGCCCGCGTCTCCTGGCACCACGCCGTCCTGCGCGCCGAGGGCGACCACTGGACCGTCGAGGACGAGAACAGCACCAACGGCACCTGGGCCGACGGGCGCCGCGTCCACGCGTGGAACGTCGGCGCCGGCAGCGAACTGCGCTTCGGCAGCGTCGACGACGGCCCGCGCGCCCTCCTGCTCGGACCCGCGCCGTCCACGACGCCAGCCGAGCGTGCGATGCCCCCCGAGGCCGCCGCCGCTTCTGCGGTCACCCCGGAGGCCGCCGCCCCTCCCGCGGCCACTCCCGAGGCTGACGCGCCCGCGGTCACCCCCGAGGCCGCCGCCGCGCCTTCGGTCACCCCGGAGGCCGCCGCGCCGCCCGCGCCCGCGGCCGCCCCCGCGCCGTCCGCCACCCCCGCCTGGCCGGCGGCGCATGTGGCGTCCACCGGGTCCGCCGGCGGGGCCTCGCGGCCGTCCTCCGTGGCGCACCCCGGGCTCACCGGCACCTTCGCCCGGCCGACCTCGGTCCGCCCGCTGCCCGCGCGGACCGCCGTACGCATCGGGCGCGCCGACGACAACGACCTCGTCGTGGACGACCTCGTCGTCTCCCGGCGCCACGCCGAACTGCGGGCGCTCGCGGACGGCACCCACGAGATCGTCGACCTCGCCAGCCACAACGGGACCTACCTCAACGGCGCCCGCGTCGAGCGCGCGCCGATCGCCGAGGGGGACGTCGTCGGCATCGGCCACACCGCCTTCTGCCTGGTCGGCGACCAACTCCAGGAGTACGTGGACACCGGTGAGGTCTCCCTCGACGTCCAGGACCTCGCCGTCGCGGTCGACCACGGCCGCAAGGTCCTGCTCGACCACGTCTCCTTCCCCGTCGGCGCCAAATGCCTGCTCGCCGTCGTGGGCCCCAGCGGAGCCGGCAAGTCCACCCTGCTCGGCGCCCTCACCGGCCTGCGCCCCGCCGACCAGGGAACCGTCCTGTACGACGGGCGCGACCTCTACCGCGACTACGCCGAACTCCGCAGCCGCATCGGCCTCGTGCCGCAGGACGACATCCTGCACGCCCAACTCACGGTGCGCCGCGCCCTGACCTACGCCGCCGAACTGCGCTTCCCGCAGGACACCGAGAAGGCGGAACGCCAGGCGCGGGTGGACGAGGTGATCGGCGAGCTCGGCCTCGGGCAGCGCGCCGACCAGCCCATTCACAGCCTCTCCGGCGGCCAGCGCAAGCGGGTGTCCGTCGCCCTGGAACTCCTGACCAAACCCTCCCTGCTCTTCCTCGACGAACCCACCTCGGGTCTCGACCCCGGGATGGACCGTTCCGTGATGCACATGCTGCGCGGCCTCGCCGACGACGGTCGCACCGTCATCGTGGTCACCCACAGCGTGCTCAGCCTCGACGTCTGCGACCGGCTGCTCGTACTCGCCCCCGGCGGGCGCGTCGCCTACTTCGGACCGCCCGACGAGACCCTCGCCTTCTTCGGCTACGACCAGTGGCCCGAGGCCTTCGAGGCCTTCGAGAACGAACAGGACCGCGACTGGGCCGCCGAGTACGCGGCCTCCCCCCTGCACCGCAGGTACGTGCGCGGGGCCGCCTCCCAGCCCCCGGCCGCGGCCGGCAGGACCGGACCGGCCGGCTTCGTCGCCCCTCCGCCCAAGGCGCAGAGCTGGGGCTCCCAGCTCTCCACTCTGATCCGGCGGTACGCCGCGGCGCTGAGCGCGGACCGCACCTTCCTCGCCATCATGATCGCGCTGCCGTTCGTGATGGGCGCCATGGCCCGCGCCCTGGCCGGGAGCACCCTCACCCTGGAGACGGCGATCAACGCCCTGCTCATCCTGTGCGTGGGCGGCGTGCTCACCGGCGCCGCCAACGCGGTGCGCGAGCTGGTCAAGGAACGGACCATCTACCAGCGCGAACGCGCGGTGGGGCTGTCCCGCTCCGCCTACCTGATGTCCAAAGTGGTGGTCCTCGGCGCGATCACCGTGGCCCAGGCCGTCGTGCTGACGCTCGTGGCCCTGCTCGGCGTGAACCTCGGCGCCCCCGACGGCAAGGGCGTCCTCATGCCACCGCTGATCGAGATCACCCTCGCCGTCGCCCTGCTGTCGTTCACCGCGATGATGCTCGGCCTGCTGGTCTCCGCCCTGGTCAGGAAGGAGGAGGTCACCATGCCGCTGCTGGTCCTCCTCGCCATCGTCCAGGTGGTCTTCTGCGGGGCGCTCCTGCAACTGGACGGGGTACCGGTGATCCAACAACTGTCCTGGCTGGTCCCCTCCCGCTGGGCACTCGGCGCGATGGCGGGCACCATCGACCTGGGCGCGATCGTGCCCGGTCCCCTCACCGACGACCCGCTGTTCGCCCACTCCGTCGGCGTGTGGCTGCTGAACCTCGGGATGCTGGTCGCGCTGTCCGTGCTGTTCGGCGTACTCGTCTCCCGACTGCTGCGCCGGCACGAACCCGCCATCATGCGGAAGTAGGCCGCGTGACGAGCCCCGAAGGCGTCGCCGACTTCCGGCCCACCCACGTCGTGCCCCGAGAAGGGCTGCCCGCCTGGGAGGAACCGGACGTCTCGCGGCCCGCCGCCGCCCTGGACGCCTTCCTGCCCGTGCAACTCCTGGCCCGGCGCGGCGAATGGGCGGAGATCCTCTGCGCCAACGGCTGGTCCGCCTGGGTGGACGGCCGGCTGCTCGTCGTGGTCCCGCGGCCGCCGCCCACGGCGGGACGCCCCCTGTCCCGCAGCGAGGACCCCCGACCCCTGCTCGCCCGCGGCGCCGAAGCCCTGGAGCGCTATCGCCGGGCCGTCGACGAACTCGCCTCGGGCCGGATCGACCCCGACGGCTTCCGGCGCGCCACCCGGGACCTGCGGACCGGGGTGGTCCTCGACGGGGCCGAGATCTGGCTCTACGACGAGGCCGCCGGGCGGTGGACGTACGGCGACGGGACCCGGCCGGCGACCTACGCGGTCGTCGCGGAACCGGGCGCCGCCCCCGGGCCGCAGCCGCCGGTCGACGCCCCGGAACCCGGCGGACGGACGCCCGCCGGGACCCCACCCCCTCACGGGACCGTGGCCGACGACGGGGCGGGCGAGGCGCCCCCCGGGCCGGCGGACGGGCACGAGCCGACGCGGATCGTCGAGACGCCCGGGGGCGGTGGCACGTGATGCCCGCCGCGGGGGCCCCGGGAGGCCGACCGGCCGAGCCGGGGACGCGGATCGCCGGATACCTGTTGGAGGGCGAGATCGGGCGCGGCGGCATGGCCGTCGTCTACCGGGCGCGGGACCTGCGCCTGGACCGCGTCGTGGCCCTGAAGCTGCTGGCCCCCGAGTTGGCCCGCAACGACACGTTCCGGCAGCGGTTCGCGCACGAGTCGAGGGTGGCGGCGTCCATCGACCACCCGCACATCGTGCCGGTCTTCGAGGCGGGCGAGGCCGACGGTCTGCTGTACATCGCGATGCGCCACGTCGCCGGGCAGGACCTGCGGGCGATGCTCGACCGCACCGGTCCGCTGCCGGTGGCGACGGCCGCGCGGATCGCGGGGCAGGTGGCCTCGGCCCTGGACGCGGCCCACGACCACGACCTGGTCCACCGGGACGTCAAACCCGGCAACATCCTGGTCGCGGCGGGCACCGACAGCGAGCACCCCGAACACGTCTACCTGACGGACTTCGGACTGACGAAGAAATCCCTGTCACTGACCGGGTTCACGAGCGTCGGACAGTTCGTCGGGACGTTGGACTACGTGGCGCCGGAACAGATCTCCGGGAAGCCGGTGGACGGACGGTGCGACGTCTACGGCCTGGGGTGCGTCGTCCACGAGATGCTGGCCGGCGGCCCACCGTTCCGGCGGGACGACGACATGGCCCTCCTCTGGGCCCACCAGTACGACCCGCCGCCGCCGGTGAGCGCGGAGCGGCCGGACCTCTCGGCGGCGGTGGACGGGGTGCTGGCCAAGGCCCTGGCCAAGTCACCGGAGGAACGCTGGCGCACCTGCCTGGAGTTCACCGGGGCGCTGCGCCGGGCGGGGGAGGAACCGCCGACGGACGGCCGGCGCCCGCCCACCGGGACGACGCCGGCCCCGCCGCCCGACGACGCCGCGGCGCCGGTCGAGCCGGGACCGGCGCCCCCGCCGCCGCGTTGGGCGCTGCCGGTCTTCCGGTCGCGGGGCCGGGATTGAAACCGTCGACCGGCCCCCGCGCCCGTGCGGACCGGCGATGCCCCGACAAACCGGCCTCCCGCTCTTCACCCGTACGGCCCATCGGTTCCCGGGATCGGGGTCGCTGCCCCGCGGGATCAGGGTTGCCGCACCCGGCCGCGGCGGCGCAGCGGCCGGGCCACCAGAGCGCCGAGGAAGCCCGCCACGGCGCCCCACAGGAGGGCCAGGCCGACATTGCGCCACAGGTGCGGGGTGAGATCGACCTTGCCCCCGAGACCACCCGCGTCGCCGATCCCGAGCAGCGACAGACCGAACTCGGCCTGGACGGAGGCCGTCAGGCACACCGACAGGGTGGCCAGCGCCAGGGCCACCGCCAAGTGCAGCGCGTGCTGCCGGGCCCGCACGTGCGCGGGGGAGCGCACGGCCGCCAGCACCCCGGTGCCCAGCAGCAGGACGGCCGCCACCGGAACCAGCCACCATGCCCGGGAGTCGTGCCCCGCGAGCGAGGCGACGTCCACCGCGGACAGGTCGGGGCCGCGCAGCACCTGGTCCAGCAACTGCGGCATCGGCAGCCCGAACGGCCCCTCCACACGGCCCTCCCAGGACCCGCCGAAGCCCAGCGTCAGCGCGAGCCACGCCAGGTTCGGCAGGCCCAGCAGGATCACCGCGAACGTCTGCGCGGCATGCCCCCGGGTGGCCGCCACCACCAGGCCGGCGACCGCGCCGAGGGCCACGTACGTCAGCAGCAGCACGACCGTGGCGAAGGCGGCCGGGCGCACCGCCGTGTGGAAGCGGACCAGGGCGGCGGGCAGCGGCGCGCGCCGGGAGACGAGCAGGGTGATCGCCAACAGGCCCAGGATCCAGAGCAGTCCGAAGAACAGCGTGGCCGGCAGCTCGGCGCGGAAGCCCACCGTAGGGGCGGCGTCGAGGAGTTCGCCGATCTCCCCGACGGGGGAGTCGCCGGTGGAGATCCCGAAGTCCCGCCGGGCGAGCAGCGCGACGCCGACGAGTACGAGCAGCCACAGCACCACCAACGGCACGACCCGTCCGAGCAGTTCGCGCGGGTGGGCCACCGCCCGGTTGTGCAGGGGGCGCAGGAAGCACAGGCCGACGGTCAGGGCGCCGGCCAGGGTCACCGAGAGGGGGAGCACGGACAGGCTCACGTCGGCCTCGGCCAGGAAGCCGGCGCCGCCGGACACCCCGACCGAGCCGCCTGCCGCCATCACGACCACGGCGGCCACCACGTGGGGGAACGCGCCCCCCGGAAGGTCACCCGCACCCGCGCAGGCCAGTCCCGCCGCGGCGATCACGATCATCACCGCGAATCCCGCCACGACGGCGACGAGGGCGTCACGCCAAGCCCGCGCGGAGCCACCGGAGGTCGTTGCTGACGTTCGGCTCACCCGACAACGGTAGGCACCCTCGGCTTGCGGCCACCACCCGGACGCCCCACACAATGGTCCGCAGGAGCGCAAGAAATCCGGAGATTTCCGTACACCGTCACGGAACGTCCACCCCGGAACCGGAACTCCTCCGCCTGGAAGAAGAGCCCGTGACCACGCAACCCTCCGGCCAGGAACCGCCGCTGCCCCCGCGGTCGTCACCGTCGCCGTCCGAGCGCCCGTCCGGTCCCCCTTCCGGCCCCCTCTCGGGCGGGCGGCGGGGAGGACCGCCCGAACCACCGCCCGGAGGGCCCGCCGGCCCCGCCGGTCCCGCGCCCACCGGCCCGTCCGGCAAGGGCCCGTGGTGGCGTTCCGGACCCCGGTTGGCCGCGGCGGTCGTAGCCCTGGCGGCCGTCGTGGCGCTGGTCGTGGTGCTCACCCGGCCGAGCGGCACGCCCTCCTCCACCCGGGCCGGCGGTGGAGAGGTCTTCCTCCAGCCGGCCTCCGCCACGGGTCCCGCCCCGTTCACCGAGTCCACGGCGGCCGAGGAGGCCGCACCGCCGGCGCAGAGCCCGCCGCCGTCGGCGAGCGACAGCGCGCCGGCGACCGGCGCGACGGTCACGCGCAGCGTCAGCGGCGCCGCACCCGGGCTGTACGGGGGCACCCGGAACACCGCCAGTTGTGACGTCGGGAAGCAGATCACGGCGCTGACCGGGCAACCGGCCAAGAACACCGCCTTCGCGTCCGCCCTCGGGATCCGACCCGAGGCCGTACCGGACTACCTGCGCTCCCTGACCCCCCTCCGGCTGCGCGCGGACACCCGGGTCACCAACCACGGCTACCGCGACGGCACGGCCACCCCCTATCAGGCGGTGCTCCAGGCCGGGACGGCCGTGCTCGTGGACGACCGCGGGGTACCGCGCGTGCGCTGTGCCTGCGGCAATCCGCTCGGTGAGCCGGTCGCGTCGCGGGCCGACGCGAAGCGCACCGGCCAGTCGTGGCCCGCGTACCGGCCGCAGCGGGTGGTGGTCGTCGCCCCCTCGACGAAGGTCGTGAACACCTTCGTGATCTACGACCACCACGACGGGACCTGGTACGGACGGGACCGCGCCGACCACGACGGCGAGCGCGACAAGCCGGTGCCCCCGCCGGCGACCCCCACCCCGACGGGCACCACGCCCCCGGACACCACCGCGCCCCCGGGGAGCGGCTCGCCGACGGTCGACGACACCGGGAGGACCACCGACACCCCGACGCGGTCTCCGGGCGACACCCCCGGTGTCACCCCGTCCGACAGCCCCGCGGAGTCCTCCGCGCGGCCCCCGGGGCGGTCCCCGCAGGACCCCGCCTCGGATTCGCCCGCCGGCTCCACCCCGAGCGACTCGGCCCCGGGCGACTCCACTCCGAGTGATTCGACCCCGAGCGACGCCCCGGCGGATTCCCCGCCCGCCCGCATCGCCCCGTCGGACAGCCCGCCGCTCACGCCGTCCTCGCCGGCGCCCCCCTCGGACGCCGGTCCCCGTACGCCGTGACCGCGCGCCCCGGACCGGGAAGAGTGAGACCCTGGCTGCATGGACCAGCGGGGAAAGACGACCCCCGAGGTCGACTGGCCCGCGCGGCCCGACACGAGTCTCGCGCTCAACCGCATGGGCACCTTCGACTGGGACCTCGACAGCGGACAGATGCACTTGGACGCAACCGCCCTCGAGGTCCTCGACTTGCGTCCGGAGGAGTTCGACGGGACCCCCGCCGGACTGCGCGACCGGCTCGCACCCGGGGAGGAGACGCGGATCGACGCGCGCGTCGCCCAGGCGCTGAAGGACGGCCGCAGCCACTACGGGGCGTACTTCCGCACCCGCGGGCGCGACGGAGCCACCGGCTGGACCCACATCCAGGGCCACATCCTGCGGGACCCGCGCGACGGCCGTCCGTACCGCGTCATCGGGATCCTCCGCGACGCCGCCCACGACCCGGTCGAGCCGGGAGCCGCCGGGGAACGCAACGAGGGCCGCCGCCGGATGACCGGCGTCGTCGAACGGACCACCGCGATCCTCGCGCACGCGCGCACGGTCAACGACGTGACCGACGTGCTCAAGGACCCCGAGGCCCTCGGGCACCTCGGAGCCGTCAGCGTGATGCTCGGCGTCGTCGACGGCGCCCGGGTCCACCTGGTCGCCGAAGGACAGCTCGGCTCCTACGTGCCCGAGATCGAGTACACCCGCATCGACGCGCGACTGCCGATGAGCGAGGCCGTACGCACCCTCCAGGCGGTCTACATCGCCTCCCGCGAGGAGTTCCAGGGGCGCTACCCGCAGTTGTGGCCGTACATCGAACCGCTCGACGTGCGCAGCGGGGTGTACCTGCCCCTGATCGCCCAGGGCCGTCCCGTGGGCGCGCTCGGGCTGCTCTACGGCCGGGACGGGGACTTCACCGCGGAGGAACGCAACCTGCTGGTGGCCCTGGGCAGTGGCATCGCGCAGAGCCTTCAGCGGGCCATCCTCTTCGAGCAGGAACACGATCTCGCGGAGGGACTCCAGCGGGCCATGTTGCCGCGCCGCATCCCGGAGGTGCCGGGCGCGCAGATCGCCGTACGGTACCGGGCGGCCGGGATGGGCCGGGACATCGGCGGCGACTGGTACGACGTGATCCCCCTCGGTGAGGGCCGGGTCGGGGTGATGATCGGGGACGTGGAGGGCCACGACACCGACGCGGCGGCCGTCATGGGCCAGTTGCGGATCGTCCTGCGGGCCTACATCGCCGAGGGGCACACGCCCGGCACGGCGATGGCGCGGGCCTCGACCTTCCTGCGGGAGCTGGCGACGGAACGGTTCGCCACCTGCACCTACGGCGAAGTGGACCTGAACACCGGCATGCTGCACCTCGTCCGGGCCGGCCACCTCGACCCGGTCGTGCGGCGCGGCGACGGCAGTTGTCACCGGATCCAGGTGGCCGGCGGCCTGCCACTCGGACTGCCCGCCCGCGACGAGCCGGGGACCGGCACCGGGTACCCCGTGACCAGCGTCGAACTGCACCCCGGCGACACGCTGCTGCTCTGCACGGACGGCCTGACGGAACGTCGCGGCGTCGGCCGCGACTCCGGGCTGCGGGAGGTCATGGACGCGGTCCGGGCCGGCCCGGTCGAGGTCGAGCCGCTCGCCGACGTGCTGTGCGACCTCGTCGGGGACGCGGGCGCCGGGGACGACATGGCCCTGCTCCTGCTGCGCCGCCGAGGGACCCCCGCCCCGCGCGGCGGCGGCCCGTTGCGCCACGAACTCAGGCCCGGCGACCCGGACGGCCCCGCGCTGGCCCGGCACCTGATCCGGGCTGCGGTGGCCGCCTGGGGCGCCCGGGACCGGGCGGACGAGATCGAGCTGGCCGCCGACGAGCTGATGGCGAACGTCCTGGTGCACACCGACGGCGGCGGGCACGTCAGCCTGCGGCTGACCGCGGAGGGGCGGATCCGCATCGATGTCGAGGACTCCAGCAGCGCCCTGCCGCACCGGCGCGAGGCGGGCGACTGGGCGGTCTCCGGCCGCGGTCTGCTGTTGGTGGACCGGCTCGCCGACGACTGGGGGGTGGAACCCCGCGGCGGCGGCAAGTGCGTGTGGTGCGAGTTCCTCGTCCCCGGACGGGCCGCGTAGCGGTACCCGCCGCCCGGCCCGGCGCGGCGAACGGCTGAACACGCGGCGACGGCTGCACACGCGGCGAATGGCTGAACACGCCGCTCCCCGCCCGGGTCGTGCTCCCGTGCCCGCGCGGACCCGCGAAATCCTTCCCGGGTGTCGATCCCCCGGCCGCCCCTGGCGGCCCTGCTCGCCCCGCTCCTCTGCGGCGCCCTGCTCGCCGGGCCGTCGACGGCGCTCGCCGCGGAGGGCGACGACGGCGTCGAGACCGCCCGCACCTCCCGTCCGGTCGCTCCCGGGGTGCGGTTGGAGTCGTACGACCGGCTGGAGAGCGACCGTTGGCTGCGGATCGACGAACTCGTCGTCGACCTCGCCGCGTCCGGCGGGGTACGGGCCGAGTACCTGGGCGGGCGCGGAACCGAGACGGTCGCCGAGGCCGTCGCCCACCACCCGGTCGGGCCGGGGCGCCGTGTCGTCGGGGCCGTCAACGGGGACTTCTTCGACATCCGGCGCACCGGAGCCCCCCTCGGCCCCGGCGTGCGGGCCGGTCGGCTGCTGCACTCCGCGTCGCCCGGCGCCGGCGCCGCCGTCGGTTTCGCCCCCGACGGCAGCGGCCGCGTCCTGCGCCTGGCCCTCACCGGGAGCATCACCCTGCCCGGCGGCGCGGTCCGCACCCCGGCCGGCTACAACGCCGCCCACCCGCCCGCGGAGGGCTTTACCGTGTACACCGCCGACTGGCCCGGCTCCGTACTCCCCGTCACCGGCCCGGCGGTGGAACTGCGCGACGGCCGCGTCGCCCTCGCGGCCACGGCCGTCCGACGTCCGGCGCGCCGGGAACGCCCCGCCCCCGGCACCACGCTGCTGGTCGCCTCCGGGGCGGCGGCGGCCGAACTCGCCGCCCTGCGCGTCGGGGACCCCGTGGCCGTCACCGCCGCGCCGCTGCCGGATTCCGGACCGGCGCCCCTGGCGGCCGTCGGCGGACGTGAATCCCTCGTCGTGGCCGGCGTCCCGCAGAACCACGACGGCGAGCCGAACAACACCGCCGCCCCGCGCACGGCCGTCGGACTCTCCCGGGACGGCCGGTCGTTGCGCCTGGTCACCGTGGACGGCCGGATGCCGGCCAGCGGCGGGCTCACCCTCACCGGGCTCGGCCGCCTGATGCGCCGGCTCGGCTCCCACGAGGCGCTCAACCTGGACGGCGGCGGCTCCTCGACCCTCCTCGCCGCACTCGCCGGGGCGGCCGCCCCGACCCTGGAGAACACCCCGTCGGACGGCGCGCCCCGGCCGGTCCCCAACGGGCTCGCGCTCACCGCCCCGACGGGCTCCGGGCGGCTGGCCGGCCACCGGATCGAGGCCGCCGGCGGCGCCACCCGCCTCTTCCCCGGGCTGACCCGCACCCTGACCGCCACCGGCCACGACTCCGCGCTCGGCCCGGCCGCCGGCGCACCGTCCTGGTCGGCGCAGGGCGCCGGCCGGATCGGCCCCGACGGAGTCCTGCGCGGGTCACGGCCGGGGACCGTCACCGTACGGGCGGGCGCGGTCCCGGCCGAACCGGGTTCCGCAGAGGGCGCGTTGGTCCTTGAGGTGCTCGGACCGCTGACCCGCGTCCGCCCGACCCGGGACCGGATCGGGCTCGCCGACCGGACACAGAGCGCCCGCTTCGACCTGACCGGGTACGACGCCCAGGGCCGGGCGACCACCGTCGAACCCCGGGACACGGCCCTGCGGTACGACCGCTCCCACTGGCGGGTCGCCCACGACGGGCGGGGCGGCTTCACCGTGCGGGCGCTGGTCGCGCGGGCCACCGGGCGGCTGCGCGTCACCGTCCCGGCCACCGGCGCGACCGCCGAACTGGCCCTCGGGGCGGGGCTGGACGCGCTGCCCCTGGCCGACCTGGAGGACGCCGGCCGCTGGACGGGCGCGGGTGCGGCCGCCGCCCCGGGCGAGGGCCGGCCGGGGACCGGGATCGCCCTGACCCTGCCCGGCCCCGCCGCCCCGGCCGTCACCGCCACCGCCCCCCGCCCGATCCGCCTGCCGGAGCAGGCCCGTTCGGTGTCCCTCTGGGTCGCCGGAGACGGGTCCGGGGCACGACCGGCGGTGCACCTGAGCGACGGGAACGGGGCCGGCCTCACCCTGCGCGGGCCGGCCGGGGACCGGTCCGGCTGGCACCGGATCACCCTGCCGCTGCCGGCGACGGCCGAGCCACCGCTGCGCCTCACCGGCTTGTCGGCGACCGGGGGGAGCGGCCCGGCCCGGCTGTTGCTGGACACGCTGACCGCCGAGACCCCGCCGACCGGGCCCGCCCCGACCGCCACCCTCCCCCCGGACCCGGTCGTGTCGACGCCCGCCGGGGTGGGGGCGCGGCCCTGGCGGTTCGCGGTCTCGTCGGACGGGCGGCCACCGGGCCGCGGGGTGGACTTCGTACTGGGTCGGGCGGCCGGCCCGCCGGGCTTCACGCACCGGGGCGTGCGCTTCGTGCCGCTCGACGGTCGTCGTCGTACCCTCGACGCGGGGGGCGGCCTGGACCGGATGCGGGCCCTCGCCGAAGCGTTGACGGCCGCCGGCCGGGAGCCGGGCACGGGCGCGGTGGCCGTCGTGCAGCGGTACGCGCCGGGCGTCGTCGACCGGACGGAAGCCGCCCTGCTGACCCGGCGACTCGCCGAGTTCCGGCGCACGACCGGCAAGCGCGCCGCCCTGTTCACCCTCGACGCCCCCCGCTTCACGGCCGGTCGCACCGAGGGCGTGCCGACCGTCGCGGTCGGACGCGCCGGCCGGACCCTGATCGGGGTGGACGCCTTCGCCGCGGGGGAGTGGCTGTCGGTCCTGCCCGGGACGGCGACAGCGCGCTGACGCGGGCGCCGCTCAGAGCGACACCAGGGTGATCTCCGTGGCCTTGACGCTGCACCAGACACCGGCTCCGTCGACGATGCCCAGTTCGACGGCCGCCTCCGGGGTGATCTCCGCGACCAGATCGGGCACTTCGACCGAGGCGACCAGCACGCGCAGTCGGCTGCCGGTCGCGGTGATCTCCCGTACGGTCCCGGGCCAGACGTTGCGCGCGCTTCCGCTCGGGCGGTCCCGGTGCAGTGACACGGCCTCCGGGGCGATGATCGCGAGCGCCGACGCCCCCTCGGGCTGTATCTCCGGCACCACCAGCCGGCCGCCTCCGGCGAGGGCCAGCCCGTGGGCGGTGGTGGTGCCGGGCCAGGCGTTGCGGCCGAGCATGCGGGCGACCCAGGGACTGCGGGGGTGGCGGGTGACCTCGGCGGGCGGGGCGTCCTGGAGGGTGTGGCCGTCGGAGAGCACGAGGACGCGGTCGGCCAGCGACACCGCCTCGACGGGATCGTGGGTGACGATCAGACAGACGCCGCCGAAGCCGGCGAGGTGGGTGCGCAGGGTGTGGCGGACACGGGCTCGGGTGGTCTGGTCGAGGGCGGCGAGCGGTTCGTCGAGGAGGAGGAGCCGGGGTCGGGTGGCGAGGGCGCGGGCGAGGGCCACGCGTTGGGCCTGGCCGCCGGAGAGCTGGGCGGGTTTGCGGTGGGCCAGGTGGCCGACGCCGAGACGGTCGAGCCATTGCCGTGCCTCCGCGCGGGCGCGCGCCCGGGGGGTGCCGTGGGCGCGGAGTCCGTACGCCGTGTTGGACAGTGCGGTGAGGTGCGGGAAGAGGGCGCCGTTCTGGGGGACCCACGCGACGTGCCGTCTGTGCGGGGGCAGGGCGGTGACGTCGGTGTCGCCGAGGGTGAGTCGGGCGTGGGCGCGGGGGGTCAGGCCCAGGAGCGCGCGCAGCAGGGTGGTCTTCCCGGCGCCGTTCTCGCCGACGACGGCGATGGTGGTGCCGGGTTCGGCGTCGAGGGTCAGCCGGTTGAAGCCGGTCACCTCGGCGTGCAACGACCAGCGGCCTTCGTCGTGGGCGGCGGCCGGCGCCTCGGCGACGCCGGCCGCGCGGGGGTCCTCGGGCGCCGTCGGGGTCTCGGCGCCCTTGCGGGCGACGGGAGTTCCCGTCCACCGCCCGCGCAGGGCGATCAGTACGCCCATGGCGATCGCGAGGAGCAGCAGCGACACGGACGTGGCCGCCTCGGGGCTGTCCTGGAGCAGCAGGTAGACCTGGAGCGGCAGGGTCTGGGTCTCTCCGGGCAGGTTCCCGGCGAAGGTGATCGTCGCGCCGAACTCGCCGAGCGCGCGGGCCCAGGTCAGCGCCGCTCCGGCGACCAGGCCGGGGGCCACCATGGGCATGGTCACGGTGAAGAACACCCGGACCGGCGAGGCACCGAGGGAGGACGCGGTCTCCTCGTAGCTCGGCTTCAGCCCGCCGAGCGCCCCCTCCAGGCTGATGACGAGGAAGGGCATCGCGACGAAGGTGGCCGCGACGACGGCGCCGGAGGTGTGGAAGGGCAGCGTGATGCCGAAGGTGCCCTCCAACCAGGGCCCGAGGAGCCCGCGCCGGCCGAAGCCCAGCAGCAGGGCCACACCGCCGACGGTCGGCGGCAGCACCATGGGCAGCAGCACCAGCGAACGGACGAACGCCTTCCCCTTGAACTCCACCCGGGCCAGCAGCCAGGCCAGCGGCACCCCGAGGAGCAGCGAGAGACCGAGGGCCCAGAAGGACACGACGAGCGAGAGTTCGAGCGCCTGCACCACGTCGGGGCTGGTCAGATGGGTGGTCAGCTCGCCCCACTGGGTGCGGGTCAGGATGCCGAGGAGGGGCAGCAGCAGGAACGCGACGGCGAGCAGGGCGGGCAGCGCCAAGGCCACGGGCGGCCTGACACGGGTACGGACTCTGGTCATGTGGGGTTCCTGGCTGGGGGCTTCGCCGGGTGGGAAGCCTACGGCGACGGCGGCGGACGGCGCGGGAGGGTCGTACGACACGCGGACGGGACAAGCCGAGAGGGGCCGCCCGTCCCCCCGGACCGGGCAACCCCCCCTCGGCATGCGGGCGCGGGGCCCGTTACGGCTTCTGGAAGCCCGCGTCCTGGAGGATCTTCTGCGCCTCCGGCGTGCTCAGCCACGCGACGAACGCGGCCGCGGCGTCGGCGTTCTTGGAGCCCTTGAGCGAGGCGGCCGGGTAGGAGGCCACGGCGTTCTGGCCGTCCGGGATGTCGACGACGGCGACCTTGTCGCCGGACTTGAGGGTGTCCGTCTTGTAGACGAGACCGGCGTCGGCCTCACCCAGCTCGACCTTGCTCAGCACGGCGCGGACGTTGGGCTCCTGGGAGACCGGCTTCACCTCGACCTTCTGGGCGTCGAGGATCTGCTTGCTGTAGCGGCCGACCGGGACCTCGGGCGCGGCGAGCACGACCTTGATCTTGGTGTCGGCGAGGTCCTTCAGCTCGTCGATCTTGAACGGGTTGCCCTTGACGCTCGCGATGACCAGGCGGTTCTTGGCGATGACGGTCGGGCTGTCGGTCTCGGCCCCGAGGCCGTCCATCGTCTTGGTGTCCGCGGTCACCAGCGCGTCGGCCGGGGCGCCCTGCTTGACCTGGGCGGCGAGCTCCTGCGAACCGGCGAAGGAGAACGTGACCTTCGTGCCCGGGTGCGCCTTCTCGTAGGCGGCGCCGGCGTTCTTGAAGACGTCGGTGAGGGAGGAGGCGGCGAGGACGGTCAGGTTCGCGGCCTTGGGGGCTGCGGACGCCGACGAGGAGGGGGCGGCGCTCGGGGAGGAGGCGGACTCGTCCTTCTTGTCGTCACCGCTGCCGCAGGCGGCGAGTACCGGCATGAGAAGGGCGGTGGTCAGGGCTGCGGCGACGGTACGACGGCGGTTCGGCGTCGGGGACATGGGACAGGAGCTCCTCGGTCGGGTCGGCGGCCGGCCCGGTGCCGGACCGCGTGGTGGTGACCCGCGCCGGTGACGGGCGGAGCGGGTGGGGACGTTCGGTGGTGCTGAGCGGTGGTGCGGGGACCGCTGAACGGCGGCGGGTCGGTTCAGGGACCGTCGTGACCCGTCGCGCGGGAGGGTTCAGGCGCGGTCGATGTGCACACTGGTGGACTTCACGCGGGCGGTGGCCCGCATGCCGACCTCCAGTCCGAGCTCCTCGACGGCCTCACGGGTGAGCAGGGAGACCAGGCGGTGAGGACCCGCCTGGATCTCCACCTGGGCGGCCACGTCGCCGAGCTTGACGGCCGTGACGATGCCCGGGAAGGCGTTGCGCGCGGAGGTGTGGGGCTCCTCGTCCTCGGTGTGGGCTCCCTGGCCCACCTCGACGGAGAAGGCGGCCAGGGCGCGGCCGTCGATCAGGCGACGGCCGCCCTCGTCGCGATGGGTCGCGACCCGGCCGGCGTCGGCCCAGCGGCGCGCCGTGTCCGGGCTGACGCCCAGCAGACGCGCGGCCTGTCCGATGGTGTAGGACTGCATGGGCGACAAGGTAGGGGCACTTGTCCCGCATTTGCAATTCCATTGGGGCGATCTACATGGCAGATGCCATGGCGATTGGTGCTTCTGCCAAAAGTCGTTCCGGCTTTCCCCGACCCGCTCGTTACAGTCGGGGCATGGCTGAAGAGGGATCGGGAACAGTTCGGGTCGACGCGTGGATCTGGGCCGTGCGCCTGACGAAGACCCGCTCGACCGCGGCGACCGCCTGCCGGGCGGGCCATGTGAAGGTCAACGGGGAACGCGCCAAGCCGGCGCAGCCCGTGCGGGTGGGGGACGAGGTGCGGCTCTTCCACGCGGGGCGCGAGCGCGTCGTCGTGGTGCGGCGGACGGTCGCGAAGCGGGTCGGCGCCCCGGTGGCCGCCGAATGCCTCACCGACAACAGCCCGCCGCCGCCCACGCCCGTCGAGGCCGCGGTGGTCGGCATCCGCGACCGGGGCGCGGGGCGCCCGACCAAGCGGGAGCGCCGCGAGATCGAAACCCTGCGCGGTCGCTAGTACCGCGACCCGTCGGAGCGTGCCGGGGGCTCAGGCCTTCCGGTACGCGTACGCCTCCTCGGCCGCGGCCGCCACCGCGTCCAGGGGGGCTCCGGTGGAGGCGGTCACCACCGCCGCCACCGCCCCTTCCAGGAACGGCGCGTCGACCAGTCGGCTGCCCTCCGGCAGTTCCTCGTCCAGCAGCAGCGCCTTGACCGACAGCACCGAGCTGCCGAGGTCCACCAGGACCGCGACGCCCGCCCCCCGGTCCACGGCCCGGGCCGCGGCCACGATCAGCTCCGGGTTCGTGCCCAGGCCGCCGTCGGGGCCGCCGCCCGCCGTGGCCACCAGGGCCGTCGCGCCGCCCGCGGCCAGCCCGGTGGCCAGCGCGGCCACCGACTCCGCGACCTCCTTGCTGTGCGACACCAGGACGATCCCGACCGCCGGCTCGGCGCTCATCCGCGTGCCTCCGCGACCTCGGCCAGCGCCCCCAGCAGCAGCGCGGACGAAGTGGCCCCCGGGTCCTGGTGCCCGATGCTGCGCTCGCCCAGGTAGCTGGCCCTGCCCTTGCGCGCCTGGAGCGGCACCGTCGCCAGCGCCCCGTTCTCCGCCGCCTCGGCGGCCGCGCGGTAGGAGGTGGCGAGCGCCGCCGCCCCCGGCACCAGCGCGTCCAGCATCGTCTTGTCACCGGGCGCCGCCCCGCCGAGCTGGGCCACCGCGCCCACCCCGGCGTACAGGGCCTTGCGCAGTTCGTCGTCGGAGACCTCGGCGGCGTCGCCCAGCTCCTTGCCGGTGCGGCGCAGCAGGGTTCCGTATAGCGGTCCGGACGCGCCGCCGACCGTGGAGATCAGGGTCCGTCCGGCGAGTTGCAGCACCGCGCCCGGTGCCCCGGGGGTCTCGGCCGCGAGGGCCGCCCGTACGGCGACGAACCCCCGCAGGAGGTTGCTGCCGTGGTCGGCGTCCCCGATGGGGGAGTCGAGCTCGGTCAGTCGGTCCGCCTCCCGTTCGACGACGGCCGCGACGGCGTCCATCCAGCGTCGGAAGAAATCTGCGTCACGCACCGGAATCTCCTCGCCTCACGTTCACCGGGGCAGTCCTTCCACCACCCTACGGTCACCCCGCCCCGACGGCCCCGGCACGGCGCGGCCGCTCCCGTGTTGACCAGGGAGGGGCAGCGGACGGAACGGATCTCGCAGGACGTCAACCCGATGATCGGTTGTCATCCGAGAGGAGGAAAGACCAATCCGCCCGCCCGGCGGCGGCGAAGACGGGGTGTGAGCGACAACGGCAGCACCATCGAGCGCGACGCCCTGGCGGCGCCGACAGTCCTGCCGTCCGGAGGTCCCGTCCGGACGGTGGTGACCCGTCGGGGTCTCCCGCCGGCGACGGGGCGTTCCACGCCGGCCCCGGCCGCGGCGGGCCGCCCCGATCGGCCGGGCGTGACACCCACCGTTGCTCCCGGCGGCCCCGGCCGCAGACCCCCCACCGGCCGCGCGAGCCGTCGGCGCCCGGTCGTGGTCCCCGCCGGCTGACCCACCCCGGCGGCCGTGGCCCCACCCCCACAACGCTCCTTCCGTACCACCCCCATGCCTGATTCGCCCCGAAGTACCCCTAGATGAACCCAAGGAGAACAACCGTCATGATGGCTCTTCGTTTCCGCCGTACCGCCGTCGCCGTCGCCGCCGCATCGGTCCTTCCCTTCGCGCTGGCCGCCTGCTCGGACTCCGGTGAGAAGTCGAGTGCCGGCAGCGCCGCCTCCGAGCAGGCCACCCCCGGCACGGACACCGCCTCCACGCCCGCCACGGCGATGGACGCCCCGTTCGGACCGGCGTGTGCGGGTGTGCCGAAGGAGGGCGCGGGCAGCTTCGACGGGATGGCCAAGGACCCGGTCGCCACCGCCGCCTCCAACAACCCCGCGCTGTCCACGCTGGTCGCGGCCGTCAAGCAGGCCGGGCTGGTCGACACCCTGAACAACGCGAAGGACATCACCGTCTTCGCCCCCACCAACGACGCCTTCGCGAAGATCCCGAAGGCAGACCTGGACAAGGTCCTCGCCGACAAGGCCATGCTGACCAAGATCCTGACCTACCACGTCGTGGGCCAGAAGCTCGCTCCCAAGCAGCTCGACTCCGGCTCCTTCGACACCCTGGAGAAGGGGAAGATCACCACGGCCGGCTCCGGCGAGGCCTACAAGGTCAACGGAACCTCCAACGTGGTCTGCGGCAACGTCCCCACCTCCAACGCCACCGTCTACATCGTCGACACCGTCCTGATGCCCAAGTAGCACCGACGCGCGCCAGGGTGCGCGCGAGGGATGAGCGCACGCCGTGCGGCTCCGGACTCCGGGGCCGCACGGCCGTTTTCGCCGTCCGGGCCCGGGCCCACCGGGCGGGCCCCGACGTCGGGGCCGGGCCGCGAACGGGGCCGGGACCGGCCGGAAGGGGAACGGGGTCTAGGACATCGGCAGGGCGAACGTCTTGCGCGCCTCCAGGCCGTAGAGCAGCGCGCCGTCCGGGTCCCCGTACAGGCTGAGGGCCGTGCACGTGTACCGCCAGGCGGGGCGTCCCGTGCCCAGCTCGACGGCCCGCAGCCCGATCGTGTCGATGTCGTACACGTACGCGGCGCCCACGACCGGCGGGGCCTCCCCCGTGGTGAGGGTGTCCTTGCGGGTCTTCTCCGCCCACTTCCCGGCGCCGGTGCGCGCGTCCACGCCGACGAGCCCGCGTCCGCCCTCCGTGGCGTAGACGACCCCGTTGCGGAGCGCGGGGATCCCGTAACGACGCTGCCCCTGGGCGTTGTTCCCGAGGTCGCGGTCCGCGCCGAAGGACCACGCCACGCCTCCGTCGGTCAGTCGCACGGCCTGGAGGGCGTCGGCGCCGAAGTAGACGTGCTCCTCGTCCGCGGTGAACCCGGAGGGCGGCTCGCCCGGGACGATCAGGGTCTTGCGCCACCGCTCCTTGCCGGTGGCCGGATCGCGCAGGGACAGCGTCAGGCCGTCCATGGCCTGCGCCTTCTCGCACACCAGCAGCCCGCCCTTCGTGAGGGCGGCGAGGAGGTAGACCCGGTCGAACCTTCCGGAAGGCGCCGGCGCCGGCGCGCGCCACAGTTCCTTCCCGGACGCCAGGTTCGCGGCCAGCAGGAACCACGTGTCGCCCGACACGGCCTTCGCGTGCAAGAAGGCCGTGCCGTCGCGCACGCACAGCAGTTGGTTCCTCGGCTCTCCGCCGTCGAAGTCGGCGAGCGTCAGGACGGGCGGCTTCTTGTCGTCGGCCGCCCGCGGGACGGCGACGACCGCGAGGGCCTTGTCGGCGTCGGTCGACATGCGCAGGATGTAGGTGGCCTTGCCGTCGACCGCGACCCGGGTGGCGTCCTCGACCAGCTCGGACCAGTCGTACTTGCCCGTCTTCAGGTTGATTCCGGTGACGGCCGATCCGCCCGGATCCACGAGAACGTCCCCGGACCGGGTCGGCCCCGCGCGGCGGCTCGTGTTCAGGCCGTCCTTCGCCCACAGCGCCGAAGGCCCCCCGGGCAACGGGGGCTCGGCCGTCTCCGCCACGCCTGCGCGGCTCGCGAGCCAGGCCCACAGTCCGCCGCCGGCGAGGGCGGTGCCACCTGCCGCGCCGCCCCACACGAGCACCCTGCGGCGGGACAGGCCGCCCGGCGGTGCGACGTTCGGCGGCGCGGTCGAGAAGTCCGAGGCGGGCGGCGACAGTCGGGCCGGCGGCTCCTCCCAGACCGCCGCGCCGCGCCGGGCGATGTCGACCAGCACGGCGGGCGCGAGCCCGTCGGCGAAGGCACCGCCGGCGGGGGCGAGCCACTGTGCCAGCTCGGCCGTCGTGGGCCGCCGCGCGGGGTCCTTGTCCAGGCAGCGCGCGAGCAGCGGCGCCAACCGCTCGGGGACGCCGCTCAGGTCGGGTTCGGCGTAGCGCACCCGGTACAGCAGGTCCGCGGCCTGACCGCCGCCGAACGGGCCGTGCCCGGCCGCCGCGAAGACCAGTACGCCCGCCAGCGCGAACACGTCGCCCGCCGGCGTGTGGTCGAGTCCGCCGGCCTGCTCCGGGGACATGAACGCCGGGGTGCCGGTGGCCGCGCCGACGCGCGTCAGCCGCTCGTCCCCCAGGGCCCGCGCGATGCCGAAGTCGATAACCTTGGGCCCCTCGGCCGTGATCATCACGTTGGACGGCTTGAGGTCCCGGTGCACCACGTCGGAGCGGTGCAACTGGCCGAGGCCCCGGGCGAGGTCGGCGCCCAGGACCCGCACGCACGCCTCGGACAGCGGTCCGCCGAGACGGACGGCCTCGTCGAGCTGCGGGCCGATGACGTACTCGGTGGCCAGCCAGGGCGTCGTCGCCAGCGCGTCGGCCGCGAAGACGGCCGCGCCGTACCTGCCGCCCATGACCCGGGCCGCGTCCGCCTCCAGTCGGAAACGGGTACGGAAGGCCGTGTCGGCGGCGATCCTGGCGTGCACGGTCTTCAGCGCGACCGTCCGGCCGCGCGGTGAACGGGCCAGGTACACGGTGCCCATGCCCCCGCTGCCGAGCCGGGCGAGCAACTCGTGGCCGCCGAGGTGCGGGGGATCGTCGTGGGTGAGCGGTGCGAGGGGGGAACGGGCGGCCGGGGTGGCGGGCATCGGGGTCAGTGCACCTTCCGGGCGGCCGGCGGGAACGGCGGGGGCGGGGTGGGCTCTGCGGCGGAGGGCGGTTCGGCCGCGAGGAGTCCGGCGGACTGGGCGGCGAGCGCGGCGACGACCCGCCCCGGCAGCGTGGGCGGCCCGGCCGGGGCCGTCGCCGGAGTCGGTGCGCCGGGCGGGGCGTCGGCCGCGTGCGCGGTGAGCCCGTGGAGCAGGTCCCGCGCCGACCGCGGCCGGTCGGCGGGCGCCGACGCGAGACAGGATCCGATCAACCGCCGCAACCCCGGCGGCAGTTCACTCTGCTCGGGCACGGTGTGGCCCGTCGAGGCGTAGGCCAGTACGGCGCCGAGCGCGAAGACGTCCCCCAGCGGTGTGGGCCGCCCGCCGGCCGCCTGCTCCAGGGCCAGACAGCCCGGGTCGAGACCGGGCAGCCCGGAGCGAGGCGTCCCGTCGGGGGCGGCGGCCCGTACGGCGCCGAAACAGGTCAACACGGGTCCGCCCGCCGTGAGCAGGACGGCCGCCGGCGACAGCCCGGCGTGGGTGAACCCCCGGTCGTGCAGGTCCGCCAGGGCTTCGGCGAGGTCGGCGCCGAGCCGGCGCACGAGGTCCTCGGGGAGCGGTCCGCCGTACGCGGCGAGCGCGGCCGGCAGGGGCAGTACGGGCGTGTAGGGCGTGGTGGACCAGGGGGATCCGGCGCCGCCTCCGACCTCCGTGACGGGGAGCAGGCGCGGCGAACGGAGCCGCCGTGCGCCCTCGGCCTCGACCGCCCACCGGGACGGGTCGGCGCCCACGCGCGGCAGACACAGGAGGACGGTCCGCCGGCCGTCGGCGCCGCGGGCGAGGAACCGGCGCTCGGGCAGGCCGCGTTCCGCGGATCCGGCGTCCAGCCGCGCCAGGGTCACGTACGGCCCGACGTGCGAAGGGTCGTCCTGACGTAGGCGTTCCATGCGCGAGGTCCCCCGGGGTCGGCTGATGGCCCACCGAGCCTAAGCGGTGGTCGGGGGAGTGGGGGAACCGGGTGGGGCGGGGCGCCGGCGTCCCGGGATCATCCGACGGAGGGCATGGCCGTGATCTTCCCGTCGTTGACGAGGAAGACGCGGTTCTCGGCGCCGGACATCGCCCAGGGCCCGTGCGAGGTGGTGGACCAGCTCCAGAAGCGCGTGCCGTCGGTGGTCGAGTGCGCGGCGACGCCCTTCCCCTGGGCCAGCACCACCCACACGGTCCGGCCCTGGACCACGGGGCGGACGTGCGGCAGCGGGCCGGGGCCGACCGCGCCGTATCCGAGGACCAGCATCCTTTCGGAGCCGAGCCTGACCAGGGTGTCGTCCTTCACGCCGATCACGGCGTCGCCGTCGCTCACGAGCGGTCCCCAGCCGCCGGCGTCGTCCACGGACGTCGCGGCCGCGGCGTCGGACCAGGTGTCCCGGCCGCTGGTGAGGTCGCGGACCGTCAGGGTCGACCCGCCCAGGAAGACGGACTCCGTGATCGTGTCAGGGTGCTTGTGGGTGACGATGAGCGGTTCGACGGCGAAGCCCGCCCGGCCCTCGGCCTGCCAGATGGCGGTGCCCTGGGAGCACTCGAAGGCCCACGCGTTCCCGTTGGCGCCGGACAGGACGAGCTTGTTGCGGACGGCCGCGGCCCTGGGGCCGGACCCGAGCAGGGCGAGGGTGGGCATCGGAACGGTCCAACGGACGGTGCGCAGACCGGTGTTGATCGCCCGCAGCCGGTTGTCCTTGGTCACCACGTAGACGGCCTCGCCGTCGAACGCGAGGAGGCGGGCCGCCTCGGCCGCGGGAAGCGACCATTCCAACGCGCCGGTGGAGGCGTTGTGGACGCGCAGGACGCCCTCCGGGTCCGCCGCGAGGAACAGACGCTCCGTCATGGCCAGGAGGCCGGCGCGCGCGGCGATGTCGGGCAGCCGCCACTTCTCCTCGCCGGTCGTGGCCAGGTGGGCGACCAGGCCACCGTCCCTGCCCGCGAACATCACGACGTCGACCAGCGACAGTGGTGTGGTCGGCACGCCGTCCGACTCCTTCGCCGCCACCGGCAGAGGGCCCCACAGGGGCTCCGGCGCGCGGCCCGGTGTCTTGGCCGGGCGGTCCAACAGGGCCGCCCGGTGGACGACTCCGTTCCGGGGCGGCCCCTTCGGAGTCTCCTCGCGCGTCGACCACCAGATCCCTGCGGCGCCGCCCGACACGGCCAGCACCCCGCCGGCGCCGAGGGAGGTGCGCAGGAACCGGCGCCGCGAGGGCGCCCCGGTGAGCGTGACCCCCTCCGGCGCGGCCTGGCGTTCCGCCTCCGCCCGCCGGCGGGCGATGTCGCCGGCGAGGGGGCCCTTGCGCCAGGCCCGGTCCGCTCCGCGCGGCGGCGCGAAGGCCCCGGCGATCTGCTCGGGCGTGGGGCGCGGCCCCGGATCCTTGGCGAGGCAGGGGGCGATCAGCGCGCGCAGTTCCTCGGGCACGGTGGACAACCGGGGCTCCCCGTGCACCACCTCGTACTGCACGGCCGCCACGTGCGTCCCGTCGAAGGCGCGCTGCCCGGTGGCCGCGAACGCCAGTACCGCGCCCAGCGAGAACACGTCCGCCGCCGGGCCCACGCGTTGCCCCAGCACCTGCTCGGGGGCGCCGTACCCGGGGGTGACGGGCACCTGGCCCGTGGTGGTGAGCGTCAGTCCGTGCTCGGGGCGGGCGATGCCGAAGTCGATGACCCGTGGTCCGGTCGAGGTCAGCACGATGTTGGCCGGCTTCAGGTCGCGGTGGACCAGCCCCGCGGCGTGGATGTCGCGGAGGGTGTCGGCCAGGGAGGCGGCCAGCGCGCGCACCCCGGCTCCGTCGAACGGGCCGTACGCGCGCACCGCCTCGTCCAGGGTGGGACCGGAGAGGAACTCGGTGGCGATCCAGGGGCGGTTGCCCTCGCTCTCGGCGCCGAGGACCCGGGCGACGCCGCCGCCGGTGACCGCCCGCGCGGTCTGCGCCTCGCGCAGGAAGCGTTGGACGAGGTTCTGGTCGTGCGTCAGCTCGGGCAGCAACACCTTCACGGCGGCGGTGGCGCCGGTGTGGTCGCGGCCGAAGTAGACCTTGCCCATGCCGCCTTCGCCGAGGACGCCGATGACGCGGTAGGGGCCGAGTCGGATCGGATCGCCGGGGCCGAGAGGTTCCATGGGTGCCGCTTCCTGTCCTGCCGGGCCCGACTCTCGGCCCCGGGGCGCGCGGCGTCGGAGCCGGCGCGCCTGGGTCGGGCCATCGTTTCATTGGCCGGTGCGCGGGTGGCGCCTGGGGCGTCAGGGCGGCAGGTGGCAGGGTGCCTGGCGTGCGACGGGGGCGACAGGGGCGGGGGGAGTGGCGGGGGCGGTGCGGCGGGGGTCGGCTCAGGGCAGGGCGCGGTCCGGGGCCCTCCCGGCGCCGCGGGCCGCGGAGGCGGCCGCCTGGAGGGAGCGCAGGGCCAGCAGGAGGACCCCGACGTCGTCGAGGTACACGGGGTCCGGGATCAGGTCCACCGGCGAGATCGTGTAGGCCACGGCCACCCAGAACAGGGCCTTGTCCCGCAGCGGGATGCCCGCGTCGACCAGCAGCTTCCGCGCCTTGAACACCCGCACGAGCAGTACGGCGGCCAGGGCCGCCAGCCCGACGGCGACGATCACGGCGAGGGTGAGCCAGGCTTTTCCGTCCATGCCACTCCTATACCCCGTGCGGGCGGGAACCCTCGGGGGAAACTCCGGGGGCGCTCGTGGGGCGCAAACCTCGGGGCGGGCCGTTCCCCGGGCGCGCCGTACCTCGGGCGGCCCGTTCCTCGGACCGTCCGTACCTCGGGCGGCCCGTTCCTCGGACCGTCCGTACCTCGGGCGGCCCGTCCGTACCTCAGGCGCCCTGTTCCCGCAGTCGGCGGGTGACCTCGCCGAGGCCGGCGGCGAGGGCGTCCAGCTGGTCCGGCGTGAGCACGTCGATGAGGGCCTCCCGGACCGCGGCCACATGGCCCGGCGCCGCCGCGTCCAACCGGGCGCTGCCCGCGTCGGTGAGGACGGCGAAGACCCCGCGCACGTCGGAGGGGCAGCTGCGGCGGCGGACCAACCCGGCCTTCTCCATCTGGGTCACCTGGTAGGTCAGCCCGCTCTTGGAGTTGATCAGCCCGTTGGCGAGTTCGGTCATGCGCAGTTCGCGATCCGGCGCCGCGGCCAGTCGAACGAGGATCTCGTACTGGGGGTGCGAGAGCCCGGAGTCGTCCTTGAGCTGCTGGTCGAGGCGTCGGTTCACCAGGGCGGAGGCGGCCAGGAAGCCGTCCCAGGCCCGCATCTCGCGGTCATCCAGCCATCTCGTTTCAGCCATGATCCCAGGGTACACAAGTTGTTCCAATTTGAATCAATGGCTAGGGTCGGACCGCCGGTTCGAATTTGAACTACCGACTCGGACCGACTCGACCGGAAGGAACCCCCATGACCAGCGCCTCCGCCACCACGACGAAGGCTCCGGCCGCCGCACCGGCCGCCCTCCCCGCCACCACCGCCGGCCTGGACACCGGCCTGCTGCTCCTGCGCGTCGTCCTCGGCCTCACCATGGCCGCCCACGGCAGCCAGAAACTGTTCGGCTGGTTCGGCGGGGGCGGCATCGACGGCACCGGCCGGTTCTTCACGGCGAGCGGCTACCCGGCGGGTGACGCCATGGCCGTCCTGGCCGGACTCACCGAGACCCTCGGCGGCCTCGGCCTCGCCGCGGGCCTGCTCACCCCGCTCGCCGGCGCCGCCCTTGTCGGCACCATGATCAACGCGATCGCCGTCCACGGCGTCGGCTCGTTCTTCGCCCCCGAGGGCATCGAGTACGAACTGCTCCTGACCGTCGGCGCCGCCGCCCTCGCCCTGACCGGCCCCGGCCGGTACGCGGCCGACCGCTTCCTCCCGGTCCTGCGCGAGAACCGCGCGGCCCACGGCGCGCTCGCGCTCGCCCTCGGCGTGGTGCTCGGCGCCGCGTTGCTGCTGGTGCGCGGCTAGACAGGCCCCTGGGCCCGGTCGCGCAACCCCCGTCGCGTCCGGTCGCCGGCGGCGGCGAAACCCACCGAAAACCCGCGCGCAAGAGGGTGTCCCGGGGCCGGTCTGATTGGCCCCGGGTATTCGGGGGAAGAGCGCACAAATGACACAACCCATCGAAGACTACGCACTCATCGGCGACCTGATGACCAGTGGGCTGGTCGGCCGAGACGGGTCCATCGACTGGCTGTGCCTGCCGCGCTTCGACTCGGCCGCCTGCTTCGCCGCCCTCCTCGGCGAGAAGGACAACGGCCACTGGCGCATCGCCCCGGAGGGCGCCGCCGACGGAGAGCGGTGCACGCGCCGGGCCTACATCGACGGCTCGTTGGTTCTGGAGTCCCTCTGGGAGACCGAGGACGGCACGATCAAGGTCGTCGACTTCATGCCGCAGCGCGACACCGCGCCGGACGTGATGCGGATCGTCGAATGCCTCTCCGGTGAGGTCACCGTGCGCAGCACCCTGCGCCTGCGCTTCGACTACGGGCACGTCGTCCCCTGGGTCCGACGCTCCGCCGGTGACCGGGTCGCCGTCGCGGGCCCCGACTCCATCTGGTTCCGCAGCGAGCCGGCCGTACGGACCTGGGGCGAGCAGAACACCACCCTGTCGGAGTTCACCGTCTCCGCCGGGGACAAGGTCGCCTTCGTGTTGACCTGGCACCCCTCCCACGAGCCGCGCCCCGAGCAGGTGGACCCGTACCAGGCGCTGGAGCACGCGCTCGTCGACTGGGCGCAGTGGTCCGCGCAGTGCACCTACGAGGGCCCCTACAAGGAGGCCGTGACCCGCTCGCTGATCACCCTCAAGGCCCTCACCTACGCCCCCACCGGCGGGATCGTCGCCGCCGCCACCACCTCCCTGCCCGAGGAGCTCGGCGGCGTCCGCAACTGGGACTACCGCTACTGCTGGCTGCGCGACTCCACCCTCACCCTCGGCTCCCTCATCGCGACCGGCTTCAAGGACGAGGCCCGCGAGTGGCGGAGGTGGCTGCTGCGGGCCGTCGCCGGCGACCCCGCCGACCTGCAGATCATGTACGGGATCGCGGGCGAACGGCGGATCCCGGAGTTCGACCTGCCGTGGCTTCGCGGGTACGCGGAGTCCGCCCCCGTCCGCGTCGGCAACGCGGCCGTCGACCAGCTCCAGCTCGACGTGTACGGCGAGGTCATCGACTCCCTGTATCTGGCCCGGTCCACCGGGCTGGCCAAGGAGGCCCACGCCTGGCAGATCCAACTCGCGCTGCTCGACTTCCTGGAGAAGAACTGGCGCCGCCCGGACGAGGGGTTGTGGGAAGTGCGCGGCCCGCGCCGGCACTTCACGCACTCCAAGGTGATGGCCTGGGTGGCCGCCGACCGGGCGGTGCGGACCCTGGAGGCGGACCCGTCGATGCCGGGCGACCTGGAACGCTGGCGGACGATAAGGGACGAGGTGCACGCGGACGTGTGCGAGAAGGCCTTCGACCCCGAGCGCAACACCTTCACCCAGTACTACGGTTCGCGCGAACTGGACGCCGCGACCCTGCTGATCCCCCGTGTGGGGTTCCTGCCTCCCGACGACCCACGCGTCGTCGGCACGGTCGACGCGGTCCGTGAGGAACTCGGTCGCAGCGGCCTGGTCCGCCGCTACAGCACCGAAGGCCCCTCCGTGGACGGTCTGCCCGGTGACGAAGGGGCCTTCCTGGCCTGCTCGTTCTGGCTGGCCGACGCCCTGCACATGACCGGCCGGGGCAAGGAGGCGCGGCAACTCTTCGAGATGCTGCTGTCCGTGCGCAACGACGTGGGTCTGCTCGCGGAGGAGTACGACCCGGTCGCCGGCCGCCAACTGGGCAACTTCCCGCAGGCGTTCAGTCACGTCGGCCTGGTGAACACCGCGATCACGCTGGGCCGGGGGCCGGGAGTCGGTGTCGGACTGACCGACTGACCGACTGACTGACCGGGCGGGCGGGCGGGCGAACGGCCTGAGCGGCGGCGGCCGGGCGGCCGGAGCGGTCGGTGAGGCCAGGCCCCCGCCCGGCCCGGCCGCCGGGCCGGTCACGGTCGACGCATGGCCTGCGTGAGCCGGCCGCGCAGGTGCGCGAACTCCGGGGAAGAACGCAGTGCGGCGACGTCCGTGGTCGGAGCGCGGTCGAGCGGGATCGGCAGCTCCGCCACCACCCTGCCCGGGCCCGCCGCCATCACCAGGACGCGGGAGCCCAACAGGACGGCCTCCTCCGCCGAGTGGGTCACGAACAGCACCGTCGTGCCGAGGCGGGCCGCGAGCGTCCGCACCTCCTCCTGGAGCCGTTCCCGGGTCAGCGCGTCCAACGCGGCGAACGGCTCGTCCATCAGTAACAGCTGCGGCTCGGCCGCCAACGCCCGGGCGATGGCCACCCGCTGCTGTTGACCGCCCGACAGTTCCCACGTACGCCGCCCCGCCAGGCCCGGCAACCCCACCCGCTCCAGCAGTCCCGCGATCCGCGCGGGCCGCTCCGCGCGCGGGACCCCGTGCCGGGCCAGGGCGAAGTCGAGGTTCCCGCCGACCGTGCGCCACGGGAACAGTCGCGGCTGCTGGAACACCACCCCCGCGCCCCGGCCGGGCTCCGGGGCGCCGCCCCGGACCAGGACCGTTCCCGTCGCCGGACGCTCGAATCCGGCGGCGACCCGCAGCAAGGTCGTCTTGCCGCAGCCGGAGGGGCCGACCAGGACGACGAACTCGCCCGCGCGGATCCGCAGGTCCACCCCCTGGACCGCCGTGACCCGCTGCTTCGCCGGACCGAAGCGCACCGACACCCCGGCCAGCTCCACGGCGGCGGTCGCCGGGGACGCGTCAGTTCGTGGCACGGCCGAGCTCCTCCACCGCGAGCGCCCGCCCGAACACGGCCTCGTCCGGGACCGCGTCCACCGCCTCCTGCCCCTTGAGGAACACCGCGGCGTCGTGCAGGTGGCCGGCCAGCTTGCCGGGGGCGCCGGGCGTACCCAGGTACTCGGGCCCCGTCTGCTCCTTCGCGCTCAGCAGCACCAGTTCCGACAGCTGGCGCTTGGCCTCGTCCGCCGACAGCCCGAGCTCCGCGCCGATCGACTTGGCCGCCTGGTCGGGCGCGGTGCGCGCCTGCGCGACGGCCCGGTCCTGGGCCTTCAGCCAGGCGGTCACCACCTCCGGGTGCCCGGCGGCGAAGTCGTTCGTCACCACCCCCAGGTCCGCCGTCGGCCTGCCCTGCCGCGCGACCTGCCGACTGGTGATCAACACCTTTCCGTCCTTGGTCAGTTCGCCGAGCGTGGGCGTCCACACGTACGCGGCGTCGATGTCCCCGCGCTGCCACGCCGCCGGCGTGTCCTGGGGTTGCAGGTCGACGGTCTTGACGGAGGACGGCTCGACCCCCGCGGCGGTCAGCGCGGCGAGCAGCGAGTAGTGCGAGGTGGAACCGTAGGGGGTGGCGACCTTCTTCCCGACGAGGTCCTTCACCGAGCCGATCCCGGGCTTGGCGACGAGAGCTTCGTTGTCACCGATCAGGTCGTGGATCCACACCACCTTGTACGGGATGTTCAGCGGCGCGGACAGCCCCTTGGTGACCGGGCTGGACCCGGCCAGGCCGATGTCCACCGCCCCCGCGAGGACAGCCGTGTTGACATCACCTCCCGATTCGAACCTCACCCATTTCACATCGGCCTCGGGCAGGGCCTTCTCCAGCAGTCGCTGGTTCTTCACGACGAGGTCGGCGTTGGGTATCGCCTGGTAGGCGATCCGCACGGTGGTGCGTCCCGCACCGCCCGCAGTCGCGCCGTCGTCCCCGCACGCGGTGGCGCCGGCGGCGGTCAGGGTGACGACGGCGGCCAGCAGGACGGTGCGGCGCGAGAGGAATCCGGTCATGGCTGTGCTCCGGTCTGAGGGTCTGAGTGGTCTGAGTGGTCTGACTGGTGTGTCCGAGGGGCGTGAGTGGTGCGAGTGAGGGGCTCGGCGTGGCCGCTCAGGTGCGGCCGCGCCACGGCACGCCGACCCGTTCCACGCCGCGCAGCAGGGCGTCCAGCACGATCCCGGACAGTCCGATGGCGAGGATGCCCGCGATCACCAGCGCGGTCTGGTTGTAGCGCTGCGCGTCGCGGATCATGCCGCCGATGCCCGGAGTCCCGTTGATGGTCTCCGCCGCGACGACGGAGGTGTACGCGACACCCACCGCGATCCGGATGCCGGTGAGGATCTCCGGCAGCGCGGCGGGCAGTCGCACCGACAGCAGCAGGTGGACCGGGCCCGACCCCAAGGCGCGTGCCGCCTCGACCAGTTGATCGGGCACGGTGCGGACGGCCGCGGCCGTGGCGGCGGCGATCGGTGGCAGGGCGGCGATCACCAGCAACCAGATCTTCGGGGCCTCGTCGATGCCGAACCAGATGACGAGCAACGACAGGTACGCGAGTGGGGGCAGGGTCCGCAGGAACGTCACCACCGGTTCCAGTACGACGGCCAGCGGCCGGACCACTGCGATCAGCAGCCCGAGCGGCACCCCGGCCAACACGGCGTACCCGACGCCGGTGCCGATCCGGCCCAGGCTCACCCCGAGGTGCTCGATCAGGAGGTGCCCGCCGTGGCCGCGCACCCCGTCGTGCGTGGTGGAGGCGAGCACGAACTGCCGCCACACGTCACCGGGTGAGGGGACGAGCACCCGGGGCCACACCTCGGCGGCGACCACCGCTTGCCAGACGCCGATCAACACGATCAGCGACACGAGCCGCAGGGCGCCGCGGCGCGATGCCTCCCGGAGCCGGCGCCGGCGCCCGGAGATGACGGTCGGGTCCGTGTCGGGGGAGGGGAGCCGGTCGGTCGCGGCGGTCAGCAGGGCGCTCACGTCGAGGCCGCCGTCCCGGTCAGGGCCCGCAGTCGAGGCGCCACTTCCTCGCCGACCCGGAAGGCCTCCTCCAGGTGGGGATATCCGGACAGGATGAACTCGTCGACTCCCAGGGCCCGGTACTCCGCGAGCCGTGCGGCCACCTCGTCGTGCGAGCCGACCAGCGCGGTGCCGGCGCCCTCGCGGACCAGGCCGATGCCCGCCCACAGGTTCGGCGACACGGTCAGCCGCGCCGCGTCCGCGACCCCGCCGTGCAGCGCGGTCATCCGGGCCTGCCCGACGGAATCCATGGTCGCGAAGCGTTCCTGACTCGCCCCGACGGCCTGCGGGTCCAGCCCGGCGAGGATCCGGTCGGCCTCGGACCAGGCCTCGGCCGCGGAATCCCGGCTGATGACGTGCAGCCGAAGCCCGAAGCGCAGGGCCCGGCCGGCGGCGCGGGCCTTCTCCCGGAGCCGACCCACCCGTGCGGCGACGGCGGCGGGCGGTTCGCCCCACAGCAGTTGTACGTCGGCCCGGCGGGCGCTGACGTCCTCCGCGACGGCCGAGGCCCCGCCGAAGTACAGCGGGACGTGGTGTCTCGTCGCCGGATCGGTGAGCCGGGCCCCCTCGATCCGCAGGTGGGTTCCGTGATGGTCCACCCGCTTGCCGTCCAGCAGGTCCCGGAGCACGGCCATCACCTCGTCGGTGCGCGCGTAACGGGCGTCGTGTTCCAAGTGGTCCCCGTAGGCGCGCTGTTCGGCGGGGTCGCCACCGGTCACCACGTTCAGACCGAGCCGACCGTCCGAGAACCGGCGGAAGGCGTCGGCCTGTTGTGCGATCAGCGTGGGGGTGGCCAGGCCCGCCCGGAAGGCGACGAGGAACCCGATCCGGTCCGTGTGCCGGGCCAGTGCGGAGGTGAGGATCCAGGGATCCACGCAGCCGAGCCCCACCGGTGTCAGGAGCGAGTGGAAGCCGGCCTGCTCGGCGGCCCGGGCCACCTGCGCCAGGTAGGGGATGTCGGCCGGTCGCCGGGTGGCCGCTCCGGTGCGGCCCTGGACGGAGGTCACCCCGCCGGGGTCGCGGCCGTCCCCGCCGGTGGGCAGGAACCAGTGGAGCAGGAGGGGGCTTTCGGGCATGGTGAAACCTCGTCGGGGCAGCGCGGCACGTGCCACCGCCCGGCGGTGGCACGTGTACACGGGCAGAAGGGAGTCAAGGGCGAGCGCGGAGGGAGCGAGGACGCCCGGGTGGGTGCGAGAGCGGCGCGCCGGAGCCGCGCGAGGGCGGACGGGCACGCGGATCGCGGCGCGCCGGGCGGCGCGCGGTCATCCGTACGGTGTCAGGAGCGGCGGATCAACAGCCCTGCGTACGGGAGGAGTCGGCCCGACAGAGCATGGTCGACACGCGCAGCAGATCCACGTGACGACGCGAGACGAGAAGGGGGGCCATGGCCGCATCCTGTCGGGGTTCGACCATCCGGGACAAGCGCGGTCCGTATCGTGGACGCGAGAGTTCCGGGAAGTGGGACGGTGTGGGGCGGTGGAGGGACGGGGCGGTGGAGGGGGACGCGGCCAGGGGCGGGCTCGGATCACCGGCGCCGGTTGAACGGCAGCCTTCCCAGCACCGACGCCATCGCGCAGGTGTCGGTCAGCGCGGAGAACACGAGGCCACCCGCCACCGCGGCGCTCAGGAGCAGGAACGCCGGGTGCGCGAGGGCGCCCAGGGCCAACCCCAGCAGGACGAGCGTGCCGACGGTGATCCTCACCTGCCGTTCCATGGCCCACACGGCCCGACGGCCCTCGGCGGGGTACTCCAGGGCGTGCCCGGCCGCGGACCAGGCGCCGGTCCCGCCGGTCAGGCTGCCGGCGACGACGCCGTGGCCGGCCAGGGTGCGGGCCGCGTTCTGCGAACGGGACCCGGAGGCGCAGACCAGCAGCAGCGCGCCGCCGGCGCCCCGGGCGAGTGCGGCGGCCTCGCGCAGCTCGGGCAGGGAGTCCGTGATCCGGTCGAACGGGACGTTGGTCGCGCCCGGCAGGTGACCGGAGGCGTACTCGCCCGGCGTGCGGACGTCGACGACGGTGAACTCCGCCGGGCGGGCGCGGGCCTGGTCGACGGTGACGGCGAGGACGAGGGGAGTGCTCATGGCGGAGGTGCTCCTCGGAAGGGAACGACGCGGGAAACGAATCGGCGGCGGGCGGCGGCCGGCGAGCGGCGAGGCGCCGGGTGCCCCGGGCGCGCGACGGCGCGGCGCGGGGCGGGCGGGCAGACGTCAGCGATGACAACAGGGGCGCGGCACAACGCGCGGCGTGACGACCATGCCGCGGATCATAGACACCCCGACGGGTTCGCGCCGGCGCCCCCGCAACGCTCGCAACACCCCCGCAACACCGGCACGACGAAGCCGACCCGGCGCGCGCCGGGTCGGCTTCGTCGTGAGGTGGGGGGAGCGTGCGGGGCCCGGTGGCGTCGGCCTAGCCGGCGGCTTCCTCGCCGTCGTCCGGGATGCTGACCAGCCAGCGGCTGTCCTGGCGCGGACGCAGGTACAGCGCCCAGTACAGGGTGGCGACGGCGGTGATGCCGCCCGTCCACAGCAGGTACCGCGTCTCCTGCTGGGTCAGGATGTACGCGAACACGGCGATCAGCACCACCGGCACGGCCGGCCACAGGGGCATCCGCCAGGCCGTCGACGACCCGTGCGTCCCGCGCCGGCTGTACAGCGCGGCGACCGCGACGAGCAGGTACATGCCGGTCACCGAGACACCGGTGACCCCGTACAGGGTGTCGAGGTTGACGAAGCACATGGCCGCGCCCGGGACGCCGACGAGCAGCGTGGCCACCCAGGGGGAGCCGAAGCGGCCGAGCCGCGACAGGGCGTTGTTGACCGGCTCGGGCCAGGCCTTGTCGCGGGCGGAGGCGAACAGCACCCGGGAGTTCTGGATGACCATCACGATGCCCGCGTTGACGATGGCGAGGGCGACGCACAGGCTCACGAAGGTGCCGACGGCCGAGTTGGACCACGCGGTGACCATGGAGCCGATGTCCCCGGAGGTCAGCACGGCCAGGTCGGGGGCGCCCATGGTGATGGCGATGACCGGGATGAGGATGACGGCGGCGGAGATGGCGAGGGTGGCGAGCACGGTCCGCGGGACGTTGCGGCGCGGGTTCTCCAACTCCTCCGAGAGGTAGACGGCCGTGGAGAAGCCCTGGGTGATGAACAGGGCGATGGCCAGCCCCGAGACCACCATCATCGCGGTGACGGGCGAGGTGCCCCCGTTGTCGGTGGCCACGGCGCCGTGCACCAGCACGCCGGCGCCGCGCTCGCTGTGCGCGAAGCCGAGTACGGCCACCAGCGCGGCGGCGATCACTTCGAGGACCAGGAAGACGCCGGTGATCCAGGCGTTGGCCCGGAGGTCGAGCAGACCGGCCAGGGTGGCGAGCAGCATCACGCCGGCGCCCGCGACCGGTGCCGGTATGTCGATCACCGGTGCGAGGTAGTCGGCCGTGCCCATGGCGATGACGGGCGGCACGATCATCACCACGAGCAGGGACAGCACGAACACGAGCCATCCGGCGAGCCGGCCCGCCAGGGTGGACACCATCGCGTACTCGCCACCGGCGCTGGGGATGAGTGTTCCCAGTTCCGAGTAGCAGAACGCCACGCCGACGCAGAGCAGCGAGCCGATGGCGATGGTCAGGGCGGCCCAGGTGCCGAGGTCGGCGAACAGGTCGGGCACGACGACGAACAGGGTCGAGGCGGGCGTCACGCACGAGAGGGTGAGCAGGGTTCCGCCGACGACGCCGATGGAACGCTTGAGCTTCTGGGGGACGGGCCCGGTGGCGGGGGCGAGGGCCTGGGGTGCGCTGATCGTGTCAGACATCGGTGCGGTGTTCCGATCGGCAGATGCGGTGAGTGAGCGCGGGAGCGGTATCGCCTCCGAGGCGGTGGTGAGCAAGGTGTTCGGTGGCTCCCGGGCCGTCATGCAATCCCTGCGAGATCCGCAGGTCAAGAGCTGTTCACCTGCGGATTCCATCGTCGCGGCACCGCTGCGCACCCCGGCCGCGGTGTTAAGGCCGCGTAAACATTGAGCGAACGAGTGGTGCGGGAACCGCAGGGTGATCGTCGTGAATTTCCTTCCGCTTTGCCGATCCGGGACGTGAACGACCCCGAGCCCCGCGTACGGGCGGCTACTGCGGGTAAGCGCGGGCCATGACGGTCAAGAAGACGAGCGTTCTCGTACTGGACTGCGCCGAGCCGGAAGGCCTGGCGCTCTTCTACGCCGATCTCCTCGGCGCCGAAATGCGGGTCGGGGGGAGCCTGGACATGGTCGAGGTCGTCGGCGGCCCCGGCGTCCACCTCGCCATCCGCCGGGACCACGGCTACGCACCGCCGAGTTGGCCGCGCCCGGAGGACTCCCAGCAGGCACACCTGCGGATCCAGGTCGCCGCCGAGGACCTGGACGAGGCCGAGCGGGAAGCGGTCTCCCTCGGCGCCCGACCGCTGGACGTGGACGTGGAGGACGGGCCGCGCGACGCCCGGCTCTTCAGCGACCCGGCCGGGCACTCCTTCACCCTCGCGGCGACCGGCCCTGCGCGCACCTGAGCCTCCTGGGCCCCGTCGAACGCGCCCGAGCCGCCCCGCTAGCGGGGCGGCTCCGTCCGCGACGCCAGCAGCAGGGCGATGTCGTCGGGCCGGTCGGCGGTGTTCCCGGGCTCGTTGACCAGCCGGTCGGCCAGGTCCGTCAGCGGGGACGGCCGGGCGGCGGCCAGCGCGAGCCGCAGCCGCTCCACGCCCACGTCGATGTCGGTACCCGGCGTCTCCACCAGTCCGTCGGTGTACAGGGCGAGCACCGAGCCCGCCGCGAGCCGGAGTTCCGTCACCGGATAGCCCGCGTCCGCGTCGATGCCGAGCACCACCCCGCCTGGCAGGTCCAACACCGAGGTGCGGCCGTCGGGTTCGCGCAGCAGCGGCTGCGGGTGGCCCGCCCGGACGGCGCGGGCCCGGCCCGAGGCCAGGTCGATCAACACGTAGCAGCAGCTGGCGAACTGGCCCGGGTCGAGGTCGATCAACAGCCGGTTGGTTCCCCGCATCACCTGTTCGGGATCGTTGCCGCTCATGGCGAAGGCCCGCACGGCGCTGCGCAGTTGGCCCATGGTCGCGGCGGCCGCCACCCCGTGGCCCTGTACGTCGCCGATGACCAGGGCCAGCATGTCCGGGCCGGTCTCGACGACGTCGTACCAGTCGCCGCCGACGTCCATCCCCGCGGTGCCGGGCAGGTACCGGCCGACGGTCGCCACGTGCTCGCGCACCGGCAGCCGGTGCGGCAGCAGCGCGGCCTGGAGGCCGCGGGCCAACGTCGTCTCGCTGTCGTAGCGCCGGGCCCGCTCCAGGGCCTGCGCGATCAGTCCCGCCAGCGCGGTGAGCACCGTGCGCTCCTCCGGGCCGAAGCCGCGCGGCACGTCGAAGCCGAGGATGCAGGAGCCCACCGGCCGGCCGGAGGCGATCAGCGGGAGGAAGGCACGTGCCCCGACGTCGGCGTCCAGCGGAATCCCCGGGTAGGCGGCGGCCAGGTGCTGCATGGACTCGAAGAAGATCGGCCGACCCGTCGTCAGCGTCTCCACTCCGGGCAGCCGCGCGTCCAGCCCGACCCCGTCGAACCGGTCGAGGAAACCCTGCGGGAACCCGGTCTCCCAGGCCAGGTGCAGATGACGTTCGTTGAGCAGGTAGATCGCCAACTGGCGTCCGCCGAAGGCCGGCAACAACTCCTCGGTGACCACCGCCGAGACCTGTCGGGCCGTCATCGCCTCGGTCAGGGCGATCGCCAGGGCCACCGGCCGGTACAGCGCGGAGGCCCGGTCGGCCGGCGAGCCGGCCAGGCCGGCGCCGGGATGCTGCACGGAACCGGGGGCGTAGGCGGGCGGTTTCGCCGCGCCGATGGTCACGCTCACCCCGCCGGGCCCGGGGTGGAGTCCGACGGCGAGCCACTCCCCGGTGGGATGGGGGCCGCGCCGCGCCGGGAAGTACACCGGGTCCGAGGCCAGGAACACGGCCCGGAAGTGGTCCTCGTACGCCGGGTGCCCGAGCCAGGGGAGGACCTCCCACAGCACCTTGCCGAGGGCCCCGTCGTCGATGCCGAGCAGGGTCCGCGCGGCGGGGTTGAGGGTGACGATCCGGCCCTGCCGGTCCGTCGAGAGCACCGCCTGGGTGAGCCGGTCCAGGGCTTCGCGGGCGTCGCCGACCGTCGGGGGCCCGGGTACCGACACCGGATCGCCCTCCCACACCACCGGCGCCCCGCCCGCCGCGAGTGCGGCCAGTTCCGCCGCCAGCCGGTCCGCGCTCTCCCGCAAGCGCCGGCGGTCCGCGGCGTCGACCGGCACGCCCGGGGTCGCCGGGCGCAGCACCAGCAGCACCCCGAACCTCTCGCCCGCGGCGGTCACCGGCTCGTACAGCGAGGCGAAGGGGTACGGCAGCCCGGCCATGAGCTGCGGGAAGCGCCGCATGGCGGACTCGGCGTCGGCCAGGTGGACGGCCTGGCCGGAGCGGTAGGCCTCGGCGACCGGGTAGGGGCGGTTCATGTGCATCCGCCACCACGGCCGGAACAGCCGTCCCGGCAGCCCGCCGAGCACGGCCATCCGCAGCAGTCCCTGCGTGCCGGAGCGCAGGTAGACGCCACCCGCGTACCCGCCGACGGCCTCCATGGCCTCCACGGCCGCCCGTGCGAGCACCCGGGCCGTGGCATCGGTGGCGGGCACGCCACTGTCCGGTGTCGCCGTCACACAGACAGCATGCGCCCGCGCCCGCGCCCCCGCACACCCGTCGGCGCGGTCATCCGCGCGCCCGCTCCCGGTACCCGGCCACCACCGCGACCGCCGCGACCAGCAGGACCACGGACACGGTGCGCAGCGCGACCCCCGTCGCCTCGGTGAAGGCGGCCACCTGTGCGGGATCCCGCGGGTCTCCGTCGAAGCGGGAGGCCAGCACCGTGCCCACCACCGCCACGCCCAGGGCCGCGCCGATCTCCCGGGCCGCCGTGTTCAGCCCGGAGCCCAGCCCGGCCTGGTGCGCGGGCAGCTCCGCGACCACCGTCAGGGTCAGCGAGGGCGCGCACAGCCCGGTGCCGGTCGACAGCACCAGCAGGTAGAGGGCGTACACGGCGTACGGGGTGTCCGCGCCGGCGGTGGAGACCAGCAGCAGCCCCACCCCGATCAGGCCCAACCCGGCCCCGACCGGCAGCCGGGGGCCGGTGCGCTCCTGGAGCCGCGCCCCCAGTCGCGGGACCAGCGCCATGCCCACGGTCAGCGGGACGATCGCCGCCCCGGTGACCGCGGGGGAGAAGCCCTTCGCGTACTGGAGGTACTGGGCGTTGACGAAGAACAGCGCGAACAGACCGAAGAACGCGGCCCCGATCCCCAGCGTGCCGGCCCGCAGCCTGCGCGAGGCGAAGATCCGGGGGTCCAACAGCGGACGCGCGGCGCGCAGCGCGTACAGGGTGAAGGCCGCCAGCAGGCCCGCCCCGGCCGCGAACGCGGACAGGACCCGCGCCGAGGCCCACCCGTGGCCGGGCCCCTCGATGATCCCGCACACCACCCCGATCAGGGCCCCGGCGAGCAGCAGGGCCCCGACCGGGTCGACGGACGCGTCCGGCCGGGAGGGCGTGCGGGGGACGGTACGGGCCACCGCGAGCGCGAGCAGCGCGGCGAGCGGGACCACGGCCCAGAACAGGGCCCGCCAGGTCAGGAACTCGCCCGCGAGCCCGCCGCCGACGTTGCCCGCCAGGCCCCCGAGGCCCGCGGACAGCGTCCAGGTGGCCAGGGCCCGGCCGCGTTGTCCGGGCGGGCTCAGGTGGACCAGGACGGACATGGTGGCCGGCATGATCAGCGCCGCGCCCGCCCCGCACAGCCCGCGCCCGGCGATCAGGACGGCCGGATCCCCGGCGAGCGCGCTGAGCGCCCCGCCCGTGGCGAACAGGCCGAGGCCGCAGAGCAGGGCCCCCTTGCGGCCGTACCGGTCGCCCAGTGCCCCGGCCGGGATCAGCAGCGCGGCGAAGACGATGACGTACGCGTCCACCGCCCACAGGAGCTGGTCGGGGGTCGGGTGCAGGGTGGAGGCGGCGAGCTGCGGGATCAGCAGGTTCACGGCGGCGACCATGCCCTGGGCGACCAGTACGCAGGCGCACAGGACGAGCAGGGCGGGCCGGGTGAGGGTGGGGGCGGCTGCGGCCCGGTGCTGCTTTTCGGCATGGCGGAGCACGGCTCCTCCTGGAGTCGGTCGGTGTGGGGTGGGTGTTGCTCGGGCGGCCCGGCCGCCCGGCAGGGGGGCGGATCGTCCGCCCCGCTCACCGTAGGCTCGGCATGACCTGCTTTCCAGTGCAACTTCTGCAAGGGATCAATGCGCGTGACGCAATCCGGGATGGACCTGAACCTGCTCGTCGCCCTGGACGTCCTGCTGGAGGAGTCGAGCGTGTCCCGCGCGGCCGCCCGCCTGCACCTGTCCGAGCCCGCCATGAGCCGCACCCTGGGCCGCATCCGCAAGGCCCTCGGCGACCCCGTCCTGGTCCGCGCCGGACGGACCATGGTGCCCACCCCGCACGCCCTCGCCCTGCACGGCGAGGTGCGGGCCGTCGTGGAACGGGCCCGCGCGCTCTTCCTCTCCGGCGGCCAGGTCGATCCGGCGACCTTGACCCGTACCTTCACCATCCTCGCCAACGACGCCTTCACGGCCGTCTCGGGCGCGGCCCTCTTCTCCCGGGTGACGAGCGAGGCGCCGGGAGTGCGACTGCGGTTCCTCTCCGAGAGCCACGTCGACGTGCCGGCGCTGCGGGAGGGCGTCGCGGACCTGGAGCTGACCGTCATCGACAGCCGCGCCCCCGAGGTGCGCGTCGAGCACCTCGCCGACGAGCGGATGGTGGCCGTCGTCCGCGCGGGTCACCCCCTGCTCCGGGGCCGGATGACCGCACGCCGCTTCGCCGCCGCCGAACACCTGATCGTCTCGCGCCGGGGCCGGCTCCAGGGCCCCGTGGACGCAGCCCTCGCCGAACAGGGCCTCAGCCGACGGGTACGGGGCAGCACGGGCACCTACCCCGCCTCCCTCTTCGTGCTCCGAGACACCGACTTGGTCGGCCTGATCACCACTCAGGGCGCGCCCCTGGCCCACGGGATGGGGCTGGAGACCTTCCCGGTGCCGCTGGACCTGCCGACGCTGCCGTTCGGCATGGCCTGGCACGCGCGCCACGACGCCGACCCGGCGCACACCTGGCTGCGTTCCTGTGCCCGCGACCTGATCACCTCGCGGGAGGCGTCCCGTCGTACGTCCGAGGCCACCCCGGGATCGCCGCGCTGAAGCGCCCCGCCCTCGTCGCGCCCAGGGACCCCCTTTCGCCCCGTACGCCGTACGGACCGTCCCGAAACCCCGTCCGGGGGACGCACCCGTGTACGCCGCCCCGCCCCGGCCGCCTCCGGGAAGGCTTGCGGACATGCGACAGCAGGACGACAGCCCGACACCCCCCACCGCCTTCTCGGCGGCCGACGCCTTCACCCTGCGCACCGCCCTGGACGCCCTCGGCGGGGTACACGGGCTCGACACCCTCGACCTCGCCTGCGGACACGGCGGCACCGCCCGACTCCTCGCGAGCGGCGGGGCCCGGCGGACCGTGGGCGTGGACAACTGCCCCGAACGCATCCGACGGGCACGGGAGACCCGCCACGACGGCCCGGCCGGGCCCATCGAATACGTCGTGGCCGAAGCCGCCGGGATGCCGCAGTTGGGCCCCTTCGACCTGGCCACGGCCCTCTACCTGTTCAACGAGGCACCCGACCGGCACGCCCTGCACTCCATGTTCCGTTCCATCCGGGCCAACCTGCGGCCCGGTGGCCGGCTGCTGGCCATCGTCCCGAACGCCGGGGGTTTCCCCCGCGTGGACTGGTCCCCGTTCGGGCTCCGCGTCCTGGACCGCGACCCCGACGGGGACGCGCCGCTGGTGCGGGCCCAGTTCCTCACCGAGCCCCCGGTGCACGTCGAGTTCCGGGAGTGGGCGCACGCCGACTTCGCCGAGGCCGCCGTCGAGGCCGGGTTCACCACCGCCGGTTGGCAGCCGGCGCGGACCCCGCCGCCCTGCGCCGATCGGGACGAGGCCTTCTGGGCGTCGTACCGCGCCATGCCGGTCAGCTCGCTGATGACCTGCGTGGCCTGAGGGGCTCCGGCGGTGCGAGACCTGCCCAGGGCGTCGCCCGCGCCCCGTACGCCCCCGCCGCCCAGGCCGTCACGGCGCGGCGACCGCCCTGACCAGTTCCACGATCCGCTCGCGGGCCGCCATGCCCTCCGGCACCCACTGGAACGGGTAGCCGTGCGACAACCCCGCCGCCTCGTGGAACTCCACCTCGACGCCGGCGTCCCGGGCCCGACGCAGCAACTCGTGGCTGTCGGTGCTCAGCAGGTCCCGGGTCCCGGTGAACACAGTCAGCGGCGCCAACCCCGCGAGGCCGCCGTGCAAGGGGCTGACCCGCGGGTCGTCGGCGGCGAGGGTGCCCGCGTACAGCCGTCCGGCCTCCACCAGGCCCGGCCGCCCCAGCAACGGGTCCACCGGCTCGACGGCCGCCTGCCCGGGATGGCTCACGCTCAGGTCCAGCCAGGGCGAGACCAGGACGATCCGGGACGGCTGCGCCCCCGTGCGCTCCCGCAGGCGTTGCGCGGCGGCCAGGGCGATCCCGGCGCCCGAGCAGTCCCCGAGCAGCAGCGTCCCGCCCGCGCCGCCACCCTCGATCAGCCCGCTGAGCAGGTCGGCGGCGACCGGAACCGTGCGGTCGGCGGTTCCGCGCGGGGCCAGGATGTACGCCGGTACGACGACCCGGGCCCGCGCCCGGGTGACCAGCGTGCGGACCATCGACCAGTGGGGCCGGAGCAACTCGCCCACGTGGGCGCCCCCGTGGACGTACAACACCTGCGCCGCGGGCTCGACGCCACGCGGCGACACGTCGTACACCGGCCAGGCCCCGACGAAGGCCCGCGAGACCTCCGCGACCCGGCCCAGTGAACGCGGCGGCAGATGCGACGCCGGCCTTTTGGCGGACTCCGCCACCCTGGCCCGCACGGCCTCGGCGCTGGCGTACCGTCTTCGGCGCCCCACCGCGATCAGCGCCACCGACAACGCCTTGCTGCGCAGACTCGGCACGCCCCTCACCTCCCCTTTTCCCCACCCCCGGCGCTGCCCGGGCCGGCTGTGCCCCCTCACCTGAGGAGCATAGGCGTGAAGCTGCGCTGTGGGCCCGCTTAAGAAAGTCTCGATGGACCGATCACCATCCCGCTCGGCACATTGGTGCACGTCAGACACCGCACGGGCCCGCACGCCCCGAGGTGCTCCCCTCCGCATGCCTGGAGCCACGTTCATGAAGGCACTCGTCAAGCACAAGGCCGAGCCCGGACTGTGGCTGATGGACGTCCCCGAGCCCGAGTACGGCCCCGGCGACGTGCTGATCAAGGTGCTCCGCACCGGCATCTGCGGCACCGACCTGCACATCCGGGCCTGGGACGGCTGGGCGCAGGGCGCGGTCAAGACCCCCCTCGTGCTCGGCCACGAGTTCGTGGGAGAGGTCGCGGCACTGGGCGCCGACGTGCGGGACATCGAGATCGGCGCGCTGGTCAGCGGCGAGGGCCACCTGGTGTGCGGGAAGTGCCGCAACTGCCTGGCCGGGCGCCGCCACCTGTGCCGCAGCACGATCGGCCTCGGCGTCGGACGCGACGGGGCGTTCGCCGAGTACGTGGTGTTGCCCGCGCAGAACGTGTGGGTGCACCGGACGAAGGTCGACCTCGACGTGGCGGCCATCTTCGACCCCTTCGGCAACGCCGTGCACACCGCGCTGTCCTTCCCGCTCGTCGGCGAGGACGTGCTGATCACCGGCGCCGGTCCGATCGGCATCATGGCGGCGGCCGTGGCCCGACACGCGGGCGCCCGCAACGTGGTCATCACCGACGTCAGCCCCGAGCGGCTGGAGATCGCCCGCAAGGCCGGCGCGACGCTCGCCGTGGACGTCCGCGAGTCGACGATCGCGGACGCGCAGGCCACGCTCGGACTGCGCGAGGGCTTCGACATCGGCCTGGAGATGTCCGGCCGCGCCGAGGCCGTGCAGGACATGATCGCCAACATGACGCACGGCGGCCGGATCGCGATGCTGGGCCTGCCCGCCCAGGACTTCCCGGTCGACTGGGCGAAGGTCGTCACCTCGATGATCACCATCAAGGGCATCTACGGCCGTGAGATGTTCGAGACCTGGTACGCGATGACCGTGCTGCTGGAGGGCGGGCTCGACCTCAGCCCCGTCATCACCGGCCGGTACGCGCACACCGATTTCGAGGCCGCCTTCGACGAGGCGTCCACCGCCCGCAGCGGCAAGATCATCCTCGACTGGACGGCGTAGCCTCCCGCCCCTGCCCCGGACGGCCCGCGGCCGTCCTCCCGAACCATCTCCCTCCGGCCGGGCCCCGCACGACCCTCCCCCCTCCGCGGGGCCCGGCCCCCCTCCCTCCGCCGCACCAGGAGAAAGAGAGCACGCCCGCCATGTTCGAGACCGTCCGCCAGGACCTGCGCAAGACCCTCGACGAGATCCGCTCCGCCGGCCTGCACAAGCCCGAGCGCGTCATCGGCACCCCGCAGAGCGCGTCCGTCGGCGTCACCTCCGGCGGCGCCGCGGGCGAGGTCCTGAACTTCTGCGCCAACAACTACCTCGGCCTGGCCGACCACCCCGAGGTCGTCGCCGCCGCCAAGGACGCGCTGGACCGCTGGGGCTACGGCATGGCCTCCGTCCGCTTCATCTGCGGCACCCAGGAGGTCCACAAGGAGCTGGAGGCGCGCCTGTCCTCCTTCCTGGGCCAGGAGGACACGATCCTCTACTCCTCCTGCTTCGACGCCAACGGCGGTGTCTTCGAGACCCTGCTCGGCGCCGAGGACGCGGTGATCTCCGACGCCCTCAACCACGCCTCGATCATCGACGGCATCCGCCTCTCCAAGGCCCGCCGCTACCGCTACGCCAACCGCGACCTCGCGGAGCTGGAGACCCGGCTCAAGGACGCCCAGGACGCCCGCCGCCGTCTGATCGTCACCGACGGCGTGTTCTCCATGGACGGCTACGTCGCCCCGCTCGCGGAGATCTGCGACCTCGCCGAGCGCTACGACGCCATGGTCATGGTCGACGACTCGCACGCCGTCGGCTTCGTCGGCCCCGGCGGCCGCGGCACCCCCGAACTGCACGGGGTCATGGACCGCGTCGACATCATCACCGGCACCCTCGGCAAGGCCCTCGGCGGCGCCTCCGGCGGCTACGTCGCGGCGCGCACCGAGATCGTCGAACTGCTGCGCCAGCGCTCGCGCCCGTACCTCTTCTCCAACTCCCTCGCCCCGGTGATCGCGGCGGCCTCGCTCAAGGTCCTCGACCTGCTGGAGTCGGCCGGCGACCTGCGCGAGCAGCTCGCCGCCAACACCGCGCTCTTCCGCGCGAGGATGACCGACGCCGGCTTCGAGGTCCTCCCCGGCGACCACGCCATCGCCCCCGTCATGATCGGGGACGCCGCCGAGGCGGCCCGGATGGCCGAGCTGCTGCTGGAGCGCGGCGTGTACGTGATCGGCTTCTCCTACCCGGTGGTGCCCATGGGTGCGGCGCGGATCCGCGTGCAGTTGTCGGCCGCCCACTCCACGGCCGACGTGGAGCGCGCGGTGGCGGCGTTCATCGAGGCCCGTGCGGCGCTCGGGACGGCTGTGGCCTGAGACAATGGCGGGGTGATCGACCCCCGCCGGCTGCGCATCCTGCGGGCCGTGGCGGACCACCGTACGGTGACCGCCGCGGCCGCAGCCCTGTACCTCACCCCCTCCGCCGTCTCCCAGCAGCTCGCCGCGCTGGAGCAGGAGACCGGACACGCTCTGCTGACCCGCAGCGGCCGGGGCGTACGGCTCACCGCGGCCGGGGAGATCCTCGTCGGGCACGCCCACGAGGTGCTGGCCCAACTGGAGCGCGCCGAGGCCGAACTCGCGGCGTACGCGGGCGGCTCGGCGGGCGAGGTCACGGTGGCCGCCTTCGCCACCGGCATCGCGGAGGTGCTCGCCCCGGCGCTGGCCCGCCTCGCGGTGGACCATCCCGGCATCCGGCTCCGGGTGCGGGACGCGGAGGGCGACCAGAGCCTGCCGCTGCTGCTGGCCGGCGAGGCGGACCTGGCGCTCGCGGTGGAGTACCGCGGCGCCCCCGGCGCGGACGACGGCCGGCTGTCGATCGTCCCCCTCTACGCGGAACCCTTCGACGCGGTCCTGCCCGCCGGCCACCCGCTCGCGGACCTGCCCACCGTCTCGCTCGCGGACCTGTCCGACTCCGACTGGGTGGGCCAGTACCCCGGCAACCCCTGCCACGACGTGACCCTGCTGGCCTGCGAACTGGCCGGGTTCCAGCCGAGGTTCGCGCACTCCTCCGACGACTTCCGCGCCGTGACGGCGCTGGTCGGCGCGGGCGGAGGCGTCGCCCTGGTGCCGCGGTCGGCCCTGCGCGGCATGGACCTCAAGGAGCTACAGGTCCGCCCGGTCGCCGGTCCGGCCGCCACCCGCCGGGTCTTCGCCGCGACCCGCCGGGGCGCCGAGGCCCACCCGTTGATCGCCCCCGTCCTGGCGGCCCTGTCCCGCGAGGCGGAACGCGTCCCGACGCACTGACCCGCCCGGGCGGACCTCCGCGGCGAGCGACGGTTCGCGGCCGTTCGCGGGGCGCTCCGCGCGGCCGTCCGCGGGGCCGGCCGACCCGGTCAGACCCGGTGCACCTCGACGCCCGCCTTGGTGAAGGAGTCGGCCACCGCGGGTGACAGACCCGTGTCCGTCACCAGGAGGTCCACGGCCGAGGTCGCGCAGATCCGGGCGAAGGCGCGTACGCCGAGCTTGCTGGAGTCGGCCGCGATCACCACGCGGCGCGCGCGTTCGCACAGCAGCAGGTTCATCGCGGCCTCGTCCTCGTGCCGGGTGGCGGCGCCGTCCACCGGGTCGAAGGCGTCGACGCCGACGACCGCCGTGTCCACGGTGAGCTGTCCGAGCACCTGTTGGGCCAACGGGCCGGTGAGTTCGTAGGACTGGGGGCGGGCCACCCCGCCCGTCAGCACGATCTTGAACTGGGGGCGGATCACCAGCTCGCCCGCGATGTTCAGGGCATTGGTGACGACCGTCAGGGCGGGGGAGCCCGTGGCGAGGTCCGCTCGGGCCGCCAAGGCGCGGGCCACTTCGGTGGTGGTCGTGCCGCCCGTCAGGCCGACGACCTCGCCCGGGACGATCAGCGCCGCCACGGCCTCGCTGATCCTGCCCTTCTCGGCGGCGCGGCGAGAGGTCCGGTAGCGCAGGGGGAGTTCGTAGGAGACCCCGTGCGGCGCCGCCCCACCCCGGGTGCGGACGAGCAACTGCTGTTCGGCGAGCTGATCGAGGTCGCGGCGGATGGTCGCGGCGGACACGCCGAGCGCCTCCGCCGCGGGTTCCACCTCCAGCCCGCCGCGCTCCACCAGCAGGTCCAGCAGCTTCTGCCGGCGTTCGTTGCGGGTCATGGCCCCCCTCGTCGGTGCTCCGGGGGCCTTGGGTCCGGCCCCGGCGTCGAGGTTAACCCAGGAGATCACCGCCGTGGATGCTTGAAGTTGCGTGAAACTGCCCGCTACCTTGCAGGAAAACGCACACACGCAGCCGTCGCGCACCAGGGAGCCCGTATGAGTCACGTCGCGAGTCACGTCGCGCAGGAGTTGGCCACACAACCCGAATGCTGGGAACGGGCCGCCGAACTGGCCACGACGCACCGGGCCTTGCTGCCGCGACGCGGGGAACGCACCGCGATCGTCGGCTGCGGCACCTCGTACTACATGGCCCAGGCGGCCGCCGTCCTGCGCGAGGAGGCCGGCCAGGGCGAGACGGACGCCTTCCCCGCCTCCGAGTTCCCGAGCCACCGGCGCTACGACCGCGTCGTCGCGCTGACCCGCTCCGGAACCACCACCGAGGTGCTGGACCTGCTGGCCGGGCTGCGGGACGCCGGGGTGGCGACCACCGCCGTCATCGGGGACCCGGCGACGCCCGCGATGACCCTCGCGGACGACGTCGTGGTGCTGGACTTCGCGGACGAACGGTCCGTCGTGCAGACCCGCTTCGCCACGACCGCCCTGACCCTGCTCCGGGCCCACGTCGGCGCCCACACCCCGGCCGCCGTCGCCGACGCGCGCGCCGCGCTCGCCGAGCAACTGCCCGCCGGACTGGAGGCCCTCGACCAGTACACCTTCCTCGGTCGCGGCTGGAGCGTGGGACTGGCCCACGAGGCCGCCCTGAAGATGCGCGAGGCCTCGCTGTCCTGGGCCGAGTCCTACCCGGCCATGGAGTACCGGCACGGCCCCGTCAGCGTCACCGGTCCCGGCACCCTCACCTGGTCCCTGGGCGAGACCCCCGACGGCATCGCGGAACAGGTCCTCGCCGCCGGCGCCGCGTGGGTGGAAGGCCGGCTCGACCCCCTCGCCGAGCTGGTCCGCGTCCACCGGCTGGCCCTCGCCGCGGCCGCACACCGACGGCTCGACCCGGACGCGCCCCGCAACCTGACCCGCTCCGTCATCCTCACCACGGGAGAGGAGGCGGTCCGATGACCCTCGTCCCCGCCGGCGGCCTCGTGGCGGAGGCGGCCAAGGCCGGCCGCGCCGTCGCCGCCTTCAACATCATCACGCTCGAACACGCCGAGGCCGTGATCGCGGGCGCCGAGCGGGTGGGCCTGCCGGTGATCCTGCAACTCAGCGAGAACGCCGTGAAGTTCCGGGGCGGCCAACTGCTCCCCATCGCCCGCGCGGCCGTCGCCTGCGCGGAGGCGGCAGCCGTCCCCGTCGGGTTGCACCTCGACCACGTCAAGAGCCCCGAACTGCTGCGCCGGGCCGCGGACGCCGGCTTCGGGTCGGTGATGTACGACGCCGCGCGGTTGCCGTACGCCGAGAACCTGGAGGCCACCCGCTCCGCAGCCGACTGGGCCCACGTCAACGGGCTGTGGATCGAGGCCGAACTGGGCGAGGTCGGTGGCAAGGACGGGGCCGCGCCACTGGACCCCCACGCCCCGGGCGCCCGCACCGACCCGGACGAGGCGCGACGGTTCGTCGCCGATTCCGGGGTGGACGCGCTGGCCGTGGCCATCGGCAGCAGCCACGCCATGACCCGCCGGACCGCCGCCCTGGACCACGCGCTGCTCGCCCGCCTGGCCAAGACGGTGGACGTCCCGCTGGTGCTGCACGGGTCCTCCGGCCTCCCGGACTCCGAACTCGCGGCAGCCGTCGCGGGCGGCATCCGCAAGGTCAACATCGGCACCGCGCTGAACGTGGCCATGACGGAGGCCATCCGTACCCACCTCACACCGGCCGACCCGCGTCCCTACCTCACGGCGGCCCGAACGGCGATGGCGACGACCGCCGCCGCCATGCTCACCGCCCTGAACTGAGCACCGCCGCCCCGCTCGCGGGGCGGCGACCGCCCCCGACCGACAGGGCTCCCGTCAGCGCGGCAGCAACCGGGCCCGATGGCATTCGATGGCCGGCCACCGGGCCTGGTCCGCGCGCGCGCCCCGGGTCAGGGTCCGGGTGCCCTCGACCACGGCCAGGTCGCGCTCGGTGTACAGGCACAGCGCGAGGAACAGGGTCGCGCGCCGCCCGTCGTGCGTCTCGTCGTAGTACCAGTCGGCGCTGACCTGCCGGTCGGCGCCGGACAGGAAGGGCCGTTGGAGGAAGTCCTGCACCTCCAGCGGGAACTGGCCGAGGATCCCGCGCGCCTCCGGATGGAGGTCGAGCCGCTCCACCGGCGTTCCGGGCGACGGGGGAGCGGCGGCGGGGGTCTTGGGGCGGCCGACCCTCGGCGGCCGGTGGTCGAAGGACTGCCGGCGCAGCGATCCGGGCTCCAGCCGGACCCGCTCACCCCGGTACTCGGGCACACCGCCCCGGATGACCGGTTCGATGCGACAGACCCCCCGCTCGCCGATCACCAGTGCCCTCGGGTGTCCGTTCGGCTCGGGGTACGCCCACCAGGTCAGGACCTTCCCCGCCTTCTCCAGCAGGGTTGCCGTCGTGTCCGCCGGGAGGCGGTCCCAGCACTGCTGCCGGCTCGGCTGCCCCTCCGCGACCGGCAGCGCGCCCGGCTCGTGGATCTGCGTCACCGCGTCGGGGCGCTCCGGTGCCCGGCGCTCCGGTGCCCGGTCGCGCCCGCCCATCTCCCGTACCCATGCCTCGTGGTCCACGCGGCCCCCCGGTTCGTCGAAGTCCCCTGCCCCAAGGGGCCATTGTCGGGCAGGCGGGGGTCCGCTGCCGGCGGTACGGCGCGGTCGCCGGGAACCAGGGCCCGGGACCCTTCCGGATTCTTGGAACAGGTTCTAGTCTGCCCTCCGCCAGTGACGAAGGACCGCGAGACTTCCCGGAGGGCCCGTGCACCTCGAATACACCCCTGAGCAGCAGCGGTTGCGCACCGAGTTGCGTGCCTACTTCGCCGAGCTGGTGCCGCGGGACGTCTACGCCCGTTACGAGGACCCGGCCGCCCAGAAGCGCTTCTACCGCGAGACCATCCGGCGGCTCGGGGGCGACGGCCTGCTCGGGGTGGGTTGGCCCGAGGAGTACGGCGGGCGCGGGATGTCGCCCGTGGACCAGTTCATCTTCTTCGACGAGGCCGCGCAGGCCGTCGTGCCGCTACCGCTCATGGCGCTGAACACCGTCGGGCCGACCATCATGCAGTTCGGCACGGACGAGCAGAAGGCGTACTTCCTCCCGAAGATCCTCGCCGGTGAGATCGACTTCGCCATCGGCTACAGCGAACCCGACGCCGGCACCGACCTCGCCGCACTCACGTGCAAGGCCGTACGCGAGGGCGACGAGGACACCGGTACGTACGTGGTCAACGGTCAGAAGATCTGGACCACCAACGGCGACACCGCCGACTGGGTCTGGCTCGCCGTCCGCACCGACCCCGACGCCCCCGCCCACAAGGGCATCACCATGCTCCTCGTACCGACCTCGGACCCCGGCTATTCCTGCACCCTCATCAACACCCTGGCCTCGCACGACACCACGGCCAGCCACTACGAGAACATCCGCGTCCCCGCGAGCCGCCGCGTCGGCCAGGAGAACAAGGGCTGGCGCCTGATCACCAACCAGCTCAACCACGAGCGCGTCACCCTCGCCGCCCACGGCACCATGGCCATCCGCGCCCTGCACGACGTCCAGCGGTGGGCCGCGCGGACCACGCTCGCCGACGGCCGCCGCGTGATCGACCTGTCCTGGGTCCGCGGCAGGCTCGCCCGCACCCACACGCGGCTCGACGCGATGAAGCTGCTCAACTGGCAGATGGTGAACGCGGTCGAGGCCGGCACCCTCACCCCGCAGGACGCCTCCGCCGTCAAGGTCTACGGCTCCGAGGCGCGCCGCGACGCGTACGCCTGGCTGATGGAGGTGGTCGGCGCGGCCGGTTCCCTCAAGGACGGCTCGGCGGGCGCGGTCCTGCACGGCGAGCTGGAGCGCGGCTACCGCAGCGCGGTGATCTTCACCTTCGGTGGCGGCAACAACGAGATCCAGCGCGAGATCATCTCGTGGATCGGCCTCGGCATGCCGCGCGTGCGCCGCTGACCCGGGCGCGTGGCGTCGACCCGGGACCCGGGACGCGTTCAGGGTCCCCGATCGGGGGGCGATGGCCCGCGGGACCGGACCACCGCCCGCGCCGGTGGTCCGTGCGGCGGTGGCGGCCGACCGCCCCGGGGACCGTCCCGGGGCGGTCGGTGATCAGCCGGCGGCCGTGGCCGCCTCCGGTCAGGGACGGTCCGTCAGGTAGCCGCCCATGGAGGTGAAGTACTCGGACGCGGGCAGCTCGCGGCCGTCCTCGGTCCGTACCCGGGTGATGGCCAGGCCGTGGTTGCGGCCGGTGCGGGCGTCGGCCCCGGCGACGATCGCGACGCCGTCGCCCTCCCGGTAGAAGATGCGCCCGGGGGTGCCGCCGTACAGGCCCTCGGACACGACCGCGGAGAGCACCTCCAGGCGCTTGCCCTTGTGGAAGGTGAAGGCGGCCGGGTACGGCGCGGACTGGGCGCGGACCAGGCGCTCCAGGACCTCGGCGGGCCAGGTCCAGTCGATCCGGATGTCCTCCTCGGCCCGCTTGTGGAAGAAGGTGGCCTGGGACCGGTCCTGCTTGGTGAACTCGGTCTGCCCGGAGGCGATCAGGTCGAGGGCGCCGATCGTGACCGGGGCGATCAGGTCGACCGTCTTGTGGAACAGGTCCGTGGTCGTGTCCGTCGGACCGACGGCGACCGAGTGCTGGAGGACGATGTCCCCGGCGTCGAGGACCTCGTCCATCATGTGCGCAGTGACGCCCACTTCGGACTCGCCGTTGACGAGGGCCCAGATCAGCGGGGAGAAGCCGGCGTACTTGGGCAGCAGCGAATCGTGCACGTTGAGGGTGCCGTGCCGCGGCAGGTTGTAGATGCGCGGCGGGATCCAGGTACGCCAGTTGTTGGCGACGAGGATGTCCGGGTCGGCCTCCTTGAGCCGCTGGAACAGCTCTTCGTCGTCGGGGCGGTTGCGGATGACGACGGGAACGCCGTGCTCCTCGGCGAGCTCGGCGACCGAGTCGCTCCAGATCTTCTCGTACGCGTGCTCGCTCTTGGGGTGCGTCACGACCATCACGACGTCGTGCTCGGAGTCCAGGAGCGCCTTCAGGGTGCGATGGCCCCAGGTTTGATAGCCGAACATGACGACCCGCATCGGGTTCCTCCTAGGGTGAGCACAGTGGTCAACGTAAGTAAAGCAAGCCTAACCTAACGATTCAACCGCCCCGATTCTGGGCCTGATTGACCCGAGTGGGAGTGAATTGACCGTTTTGCCAGGTCGACAGCGACCCGGGATCAGGTTAGCTTTACCTAAGTTCCACTCGCTGCCGCTCATCGGCGCGCCCTGGACTCCCCTATTCCCCCACCCTGACAAGACGCCTGGCAGGCGGCTGTCCCGCACCAATGGGAGTGACATGTCACAGGCTCTTCCTGGCGACGCACCACTGATCCACGATCTGATCGGCATCGGCTTCGGCCCCTCGAACGTTGCCATGGCGATCGCTCTCAGCGAGCACAACGCGCGCGTCGGAAGGCAAGAGGCGGTCACCGCTCACTTCTTCGAGCAGCAGCCCCGCTTCGGCTGGCACCGCGGCATGCTCATCGACGACGCCACGATGCAAGTGTCCTTCATGAAGGACCTGGTGACGCTGCGGAACCCCACCAGCGAGTACAGCTTCCTCTGCTACCTGCAGAGCAAGGGCCGCCTGATCGACTTCGTCAACCACAAGAACCTCTTCCCGCTCCGGGTCGAGTTCCACGACTACCTGGAGTGGGCCGCGGCCAAGGTCGACGACATGGTCTCGTACGGCCACCAAGTCGTCTCCGTCGAGCCCGTGGTGCGTGACGGCGTCGTGGAGTACCTCGACGTGACGGCGCGCTCCGGTGACGAGGTCGTCGTCCACCGGGCCCGCAACCTGGTCATCGGAACCGGGCTGCGCCCGGTCATGCCGGAAGGCGTCGAGCGGACCGAGCGCGTCTGGCACAACTCCGACCTGCTGTCGAAGGTGGACGCCCTGGAGGGCCGGGAGCCCACCCGCTTCGTCGTGGTCGGCGCCGGCCAGAGCGCCGCCGAGAACGTCGCCTACCTGCATCGCCGCTTCCCGCAGGCCGAGGTCTGCGCGGTCTTCTCCCGCTACGGCTACAGCCCGGCGGACGACAGCAGCTTCGCCAACCGCATCTTCGACCCCGAGGCCGTGGGCGAGTACTACTCGGCGCCCGAGGACGTCAAGCAGCGGCTCATGGGCTACCACGCCAACACCAACTACTCCGTCGTCGACATGGACCTCATCGACGACCTGTACCGGCAGTCGTACCGCGAGAAGGTGCTCGGCACCGAGCGGCTCCGGTTCCTGAACGTCTCGCGCCTGACGGGCGTGCAGGAGACGGCCGACGGGGTCCGAGCCACGATCAAGTCCCTCGTCAGCGGCGAGGAGAACCTGCTGGACGCCGACGTCGTGGTGTGCGCCACCGGGTACCTGCAGGCGGACGGCCTCGGTCTCCTCGGCGAGGTCGCCGACCGGTGCCACCGCGACGACCAGGGCCGTGTCCAGGTCGAGCGCGACTACCGCGTGGCGACCGACCTCGACCTGCGCTGCGGCATCTACCTGCAGGGCGGGACCGAGCACACGCACGGCATCACCTCCTCCCTGCTGTCCAACACCGCGGTACGGGTCGGCGAGATCCTCGACTCGATACTCGACCGCGGCCTCAAGGCGCTGACCGACGAGGTCGGCCCGGTCACCGGGGCGGCCGCCGACGCCGCCCGCCAGCCGGCCGTCTGACCGGCCGCTCCACAGACCCACTGCCGTGCCTGTGGTGCCCTCGCACCGGCGGGCACGGCAGCACTGTGCACGCAGCAGATCCACGAAGAAGGACCGCCGTGCCTCCGGTACCCGCCGCCGGGGCGGCCGGCGTCCGCGCCGGATGCAAGGGATAACCTACGTCGACATGGCCACGACTACAGTTGAACGCCCGGCGCCCTCCCGCGTCGCGGGAGCCCGGCACCGCAGGCTCGTGGGCCTCGGCGCCCTCGTCGCGGTCCTCGTGGTCGTGGCGGTGGTCTCCCTCGCCGTCGGAGCGCGCGCGTTGAGTCCCGCCGAGGTGTGGCACGGACTGTTCACCGCGCCGGAGGCCGGCCAGAAGGTCTCGGACACCCGGCTCATCATGCAGACCGTACGGGTGCCCCGCACCGTGCTCGCGATCGTGGCGGGCACCGCCCTGGGCGTCGGCGGGGCGCTGATCCAGGGCTACACGCGCAACCCCATCGCCGACACCGGTCTGCTCGGGGTGAACACCGGCGCCTCGTTCGCCGTCGTGTCGGCGATCTCCCTGTTCGGGTTCACCGACCCGTTCCAGTACGTCTGGTTCGCCTTCCTGGGCGCCGCGCTCGCCGGAGTCGTCGTGTTCGGACTGTCGAGCATCGGCCGGGGCGCCGGCAATCCGCTGACGCTCGCCCTGGCCGGGCAGGGGGTCACGGTGTTCCTCATGGCGATGACGACGGCGGTCGCGCTGTCGGACAAGGCGGCACTGAACGCCCTGCGGTTCTGGAACGCCGGCTCGGTGGCCGGTGTCCGCTTCGACGTCATCTGGCCGGTGACCGCCTTCATCGCGGTCGGGCTGGTGTTGGCCCTGGCCACGCTGCCCTCCGTCAACCTGCTCAACCTCGGTGACGACGTCGCGCGGGGGCTGGGCGTGAACATCGCGCTGATCCGCACCGTCGGCATCGTCGCCATCACCCTGCTGGCGGGCGCGGCCACCGCGGCGTGCGGTCCCATCGCGTTCCTCGGACTGATGGTGGCGCACCTGGCCCGGTACCTGGCCGGCCCCGACTACCGTTGGCTGGTGCCGTACGCGGGTGTTCTCGGCGCAGTCGTCCTTCTGGTCTGCGACATCGCGGGCCGCGTGGTGGTGCGGCCGGGGGAGTTGGACGCCGGCGTCCTCGTCGCCCTCCTCGGCGCCCCCTTCTTCGCGGTCCTGGTGTGGCGGGGAAAGTTCAAGAGCGCATGAACGTGACAGTGGTGAAGCGGCCGATGACGCCGGGCGTGCGGCTCGGCCGCGTGTCGTTCGTATGGCGGCCCAGGATCGCGCTGGTCACGCTGACGTTGACGGTGGCGGCCTTCCTGGTGTTCTGCCTTTCCATCGCGGTGGGGGACTTCCCCCTCGGTCTGCCCCGGGTCATCGCCACGCTGTTCGGCGGGGGCGAGCAGGTCGACCAGTTCGTGATCATGGACTTGCGCATGCCTCGGGCCGCGGCCGGCCTCGTCGTGGGGATCGCGCTGGGGGTCTCCGGGGCGATCACGCAGTCCATCGCGCGCAATCCGCTGGCCAGTCCGGACATCCTGGGCATCACCGGGGGCGCCGGCGCGGTCGCGGTGTTCCTGGTGACGATGTCGGGCGGGGCCGCCGCGGCGGTCACCGGCTCCGTGGGGCTCTCCGGAGCGGCGCTCGCGGGCGGTTTCCTCACGGGGCTGCTGGTGTACGTCATGGCGTGGCGACGCGGCATCGACGGCTTCCGGCTCATCCTCATCGGTCTCTCGGTGAGCGCCGTGATGGAGGCGATCACGACCTGGCTGCTGGTCACCGCCGACATCCGGGACGTGGCGCGCGCCCAGGCGTGGTTGGTCGGCTCCCTGGACAACCGGTCGTGGGACGAGGTCGGGGTGGCGCTCTGGGGCACGCTCGCCGTGATGGTCGTCGTGGTGTGCGTCGGCTTCCAGTTCAAGCCGATGCACTTCGGCGACGACGTGGCCGCGGGCCTGGGCGTGCGGTACTCGCTGGTGCGGGCGGTCCTGCTGCTGTGCGCGGTGCTCCTGGCCGGATTCGCGGTGAGCGCGGCCGGACCGGTCCCGTTCGTCGCCCTGGTGGCACCGCAGGTGGCGATGCGTCTGACCAAGTCCCCGACGCCGCCGATGGTGGCGGCCGGCCTGACGGGGGCGCTGCTGCTGATCGGAGCGGACCTGGTCGCCCGCACCGTACTGCCCGTCTCCCTGCCCGTCGGGGTGGTCACCGCCGCGATCGGCGGCCCGTTCCTCGTCTACCTCCTGGTGCGGGCCAACCGCCGCTAGGGCCTGATCCGAAAGACAGACCCCAGGGCGCGGCGCCCGGCCCGTTCCGGCGTCAACCTCTCGTCCGGCCCGCGGTGTCCGATGCCGCGGGCCTCACCTGCGCCGCTTTGACGACGGGGCCCAGGTGATACAAAGATTAGGTAAGCCTAAATTAGGGGAGGGCATGGTCGTTCAACGCGTCACCGAGATCGAGGTCGAGACCGGGATCGATGGCATCCCGCGGCTGGCAGCCAAGGGCGTCACGGTCGGGTACGGGGATCGAATCGTCATCGACGCGCTGGACGTGACGGTCCCGGCGGGCGTGGTGACCACCATCATCGGCCCCAACGGCTGCGGCAAGTCCACCCTCTTGCGGACCCTGTCGCGGTTGCTCAAGCCGACCGCGGGATCGGTCGTGCTGGACGGTGAGGACATCGTCAAGCTCAAGACCAGGGACGTGGCGAAGAAGCTCGGCCTGCTGCCCCAGGCGCCGGTCGCGCCGGAAGGCCTGACCGTGGCGGACCTGGTCGCCAGGGGGCGCCATCCGCACCAGAGTTGGCTGCGGCAGTGGTCCTCGGACGACGCCCGCGTCGTGGAGCGCGCGCTGGCCATGACCGGGGTGGCCGACCTGGCCGACCGTCCCGTCGACTCGCTCTCCGGGGGCCAGCGTCAACGCGTCTGGATCTCGATGACCCTCGCCCAGGGCACGGACCTGCTCCTGCTCGACGAGCCCACCACCTATCTGGACCTGGCGCACGCCGTCGACGTGCTCGACCTGGTCGACGACCTGCACGAGTCGGGACGCACCGTGGTCATGGTGCTCCACGACCTCAACCTGGCCACGCGCTACAGCGACAACCTGATCGTGATGAAGGCGGGTTCGGTCCTGGCGCAGGGTCACCCGCGCGACGTGGTGACCGCCGAACTGCTGTACGAGGCCTTCGGGTTGCGGGCCAAGGTGATCGACGATCCGGTGGGCGACCGGCCGCTCATCGTGCCGATCGGCCGTACCCACGTCCAGAGTCCGGGCAACCGGAATGAGTTGCCTACAACTTAGGCTAGGCTTACCTCACTGCCCCGGGGTACGGTTTGCCTGCCTCACGTGGGGCCGCAGCGGACAGCACGAAAGCAAGGGATTTCCGAATGCTCCTCGACAGAACCACACGTATGAAGCCCTGGCAGCGGCTGGCGGCGACCGTGTCTGCCGCGGCCCTCGGTGTAGGCGTCCTCGCGGGGTGCGGTTCCGACTCCGCGGACAAGGCCGACAAGAAGAACGACGGCGCCAACACCCCGGCCGCCGCCGGTGCGTTCCCGGTCACCGTCGAGCACGCTTTCGGCACCACCAAGGTGGAGAAGGCTCCCCAGCGCGTCGTCTCCGTCGGCTACACCGACGACCAGACGATCCTCGCGTTCGGCATCAAGCCGGTCGGCATGGTCGACCAGTACCCGAACCCGGCGGGCAAGACGCCCGACATCAACACGCAGTGGCCCTGGGTGAAGGACAAGTGGGGTGACGCCAAGCCCGAGGTCATCATGAACAACGGCGACACCGGCCCCAACTACGAGAAGATCGCGGCCCTGCGCCCGGACCTGATCATCGGCGTCTACTCCGAGATCGACCAGGCCGCCTACGACAAGCTCAGCAAGATCGCCCCGACGGTGGGTCGCACCAAGGCCGAGAAGGAGCCCTTCAGCGCTCCGTGGCAGGACAACGCCCTCCACATCGCCAAGGCGCTCGGCAAGGCCGACGAGGGCAAGGCGATGGTGCAGGGCATCACGGACAAGCTCGCCGCGGCCAAGAAGGCGCACCCCGAGTTCGCCAACCAGACCGCCGTCGCGCTGTCCTGGTACAAGGACTCCGTCGCGCCCTTCACCACCACCGACGTGCGCGGCCAGCTCCTGACCGGCATGGGCTTCAAGGGGCAGACCGAGATCGACAAGATCGCGGGCGACAAGTTCTACACCCAGCTCTCCCCGGAGCGCACCGACCTCGTCGACGTCGACCGTGTCTTCGTCATCAACGACAAGGCGGACATGGACGCACTGAAGAAGTTCGACCTCTTCACCAACCTGAAGGTCGCGAAGGACAACAAGGTGTCCTACCTGCTGGACAGCGAGGGCCCGGCGGCCGGCGCGGCCATCTCGCAGGCCACCCTGCTCTCCATGCCGTACGCGATCGACGAGCTCGTCAAGTCGGTCGGCTAGGTGTGAGTACCACGGACACTCGTGTCGCCCCGGCAACCCTGCGTACGACGACCGGACGTGAAGCAGCCCGATGGGTCGCGGCCCAGTGCCGCACGATGCCCTGGCTGTCGTCCGCCGCCGTCCTCAGCACGGTCGCCGGGGCGGCGCTCCAGATGCTCCCCGTGCTGCTCCTCGGCCGGGTGGTCGACGGAGTGGTCGGGGGCGAACCACGTTCGATCCTGCTCACGATCGGTGTGCTGATGGTGGCCGCCGCGCTCCTCGGCGCGGCGGCCACCGCGGTGTCGGCCTACCTGATCGGGCGGCTTGGCGCCGACCTGCTCGCGCAACTGCGGGAAGGCGCCGTACGGGCCGTGCTGGGCATGCCCAGCGCCCGGGTCGAACAGGTCGGCCGCGGTGACGTGCTCTCGCGGGTCGGCGACGACGTCGCGGTCCTGTCCAAGGGCATCCGCTCGGCCATCCCCACGGTGTTCTCCGCGGGGGTGCTGGTGGCCATCGCCACGGTCGGCATGTTCGGGCTGGACTGGCGGCTCGGCCTGGCCGGCGCGTGTGCGCTGCCGGCCTACGCGCTGGCTCTGCGCTGGTACCTGCCCCGCTCCGCTCCGCTCTACCAGCAGCAGCGGGTGGCCCAGGCCGACCGCGCGCAGGCGCTGATCAGCGGTCTGAACGGCATCGAGACGGTACGGGCGCACCGCCTGGAGGAGGCCTTCCGGGAGAAGGTCTCCGACGACTCGCGGCGGGTGAAGGACCTCGGGATCGAGGTGTTCCGCTTCTTCGGTCGTTTCGTCGGCAGGGAGAACCGCGCGGAGTTCATCGGCCTGGTCCTGATCCTCGTGGTGGGCTACGTCCTGCTGGAGACCGGATCCGCCAGCCTCGGCGAGGTGTCGGCGGCGCCCCTGGTGTTCCACCGGTTGTTCACCCCGCTGGGCGCGATCATGTTCACCTTCGACGAGGCCCAGAAGTCGGGCGCCAGCCTGACCCGGCTCGTCGGGGTGCTGGCGGAGTCCGAGGAGGAGAAGCGGCTGGTCGGCGACTCGACCGCCGCCCTCGTGGACAACACGCCGTCCGCGGTGACCGTGCGGGGGCTGACCTTCGGCTACCCCGGCGCCGACGAACCGGTCCTGCGGGACGTCGACCTGACGATTCCGGCGGGCGGTTCGTTGGCCCTGGTGGGCGCGACGGGCGCCGGCAAGTCGACCCTGGCCGCGCTGATCGCCGGCATAGGGGTCCCGCAGGCCGGATCGGTGCGGGTCGGGTCCACCGATCTCACCGAACTGGACGAGGCCGGGGCGAGGGCGCTGGTGAGCATCCTGACCCAGGAGACCCACGTGTTCTCCGGTCCGCTCGCCGACGACCTGAGGCTGGCCGCCCCGGAGGCGACCGACCTCGAACTGATGGCCGCGCTGCGCACCGTGGGCGCGGACGAGTGGGTCGAGGCGTTGCCCGACGGCGTCCACACCGCGGTGGGCGAGGGCGGTGAGCGTCTGGACGGCACCAAGGTCGCGCAGATCGCCCTGGCGCGGCTGGTGTTGGGTCGGGCACCCGTGGTGGTGCTCGACGAGTCGACCGCGGAGGCCGGCAGCGAGGGCGCCGCCGAGCTGGAACGTGCCGTCCTGGCCGCGTGCGAGGGCCGGACGACGCTGTTCGTGGCGCACCGGCTGACGCAGGCGGTGGCGGCCGACCGGATCGCCGTGCTGGACGCGGGACGTGTCGTGGAACAGGGCACGCACGAGGAGTTGGTGGCCCTGGGCGGCCGCTACGCGCGACTGTGGCTGGCCTGGAAAGACGGTAGTTAGGCAAACCTAATTTAGGTTAGGCTGGCCTCAGTACCTTGGAAGGGTGTTGAGTCTTCAATGATGGAACCGAGCGCTCGTCTCGTGCTGATCTCTCCTACGCGCCTGGCAGACGTGCGCCGGCGGACCGGCGGCCACTCCGACCGGACCATCGCCGAGGCCTGTGCCATCGGACTGGCGTACTGGGCGACGGGCAACAGCCCCGACGGCATCGACCTCGTCCCCGGCACGCTCTTCGCGGACGTCCTCGGATGGGTCGACAACGGCGGTACGGTGCCCAGCGGTTGGGAGGTCGGCGACGGGGCCCCGGACGGGACGCGCATCGCCGTCCCCGAGGGCGTCCCGCTCGCCGACGCACAGCGCGCGCTGGACGACCTGGCCGACTTCCCGGACCGGCCGATCGCCACCATCGGCCCGTCCGGTGTGGCGGAGCGGCTCACCACCCTGGCCGAGTGGAACGACACCGGCGCCGACCGGGTCCGGCCGACCATCGTGGAGATGTTCCGCGAGCAGGCTCGGGTCCGGCCGGACGCGGTCGCCATCGTCGACGAACACCGGTCGCTGACCTACCGCGAGGCGGCGGAGCTGTCGGCGCAGCTGGCCCACCACCTGATCGCACGCGGACTCACCGCCGAGCAGGTCGTCGGCATCTCGCTGGGCCGCTCCGCCGACATGGTCATCGGCCTGCTCGGAGTGCTGCAGGCCGGCTGCGCGTTCGTGCCGCTCGACCCGCAGTGGCCCGCCGCCCGCCGAGCCGTCGTCATCGACGACGCCAAGGTCGTGGTGCAGCTCAACGACTCCGGCGCGCACGATCCCGCCGAACCCGCCGCCCTCGCCGTCGACCTCGACGACTGGCGGTACGCCGAGCAGCCTTCCGAGGGCACCGGCGTCACCGTCCACGGCGACTCCCTCGCCTACGTGATCTTCACGTCCGGTTCGACCGGACGGCCCAAGGGCGCGATGATCCGGCACGAGGCGATCAGCGAGCGCCTGTTGTGGCAGGTCGACGAGATCCTGGGCTTCGGCCACGACGACGCCTCGCTGTTCAAGGCGCCGCTGTCGTTCGACATATCCATCAACGAGATCTTCCTGCCGCTGGTGTGCGGCGGCCGCCTCGTGGTCCTGCGGCCCGGCGGTGAACGCGACCCGCACCACCTGCTGAGCGTGATCGCCGAGCACCGCGTCACCTTCACCTACCTCGTCTCGTCCATGCTGGACGTCCTGCTGGAGATCGCGGGCGACTCCGACCGCCTCGACAGCATGCGGCACGTCTGGTGCGGCGGCGAGGTCCTCACCCCGGAGCTGTACGAGCGCTTCCGCACCCGGCTCGACATCCCCATGTACCACGGCTACGGCCCGGCCGAGACGACCATCGGCGTCTCCCACGTCATCTACCGGGGCGAGGCGGAGCGCCTGTCCACCTCCATCGGCAAGGCCAACCCCAACACCCAGCTCTACGTCCTCGACGACGAGCTGCGCCCGGTCCCGGTCGGCGTCGGCGGCGAGCTCTACGTGGGCGGCTTCCTCCTGGGGCGCGGCTACGTGGGCGCACCCGGCCTGACGGCCTCCCGCTTCGTGGCGAACCCCTTCGCGAACGACGGCTCCCGGCTGTACCGGACCGGCGACCTCGCGCGGTTCGTCCCGGACGGCTCGCTGGACTTCCTGGGCCGCGCGGACAACCAGATCAAGATCCGCGGCATGCGGCTCGAACTGGAGGACGTCGAGATCGGCCTCGCCGAGCACCCCGGGGTGCGGCACACCTGCGTCATCGCGAAGAAGAACAGCGCGGGCGGCACCTACCTCGTGGGATACGTCATCCCCACCGCCGGCAGCGAGGAACTGCGCGCGGACGAGGTCAAGGCGTGGGCCGTCGAGAACATGGTCGAGTACATGGTGCCCGCCCACATCGTCGTGATGACGGAGTTCCCGCTCACCGCGAACGGCAAGCTCGACCGGCGCGCCCTGCCCGAGCCCACGCTCGTGACCGGCTCGTACCTGCGGCCCTCCACCGACGAGGAGCGCGCCGTGTGCGCGGCCGTCGCGTCGGTACTGCGGCTGGAAGAGGTCGGCGTCGACCAGGACTTCTTCATGCTCGGCGGGGACAGCATCCTCGCGATCTCCCTGCTGAGCGCGCTGCGCGACGCGGGCCTCTACGTCACCGCGGGGCAGATCTTCGCCAACAGCGTCCTGGGCGCACTGGCGGCGGTGGCGAGCCGCGAGGACGTGGCCCGCCCCGACCACGCCGACGTCGCGACGGGTTCCGTCACGGGATCGCCCATCGTCCAGTGGCTCGGTCACACCACGGACGCGATCGACGGCTTCGTGCAGTCGGTCGTGCTGAACACCCCGGCCGACCTCGCCGCCGACGCCCTCGACGCGGTCCTCGCCTCCGTCGTGGCCCGACACGACATGCTGCGCGCACGACTCGTGCGCGGGGAGCGCTGGAGCTTCGACATACCGGAGGCCGACGGCAACCCGCCCGGTTGGCAGGAGAGCGACCGGCCGCTCGACGAGTGCGTGGCCCTCGCCACCGAGGGGCTGGACCCGGACAACGGCGTGATGCTGCGGGCCGTCTGGCGCCGCGAGGCACGCCAACTCGTCCTCGTCGTCCACCACGTGGTGATCGACGGCGTGTCCTGGCGGGTCCTGATGGAGGACCTGGCCACGGCATGGCGCCAGTACTCCGCCGGCGAGACGATCCAACTGCCCGCCGTGGGAACGTCGTTCCGGCGTTGGACGCAGCTCCTCGCGAGCGCGGCGTTCGACGAGGACCGCGCCTACTTCGACCGTCCCCTGCCGGGCCCCGACGCACCACTCGGCAGGCGCGCACGGTCCGAGGCCGACACGGTCGAGCGGGAGAGGGAGCGGACCGTCACGGTCGGCGCCGAGGTCACGGCCGCCCTGCTGGGCGAGGTCCCGGCGCGGTTCCACGCGGGCGTCAACGACGTCCTGCTGACCGCGCTCGCCGTCACCCTCGCCCGGTGGCGCCGCGACCGCGGCCAGGACCAGACGTTCGCGCACATCGAACTGGAGGGCCACGGCCGCGAAGGACGCCACGTGGCGGGTGCCTCCGGCGTCGAGCCCGACCTGTCGCGGACCGTCGGCTGGTTCACGACGCTGTTCCCGGTGTCCGTCGACCCGGGTGCGGCCGAGGACTTCACCGACCCCGAGTACCTCGCCGCCGCGCTCAAGGCGGTCAAGGAAGACCTCGCCCGGGTGCCGGGCAACGGCCTCTCCTACGGCGCCCTGCGCCACCTGACCGACGCCGCCTTCACGGCCCCCGCACCCCAGGTCCTCTTCAACTACCTGGGCCGCTTCGACGCGGGAGCCTCCGGGGACTGGCAGCTCTGCGGAGCCACCGGGCAACTGGGCGAGAAGCGCGACCCCAGGATGACCCTGCCGCGCGCCCTGGAGTTCAACGCGATCGCCGAACCCGCCGCCACCGGCGAGTACGAACTCGTCACCACCATCACCTGGCCCGACGGGATGTTCGGCGACACGGACATCGACACGATCGGCGAGTACTTCCGGGCGACCCTCGCCGCCCTGGCCGCGCTCGACCAGGGCGGCCACTCGCCCAGCGACTTCCCGCTGGTGCGGCTGACCCAGGCCGACGTCGACGACCTGGACGGCCCCGCGCTGCGCGCCGTCCTTCCCCTGACCCCGCTGCAGGAAGGCCTGTACTTCCACTCGGTCTTCGACGACGACTCCGCCGGCAGTTACGTCGAACAGCAGCTGCTGACACTGGAGGGCGAGCTCGACGCCGACCGGCTCGCGGCCGCGGCCACCCGGCTGCTCACCCTGTACCCCAACCTCGCCGCGCGGTTCACGGCCCTCGCCGACGGCCGGGTCGTCTCCGTACTGGAAAGCGGGGCCCGGGCGCCCTTCACCACGCTCGACCGGCCCGGCATCACCGACGAGGAGATACGCGACCACGCCGAGCGGGACCGCCGCGCCGGATTCGACCTGGCCACCGGCCCGCTGATGCGGTTCACGCTGATCCGCGACGCGGAAGCCGGCCGGAACGTCCTGGTGCAGACGGTCCACCACATCATCGCCGACGGCTGGTCGGTGCCGCCGATGCTCCGCGCGCTGCTCGCCGAGTACCACGCGCCGGGGAGCAGGTACCCGCTGAGCGGCTTCCCCGACTACGTCGCCTGGCTCGCGGGACGCGACGCCGACGAGAGCGACCGCGTCTGGGGAGCCGAGCTCGCCGAGCTGCCCGGCCCCTCGCTGGTGGCCAAGGACCACACCCCGTCCGACCGGTTCGCCGACACCTGCGTCGAGCCGGCCGACGACATCGACGCGGCCGCCCGCGCGGCCGGCGTGCCGCTGAGCGTGGCCGTGCACAGCGCCTGGGCATTGACCCTGGGCGGCATCCTGGGCACCGACGACGTCGTGTTCGGCTCCACCGTCTCCGGCCGCGACGCGGACGTCCCCGGCATCGGGGACATGGTCGGCCTGTTCATCAACACCGTGCCGCTGCGCGCCCGGTGGGCCGCCGACACCACGTCGCGCGACCTGCTGTCCTCGGTGCGCGAACACCAGGGCGCGGTACTGCCGCACCAGCACGTCTCGCTGGCCCGGATCGGCCGCCAGGCCGGTTTCGGTTCCCTCTTCGACACCCTCGTGGTGTTCGACGTGGCGACCGACGTGGCCGCCCTGCGCCGACCCGGCGACACGCTGGCCATCACCGACCTCGTCAACGAGGGAGCCCCCCACTACCCGCTCACGCTGGTCGTGGAGCGGTCCCTCGACGGCCGCCCGCGCTTCAACCTGATCTACGACGGCGAACTGCTCCGCGAGAGCAGCGCCCGGGACATCCTGGGGACGTTCTCGCACACCCTCGCCGGCCTGCTCGCCCGGCCGGACGCCCCCGTCGGCGACCTGCCGGCGGAGGACGCCGCCGGCCCCGCCCCGGTCACCGCGACCACCCTCGGCGAACTGTTCGACGCCGCGGCGGACCGGAACCCGGCGGCCACCGCCGTCACCCAGTGCGCGCTCGACGGCACCACCCGGTCGCTGACCTACGGAGAACTGGCCGCCGCGAAGAACGAACTGGCCGCCGCCCTGCGCGCGTCCGGTGTCCGGCCCGGCCGGCGCGTGGCCGTGGCCGTACCGCGCACCATCGAGCAGGTCGTCGCGCTCGTCGCGATCGTCAGCGCGGGCGGCGCGTACGTGCCGCTCGACATGGCCTACCCCGACGAGCGGCTGGAGTACGTCCTCGCGGACGCCGCGCCGCAGGCCGTCCTCGTCGACCCCGGGCAGCGGGAACGCTTCACCGCCCTGCTGGAGAAGGCCGGCGTCAGCGCCCGCGTCCTCGTACAGGGCGACGAACCGGCGCAGGACGCCGCCGACGCGGCGGACGCCGGAGCGGACGAGGTCACCTGGCACGACCCCGCGTACGTGATCTACACCTCCGGCTCCACCGGTCGGCCCAAGGGCGTCGTCGTCCCGCACTCCAGCGTGGTGACGCTGCTGGCCAACACCCGGCCGGACATGGGCTTCGGCCCGGACGACGTGTGGGTCCAGTTCCACTCGTACTCCTTCGACTTCGCGGTCTGGGAGCTGTGGGGCGCTCTGGCGCACGGCGGCGAGCTGCTGGTTCCCGACTACGGCCTGACCCGTTCCCCGGTCGACTTCCACCGCCTGGTCCGCGAACGCGGAGTGACCGTCCTCAACCAGACCCCGTCGGCCTTCTACCAGTTCGTCGAGGCCGACCGGCACGCCGGCGAGCCGCTCCCGGCACTGCGTCGGGTCATCTTCGGCGGCGAGGCGCTGGACCTCGGACGGCTGCGCGGCTGGGTCGAACGGCACGGCGCCGCGGCCCCCGAGCTGGTCAACATGTACGGCATCACCGAGACCACGGTCCACGTGACCCACCGGGTCCTGACCGACGCCGACTTCGGCGCCGGCGACGACGTGAGCCCCATCGGCGGCCCCATCCCCGGCCTGGTCACCCACCTGCTCGACGACCGGCTCCGGCCGGTGCCGCCGGGCCGGGTGGGCGCCATCTACGTGGCCGGCGACCAGGTCGCCCTCGGCTACCTGGGGCGGCCGGGCCTCACCGCCGGCCGGTTCGTGGCGAACCCGTTCGCGAGCGACGGTTCCCGCATGTACCACACGGGCGACCTCGCCCGCCGGACCCTCGACGGCGAGCTGGAGTTCGTCGGCCGCGCCGACGACCAGGTACAGCTCAAGGGCTTCCGCATCGAGCTCGGCGAGGTCGAGTCCGCGCTGCGGGACCTCGACGGCGTGGTCGACGTGGCCGTCACCGTGGCGGACAGCGGCGACCACCTGGTCGCGCACGTCGTGGGCCGGTTGACCGGCGACCTCTCCACCCTCCTCGCCGCGAAGCTGCCCGTGCACATGGTGCCCGGCCGGGTCCTGCCGGTGGACAGCCTGCCGCTGACCGTCAACGGCAAGCTGGACCGCAAGGCACTGATCGAGCGGGCCGCGCAGGACGAAACGCCGGTGGCCGTCACCGATTCCGCGCTCGCCTCGCTGGTCGGCATCTTCGCCGACACGCTGTCCCACCCGTCCGCCGACGCCGACACCGACTTCTTCGGCGCGGGCGGCGACAGCATCGTCGCCATCACCGTCGTCAACCGCGCCAGGGCGCTCGGCCTGCCGATCGCACCCCGCGACGTGTTCCTGCTGAAGACGCCGCGGGCGCTCGCCGAGCACCTGGCGGCGCGCGCGCCGCGGGCCGCCGCCTCCGCCCCGGCGGGCACCACCGTCCCCGCACGCCGCGAGGACGGCCCCGTGGCGCCGACGCCGATCATCCTGCGCCAGCGCGAACTGGGCGGCTCCCTCGCCCGGTTCGCCCAGGCCAGGACGGTGGAGGTGGCCGAAGGCACCGAGATCGCCGACATCGAGCGCGCCGCGAACGCGGTACTGGCCGCCCACCCGGCCCTGCGGATGCGACTGCACCGCGAGCACGGCGTCTGGACCCTGCGCACCGAACCCGCCCGCGAGGCCACCGTCCTGCGCGCCGACACGACCGACGCCACGGCCGCCGCGAACGAGGCCGCCGGACGACTCGACCCCGAGTCCGGGGACGTCACCGCGTTCACCTGGCTCGCGGCGAGCGGCACCCTCGTGATCACCGTGCACCACATCGCGGTCGACGCGGTGTCCTGGCTGATCCTGCTCGACGACATGGCCGCCGCGCTGCGGGGCGAGACCCTCGCCCCGGCGACCACGTCCTACGCCGAGTACGCCGAGGCGCTCGTCCTGCGCTCCGCCGCCGACGTCGCCGACCTCGGTCACTGGGTCGACACCCTCCAGGCGCCCCCGCTGCTCCCGGCGGTCGGCGGACTGCGCGACACCACCGTGGTGCTGGGGTCCGACGCCGGCGATCGGGTGACGCGCGTCGCCCCCGCCGCGCTCGGCGTCGCAACCACCGAGCTGCTCTGCGGCGCCCTGCGCACCGCCCTGACGAAGATCCAGCCGGCGCCCACCGATCTCGCGATCGAGCTGGAGCGCCACGGCCGGGTCGAGGTCCTGGAGCACCACGACTACACCCGTACGGTCGGTTGGTTCACCGCCATCGCGCCCGTCCGGCTCACCGCGCACACCGATCCGGTGGCGGCGGCCCGCGAGCTCGCCGAGCGGCAGCCGGACGAGTCCGGACACACCGCGTACGGCCGGCTGCGCTACCTCAACCCGCAGACGGCCCCGCTGTTGACGGCCCGCCCGCAGGTGCTGTTCAACTACCTCGGCCGGGGCACCGAGTCCGAGGTGCCGCAGATCACCGCCGGCGACCAGGGCAGCCCGTACGCCGTGGAGGTCAACGCCTGGACCGACGCGGCCACGGGCAGCCTGCACGCGGCCTTCACCCTCGCCGAGGAGATCCCCGACGAGATCACCACGCACTGGCTGCACGCCCTGGAGGCCATCGCGGAGGCCGCCACCGCGGCCGAACGCACGGCGCCGGTCACCGCGCTCCAGCGGGGCCTGTTCTTCCAGGCCCAGATGGCCGGCACGGCCGGACACTACGTCGCGCAGAGCTGGTTCACCTTCGACCGGCGTCTGGACACGGACGCGCTGGCCGAGGCCATGGGCGCCGTGATCGCACGCCACCCGGTCGTCGGCGCCGGCTTCACCACCGACGACGACGGGAACCCGGTCCAGGTCCTCAAGGCGGGCCGGCGGGTCGACGTCCACACGGTCGAGCTGTCGTCCGACGAGGAGGTCGCGGCCCTGCGCGAGCGGGACCGCAACACCGGATTCGACCCGGCCGAACCGCCGTTGATCCGGCTGACCGTGGTCCGGCTGCCCGACGGCCGTGACGGCCTGCTCCTCAGCTACCACCTGCTGCTGTGGGACGGGTGGTCCCGCGGGATCGTGCTGCGGGACCTGTTCGACGCCTACCGGGCCGTTCTCGCCGGCGAGCGTCCGAACGCGATCCCGGCCACGCCGGCCTTCGAGGACCACGCCCGGGAACTCGCCGCCAAGGACCCGGCGGTCTCGGAGCGGTTCTGGGCCGAGCACCTGGCCGGGCTCTCCGGCCCGACACTGCTGGCCGGACCGGCGCCGACCCTCTCGGACGACCTGCCGCCCGCTCTCGTCCACACGCTCCGCGCCGAACAGTCGCGGCTGCTGCGGGACACGGCCAAGAAGCACGGGGTGACGCTGAACTCGGTCCTCACCGGCGCGTTCGGCCTGCTCCTGGGCGCCCACACCGGCCGGAGCGACGCCGTGTTCGGCGTGACCGTCTCGGGCCGCGAGGGCGAGGGCCTGTCCGACATCGTCGGCGTGCTGCTCAACACCGTGCCCATGTGGACGCGGGCCAGGCCGCACGACACGGTCCGGGACTACCTGTCGGCCGTACAGGCGGCCAGGGTCGAGGCGATGGAGCACGAGCACCTCGGCCTCGGCGAGGTCCAGCGGGCCGGCGGCCACGACACCCTGTTCGACAACCTGTTCGTGCTCCAGAACTTCCTGGACATGGACGCGCTCACCGAGATGAACGCCCGCCACGGCATCACCGAGGTGAAATCGGACGACTCCACCCACTACCCGTTCACCTGGGTCGTCACGCCCGGAGACCGGCTCACGATCAAGCTGGAACACCGCCACGGCGACCACGACAGCGCCCGTCGCCTCCTCGACGACTACGTCGGTCTGCTGGAGGACCTGGCCCGGTCCACCGGACCGGTGGGCGCCCTGCGCGGCCTCGGGTCGCCGCCCGAGCCCGACGCCCGCACCGACATCGGCACCGACACCGTCGTCGACCGGTTCGACCGGGCGGCGGACCGCTCGCCCGAGCGGGTCGCGCTCGTCGCGCACGGCCGGAGCATGACCTTCGCCGAACTCCGGGACCGCAGCCGCCTGTTGGCGGGCGTACTCGCCGGACGCGGCATCGGGCCCGAGAAGACGGTGGGTCTGGCCATCCCGCGCTCGCCGGACTGGATCGTGGCGCTGTTCGCGGTGCTGCGCACCGGAGCCGCGTACGTGCCGCTGGAACTGGACCACCCGGACGAGCGGATCGCCGGCATCGTCGCGGACGCCCGCCCGGAGGTGATCCTCACCGTCAGCGCCGTGTCGCCCAGGCTGACCGGCGACCTGATCGAACTGGACCGGCCCCTCCCGGAGGCCGAGCCGCTCGTGACGTTCGCGCCGGACGACCCCGACCGCCTGCGGTACCCCGCGTACACGATCTACACCTCCGGTTCGACGGGGAAGCCCAAGGGCGTCGTGACCGAGTACGCCGGCCTCACCAACATGCTGATCAACCACCAGCGGCGCATCTTCGAACCGGTTCTGGCGGAGCACGGCAACCGGATCTTCCGGATCGCCCACACCGTGTCGTTCGCGTTCGACATGTCGTGGGAGGAACTGCTGTGGCTCGCCGACGGCCACGAAGTGCACATCTGCGACGAGGAACTGCGCCGCGACGCGCCCGCCCTGGTCGAGTACTGCCGTGAGCACGGGATCGACGTCGTCAACGTGACCCCGACCTACGCGCAGCAACTGGTCGCCGAGGGCCTCCTCGACAATCCGGCCCGGCGCCCCGCGCTGGTACTGCTGGGCGGCGAGGCGGTCACCCCGACCCTGTGGCAGCGGCTCGCCGCGACCGAGGGAACGGTCGGCTACAACCTGTACGGACCCACCGAGTACACCATCAACACCCTGGGCGTGGGTACCTTCGAGTGCCAGGACCCGGTGGTGGGCGTGGCGATCGACAACACCGACGTGTTCGTGCTGGACCCGTGGCTGCGGCCGCTGCCGGACGGCGTCCCCGGTGAGCTCTACGTCTCGGGCATCGGCATCGCCCGCGGCTACCTCGGTCAGCCGGCGCAGACCGCGCACCGGTTCGTCGCGTCGCCGTTCGGCGCACCCGGCGAGCGCATGTACCGCACCGGCGACCTGGTGGTCCGGCGGCCCGACGGGAACCTGATGTACCTCGGCCGCACCGACCAGCAGGTCAAGATCCGCGGCCACCGGGTCGAACTCGGCGAGGTCGAGGCCGCGTTCGCGGCGCACCCGGCGGTGCGGTTCACCGCCGCGGTCGCCCAGCCCGACCCGCAGGTCGACGGCGCCTACCGACTGGCCGCGTACCTCGTGCTCGACGGCTCCGACCTGGCGGCGGTCGCCGCCGAGGTGGGCGCCGCACTGCCGGACTTCCTGCGTCCGACCCACTACGCCCAGGTCGAGGCCATCCCGCTGACCGTGAACGGCAAGGCCGACACCAAGGCGCTGCCCGAACCCAAGCCGCTGGGATCGCTGACCACCTCGGCGGAGCGGGGACCGGAGACCGAGACCGAGACCACGGTCTGCGAGTTCTTCGCGGAGGCCCTGGACCTGGACGACGACGAGGTGAGCGCGGTGGGTGACTTCGTCTCCCTCGGGGGACACTCCATGTTGGCCGTACGTCTGGTAGGACTGCTGCGCCGCGAATTCGGCCCCGTGATCACCATCCGTGATCTGTTCACCCTCCGCACCCCGGAAGCGATTGCCCACCACGTCGATGACAACTCCTGACACGCAGAGGCCCCGCTCGGGGTCCGACATCCTCCGGACAGCCGTCCGGGGCAACGCCGGCGCCATGGTCTGGGGCACCGTCCTCATGGGCCTGTACCAGGCCGGTGAGACCGCCTTCCCCATCGCGCTCGGCCTGATCGTCGACCACACGATGCGGGAGCGGAGCCCGCAGGCGCTCGCCCTCTCGATCGCCGCGCTGGCCGTGATCATCACGACCGTGTCGCTGTCGTGGCGGTTCGGCATGCGCATCCTGCAGAAGGCCAACACGACCGAGGCCCACCGCTGGAGGGTGCGGGTCGCGGCCTGCGGCCTCCAGCCGGTGGCCCGGGACGTCGACCTCAAATCCGGCGAGGTGCTCACCATCGCCACCGAGGACGCCGACCAGACCGCCGACATCGTCGAGGTCGTGCCGATGCTGATCAGCTCCTCGGTCGCCGTGCTGATCGCGGCGATCGCGCTGAGCGTGGCGGACCTGCGCCTGGGCCTGCTGGTCATGGTGGGAACCGTGGCGATCCTCTCGGTCCTGAGCGTCATGTCCAAGAAGATCGGCTCCAGCACCAAGGAGCAGCAGGCCCGGGTGGCTCGGGCGGGTGCGAAGGTCGCCGACCTGATCACCGGGCTGCGCCCGCTGCACGGCTTCGGCGGCAACCACGCGGCCTTCCGCTCCTACCGGAAGGTCAGCACCGAGGCGAAGCAGCAGGCGATCACCGTCGCCGGCGTCAACGGCACCTACGCGGGCACCGCGCTGGCCCTCAACGCGACCCTCGCGGCCGCGGTGACCCTGATCGCCGGCTGGCTGGCCTTCAACGGGCAGATCAGCATCGGTGAGCTCGTCATGGCCGTGGGCCTGGCGCAGTTCATCATGGAACCGCTCAGGCTGTTCTCGGACATGCCCAAGTACGTGATGATGGCGCGCGCCTCGGCGGAACGGATGGCCCTGGTGCTGTCCGCCCCGCCCGTGGCGGCCTCGGGAACGGCGCGCCCGGACGCCGGCGGGGACCTGGAGATCGACTGCGTGCGGTACGAGTCCCTCCAGGGGCTGAAGTTCCACGTCCCGGCGGGCGAGTTCACGGCGATCGCGGCCTACCAGCCGCGGGCGGCGGCCGAGCTCGCGTCGATCCTGGCCCTGCACGTGCCCCCGACCGGGTACGAGGGAGTGGTGCGGCTCGGCGGGCAGGACCTCGGTGACCTGTCGGTCGAGGCGGTCCGCGAACACATGCTGGTGAACCCGTACGACGGGGAGATCTTCGCGGGCACGCTCCGCACGAACATCGATCCCTCGGGGACCAGTCGGACGGTGCCCGAGGCCGTCGAGGCGTCCATGCTGACCGATGTGGTCGCCCTGCACCGCCAGGGACTGGATCACGAGGTCCGCGACCGCGGCTCGAACCTCTCCGGAGGTCAGCGCCAGCGGCTGTCGCTCGCCCGGGCCCTGGCCGCGGACTCCGACGTGCTCGTCCTGCGGGACCCGACGACGGCCGTGGACGCGGTCACCGAGCAACTCGTCGCACGCAACATCGCGAAGCTGCGCCGGGGCCGTACCACCGTCGTCATCACCAGCAGTCCGGCCCTGCTGGACGCCGCCGACCGGGTCCTCGTCCTCGACGCGGGAGTCGTCACCGCGGAGGGCACCCACCGCGAACTGCTCGCCACCGACCCGGCGTACCGCCAGGCGGTGACCCGGTGACCCGGTGACCCGGTGGACCGCTGACAGAACGGGGCCCGGGGGTCCGGCGATCGCGCCGGGCCCCCGGGCCCCGTTCTCGTCAGGCCAGCGCCCAGGCGACATCCCGGAGCATGGCCTGGCGCCAGCCCGCCCGGTCGTGGCCCGCGGCCGTGCGCGACACCCGCACGGTCGCACCGGACTCCGCCGTCAGGGTCTCGACCAGTTCGCAGTGGGGACGCATGCGCGTCTCGTGCTCCCCCAGATCGAAGGCGATCCGCAGCCCGGCCGGGGCGGGGCGCTCCCGCAGGCGCGCGGCGATGGCGCCGCCGACCGGACCGCCCAGGGGGTCCGGCAGGTCCGCGGCCTCCGGCGTCCACCAGAACGACCCCGACTGGCAGGCGACGCGGGACACCAACTCCGGGAACTCCGTCGCCGCGTACATCGCGCTCAGCCCGCCGAGGCTCTGCCCGGCGACCACCAACCGGTCCAGGTCGGCGGGTACACCGCACTCCGCCACCAGGGGCAGCAGTTCGTCCCGTACCGCCTCCCACAGCTCGGGCCGGCAACCGAACTCGGCCTGCCGGTCCTTGGCCGGCAGGAAGACCAGCGTGACCGGGGGCATGTCGCCTGCGGCGACGGCCGCGTCGAACGCGGTCATGGCCGGGTGCAGGTACAGCCAGTCGTCGCCGTCGAGCAGCAGGACCACCGGCCCGCCGCCGCCCGCCGGATGGACCCGAACGGTGCGCCGCCCGCCGAGCAGCCCACCGGCCCAGCGGATCCGCGTGCGGGGCAGGGGCAGCACGTCGGCGGCGTCGACGGCCGGCCAGTGCGGCTGCGGGGGAGCGTCCGGGGTGGCGACGATGGACCGGTCACCGCCGGCGCCGACGGGGTTGAACGGATCGGCGTACGAGGCGTCACCGGCGAGGAACCGGTAGGTGACCCGGAGCCGTTCGGGCATGGGCACCTCGGCGTACCAGCAGTCCGTGTCGCGCCACCGGAGCAACGGCACCGGCTCCGACCAGCTTTCGAACCCGATGACCGCGGGGCTGCCGCGCCACAGGAACAGGGTGACCCAACCGCCTTTGCCGAACGGCACGGAGGCGGGCGTCGCGGCCGCCCAGAACTCATCGGTGCCGGGCGTGCCGTGCAGACCGAACGAGGCGAAGGGTTCCTCCGTGCCGTCCTCGGCGCGGACCTGTTCGTGTGCACGCATCGGTGCCTCCTTGTGAGGGGGAAGGGGAAACGTTAAGCTTGGAATTAGGCGAGCCTAACCTAAGCCAAGCTCTCCTCACTCTCGACCGAATCTCCCCACGGGCACGGCGCCCGCTGCCGGGCTGCGCGCCGCACGCGCCCCGACGGCACCGGCCGGTCCCGTCGGGCCCCAGGAGGAACCCCCATCATGAGCACCAACCCGTTCGATGACGCCGAAGGCCGTTTCCTGGTCCTGGTGAACGACGAGGGTCAGCACTCCCTCTGGCCCTCCTTCGCCGAGGCGCCCGGAGGGTGGGTGATCGCCCTTGAGGAGACCACCCGCGACGCGTGCCTGGAGTTCATCGAGTCCAGCTGGACCGACCTTCGCCCCCGGTCCCTCGCGGCGGCCGTCGACGCCTGACCGGGACCGCCCGGAGTCGGCCCGCACTGCCGGGTCGAGGCGGCCTCCTCGCCGGTCGGGCCGACTCCGCGGCACGGTGCGACGTGGCCCGGCCCGGCGGACCCCGCTCCGCCGGGCCGCCCCCACCGACCCTGCCCGCCCGCGGACATCGCGGTGGCGGCGGGGTCGCGCCATGTGGGCCGGCCCCCGATCCCCCGGGTGGGACGCCCGACGTGTGCCCCTCGATCGCCAACGCGTCGTGCCCGGCCGGGCGCTGACCACCAGGCCTCGCGGCGCGCCCCGCCATCGGTCGACGCCGGCGCGACCCTCTCGGCCCGAGGGGCCGGATCTTCCCGCCTTCCCCGCCTCCCCGCCTCCCCGCCCTCCCGCCTTCCCCGCCTCCCCGCCCTCCCGCCCTCCCGCCTTTCCGTCTCCTCGCCCCCGGCCGTGGTTCGCGGGGCCGCTCGAAGGTCTCGGGGGAGGCGGCTGCGGCATGCCCAAGGAGCGGTCGAGCGTGCGCGGTTGACAGGTTCGCGCGGCTCGGGGTCGAGCGCATTAGGTTAGGCTAAGCTAAGCGGGCTGATTCGACCGTGCGCCATCGACCACCCGACGCGGGCACCGCGCATGGCGCGGTGCACCGCATGAACACTGCCCTCGGCCCGCCGATCCGGCCGGGCCTGCCCACAATTGGAGTGGCTCCGTGAGCGTGACCGCCGCACTGGGATTCCTCGCCAGCGGAGTGACCGCAGGCATCAAGGACTCCGGTGACCCGGACCTGGCCCTGGTGGTGAACCGGGGACCGTCGCGCGCCGCCGCCGGTGTCTTCACCTCCAACCGTGTGCAGGCCGCGCCCGTGCGCTGGTCCCGCCGCGCCCTCGCCGACGGGCGGATCTCGGCCGTCGGCCTCAACTCCGGTGGCGCCAACGCCTGTACGGGCCCCGGCGGCGGCGAAGACGCACGGTCGATGGCCGAGCGCACGGCGCGGGCCGTGGACGTGACCGCGGACGAGGTGGCGGTGTGTTCCACCGGTCTGATCGGCATCCGGCTGCCGATGGACCGGGTGACGGACGGCATCGCCGCCGCCGCGGACGGGCTGTCGCCCGAGGGGGGCGCGGAGGCGGCCGTCGCGATCAAGACGACGGACTCGGTCCACAAGACGGCGGTCGCCGCCGGCGCCGGCTGGACGGTCGCAGGCATGGCGAAGGGCGCCGGCATGCTCGCCCCCGGTCTCGCCACCATGCCGGTCGTCACCACGGACGCCGACGTGAACGCCGACGTGCTCGACACGGCGCTGCGCGAGGCGGTGCGCACCACCTACGACCGCGTGGACTCGGACGGCTGCATGTCCACCAACGACACCGTGCTGCTGCTCGCCTCGGGCGCCCCGGGGCTCACGCCGGAACCCGCCGACCTCACCGCGGCGGCGCACGCCGTGTGCCACGACCCGGCACGCCAGTTGGTGGCGGACGCCGAGGGCGCGTCGAAGGAGATCGAGGTGGCGGTCGTCGGCGCGGCCTCGGAGGCGGACGCCGTGGAGGTGGGCCGCTCGGTGGCCCGGAACAACGTCCTCGTCCACGAGAACAGCGCCTACAGCTCGTGACCGGGGCGGAGATGACGCAGACGAAGACCCCGACCGCCGTGTCGAGCGGCCCGGACCAGCCGTGGCCGGAGGAACTCCAGGGCCGGACGGTGGTCGTCAAGTTCGGCGGCAACGCCATGGTGGACCCGTCCCTGCACCGGACCTTCGCCCAGGACGTGGTGGAGCTCTGGCACGCGGGCCTGCGGCCCGTCGTCGTACACGGCGGCGGCCCCCAGATCAGCGCGCTGCTCGACCGCCTCGGCCTGGAGGTGCGCTTCGAGGCCGGGCTGCGGGTGACCACTCCGGAGACGATGGACGTGGTGCGCATGGTGCTCACGGGCCAGGTCCAGCGCGAGCTGGTCGGAGCCATCAACGCCCACGGGCCCTTCGCCGTGGGCCTGTCGGGCGAGGACGCGCACACCATGACCGCCGTGCGACGACCGGCCTGGGTGGACGGCAGGCCGGTGGACATCGGCCTGGTCGGCGACGTGGTGGCCGTGGAGGCCGCGACGATAGCCGCACTGCTGGAGCAGGGCCGCATCCCCGTCGTCTCACCCGTCGCGCGCGGCGAGGACGGTCAGGTCTACAACGTCAACGCCGACCTCGCGGCGTCGGCACTGGCCGTGGCCCTCGGGGCCGACCGGCTCGTGGTGATGACCGACGTCGAGGGACTGTACGCGGACTGGCCGCACAGCACCGAGGTGATCGACCGCCTGACGGCCACCGAACTCGACGCACTGCTGCCCCAGCTCGCGAGCGGCATGCTCCCGAAGATGGAGGGCTGCCTGCGCGCCGTACGCGACGGCGTCGCCAAGGCGCGCGTGATCGACGGCCGGGTGCCCCACGCGCTGCTGCGGGGCGTCTTCACCAACGAGGGACCCGGCACCACGGTGGTGCCGGACGACGGACCCGGCCCCGAGGGGCCCGGTGGCAAGGAGGACGGCGCGTGACCGCCGACGGCACGACCCCGCTGGCCGAACGCTGGCGCGCGGTGATGATGGACACCTACGGCACGCCCCCGCTGGCGCTCGTCAGGGGTGAGGGCAGCACGGTGTGGGACGAGGACGGCCGCGCGTACACGGACTTCACCGGCGGGATCGCCGTCAACGCCCTCGGGCACGCCCACCCGGCCCTGGTCTCGGCCGTCCAGGACCAGGTCGCCCGGCTCGGCCACGTGTCGAACCTGTTCGTCTCGCAACCGCCCGTCGCGCTGGCGGAACGGCTGCTGGCCCTGCTGGGCAGGCCGGGCCGGGTGTTCTTCGCGAACTCGGGCACCGAGGCCGTCGAAGCCGCCTTCAAGATCGCCCGCCGGACCGGGCGCCCGCACCTGGTCGCGACGGAGGGAGGGTTCCACGGGCGCACCATGGGGGCGTTGGCACTCACCGGCCAGCCGTCCAAACGGGACCCCTTCCTGCCGTTGGCCGCCGAGGTCACGCACGTCCGCCACGGCGACACGGCGGCGCTCCGCGCGGCCGTCACGGAACGCACCGCGGCGGTCTTCCTCGAACCGGTACAGGGCGAGGCCGGGGTCGTCCTGCCGCCCGAGGGCTACCTGCGGGCCGCCCGCGAGATCACCCGGGCCGCGGGCAGCCTGCTCGTCCTGGACGAGGTACAGACCGGGATCGGCCGCACCGGCCACTGGTTCGCGCACCAGGCCGAGCCGGGAGCGGAGCCGGACGTGATCACCCTGGCGAAGGGCCTGGGCGGCGGTCTGCCGATCGGTGCCACGGTCGCCTTCGGCCCCGCCGCCGAGCTGCTGACCCCCGGTCAGCACGGTTCCACCTTCGGCGGCAACCCGATCGCGTGCGCGGCCGGGCTCGCCGTCCTGGACACCATCGAGAAGGAGGGGCTGCTCGACCACGCCGTACGGGTGGGCGAGCGGCTCGGGCGCGGCATCACGGCACTGGGTCACCCCGTGGTCCGGGAAGTGCGGGGAACGGGGCTGCTCTTGGGCATCGTCCTCGCCGAGCCGGTCGCCGCACGGGTCCAACGGGCGGCGCAGGACGCCGGGTTCCTCGTGAACGCGGCGGGCCCGGGCGTCGTACGGCTGGCGCCCGCCCTGACGCTGCCCGAGGGTCAGGCCGACGCCCTGGTGGCGGCGTTGCCCGCGATCCTCGCCGCCGCCCACGACAGCGGCGACGCGGCGCGCGCCGGGTCCTGACGTCCGCCGCGCACCGTCGCCGCCCCGGAGTCCGGGCGCGGGTGGTACGGCTCGGGGCGGGTCCCTCGCGGGCCCGCCCCCTCGCCGTCTACAGGGCGCGGGACAGGACGCGAGCGTTGCGCCCGGGGTCCAGTGACCGTGCCCAGGCGGTCGGCGCCAGGCTCGGGTGGGTCGGGGCGAAGCCGTGCCGCAGGAACAGGCCGCCGCTGCCGGTCGTCGCCGTGAACAGCGTCGTCAGCGAGCGACCGCGCGCCTTGGCGAACGCCGCGAGCAGCAGGCGGGCACCCATGCCCGTGCCCTGCCGGTGGCCCGCGACGCAGAAGTTGTACAGCACGCCGGCGGCGGGGTGTTCACGCAGCCCGAGGCAGCCTTCGAGGGTTCCGTCGGGGGCCTGGGCGACGAGGAAGTCGCAGGCCCGCGAGAGGTAGAGGGAGAGGGGACGCTCGCGGAGCGCCCCCGCGCGGACGAACGGCCGCGAGAGGGCGGCGAGTTCGGGGCCCTCGTCCTGGCGCGCCGGCCGTACCGAGAACTCGGGGGCGTCGTACCACCGGTTGGCGGTGGTGCGGGGCGACAGCGTGGCGAGCGCGGCGGTGGGCAGCGTGGCCGTGGTCAAGGTGTTCCTTCCTCGGTTCCGCCGTGCGCGGTTCGGGGGTCTCCGGACGGCGTCCAGGACGCCGGATCGTCGCGGACCCCCGGCGGAACGGTCTAAGTAAGGTTAGCCTTACCCGGGCGATTGAGCCAAGCCGACCCGGGCCGACGGCCGGAGGGGACGGTCGGCCGAGCCGGTCCGTCCCCTCCGGCTCCGTGCGTGGTTCACGCGGCGGGTCCGGCCGGACCCGGCCGGGCCGCGGCGCCCCCGGCGGCCTTCGCGCCCCGCCCCATGCCCAACGCCACCAAGGCCGCCGCCGCGACGACGATCGCCGCGTCGATCGCGAGCACCAACCGGGTCCCGTCGAAGAGCGAGGGGCCCGTGGTGGCGAGGACACCGAGCAGCGGGATCCCGATGGTGATGCCGACCTGCTGGGTGGTGGTGACCAGGCCGGTGGCCAGGCCCTGTTCCTCGTCGCGTACGCCGCTCGTCACGGTCACCCCGTACGAGATGATCGCGCCGAGGTGGCACATGCTGGCCAGCGACACGGCGACCGTCGCCAGCAGCGCGCCCGACCCCGTGCCCAGGGCGAGCAGCGCCGCGGTGAACAGGCCCTGCCCCAACAGGGAGCCGATCAGGGTGCGGCGGGCGCCGAACCGGCCGATGACCCGGGACGCGTACGAGCCGGCGACCGCCGACGCGACGCCCTGGACCCCGAACACCAGACCCGTCAGGAACGCCGACAGGTGCAGGGTCTCCTGGAGGTACAGGGTCAGCACGAAGACGACCGTGGACATCATCGAGAAGGTCACCAGGCCACCGAAGTTGCCCCAGGCCACCGTGCGCCGCCTGAGCATCGGCAGGGAGACGAGCGGGGCCGACGACCTGGACTCCACCACGACGAACGCGAGCAGCAGGACCGGACCGGCGACCAGCGTCACCCAGACGTCCGCGCCGTGGAAACCGCGCTGGGCGGCCGTGGAGAGGGCGTAGATCAGCGCGAGCAGCCCGCCGGTGACCGTGACCGCGCCCGGCACGTCCAGCCGCGGCCGCTCGGAGGTGCGGGACTCGGGCAGCAGGCGCGGGGCGACGGCGAGCACGACCACCGACGCGGCGGCGAGCAGCCCCATCGTGGAGCGCCAGCCCAACGTGTCGGTCATGACGCCACCGAGGACCATGCCGACCGTGAACCCGAGCGACAGCAGGGTTCCGGAGATGCCGAGCGCCTTGTCGCGCAGCGGGCCCTCCGGGAAGGTCGTCGTCAGCAAGGACATGCCCGTCGGCACGATGACCGCCGCGCCGAGGCCCTGGAGCAAGCGGCCGGTCAGGAAGGACGCCGGGTCCCAGGCGAGGGCGGTGAGCAGGGAGGCGGCGCCGAACAGCGCGAGCCCGGTGAGGAAGAGCCGCTTGCGTCCGTGGAGGTCGGCGACCCGGCCGAAGAGCAGCAGGAAGCCCCCGGAGGGCAACGCGAAGGCGGTGACCGCCCATTGCAGGGCCGACTGGCTCAGACCCAGGTCCTTGCCGAGCACCGGCAGGGCGACGTTCAGTACGGAGAAGTCGAGCGCCACCATGAACTGGGCGGCGCACAGCACGAAGAGGACGAGCTTGGCCCGGCCGGTGAGCCGGTCACCCCCCTCGGTCGCCGACGGCGGCCCGGTGAGTGTGGTGTGTGTGTCGATAGCCATGACCACACCCTCGCCGCCCGGGAATGCCCGTGGAGAGTGGGAACTTATCCTGTTGGTGGCACCACCAGGGTGCCGACAGGGGGAGTCCGTGGCCACACCGTTCGACAAGCACCGCCGTTCCGAGCTGCGCGAGTTCCTGATGAGCCGGCGGGCCCGGATCACCCCGGCGGTGGCCGGACTGCCGGACGGCGGGGCCCGCCGCCGCACCCCCGGGCTGCGCAGGGAGGAGGTCGCCGTCCTCGCCGGGGTCGGGGTCTCCTGGTACCAGTGGCTGGAGCAGGGCCGTGACATCACGGTGTCGCCCCAGGTCCTCGACGCGGTGGCCCGCGTCCTCAAGCTGACCAGCGCCGAACGCCGGCACCTCTACGTGCTGGCCGGGCTCAATCCGCCCGTCCTCGAAGTGGCCGCGGCCGACCGGGACATGTGCCACGGGCTGAAGCGGCTGATCGACGCGTGGATGCCGTTCCCCGCGCACATCATGGACGTCTACTGGAACACGGTGATGTACAACGACGCGGCCGCCCTGGTGCTCGGCATGCGCCCGGAGATCGTGCAGAACTGTCTGATCGCCTTCTTCACCGACCCCCTCTACCGGGCCCGCTCCAAGCACTGGGAGGAGGTCGCCTGCCACGTCGTCGCCCAGTTCCGGGCGGCGTGCTCGGAGTGCCCCGACGACGAGGGATTCCGCTCGGTCGTCGAGGAGGCCAAGGAGGCCAGCCCCGAGTTCACCGCGCTGTGGGAACGGCGGGACGTCCGGCCCGGCGGCCTGCTCCGCAAGGAGATCGAGCACCCGATCGTGGGCGCGCTCTTCTTCGAGTCGACCCAACTGCGCGTGCCGGCCCGCCCCGACCTGGGGATCGTGCTGCACACCCCGTTGCCGGAGGCGGCCACGGCGGAGAAACTGGACTGGCTGACGTCTCCGGAGGGCCGGCGGGGGGTCCTGTACCCGCTCGCGGGCTGAGCCCCCGCCGGGGCCCGCGTCCCATGGTGCGGACGGACGTTCCACGAGGAGACTCTCGCGCACGACGAGCGGCGGAGGTGTCGAGATGGCGACGAGCGGCGCACCCGACCCCGGGCTGTACGGCCCCGGGTCCGTCACCTGGCAGTGTCACGGCGACCCGATGATGTGGATCGCCGGGATCCGCGCCCTCTACCTGCAGGCCCTGCACCCCCTCGCGGTCCGCGGGGTCATGGAGAACAGAGACTTCCGGCGGGACGCGTGGGGCCGGCTGCTGCGCACCGCCGATTTCGTCGGCACCCTCACCTACGGCACCACCGAGGCCGCGGAACACGCCGGCGCCCACGTGCGCGGGATCCACCGGAAGCTGTCCGCCACGGACCCCGCCACCGGCGAGCGGGTCCCCGTGGACGACCCGGCACTGCTGCTCTGGGTGCACTGCGCGCAGATCGACAGTTTCCTGCACGTCCTGCGCCGTTCGGGCTTTCCCCTCACACCCGAGCAGGCCGACCGTTACGTGGACGAGAACCGCGTCAACGCCCGCCTCGTCGGATTGGACCCGGCCGGGGTCCCCGCCGACACCGCCGCCCTCGCCGGCTACTTCGAGCGGATCCGGCCGGAACTCGCGGCCGGTCCCGACGCGCACGCCGTGGACGACTTCCTGCGGGGCCCGCCCGTCCATCCCCTCCTCGTGCCTGGCCGAAACCTGCTGTGGCGCCCCGTGGCCGGGCTCGCCTACGGATCGCTCCCCGGGTACGCGCACCGGCTCTACGGCAGGCCCGCCCCCGCCCCACGAGTCGTCACCCGTCACCTGCGTCTCACCGGACGCGTCCTGCGCGGCATTCCCGCAGGTCTGCGTTGGCAACTGCCACCAGGTCACATCTTGAAAGCGATGCGCCGCATGGGCTCCGACAGCCGGCCCTCGGCGTACACACTGCGTACATCAGCGGCCATACTGGACCGGCCGGGGAGGGCGTAGCACGACACACGGGGGCGGCTTCAAGACATGGCGGAGTCCAGACTGATCCAAGGCCGGTACCGGTCGCTCGACCTCATCGGTCGCGGTGGCATGGGCGAGGTCTGGCGGGCCCGGGACGAGTCGCTGGGGCGGCAGGTCGCGGTCAAATGCCTCAAGCCCATGGGGCCCGAGCAGGACGGCCACTTCACCCAGGTGCTGCGCGAGCGCTTCCGCCGCGAGGCGCGCGTGGCGGCCTCCCTCCAGCACCGCGGGGTGACGGTCGTCCACGACTTCGGCGACGACAGCGCCGCCGGCGGGCCCCTCTACCTCGTCATGGAACTCCTGGAAGGGCGCAACCTCAGCCAGCTGCTGGAGGACAACGAGTCCCGTCCGCTCCCCGTCGACGTGGTCGTCGACGTCGCGGAGCAGATGGCGGCGGCCCTCGGCTACACGCACGACCAGGGCGTGGTCCACCGCGACCTGAAGCCCGCCAACATCATGCGCCTCACCGACGGCACGGTGAAGATCTGTGACTTCGGCATCGCCCGCCTCGCCCACGACATCGGCTTCACCGCCAAGCTCACCGGCGGCGGCATGGCGATGGGCACCCCCCACTACATGTCCCCCGAGCAGATCGCGGGCGGTGAGGTCGACCACCGCAGCGACCTCTACTCCCTCGGCTGCGTCCTGTACGAGATCGCCACCGGCGCCCCGCCCTTCGACCTCGGCGACTCCTGGTCCGTACTGGTCGGGCACCGTGACACGATCCCCGTCCCGCTGCGCGAGCACCGCCCCGAGCTGCCCGAACACTTCGAGCGACTGGTCCTCGACCTGCTCGCCAAGCGACCCGAGGACCGCCCCGGCGACGCCCGCCACCTGCACCGCCGGCTCGTCGAGGCCCGGCTGGGCCCGGGCGGGCCGGTGGGCGCCCCGGCCCCGCTGCCCGCGTGGGCCGCCGGGATGACCGCCGGACGCAAGGCCGGCCTCGACACCCGCCCCGCGAGCGGGGAGTGGGCCGTGCTCACCGGTTCCTGGACGGCGATCCGCGCCGACGGGGCCCGGCCGATCGTGCGGCCCGACGCAGCCGCGGACCCGCGGCTCACCGCCGCCTACGGACTCCCGCGCGCCCCGTCACCCGAGCCGGGCGACCCCGACCATCCCGACGCGCTGGCCGCCGGACACACCCGCGCCTTCACCCTCAGCCGCGCCGGCCGGCCCGAGGAGGCGTTGGCCGTGTACGCGGCCGTGGCCCGCGGCCGGGCACGCACGCTCGGCCCCGACCACCCCGACACCCTCGCCGCCCGCCAGGAGGAGGCGTACGAACTCGGCCGGCTCGGACGCCACCGCGAGGCGTACGAGGTCTACGGCGCGGTGCTCGCCGCCCGCGCCCGCACCATGGGCCCGCGCCACCCCGACACCCTGCGCTGCCGCCACAACCTGGCCTGCGCCATGGGAGCCCTCGGCCGGTACGTCGACGCCCACCGGATCGCCGCCGAGGTCGCCGCCGACCGGGCGGAGGTGCTGGGCGCCGAGCACGCCGACACGCTCCTCACCCGCTACGAGGTCGCCTACGCCCTGGGCCGCCTCGACCGCTGGGATGACGCGCTGGCCGCGTTCCGTCAAGTCGCCGCCGTACGGGAGCGCGTCCTCGGCCGCGACCACCCCGACGCCCTCGCCGCCCGCTACGAGGTCGCCATCGCACTGGGCCGCACCGGACGTCCCGCGGACGCCGTCGAAGTGCTGCGGGTTCTGGTCCGCGACCGTACCCGCGCCTACGGGGCGGCCGACCCCGAGACCCTGCGCGCCCGGCACGTCCTCGGCGTCAACCTGGGCAGGCTGGAGCGCTGGGACGAGGCGGTGGCCGAGGCCCGCGAGGTGGGCGGGGCCCGCGCCGAGGCCCTCGGCGCCGAGCATCCGGACACCCTGGTGAGCCGCCGCGAACTCGCCGTCGGGCTGGGTCGGCTGGGCCGGTGGGACGAGGCACTGCCCATCTACCGGGAACTCTCCGGCATCCGCGAACGCTCCCTCGGCGACGACCACCCCGACACCGCGCTCGCCCACGCCGACGAGGCACACTGCCTGGAGCGGCTCGGCCAGGTGTGCTACCAAGAACCATGACCACCTCCGCGGGCTTCCGGCAGGGCGACGGGCAGGGCATCGGGCAGGGCCCACGACGGGCCGTGTACGACGCGGTGATCGTGGGCGGCGGTCACAACGGCCTGGTGGCCGCCGCCTACCTGGCCCGCGCGGGCAAGTCCGTACTGGTCCTGGAACGCCTGGGGCACATCGGCGGCGCCGCCGTCTCCACGCGCCCCTTCGCGGGCGTGGACGCCAAGCTCTCGCGCTACTCCTACCTCGTCTCCCTGCTTCCGGCGAAGATCGTGCGCGAGCTGGGACTGCGCTTCGAGGTCCGGCGCCGCACGATCTCCTCGTACACCCCGGTCGAGCGCGCCGGCCGGCCGGGCGGACTGCTCGTCGGCGGCGACGAGGCCCGCACCCGGGAGTCCTTCGCACGACTGACCGGCTCCGACCGGGAGTACGACAACTGGCGCGCCTTCCACGGGACCACGGCCGAGGTCGCCCGCACGGTGTTCCCGACCCTGACCGAGCCGCTCCCCACCCGGGAGGAACTGCGGACCCGGGTCGGCGACGACGCCGCCTGGCGGATGCTGTTCGAGGAGCCGCTGGGCCTGGCGATCGAGCGGAACTTCGCCGACGACCTCGTCCGGGGCGTGGTGCTCACCGACGGACTGATCGGTACCTTCGCGGACGCCCACGACCCCTCGCTCGCGCAGAACCGCTGTTTCCTCTACCACGTCATCGGCGGCGGGACCGGGGACTGGGACGTGCCCGTCGGCGGCATGGGCGCGCTCACCGACGCCCTGGCCGAGGCCGCGCTGACGGCCGGCGCCGAGATCGCCACCGGCCACGAGGCCCTGCGGATCGACACCGACGGAGTCGGGCCGGCCGAGGTGACCTACCGGACCGCGACGGCGGAGGGAGCCGTCGCCGCGACGACCGTGCTCGTCAACGCCTCGCCGCGGGCGCTGGCGGAACTCCTCGGGCAGCCCCCGGCCGACCCGCCGGCGGAAGGGGCCCAACTCAAGGTCAACATGCTGCTGCGCCGGTTGCCCCGGCTGCGCGACGCGTCGGTGGACCCGCGCGAGGCCTTCGGGGGGACCTTCCACGTCGCCGAGGGGTACGAGCAGCTCGCCCGGGCCCACGCCGAGGCGGCCGGCGGTGAACTGCCCTCCGTGCCGCCCTCGGAGATCTACTGCCATTCGCTGACCGATCCCACGATCCTGGGGCGGGACCTCGTCGAGCAGGGCTACCAGACCCTCACCCTGTTCGGTCTGCACACCCCGGCCCGGCTGTTCGAGAAGGACAACCGGGTCACGCGCGAGGTGCTGTTGGCCGGTACCCTCGCGCAGCTCGACGCGCACCTGGCCGAGCCGCTCACCGAGTGCCTGGCCCTCGACGAGGACGGCCGTCCCTGCATCGAGGCCAAGACCCCGCTCGACCTGGAACGCGAACTGCGCCTGCCCGGCGGTCACATCTTCCACCGCGACCTGTCCTGGCCGTACGGGGACGGCCGGGAGGCGGGGCGGTGGGGCGTGGAGACCCCGCACGCCAACGTGCTGCTGTGCGGGGCCGGCGCCGTGCGCGGCGGCGGGGTCAGCGGGGTGCCCGGCCACAACGCGGCGATGGCGGTGCTGGGACGCTGACCCCGCTACGGGGCGACGGGCTCGATGACCACGATCGGGATCTCGCGGTCCGTCTTGGCCTGGTACTCGTCGTACGCGGGCCAGTGCCCGACCATCACCGGCCACAACCCGGCGCGTTCCTCGGGCGTCGCGGTGCGTGCGACGCCCTGGACGATCTTCGGGCCGACCTGGATCCGCACCTCGGGGTGGGCGCTCAGGTTCCGGTACCAGAGCGGGTGCGCGGTGTCACCGCCGTTGGACGCGACGACGAGGTAACGCCCCTGGTCCTCGCCGTAGATGAGAGGGGTGCGCACCGGATTGCCGGAGACCCGGCCGACCGTGGTGAGCAGGAGGGTCTGGGTGCCGTTCCAGAACCGGCCCTCGGCGCCGCGGGACGCGACGTACTGCTTGACGTGGTCCCGTTGCCACCCGGGCTTGGGGTCCTTGGGGTGGTCCCAGTCGATGTCGCTCATGTGGCTGCTCCTGCCTTCGGTGTCGAACGGTGGTCGTCGAACGCTGATCGAACCTCAACAACGACTCCCAACAGCCCGGGGCACGGTTTCATGCCGCGAACGGGGCATGCGACGGGGTCGCCGGCGCGGGCGGCTGCGGCAGGGTGAACCCGTCGAACAGGTCGTCCAGCGCCCGCCGGGCCACGCGGGCCGGGGTGGCGCGCACGGCGAGGTCGCGCGCCGCCACCGCGAGCGGGTTGGTGACGGCGGCGATCCGTCCGGCGCGACGGGCCCGTACCCGGAGGGCGTCGGTACGGGCGCCGCGGGCCGCGTCGTAGGCGGCCAGGGCGGTCGGGACGTCCGGCCCGTCCACCAGGTGGGCGAGCACCACCGCGTCCTCGATCGCCTGGCAGCCGCCCTGGCCGAGGTTGGGCGTCATCGCGTGCGCGGCGTCACCGATCCAGACCAGCCGGCCCAGGTGGTGGCGGGGGAGCGGGGCGGCCAGGTCGTACAGGTCGTGCTGGAGCACGGCCGCCGGGTCCATCCGCTCCAGCAGCGCGGGGATCGGGTCGTGCCAGGTACGAAAGCGCCGCAGGAGTTCCGCGCGGACGTCCGCCGGCCGGTGCCCTTCGGGGGCCACGGCGGTGGCGTAGACGTAGACCCGACCGTCGGCGAGCGGGACCGTGCCGAAGCGCTCGCCGCGCCCCCAGGTCTCGGCGGCGACGGGTTCCGCCACGGGTCGCCCGCCGTCGGACGCCGCGGCCAACACGGTGCGCCACGCGGTTTCGCCGCTATACCTCAGTCCGGGATGGTCCGGGACGTACCGGCGGCGAGTCGGGCTGTGGATGCCGTCGGCCGCGACCACGAGATCGGCGGTCAGCTCCGCCCCGCCGGCGGTGCGGACGACCGGCCGTTCACACCCGCGCCGCGGCCCGTTCGGGGCGGTTTGCCCGACGGAGGAGACGCCGGTCCCGTACCGGATCGTGCCGGCGGGGAGGGCGGCCGCCAAGGCCGCGGTCAGGGACCCGCGGTGCACGGCGAGCGGGGGTCGCCCGTACCGCGCCGCCATCGCGGCGGTGTCGGCGCGACTCAGCCACCTTCCGTCGGGTCGGCGTACGCCCATCGCCGCGGCGATGCTCCGGCCCGCGGCTCGACCCGCGTCGAAGCCGATGACGTCGAGGGCGCGCAGGGCGTTGGGCGCCAGGACGATGCCGGCGCCGACGGCCGACGGCCCGGGGGCGCGCTCGCAGACGGTGACCCGCCAGCCCCGGCGGTGCAGGGCCACCGCCGCGGTCAGCCCGCCGATTCCCGCACCCACCACGACCGCGTGACGCCCGCTGTCCGCCATGGCACACCTCTTCCCGTCCCTCGCCCCTCTACAGGTGTAGAGGGCATGACCTCACTCTACATCTGTAGAGTGAGGTCATGCCCACCCCCGAACGCGCGGTCGACCGCCGGACCCTCATCGCCGACACCGCGATCGCCCTCGTGGCCGACGGCGGCCTGCGCGGCCTGACCCACCGCGCCGTCGACGGCGTGGCCGGGCTTCCGGCGGGCAGCACCTCGTACTACTTCCGCACGCGGACCGCGCTGATCGGCGCCTGCTACGCGCGTCTCGCCGAGCTGGACCTGGCCGACTTCGACGGCGGGGCCGCCCCCGCCCTTCCCGGCCGCCCCGCCCTTCCCGACCGGGCAGCCGCCGCGGCGGCGCTCGCCGCGCTGCTCCACCGCTGGCTCACCACGGGCCGCGCCCGGCAGCTCGCGCGCTTCGAACTCAGCCTGGAGGCGGCCCGCAACCCCGAGCTGGAGAGCGAGTTCCACAGCGCCGGACTCGGCGCACGGGCCCGCGCGGCGGGAATCCTCGCGGCGCTCGGCGCGCCCCGGCCCGAGGAGGCCGCGGAGCTGCTGGTCGCCTGGAGCGACGGGCTGCTGTACGACCGGCTGATCGGGGCGACGGCCCGCTCCCGGCCGGCCCCGGAGACGGCCGAACTGACCGTGGTGGCACGCCGGATGATCGACGCGGTACTGGCCTGAGCGGGGCCGCCCCGGCATGAGGGGCGGCCCGTTCCCGCGCGGAGCGGCCCGCCCCGGAGCCCAGCGGCCCGGCCCGGCGCCGCCCCGGCGCGGCGGCGGCCCGAGCCGGTCAGTCGGACGAGCGGGTCCAGCCCGCGACCTCGATGCGGGCGGCGTCGTCGGGGCGGTCCTCGGCGAAGAGCAGCCGGGCCGGTTCCGCGACCCGGACGACATCCACGTACACCCCCCGGCCGACGTAGCGGCCGGTCGCGTCGTGGCGTACCCGCAGCCGGACCTCGCGACCGGCCCAGGCGGCCAACGGGGCTTCGAGGCGGTGCCAGACGCGGCCCGACCAGCCGCCGGCGGTGCCCTGCGGCCACTGCTCGGCCGCCCCGCCGGTGGACCGCACGGTGCTGAACGCCACCGGCTCCCAGGTCTGCCCGTCGGTCGAGGCCTCCAGGTGGAAGGCGCCCTCGCCGGGCACGGTGTCCCACCACACCGCGCAGCGCAGCCGGGCGGAGGCCGTGGTCGGGGTGAGCGGGGGCAGGGTGAGGGTGCCGGAGCCGCCCGGGGTGTTCCCCGAGAACCAGGCCGCGCCGCCGTGCCGGGTACGGACGGGGACGGCACGGGCGAACCGGTTGCCGACCGCGACCCGTGGCGCGCTGCCGGCCCGCCAGGTCCGCACCGGGTGGACGGAGTTCCCGAGCAGGATCAGGAACGAGTCGGTGGACGGGTCCAGCACCAGGGAGGTGCCGGTGAACCCGGTGTGGCCGGCGGAGTGCGGGGTGGCCATGGCTCCCATGTACCAGTGCTGGTAGAGCTCGAAGCCCAAGCCGTGGTCGTGCCCGGGGAACGCGGTGTTGTAGTCGGTGAACAGCAGCTCCACGGAGGCGGGGCGCAGGATGCGCCGGCCCGCGTAGACCCCTCCGTCGAGCAGGGTGCGGGCCAGGACGGCCAGGTCCCAGGCGGTCCCGAAGACGCCCGCGTGGCCGGCGACCCCGCCGAGGGCGTACGCGTTCTCGTCGTGGACCTCGCCCCACACCAGTCCTCGGTCAAGTCCGGACCAGGGCGGTCGCTGGATCTCGGTGGCGGCGGTGACCCGGCGCCACGAGAGCGGTGGGTTGTAACGAGTGCGGTGCATCCCGAGCGGAGCGGTGATCTCGTCGTGGAGCAGGACATCCAGAGTGCGACCGGTGATCCGTTCCAAGAGCAGTTGCAACGCGATGAGGTTCAGGTCGGAGTAGCGGTACACCGTCCCGGGCGTGTCCTGCGGCCGCACCGACCACAGCAGCTGCAGCCGGCCCTCACGTGTGGACTCCTGGTAGAAGGGCGCCCAGGACCGCAGCCCCGAGGTGTGGGTCAACAACTGACGGACCGTGACCAGTTCCTTGCCGCCACCGGTGAACTCCGGCAGGTACCGGTCCACCGGGGCCTCCAGCTCCAGCCGGCCGCGCTCCATCTGCTGCACGGCCAAGAGGGAGGTGAACAGCTTGGTCAGCGAGGCCAGGTCGAAGACGGTGTCCTCCGCCATCGGGATCCGCTCGGCCGCCGGAAACTCCCTGACCCGGTCGAGGCGCCCGTCGTAGTCCGCGTACCGGACCGCGTCGCCCATGGCCCGGTGCAGCGCGACGGTCCGCCCGCGACCGGCGAGGACCACCGCCCCCGCGTAGTACGGACGTTCGGGGGAGGGGCCCAGGAACCTGCGCGCCTCGTCCGCCACCCCTTCGAGGTGCCTCTCCAGCAGCCCGGCCTGGCGGGCGGACCCGTAGCGCAGGCGAAGTCCCTGGAGCGCGCGCCGTTCGACCGGGTTCCCGTGGGCCCCCGCGGCCCCGGGCAGCGCCGCCTGGAGGACGAGCACCCCGCCGAGGGCGAGCAGGCGGGCGCCCAGGCGCCGCCGACTCAACCCCCCGCCCCCGCTGTCGGCGCCGCCCTTCGCGACGCCCGCGCCACCACCGCCGACCGCCCCCGTGAGCTCGTTCATGACCGGTCCTCCTGTCCGCCGTCGCACCCTCACGAAGTATCTGCCCGTCCGCCGCGCGCCCCCCGCACGCACCGGCCCGCAAAGAATCTGACACAGCATCAGAAAAGCTCTTCCCTCGGCCGCCACGCTGCGGCATCCTCACGCCCATGGAGACGGAGCTGAGCAGGAAACTGGGAGTCGAGCACGCCATCTTCGGCTTCACGCCCTTCCCGGAGGTGGCCGCGGCCATCACCCGCGCGGGCGGCTTCGGGGTCCTCGGCGCGGTCCGCTACACCGCCCCCGACGACCTCAAACGCGACCTCGACTGGATGCAGGACCACACCGACGGAAAGCCCTACGGCCTCGACGTGGTCATGCCCGCCAGGAAGGCCGTCGACGGCATCAGCGAGGCCGACATCGAGGCGATGATCCCGGCCGGGCACCGGGCCTTCGTGCGCGACACCCTCGCCAAACACCACGTACCCGAACTGGCCGACGGCGAGGCCTCCGGCTGGCGCATCACCGGCTGGATGGAACAGGTCGCCCGCAACCAGCTCGACGTCGCCTTCGACTACCCGATCAAACTCCTCGCGAACGCCCTCGGTTCCCCGCCGGCCGACGTGATCGAGCGCGCCCACGACCACGGCGTCCTCGTCGCCGCCCTCGCCGGCAGCGCCAAACACGCGCGCCGGCACGCCGAGGCGGGCATCGACGTCGTCGTCGCGCAGGGCTACGAGGCCGGCGGCCACACCGGCGACATCGCCACCATGGTCCTCGTCCCCGACATCGTCGACGCCGTCGCGCCGCTCCCCGTCCTCGCCGCCGGAGGCATCGGCAGCGGAGAACAGATAGCCGCCGGCCTCGCCCTCGGCGCCCAGGGCGCCTGGCTGGGCTCGCTCTGGCTCACCACGACCGAGGCCGACCTGCACTCCCGCGCCCTCACCGAGAAGTTGTTGGCCGCCGGGTCCGGCGACACCGTCCGCTCCCGCGCCCTCACGGGCAAGCCCGCCCGCCAACTGCGCACCGAGTGGACCGACGCATGGGACGACCCCGACGGCCCCGGAGCGCTCCCCATGCCCCTCCAGGGTCTGCTCGTCGCCGAGGCCGTGTCCCGCATCCAGAAGTACGAGGTCCAGCCGCTGCTGGGCACGCCCGTGGGCCAGATCGTGGGCCGGATGAACTCCGAACGCAGTGTCCGGGCCGTCTTCGACGACCTCACCAGCGGCTTCGAACGCGCCATCGACCGCATCAACCGCATCGCCGGCCGGGCCTGAGGCGCGCGGCACCCGAGAGGAGCGAGCAGCAGCATGAGCGACGGACAACCCCCCAACGGCTTCTGGGCCCAGGCGGCCGCCGACCCCGACCGCACGGTCCTGATCACCCCGGAGGGCGAGGAGTGGACGGCGGCCCGCCTGCACGCCGACGTCAACCGGCTCGTCCACGGCCTGCGCGCCGCCGGTCTGGAGAAGGGCGACGCCTTCGCCGTGGTCCTCCCCAACGGCGTCGAGTTCTTCACCGCCTACCTCGCGGCCTCCCAGGCCGGTTTCTACCTCGTCCCGGTCAACCACCACCTCGTCGGCCCCGAGATCGCCTGGATCGTCTCCGACTCCGGGGCCAAGGTCCTGATCGCCCACGAGCGCTTCGCGGACGCCGCCACCGCCGCGGCCGACGAGGCCGGCCTGCCCGCGGGCGGGCGCTACGCCGTCGGTACCGTCCCGGGCTTCCGGCCCTACGCGCACCTCCTCGACGGGCAGCCCGGAACGCCCCCGTCGGACCGCACCCTCGGTTGGGTGATGAACTACACCTCAGGCACCACCGGTCGCCCGCGGGGCATCCGCCGGCCGCTGCCCGGAAAGCTACCGGAGGAGACCCACCTCGGCGGCTTCCTCGGCATCTTCGGCATCCGTCCCTTCGACGACAACGTCCACCTCGTCTGCTCGCCGCTCTACCACACGGCGGTCCTGCAGTTCGCCGGAGCCTCCCTGCACATCGGGCACCCGCTCGTCCTGATGGACAAGTGGACCCCGCGGGAGATGCTGCGGCTCATCGACCACCACGCCTGCACCCACACGCACATGGTCCCCACCCAGTTCCACCGCCTCCTCGCGCTGCCCCAGGAGGTGAAGGACGCGTACGACGTGTCCTCGATGCGGCACGCCATCCACGGCGCCGCCCCCTGCCCCGACCACGTCAAGCGGGCGATGATCGACTGGTGGGGCCGGTGCGTGGAGGAGTACTACGCCGCCAGCGAGGGCGGCGGCGCCTTCGCGACGGCCGAGGACTGGCTGAAGAAGCCGGGAACCGTCGGCAAGGCCTGGCCGATCAGCGAACTCGCCATCTTCGACGACGACGCGCGGCGCCTGGCGCCCGGCGAACTCGGGACCGTCTACATCAAGATGAACACCGGCGGGTTCAGCTACCACAAGGACGAGGGCAAGACGCGCAAGAACCGCATCGGCGACTTCTTCACGGTCGGAGACCTCGGCCTGATGGACGAGGAGGGCTTCCTCTTCCTCCGCGACCGCAAGATCGACATGATCATCTCGGGCGGCGTCAACATCTATCCGGCCGAGATCGAGTCCGCCCTGCTCACGCACCCCGCCGTCGCGGACGCCGCCGCCTTCGGCATCCCGAACGCGGACTGGGGCGAGGAGGTCAAGGCCGTCATCGAACCCGCCGAGGGCTTCGAGGCGGGTGACGCGCTGGCCGCCGAGATCCTCCACCACTGCGAGCGGCAACTGGCCGGCTACAAGCGCCCCAAGACGGTGGACTTCATCGAGACCATGCCGCGCGACCCCAACGGCAAGCTGTACAAGCGCCGGCTGCGCGATCCGTACTGGGAGGGCCACGCGCGCGCCCTGTGACACGCGCGCCCGTGGGGACGTCCGCCAGCGCGCCGGGGCCCCGAGGACGGCCGCCCGGCTGCTCGCCACGCCCGGGATTCCGTGAGAAAGGCCACGTCAAGGCCCTGAGGGCGGCGGTTGGGCCGCACTGGACGGACAGTTCTGGCAACTTGGCCGATATGAGTACGGCAACGCACAGATCGCCCCTGACCGACTGGACCGTCGTGGTCCCCGTGGTGGCCTTGATCGCCCTCGTCTTCAGTTGGGGACGCGATCTGCCCGGACTCGCGGTGGTACTCGTCTCCCTCTGCCTCGGCGGCGCCGTGCTCGCGGCGGTCCACCACGCCGAGGTCGTCGCCCACCGGGTGGGGGAACCGTTCGGCTCCCTGGTCCTCGCTGTCGCCGTCACCGTCATCGAAGTGGCTCTGATCGTGACGCTGATGGCCGACGGCGGCCCCAAGACCGCCTCCCTGGCCCGGGACACCGTCTTCGCGGCCGTCATGATCACCTGCAACGGCATCGTCGGTCTGTCCCTGCTCGTCGGAGCCCTGCGCAACCGCGTCGCCGTCTTCAACGCCGAGGGATCCGGGGCCGCCCTCGCCACCGTCGCCACCCTCGCCACCCTCAGCCTCGTCCTGCCGACCTTCACCACCTCGAAGCCGGGGCCGGAGTTCTCCACCGCCCAACTGACCTTCGCGGCCTGCGCCTCACTCGCCCTCTACGGCCTGTTCGTCGCCGTCCAGACGGTCCGGCACCGCGACTACTTCCTGCCCGTGGACACCAAGCGCCGCCGGGCGGAGGCGGCCGAGGCCGCGGCGGCCGCCGCCGCGGGCGAGGAGGACGAGCACGCGGCCCCGCCCACCTCCCGCGCCGCCCTGATCAGCCTCGGTCTGCTCCTCGTCGCCCTCGTCGCCGTGGTCGGCGACGCCAAGGCGGTCTCCCCGACCATCGAGCGCGGCGTCGCCAACGCCGGACTGCCCAACGCCGTCGTCGGTGTGATCATCGCCCTGCTGGTGCTGGCCCCCGAGACCCTGGCCGCCGTCCGCGCCGCCCGCCGCGACCGCGTCCAGACCAGCCTCAACCTCGCCTACGGCTCCGCGATCGCCAGCATCGGCCTCACCATCCCCGCCATCGCCCTGGCCACGATCTGGCTCTCCGGTCCGCTGCTGCTCGGCCTCGGCCCGATCCACATGGTGCTGCTCGCCCTCACCGTGGTGGTGAGCGCCCTGACCATCGTGCCCGGCCGGGCCACCCTGCTCCAGGGCGGAGTCCACCTCGTACTGCTCGCCGCGTACCTCTTCCTCGCGGTCAGCCCCTGACCCGTCCGCACGCGACGCGGCCCCCGGGACGGACACACCGTCCCGGGGGCCGCGCCGACCTCCGGGCGTCAGCGCCGCTCGCGCGGCCACACCACCCGCAGCGCCGGCGAGGTGAGGATGTCCCGCTCGCAGTACCGGGCCTTCACCCAACGCTCCCGCGAGAACAGCGCGGTCTGGTCCGCGTGGAACGGGGAGTTCGGGTTCGCCGACTGGCCGTACGTCAGCAGCGTGCGCGCCACCGGGCAGCCACCGCCGTCCCAACCGACCGCCTGCATGTGACTGGAACCGTGCGCGACCTCCGGGTAGCCGCCGGCCGACGCGTTCCACGGCGCCTCGATCTTGTTCCAGACGCCCAGTGCCTCGGTGCCACCGCCCACCGGCAGCCTGCGGCCGTCGCGCACCACGAACTGGTGCTCGCCCAGCGGCGCGTCCAGGGCGAACCCGGCCGTCCTCAACTCCGCGACCGTGTCCGCGAGAGCCCTGCCGATACCGGGCGCCGCCCGGTTCAACGTGCGCGGCGTGCGCACCGGATCGGCCGCCGAGAACGGCACCGACCACAGGTCCCTGGCCGGGGTGCTCGCCGTGAGCCTGCGCCAGAACCGGTCGAAGAGCAGCGCGCCGCGACTGGAGACGTTCGCCGTACGGTCCCAGCCCGCCAGCACCCCGCAGGCCGCCGAGACGTCCACCGCCGCACCGTCGCTTCCGGTCGCCGTGCCCCCGGGCAGGGCCGCGCACGCCTTCGCCGCGTCGGCCGCCGCCAGGTCACCGGCCGGGACCCGGTTCGCGTACTGCTGCCGCTCCAGATCGGCCACCGTCAGCCGGCCCCTCGCGACCATCGCCGACACGTCCTCCAGCGCGCCGCGCGTACGCAGCGAGCGCGGGCCGGCGGCCGTGCCCCAGATCCGCTCGTACCCGGTCAGCGGCCGGTCCGCGTTGGCGAGCCACGCGCTGTCGTTCGAGTTCTCGGCGTACGGGGCGTCACGCAGCGTCGGTGCCCGGGCCGGGCCGAAGATCCCCGGTTGGACCGCGTCCGGGTCGGAGCCGAGCGCGCACTCGCCGCGCGAACCGTCCAGCACGGCCAGCCCCGAGGAGGGGTACGTGGCCTGACCGAGCGGGGTGGAACAGCGCGCGGCGAGCTCGTCGGTGATCCGCGGCAGCACCTGGCCCTGCGTGAAGAGGGTGCCGCCCGCCGAGTCCGCGGCGATCGTGTTGACCCAGGGCAGCCCCTGGGTGCGCTTCAGGGCGTCCTGGATCCCACCGACCGAACGGGCCCTGCCCAGGGCGAGCGTGGTGTCGGAGCCGCGCAGGTTCCGGGAGTTGGGGTCGTTCAGCGCGTACGCGGTGGACCTCGTCCAGGGCAGCGGCAGGCCCGCGCCGAGGTCGGCGCTCGATCATGCCGGTGCCCGTCCTGGAACGGCTGCGGGCCCGGCTGCCCGCCCTCGCGTTCTACAACTGCTTCGGGCAGAGCGAGATCGGCCCCCTGGCCACGGTGCTGGGACCCGCGGAACACGAGGGCCGGATGGACTCGTGCGGCCGACCGGTGCGCCACGTCGAGGCGAAGGTCGTCGACGAGGACGGAGCCGACGTCGCGGACGGGGTCGCGGGCGAGGTGGTCTACCGGTCGCCGCAGTTGTGCCTCGGCTACTGGAACGATCCCGAGGCGACGAAAAAGGCCTTCCGGGACGGCTGGTTCCGCTCCGGGGACCTGGCGGTACGGGACGCGGAGGGCTACTTCACCGTCGTCGACCGGGTGAAGGACGTCATCAACTCGGGCGGGGTGCTGGTCGCCTCACGCCAGGTGGAGGACGTCCTGTACACCCACCCCGGCGTGATGGAGGCCGCCGTGGTCGGCCTGCCCGACGCGCGGTGGATCGAGGCGGTCACGGCCGTGGTGGTGCCGCGCGGGGAAGTCACGGAGGCGGAGCTGATGGAGTACGCCCGCGAGAAGCTCGCCCACTTCAAGGCCCCCAAGCGGGTGCTCTTCGTGGACGCGCTGCCCCGCAACGCCAGCGGCAAGATCCTCAAGCGGGAACTCCGGGACCGCCTCGGCGGACAGGACGTCTGAGGGGTGGCAGGCGGCGGGCCGGAGCGCGGCGAACGGGCGCCGACCGGGACGCCGCGACGCCGGGTCCGCGCCGGCGGGCGACGGGGGAGAGGGCCCCGAGGGCGCCCGCCCTACTCCGGCGGAAGGCCCGAGCGGTGGAGGCGGCGCAGGGTGAGGCGTTCGTGGAGCAGGCGGCCGACGAGGGCGCCGCCGTAGACCACGAAGCCGATTCCGACCAGCCAGGACTGCACGACCAGCAGGGTGCCGAACGGGCCGTACGTCACCGCGTTCGAGGCGATCAGCGGGGAGAACACCAGCTGTGAGAAGACCCGCAGCCCGAGCAGACCGACACTGGTGGCCACGGCTCCCGGGAGCAGGGCGCGCCAGCGGACGCGCCCGCCCAGCAGGAGCCGCTGGGAGGACCAGAAGAACAGGACGGTGCCCACCAGGTCGATGATGGTGCCGACCACGCGGCCGATCACGTCGAGCGGCGGGGAGGGGATCCCCACGAGCATCGCGAGGTAGCAGACCAGCAGGGCCAGCCACACCACGTGTCGCCACATGGTGTGCCAGCGGGCCGTGGGCAGGTCCCACACCTTCTCGTACCCCGTCTGCACGGCCGAGCCGAAGGTCAGGCCGAACACGGCGACCGCGGCGAGCCCGAAGGCCGTCGTCCGCTCCAGCGCCAGATCCGCGGATCCGAACAACACCTCGACCCGGGCCCGCGAGGACGCCGTCACGCCCAGGGCCTGGCCCAGCCACCGGCCGAAGCCGTAGCCACTGCCGGGGGCGGCGGCCGCGACGACCACCAGCAGCGGCACCAGGGTGAGGAACCCGAGGGCGGCGAAGCCCATCGCCCGGTGCATCAGCTCCATCTGACGACCCCGGCTCCAGGCCAGCCCGGCGAGGGAGGCCTGGAGCCGGTCGTGCAACGGCCGGGGCTTCGGGGTCACGCACACTGGCCTACCCGGGAGGGCCCGGGGCCCTCCCGCGCACGCCCCCAAGTGGGCCCGAAGGGGTGGTTTCCGGCATCCACGCGGCTGAGGGGCCGGCGCGGTGCCCGCGGCCGGGCGGTGCCCGCGGTTCCGGCGGTGCCCACGGTGCCGGCGGGGTGCCCACGGTGCCGGCGGGGTGCCCGCGGTCCGCGGTGCCCGCGGTCCGGCGCGGTGTCTACGGTCTGGCGCGGAGGTCCCGCACCCGCTTGATCTTGCCCACCGAGCGCTCCAGGGTCTCCGGATCCACCACCTCGACGCGGACGGACACCCCGACGCCCTCCTTCACCGCTCGGACCACCTCCGCGGCCGCCTGCTCGCGGCGGTCGCGATCGGTGTCCCGCCGGGCCTCCACCCGTACGGTCAGGGTGTCCAGCCGGCCCTCGGTGGTCAGCCGCAGCTGGAAGTGCGGGGCCAGGCCGGGGACACGCAGCAGGATCTCCTCCACCGCGGTGGGATAGAGGTTCACCCCCCGCAGGATGATCATGTCGTCGCTGCGGCCGGTGATCTTCTCCATCCGGCGGAAGGCGGGCCGGGCCGTACCGGGCAACAGGCGCGTCAGGTCCCGGGTCCGGTACCGGATGATCGGCATGGCCTCCTTGGTGAGGGAGGTGAACACCAGCTCTCCCGGCTCTCCGTCCGGCAGCACCGCCCCGGTCAACGGGTCGACCACCTCGGGGAAGAAGTGGTCCTCCCAGATGTGCAGGCCGTCCTTGGTCGACGCGAACTCCTGGGCCACGCCGGGGCCCATCACCTCGGACAGGCCGTAGATGTCCACGGCGTCCATGTCCAGCCGCTCCTCGATCTCCCGCCGCATCCCCTCCGTCCACGGCTCCGCACCGAAGATCCCCGTGCGCAGCGAGGTGGAGCGGGGATCGATGCCCTGGCGTTCCATCTCGTCCAGCAGGGTGAGCATGTAGGACGGGGTCACCATGATGACCTCCGGTCGGAAGTCCTGGATCAGCCGGACCTGGCGGTCGGTCATGCCCCCCGAGGCCGGCACGACCGTACAGCCGAGCCGCTCCGCGCCGTAGTGCGCGCCGAGGCCGCCGGTGAAGAGGCCGTAGCCGTAGGCGACGTGCACGATCTGGCCGGGACGGCCGCCCGCCGCGCGGATGGACCGGGCCACCACGTCGGCCCAGGTGGACAGGTCCCCGTCGGTGTAGCCGACGACCGTGGGCCGTCCGGTGGTCCCGCTGGAGGCGTGGATGCGCCGCACCTCGGAGCGCGGCACGGCGAACATCCCGAAGGGGTACTGGTCGCGCAGATCGGACTTGGTGGTGAACGGGAAGTGGGCGAGGTCGGCCAGGGACCGGCAGTCGTCGGGATGCAGACCGGCCTTCTCGAACGCCTGCCGGTAGTGGGGCACGTGGTCGTAGGCGCGGTGCAGGGTCGCGCGCAGCCGCCTCAGCTGGAGGGCGGCCAGCTCATCGCCGCTCAACCGCTCGCTCTTGTCATGGATGTCCGCGTGCGCCGTCATGCCGTCACCTCATCGCCTGCCAACCGACCGATCATTCGGTAGAGTGCCAGGCCCTCGGTGGTCAAAGCAATGACTCGAACGAGTGGTCGCCTTGTTTCCCGGAACATGCGGCCCCCCGGGCGGCCCGGGGAGGGCGGCCCGGCGTGCCGACGGGGAGTCGCCGTGCCACGCTGAAACGGGGGTTCTCGCCGGTCCGGCACGTCGGGCCGGCGCCGCGACCTAGGAGACCGAGATGGCCAGTGACCCCGTAGGACAGCGGGCGGGCCACGTGCACACGCACCCCACGCACGCGACCGCCTCCGGTACCACCGTCCTGGCAGCGACCCTGATGATCATCGCCGGGGCGATGGCGATCCTCGAAGGGATCGCGGCCCTCGTCAACGACGACCTGTTCGTCGTCACCCGCCACTACGTCTACGAGTTCAGCGCGACCGGCTGGGGCTGGGTCCACCTCATCGTGGGCGTCGCCCTCGTCGTCGCCGGCTGCGCCGTGCTCGGCGGCGCCCTGTGGGCGCGCTTCTTCGGTGTCGCCGTCGCCAGTCTGGGAGTGGTGGCCAACTTCCTGTGGCTCCCGTTCTACCCCTTGTGGGCGCTTGTGCTGATCGCCGTCAACCTCGTCGTCATCTGGGCCCTGTGCACGGGCATGCACCGCGAAGCGGACGCGGGCCGGGTCGCGTCCGGTTGAACGGGCCGCCGCGCGCGGCGGGCGGCGGGCCGACCTGCGGCGTACGGTCGAAGCAGGAGCCCCCGCCCGAGGACCGGGCGTCCCGGTCGCGGAGGCCCGAAGGGAGGCGACGGCATGGCCGTCATCGACCCCGCGGTATCGGTACGGCTCGGCGCCCCCGGCGCCCGCCGTCTGGTCGGGCTGCTCGCCGAGGTCGCCCAGCTGCTGGAGCAACCGGGCCCGCCCCGCCTCACCGACGAACAGACCGCCGTGATCGGCCAGGGCACGGCCCGAGCCGAGCTGGCGGTCTGGGCCCGCGGACTGGCCGCCGAACTTCGCGCCCAGCTGTAACCGCCCGAACGACGTCCGGGGCCGACCGCCCGGCGGACCGGGTGGTTCACTGGCGGCATGCCGCTCGAAGACTACGGAGTGTTGTCCGGGACCCTCCACCGCCATTTCCGCGACGAGCCCGACACCCAGGGGCGCTGGTTCCACGTCAATCTGGAGGTCGACACCCCCGCGGGTCGCCACCGGTGCGCGATCGACGTGGACAGCAAGGAATCCGCCACCGGGGTGCGATGGAAGGTCATCACCCTCGCCGCCTCGGTGGTCGATCCCGCGTCCGCACTGCCGCCCGGCTTCCACGAACTCGCCCGCACCTCGGGCTCGGGCGCCGTCGACTACCTGCGCCACCCCGCGCTGCGCCCGCGGACCGGGTGCGGGATCGGCCGGCTCCGGACGCTCCTGGACCGGCTGAGCCCGCCGCGCCCCTGGGTCGCCGGTTCCCATCTGGAGGCCTCGCGCGCCCTGGAGCCGATCCTCGTGCCGGGCAGGCCGATCCTCGTCTTCGGGGAGCCCTTCTCCCACGGCGGTCTCGGCGTGCACAACGTCCACCAGAACCAGGGCGACCCGTACGGCAGCCAGTGGTGGGCGGACAACGGGACCTGGCAGGACGGTGCGACGATGACCCGCCGCGACGACGGGCAGTACGACGTGTTCCTGTCGAAGTTCTCCACGCAGGCCGACCGCACCGACGCCGACGGCCACCCGGTGGCCTGACCGGCGGCCCACCGGCTCGCCGGCCGGGGTGCGCCGTCCCGACCGGCGGGCGTCAGGGGCCGGTGTCCGCCTCCGTGGCCACCGACTTCGCCCAGCGGTAGTCCGCCTTGCCGCTGGGCGAGCGCTGGATCGCGGGGGCGATGACCAACTGGCGCGGGATCTTGTACCCCGCCAGCCTGGTGCGACAGTGGGCCTGTATCTCGTCCAGCGTCGGTTCGCCCGCCCCGTCCCGGATCTGGACCACCGCCGCCACGTGACTGCCCCACCTCGGGTCCGCCACGCCGGCGACCAGGGCGTCGTACACGTCCGGGTGGGACTTCAGCGCCTGCTCGACCTCCTCCGGATACACCTTCTCCCCGCCGGTGTTGATGCACTGCGAGCCGCGGCCGAGGACGGTGACGATGCCCCGCGCGTCCACCGTGGCCATGTCACCGAGCAGCACCCACCGCTCCTCGCCCTTCCGGAAGAAGGTCTCCGCGGTCTTGGCCGGGTCGTTGTAGTAGCCGAGCGGCACGTGTCCCCGCTGCGCCAGCCGGCCCGGCTCGCCGACCGGCACCGGCTCGTGCGTCACCGGATCCACCACCTGCGTACGGTCGTTGACCTCCAGGCGGAAGCCGTTCTCCGGACCGGAGTCGTTCGTGGCCTTCCCGTTCGACCCGGACTCGGACGAGCCGAAGTTGTTCAGCAGCATCACGTGCGGCACGAGCCGCTGGAACTCGGCGCGCACGGTCTCCGACATGATCGCGCCCGACGAGGAGACGCTGAACAGGGACGACAGGTCGGTGCCCCGCAGCGGCCCGTTCAGGGCGTCGATGAGCGGCCGCAACATCGCGTCGCCCACCAGGGACACGCTGGAGACCTTCTCCTTCTCGATCGTCCGCAGCACCTCCTCGGGCGCGTACTTGCGGTGGATGACCACCCGTTGCCCGTAGTTGAAGGCGATGAACGAGGTCAGCGTGGAGGTGCCGTGCATCAGCGGAGGAGCGGGGAAGAAGGTGAGCCCGGCGCCGCGCGCGGCCACCCGCTCGGCGAGTTCCTCCGGCCGCTTCACCGGCTCCCCGGAGGGCTCCCCGCCGAACAGCCCCGCGAAGAAGAGGTCCTCGGCCCGCCACATGACGCCCTTGGGCATCCCGGTCGTACCGCCGGTGTAGATGATGAACAGGTCGTCGGGGGAGCGCGGCGGGAAGCCGCGTTCGGGGGAACCGGCCGCCGCCGCGTCCGCGTACGGGACGGGTGCGATCGAGGGCTCCGGCGCCCCCTCGGGGGCCGCGCCGACCCGGATCAGGTGCCGCAGTCCCGTCGTCTGTGGCAGCGCGGCCGCCACCCGCTCGGTGAACTCGCCCTCGAAGACGAGCGCGGCGAGGTCGGCGTCGTTGTAGAGGTAGACCAGTTCCTCCTCCACGTACCGGTAGTTGACGTTCACCGGCACCAGCCGGGCCTTGAGGCAGGCCAGCACGGTCTGGAGGTACTCGACCCCGTTGTAGAGATGCAGCCCCAGGTGTTCGCCGGCCTTCAGTCCGCTGTCGAGCAGGTGGTGCGCGACGCGGTTCGCCGCCGCGTCCAGTTCCGCGTACGTCAGGCGGTGCTCGGCGCCGGTCCCGGGATGGTCCACGTACACCAGGGCCTCGCGGTCCGGGACCACGTCCACGACCGACTCGAACAGGTCGGCAAGGTTGTACTCCACCGTTCCTCCTGACCCGAAAAACCCCATGGGTGGGCTGCTCGGCGGTCATTAGAGCGCCGCTCATGCCAACTGGGAAGGGCGCAGGACAAGAAAACTGACTGTGTGTCAGAAAACTATTGAACTGCACTCGCCCCTCCTGCAACCTGTTCTAGGTCTTGAGACGGGAGGACGGCAATGGGTGGGACCGAACACCTGACCGTGGAACGCCGCGGAGCCACGCTGGTGCTCACCATGAACAGGCCGGAAGCGAAGAACGCGCTCTCGCTTCCGCTGCTGGTGGGCCTGTACGACGGCTGGCTGGAGGCCGACGCCGACGACGCGATCCGCTCCGTGGTCCTGACGGGCGCGGGCGGCGACTTCTGCGCGGGCATGGACCTGAAGGCGCTGGCCGGGAAGGGCATGGCGGGCGATCAGTACCGGGAACGCCTCAAGGCCGACCCCGACCTGCACTGGAAGGCCATGCTCCGCCACCACCGACCGCGCAAACCGGTGATCGCGGCCGTCGAGGGCTACTGCGTGGCCGGTGGCACCGAGATCCTCCAGGGCACCGACATCCGGGTCGCCGGCGCCGGTGCCACCTTCGGGCTGTTCGAGGTCAAACGGGGCCTCTTCCCGATCGGCGGCTCGACGGTGCGGCTGCCCCGGCAGATCCCGCGCACGCACGCGCTGGAGATGCTGCTCACCGGACGCCCGTACGCGGCCGAGGAGGCCGCCCGGATCGGGCTCATCGGACGGGTGGTGCCGGACGGCACGGCGCTGGACGCGGCCCTGGAGATCGCCGAGCGGGTCAACGCCTGCGGGCCGCTGGCCGTCGAGGCCGTCAAGGCCTCCGTCTACGAGAGCGCCGAACTCACCGAGACGGAGGGGCTGGCTGCCGAACTCACCCGGGGATGGCCGATCTTCGACACGGCCGACGCGAAGGAAGGAGCCCGGGCCTTCGCGGAGAAACGACCTCCGGTCTACAAGCGCGGCTGACCCCACACGCGCCGGACACCGACACGTCCACCGTCCCCCACCCCCCGGAGAAAACGGAGTCCCCTCCATGACAGCAGCCGCGTCCCCACCCGAGGTGCTGCGCGCACCCCTCGTCGTCGAGTTCCCCTTCACCCGCTCCCTCGGCCCCGTGCAGAGCGCCTTCCTCACCGGCCTGCGCGAACGGGTCGTCCTCGGCGTCACCACGTCCGACGGCAAGGTGATGGTCCCGCCCGTCGAGTACGACCCCGTCACCGCCGAGGAGATCCGCGACCTGGTCGAGGTGTCCGCGACCGGGACCGTCACCACCTGGGCCTGGAACGACGAGCCACGCCCGCAGCAGCCCCTGACCACCCCCTTCGCCTGGGTCCTCGTGCGACTCGACGGCGCCGACACCGCGATCCTGCACGCCCTCGACGCGCCCGACCCGGCGTCGGTGGCCACCGGCATGCGGGTCCGGATCCGCTGGGCGGCGGACCGCGTCGGGGCCATCACCGACATCGCCTGCTTCGAACCGGACGACACCCCGGCCGGCCCCGCCGCCTCCCCGCACGCCTCCCCGCACGACGGGGCCTTCGCGGACCCGGTCACCGGCATCGTCGCCGAGGCCCGCCTGGACTACACGTACAGTCCCGGCCGCGCCCAGACCGCCTACATCAACGCCCTCTCCGAGCGGCGGACCGTCGGCGAGCGCTGCCCCTCCTGCCACAAGGTCTACGTGCCCCCGCGCGGCGCCTGCCCGACCTGCGGGGTGGCCACCACCGACCGGGTCGAGGTCGGCCCCGCCGGAACGGTCACCACGTACTGCATCGTCAACATCAAGGCGCGCAACCTCGACATCGAAGTCCCCTACGTCTACGCCCACATCGCGCTCGACGGCGCGGACCTGGCCCTCCACGGCCGCATCGGCGGCATCCCCTACGACCAGGTCCGCATGGGCCTGCGCGTCGAACCCGTGTGGACCGAGGGCGGGCGCCACCCCGACCACTATCGCCCCACCGGCGAACCGGACGCCGACTACGACGTGTACAAGGAGCTCATCTGATGGCCAGGACGAGCAGGCACGCGCGCGACGTGGCCGTCGTCGCCTTCGCGCAGAGCGACCACCGGCGCGACACCGACGACCTCAGCGAAGTCGAGATGGTCATGCCGGTCCTGCACCGGGTGCTGGCCGGTACCGGGCTGAAGACCGGCGAGATCGGCTTCACCTGCTCCGGCTCCAGCGACTACCTGGCGGGCAGGGCCTTCTCCTTCACCATGACCCTCGACGGGGTCGGCGCATGGCCGCCGATCTCCGAGTCGCACGTGGAGATGGACGGCGCCTGGGCCCTGTACGAGGCCTGGGTCAAGATCCAGACGGGCGAGGTCGACACCGCGCTCGTCTACGCGTACGGGAAGTCCTCGCCGGGATCGGTGCGCGACGTCATGACCCGGCAGCTCGACCCGTACTACCTCGCCCCGCTCTGGCCCGACTCGGTGGCCCTGGCCGCCCTCCAGGCACGGGCGCTGATCGACTCGGGCGAGACCGACGAGCGCGCCCTGGCCGCCATCGGAGCCCGCAGCCGGACCTCCGCCGAGACCAACCCGCACGCCCAACTCAGGGGAACCGTGCCCCAGGGCGACTACCAGGTGGCTCCGCTGCGCACCGGCGACTGCCCGCCCATCGGCGACGGCGCCGCCGCCATCGTCCTGGCCGCGGGGGACGTCGCCCGGCGGCTGTGCGAGCGGCCCGCCTGGATCACCGGCATCGACCACCGCATCGAGGCGCACGGTCTCGGGCTGCGCGACCTCACCGACTCCGTGTCCACCCGGATCGCCGCCGAGCAGGCCGGGGTCTTCGAGGGCCCCGTGGACACGGCCGAACTCCACGCGCCCTTCTCCTCCCAGGAGGTGGTGCTCCGCAAGGCGCTCGGACTCGGCGACGACGTGAACGTCAACCCGTCCGGCGGGGCGCTCGCCGCCAACCCGGTCATGGCCGCGGGTCTGATCCGCATCGGCGAGGCCGCCGCCCGCATCCACCGCGGCGAGTCCGACCGGGCCGTCGCCCACGCCACCTCCGGTCCCTGCCTCCAACAGAACCTGGTCGCCGTCCTGGAAGGGGACCGCACATGAGCAAGGAGCCCGTGGCCGTCGTCGGCATCGGCCAGACCAAGCACGTCGCCGCCCGACACGACGTGTCCATCGCCGGACTCGTGCGCGAGGCGGCCGTACGCGCCCTGGCGGACGCCGAGTTGACCTGGGCGGACATCGACGCGGTCGTCATCGGCAAGGCCCCCGACTTCTTCGAGGGCGTGATGATGCCGGAGCTGTACCTGGCGGACGCCCTTGGCGCGGTCGGCAAACCCATGCTCCGCGTCCACACGGCCGGTTCGGTGGGCGGATCCACCGCCCTCGTCGCCATGAACCTGGTGGCGGCGCGCGTCCACCGGACCGTCCTGACCCTGGCGTTCGAGAAGCAGTCCGAGTCCAACGCCATGTGGGGCCTCTCGCTTCCGGTGCCCTTCCAGCAGCCGCTGCTGGCGGGAGCCGGCGGATTCTTCGCGCCGCACGTGCGCGCCTACATGCGGCGCACCGGGGCCCCCGACACGGTCGGCTCGCTCGTCGCCTACAAGGACCGGCGCAACGCCCTGAAGAACCCGTACGCCCACCTGCACGAGAACGACATCACCCTGGAGAAGGTCCAGGCCTCGCCCATGCTGTGGGACCCGATCCGGTACTCCGAGACCTGCCCCTCCTCGGACGGGGCCTGCGCGATGATCCTCACCGACCGCGAGGGGGCCGCACGCTCGCCGAGGCCGCCGGCCTGGGTGCACGGCGGGGCGATGCGCAGCGAGCCGACACTCTTCGCCGGCAAGGACTTCGTGTCCCCGCAGGCGGGCAAGGACTGCGCGGCCGACGTCTACCGGCAGGCAGGCATCAGCGATCCCCGCCGCGAGATCGACGCGGTGGAGATGTACGTGCCGTTCTCCTGGTACGAGCCGATGTGGCTGGAGAACCTGGGCTTCGCGGCCGAGGGCGAGGGCTGGAAGCTCACCGAGGCCGGGGTCACCGAACTCGACGGCGACCTGCCCGTCAACCCGTCGGGCGGTGTCCTGTCCACCAATCCGATCGGCGCCTCCGGCATGATCCGCTTCGCGGAGGCGGCGCTCCAGGTCCGCGGCCAGGCCGGCGAACACCAGGTCGCGGACGCCCGACGGGCCATGGGGCACGCCTACGGCGGCGGCGCGCAGTTCTTCGCGATGTGGCTGGTGGGAGCCGAAGAGCCCACCGGCTGAACGCCATTCGATGTCCGGGCGGGGCGCCGGGCCGGCCACCGGTGTCCCGTCGCGGCCTGTGCGGCACCCGCCGGCGTGGTTAATCTTGCCCTCGGACGACGTACCGGGAGGAGCACGCACGTGGCCGAGAGCATGACTTCGCAGCCCCTCGCAGGCTGGGACAAGCCGGACCTCGATCTGAGCGGGGCGGACTGGCGGTCGAGCAGCGGGGGAGCGGGTGACGTCCAGATCGCCTTCGTGGAGGGGTTCATCGCGATGCGCAACAGCGGGCGTCCCGACAGCCCGTCGTTGATCTTCGCGCCGGACGAGTGGCGCAGGTTCGTCCTGGACGCGCGGGGCGGCGAGTTCGACCTGACGTAGGCGCGGCCGTCGGGGGCGCGACCGCCGCCCCCGCGGCCCTACGGCGCGACCGGGGCCGGGTTCGCGGCGGGCCGACGCCGCCACACCAGGGGCCACCACAGGGCGAGCACCAGGAGCCACACCAGGTGCCCGGCCCGGGCCTCCCGGGCCGTCAGGCCCACCGCCAGGACCAGGACCACGGGCGGACCGGCCAACAACAGCGCCCACGGCACGCTCCGTCCCGAACGGGCCGCCGCCGCCCCCGCGATGACGAGGTACAGGGCGAGACTGCCGCACATCAACCAGCGCACCCGATCCGGCACGGCCGTGTCGGTGTACGCGACCGAGTCGCCCAGGGCCGCCGCCAGCGCCGCCACCGACCCCGCCACGAAGCAGTGCGGCGGCAGCGTGAGTCGTACGGGCAGGGCGCCCGGAGCCAGCAGCGGCACCCCGTCCGAACCGTGCCGCAGCGACAGCGACCACACCAGGATCAGCAGCAGGAACGCGCCGGTCCCCACCACGTACAGCGCGGAGTCCCACTCCGCCTCCGAGGCCTCGGACACCGTCTGCGCGATCCCCTCGCCCAAGACGATCAGCACGAACAGGCCCAGCCGTTCACCGAGGTGCGGAGCGTCGGTGTAGGCGGCGCGCAGCTTCCGGTGCGGCCGGTGCCCCGTCCGCACCGCGGCGTCCTCGTCCCCGTCCCCCGCCCGGCCCGCCGGGGACTTCGAGGAGACCGCGAACATCACCACCAGGTCGATGGCCAACCCGAGCGCCCACAGCGCGTACCGGGCCGTCCCGTCGAACCACATCGACACCACCCACGGCGTCAGCCCCAACCCCAGGCGGGTGATCGGCAGGTCCGCCACGTACTCCCGGCGCCGCTCCCAGGCCTTCCCGGCCAGCGTCCGCACGAGGATGTAGGCGAGCGCGAACGCCGCGGCCTGTTCCCCCTCCCGCACACCGTGCACCGCGGCCGCCATCACGGCCAGCCCGAACATGCCGGCCAGCACCCTCCACACCCGGACCTGACCGCGGGTGACGTTGCCGTACACCGTGAACAGCATCCAGCCCGTCCAGAACGCCAGGAACATCACCGCGTACAGCCCCAGGTCGGTCCACGCGGGGCCGCCGTGCAGCAGATGGGCCAGCTGGGCCACCCCGGCCACCGCCGTGAGGTCGAAGAACAGTTCCAGCCAGGAGGCGTGACGCTCGCTCTGCTCGTTCTCCGCCGGGGGTGCCGAATCGGTCATATGGGGATGATAGGTAGGGTTGCTCCATGAGCGGAGAGAGCGACCTGCGGAAACTGCTGGGCGGCATGCGACCGGAACTCAACGAGGGCACCTACGTCTTCTGCGCCGTCGCGGGCCCCACCGCACCCGACGGGCTCGCCCCCGTCGCGACCGTCCTGGAACCCGAGGGACTCACCGTCGTCCTGCGCCGCGAGGACGCCGACGGGGCCGGACTCGCCTACGACTACACCGCCGGATGGATCACCCTGCGCGTGCACTCCGCACTCGACGCGGTCGGCCTCACCGGAGCCTTCGCAGCCGAACTCGCCGCGCACGGCCTCAGCTGCAACGTCATCGCCGGGTACCGCCACGACCACCTCTTCGTGGCCGCCGAGCGGGCCGCCGAGGCCGTCGCCGTACTGGAAGGACTGGCGGTCCGCTCGGCGCACTGAACAGACCCTCCCGGAGGGTCGGAGAACCGCCGGGCCCGTACGCGGCGCACGATGTTCGAACGCGAAGCGGAACTCGCCGCCGTGGACGAGGATTTGAAGCGGCTCACCGCACCGGGCCCGGACGGCCGCGGAGCGAGCGGCCGGCCGGGACGGCCCGCCCCCCGGCCCGCCCCCCGCCGCGTTACGTGCGGCCGCCGGCCCGTTCCGCCCGCGCCGGCTGTTCGTACGCCGACCCGCGGGCGCGGAAGGCCGCGACGGCGGGCGAGCGGTGCAGCGCCCTGGACACCGCCACCAGGTTCGGGACCGGGGTGACGTCGCCCTCGGGAGCCGCCGGCGCCGCCGTACCGGCGGCCCGCCCCGCGCCCGAGCGCGACAGACTGCGGATCGCGGCGACCACGGCCACGGCCTCGGCCGTCGCGGCGGCCCGCGCCGGACTCTCGCTCCGGGCGACGGCCTCCTGGAAGGCCCTGCGCCGCACCTCGGGATCCAGGTACGGCTGGAGCTTGAGCAGTCCGTCGTTGATCCGGGTCCGCCGTTGGACCAGCCGCCGGCTCAGCGAGGAGCGCCGGGGAAGCCTGAGACCGCTCCCGTCGATGACGGCCAGTTCGGCCGCGAACGCGCCCAGGGACCGGTACTGCCGGAAGTCCTGCCAGAGCCGCTGGAGCGCCTCGCCCGCGTGCGGCAGGACGAAGCCGACCGCGACGAACAGCGCGCACACCGACGCGACCGGCGGAGCCACGTAGGTACTGAGCCAGTCCAGGTCGTGGCCCGTCCAGCGGGCGACCACCGCCGTCAGCTTCAACGTGTCGTAGCCGACGTTCAGCAGGAACCCGACGACCAGGAGCACCAGCCCCGCGCGCAGCCAGCCCGAGACCTGCCGCAGCCAGGTCCAGGTGACCGAGGCCGTGATCACGCCCGCGACGGTGTGGGCCAGCAGGTAGAGAAGGATGTGCTCGCGCATCCACGGCGTGGTGGCGTAGTAGGTGTCCAGGTCCCGCAGCCGCTCGACCGGCACGTCGGCGAGCGCGAAGGTGCCCCACAACCCGGCGACCGCCGCGCAGTAGACGAGGCCGATGACGCGCGTGGTCCGCCGCACCCGGAGCGGATCGCCGCCCCGCCAGTGGATCACCATGACCAGGCACGAGGCGCAGAACAGCGTGAGCACCGTGTAGACCACCGGGGCCGCGACGTTGCTGATCCCCGAGAGGCGGTTCATCGTCGCCAGGGTCTGCGGCCGGCCGAAGTAGAACACCGCGGAACCCAGCACGAGCAGACCGCCGACGTTGCGCACGTTGGGGTCGATCCGCCAGAAACGGATCATGACCGGCAGTCGGATCGCGAAGGCGAGGGTGAGGATCGCCGCCGGAATCAGGTACGGGATGTAGAAGGCGTCCGAGGTCACCGGAACCCGATCGGTCCGCGGCCGCCGAGGGCGTTGCCGATCCGTCCGGCGACGTCGTCACGGCGGGCGGCGCCGGCGGTCGTGTCCGAGGAGGTCAGCCAACCCCGGCAGCGGTCCCCGAGCAGCAGCCCGAACGTCTCCGCCTCCATCTCGTCCGCGTCCTCGTAGTGGGAACGCGCCGCGACGGTGGCGTACGTCAGGTCGGGGCTGCCCGGCAGGGACCGGGCGGCCGCCGCGGGACCGAGACCGTGCACGCTGCCGTGCCCGGCCCGCATGTGCCACAGCTCGTGTCCGAGGATGACGAGCTGGTGGTCCGGCGTCGTGTGCTTCTCCACGACGACGATGTCGTACTCCTCCATGTTCAGCCAGAGTCCCGACGTGGTGAGCTCCGGCGGGAACCGTTCGAAGCGCAGCAGGATGGGGCGCCCGCCGCGCAGCGCGCTCATCGCGTCGCACAGCGCACGGAAGAGGGTGTGCGGCTCCGCGGTCGACTCCAGGTCGAGCGGGGCGGTCAGCGCGTTGCAGAGCTTGCGCATGGCCCGGGCCACGCTCATACTCCCCCCTCCCCTGTGGACACCTCGCACACCGCGGACGACGACGCGGTGGCGGCTTTGACGTGCAGTGTCCCCCGGCTCGGGGCGGGGGCCTCCCCCCGAGGACGGATGGATACCGGTCCGTGACACCGACCCGGCGGCCGGCATCCGGTGCTCGCACGCGTCTGAGCGGGCGTCACGGCGGGAGACGGAACGGACTCGGCCATCTGCCTGCCCTTCCTCGGACCAGCGGCCGATCGTCGATGTGCGCGTCGCGGACAAGCGTAAGTCGTTGAAAACGCAAGATCCATACCGGTCAACCCGCGATGTCGGTTCGAACGCCACCGGCGGACGCGCGCCGGACCCCGCACGTCGGACCGGTCGATCAAGGGACCGACCGGTCCGACGCGGGGAAACCGGGAGGGACGGGGCGGGCGCCGGCCGGGACGGAGCCCCGGGACGCTCTCGGCGGCGGGTGCGGGGCCGGGCGCGGGGCCGGCTCGGATGAGGGGCCCGGGGCCGGAAAAGGGTCCCGGCCACGTACCATGGCGGCATGTCCTTCCTCCGCCGCCACCGCGCCGCCACACCCGCCGGCCCGGACTTCGACGTCCTGGCCATGGACCCGGGGGACTGGCCGGGCAACCTCGGGGCCGGGCTGCTCCCCGCCCCCGACGGCAGCTGCCAGGGCGTCTTCCTGCGCTACGACCTGTTCGGCGGTCGCGGCCCCGCGATGATCATCGGCAATCTCCCCGAGGGTTCGCCCGCCCGCGACCTCGCCGACAAGCAGGTCCCCTTCGAGGTGGCCCAACTCCTCGACGCCCTGGAGAACGAAGAGGACGTCGAGGTCACCGCGGTCGAGGACTGCCCCGTCATGCAGGGCGACAACCTCCTCATCGTCCGGAAGGTCAAACTCTCGGAGTCCCGCATCTCCTGCGTCCAGTTCGACCGCAGCGACAACGTGCTGGTCACCATCGCCAGCTGGGACCGCCCGATCACCGATGACCTCTACGCCCTCCTGAAGCCGCTCCCGGCCGAGCTCTTCCAGCAGGGCTGACCACGCCGGGCCGGCCGTGCCGCCCGCCCCGCGAGCGGCGCGGCGGGGGAGCGGCCGGAAACGGGCGGGCGGCGCCGGGCCGCCCTCAGGCGTCCGCGATGTCGTTGGCCGCCACGTACCCGAACGTCATCGCGGGACCGATCGTCGATCCGGCCCCCGCGTAGCTGTGGCCCATCACCGCCGCACTCGCGTTGCCCGCCGCCCACAGCCCCCGGATCACCGAACCGTCGGCCCGCAGGGCCCGCGCCCTGGCGTCGGTGACGATGCCGCCCTTCGTCCCCAGGTCCCCCGGCACGATCTTGAAGGCGTGGAACGGCGGCGCCCAGATCGGCGCGAGACACGAGTTCGGGTGGACGTTCGGGTCCGTGTAGTAGTGGTCGTACGCCGTGTCCCCCCGATGGAAGTCGGCGTCGTTCCCGCTCCACGCCTGCGCGTTGAAGCGGTTGAGGGTCGAGCGCAGCGCACCCGCCGGCACCCCGATCTGGTGGGCCAGCGCGTCCCAGGTCCACGCCTTCTTCGCCGCGCCCGACTCGTACCAGGAGTCCGGGAAGGCGAAGGTCGGCAGGATGTCCTTGAACAGGTACTTGTTGCGGTAGTTCTGGTCCACGATCAGCCAGGCCGGTATGTGCGAGCCGACCGCCCCCCGGTCCTTCTCGTACATCACGTGCACCACGTCGCCGTAGGGCGCCGCCTCGTTGACGAACCGCGTGCCGTTCCCGTTGACGATCAGCCCGCCCGGCAGGGTCCGTTCGGCCAGACAGAAGTACGGCTCACCGGGCAGCGGGATCGACGGCCCCCACCAGGCGTCCTCCATCAGCCCCAACGCAGCGCCGGCGCGCTGCCCCGCGCGGATCCCGTCGCCGGTGTTCTCCTTCGCGCCGACCGACCACCGGGTGCCGATGGGCTGTTGCTGGTACTGGGCCCGCATCTGCGCGTTGTGCTCGAAGCCGCCCGAACCGATGATCACGCCCTTGCGCGCCCGCACCGTCCCCCGTACGCCCTCCTTCTCCACCACCACACCGGTGACGGCCCCGCCCTCCTGGACCAGGTCCACCAGCGGGCTGTTCAGCCAGACCGGCACCCCGGCCCGCTGGAGGCCGGCCCGCAGCCCCGCGGCGAGGGCCTGCCCCATGGTCAGCGGCTTCTCCCCGCGCAGCGCGGCCGCCGCGCCGCGCGCCAGGCACTCCGCCGACACCGCCAGGCCCTTGGCGCTGACGGCCGCGAGGTTCAGCCACTTGTAGTCCTGGCTGAAGACGACCATCCCGGCCGGCACCGGCATGTACGCCGGGTTCAGGCGGGCCAGTTCGGCGCCGAGGACGTTGCCGTCGATCTGGTCGGGCTCGATGGAGCGGCCGTTCGGCAGACCACCGGGCAGGTCGGGGTAGTAGTCGCTGTAGCCGTCCATGAAGCGGAACCTCAGCGGGCTGTTCGCCATGACGAAGTCCAGCATCCGGGGGCCGTTGGCGAGGAAGGCCTGTTGCCGGTCCGCCGGCACCCCGGGCCCCACCACCGCCGACAGGTACGTGGCGGCCTTCGCCGGGGTGTCCGGCACTCCGACGCCCAGGATCACCGAGTTGTTCGGCAACCAGATGCCGGCGCCCGACCGGGCGGCCGACCCGCCGAAGGTGGGGGCCTTCTCGACCACCAGCACGCTCAGTCCCCGCCGGGCGGCGGTGAGCGCGGCGGTCATCCCGGACGCGCCGGAGCCGACCACGACGACGTCGTACTCGCCGAGCGGGGCGCCGTCGGCGGCCCGTGCGACGGCCCCCGGCAGCACGCTGGCGGCGAGTACGCCGGCTCCGGTCCCCGCGAGGACGGTCCGGCGGGAGGGCGGGGCGGGGCGTGCGGGACGGGGGCTCGCGGACATGGCAGGCTCCAGCGGGTCGGGGAAGCGGGCGTGTCCGGCATGTCTGATGCCGAGTCAGAAAAGGTCTTCGGGGGATCATGTGAAGTCAAGGCATCCGGCGCCGCCGCTTCCCGCAGGACCCGCCACCCGCCCCGTCACGGCCCGCCACCGACCCCGGCAAGAGCCGCCACCCCTCCCGGTACGGCCCGCCACCGGCCCCGGACGCGTGGAGGTCCCCCGGCGGTGACCGCCGGGGGACCTCCGTACGGACCCGACCGGGTCAGCGCGTGCCGACCGCCGCGCGCACCGCCCTGCGGGCCATCCCGCAGTCGTCGTGCAACCGGCGCAGCAGCAGGCGCTGTTCCTCCCCCGAGGACAGGGGACCCCCGGGCGTCGACGGGGCGGGTGCGGCCGCGGCCATCGAACGCTGCACGGCCGTCTCGGCCATCCGGATCTCCCGGGTCAGCACCAGCATCAGGTTCACCAGGAAGGCGTCCCGCGCCGCCGGACCCTGCTGCTGCGCCAGCCGACTGATCTGACCGCGGGCGGCCGGGGCGTCGCCCAGCACGGTCCACAGCGTCGCCAGGTCGTAGCCGGGCAGGTACCAGCCCGCGTGCTCCCAGTCCAGGAGCACCGGGCCGGCCGGGGACAGCAGCAGGTTGGAGAGCAGGGCGTCACCGTGGTTGAACTGCCACGGGGCGCCGGCGAGCTTCAGACCGTGCAACAGCTTCTGCAGGTCGCCGTAGTCCCGGTCGGTCAGCAGGCCCAGGTCGTGGTCACGGGTGAGCCGCCGGGCGTAGTCCATCGGGTGCCCGAACAGCTCGGGCGCCGGACGCCACTGGTTGACCCGGCACACCGCCCCGAGGGCCGCCCGGACGTCGGCCCGCGGCGGGGCCTCCACCGGGTGCCGCTGGAGCGCGGCGACCCGGCCCGCCATCCGCTCCACGACGAGTACGCAGTTCTCCGGGTCGGCGGCGATCAGGCGGGGCACCCGGACCGGCGGACGGTTGCGGACGAAGGTCCGGTACGCAGCTATTTCGTGCCGGTACCGCTCGCGCCATTCCGGCGAATGGTCCAGTAACACCTTCGCGACGGCCGTCATCCGCCCGGTCGTGCCCACGAGGAGGACCGATCGGCCGCTGCGCCGCAGCACCTGCACGGGTGCGAACTCCGGACAGATCCGCTGCACCGAGGCGAGGGCTGTGCGCAACTGCGCTCCCTGCGGCCCCGAAAGGTCGATTCTTCCGCTCGGCGGCTGTGTTCCGGTCCCCGGCATCCGCCGCGTCCGGAGGGCGCCCTGGGGCAGGGTCACCGGGCGGCCGGGTTCGAGGTAGGGGCCGCCACCGGCCGGGAGCGTACGGTGCGGCCGGACCGGTGCGGACACGGAGGTCGTTGCTGCGTACATGGCGTTTACAGTTCCCTTCGTGCGCCGACGAGTTGCGTACGCCGCCCCGCCGGATCCCGTGCTTCACCCTGGGGAGTTCCGTCGGTGACCGGGTCGGGGAGGCGCATTCCTACCTGACACCCGACGGTGGGTGGCGGACCATCTTGCGTGCCCTGGCGAAGCCTGGCGAATAGTCGCTGGGCATCTGACGGGGGGCTACTGTCAACTCAGCCGAGAACCTGGGGGCTTGACGTGAGCAAAGGTCCAAACACCCGTCTGAACGACCTGTTCGGCCTGGCCGGCTGGTCGAAGGGCGAACTGGCGAGGATGGTCAACCGGCAGGCGGCCGCCATGGGTCACCACCAACTGGCCACCGACACCTCGCGGGTGCGGCGCTGGATCGACATGGGGGAAACCCCGCGCGAACCGGTGCCCACGGTACTGGCAGCACTGTTCACCGAGCGGCTCGGTCGTGTCGTGACCATTGAGGACCTCGGGTTCGTACGGCAGCGGCGCACCTCCAAACGGCAACCCGACGGGGCGCAGGACAACCCCGACGGAGTGCCCTGGGCGCCCGAACGCACAGCCGCGGTCCTCACCGAATTCACGGGAATGGACCTCATGCTCAACCGTCGCGGCCTGATGGGCGCGGGAGTCGCGCTCACCGCAGGCTCAGCCCTCAGCAACGCCATGTACGACTGGCTGCACACCGACCCCGCCGCCGCCAAGGACGCGCAGCGTTTCGGAGACAACGCCTACCAGGCCGACCAGGCGGGATACGACCGCTACGAGGCCGCCCCCATCGGCTCCCAGGAGATCGAGGCTCTGGAGCGTTCCGTCGAGGTGTTCCGCGCCTGGGACGCCTCCAGGGGTGGCGGACTCCAGCGCAAGGCCGTCGTGGGCCAGCTCAACGAGGTGGGCGGCATGCTCGCGTACCGCCACCCCGACCACCTCCAGCGCAGGCTGTGGGGGGTGGCGGCCAACCTGGCGGTCCTGGCGGGCTGGATGTCGCACGACGTCGGTCTCGAACCCACCGCGCAGAAGTACTTCGTGATCGCCGCCCACGCGGCGCGCGAGGGCGGCGACCGGCCGCGCGCCGGCGAGGCCCTGTCCCGGGCCGCCCGTCAGATGGTCCACCTCGGGAAGCCGAACGAGGCCCTCGACCTGATGAAGCTGGCCCAGTCCGGCTCCGGGGAGCAGACCCTGCCGCGCACGCGCGCCATGCTCCACACCATCGAGGCCTGGGCCCAGGCCGCCATGGGCAAGGGACAGGCCATGCGCCGCACCCTGGGCGAGGCCGAGGACCTGTTCGTCTCCGACAAGGGCGACGTGCCACCGCCGTCGTGGATGCAGCACTTCGACGAGGCCGATCTGCACGGCATGCAGGCCCTGGCCTTCCGTACGCTCGCCGACCACGACCCTTCGGTCGCGCCGATCGCCCAGCGGCACGCCCACGAGGCGCTGCGACTGCGCGCGCAGGGGCACCAGCGCTCCCAGATCTTCGACTACATCTCCATGGCCTCGGCCTGCTTCATCGCCGACGATCCGGAACAGGCCGACCGCTACGCCCGCCTGGCCCTGGTCTCGATGAACGAGACCTCCTCGCACCGGACGTGGGACCGGCTGCGCGAGATGTACCGCCTCACCGGTCAGTACGCCGGATACGCGCGCATCGAGGACCTGCGCCAGGAGATCGAGTCGGCCCTGCCCAACAGCCCCGTGGCGCCAAGGCCGGTGTGAGGTCCGCGCCGCCGGCGTCGGGCCGGCGCACGAGACCCCCCGCGCATCCGCGGGCACGCGACGAAGGGCCGCGCCCCGGGGCGCGGCCCTGAAGGAAGAACCATCCCGAAGGAAGAGGAGGAGGCCCTCTCCGGCCCTCTCCGGCCGCCCCTACGATCCGACCCGGGCGACCAGTACGCAGGCGTCGTCCTCGCGTTCGTCCTCGCCGAACTCCTCGGTGACCAGCCGTACGCACTCCTGCGCCGACCGGGCTGCGGCGAGCTCCGGCGCGAGCGCCAACAGCCGCTCGGTGCGGTCCGTTTCGTCGAGCCCGAAGCCGCGCGGGGTCAGCCCGCCCGTGCCCAGGACCAGTACGTCGCCGGCCTCCAGTCGCTCCTCGGCCTGTCCGTACACGGCACCCGAGGTCGCCCCCAGCAGCACGCCCTCCGGCGGTCGCAGGGAACGACCGCGGCCGCGACGGAACAGCAGGGGGGCGGGGTGCCCGGCCTGGGCCCAGGACAGCAGCCGGCGGGCGGGATCGTAGCGGCAGCAGACGGCCGAGCCGAGCGCCGGCTGCACGGAGGTGTCCAGGAGCTGGTTGAGCCAGCCCATCAGCGGTCCCGGCTCGATCCCGGCCATGGCCATCCCGCGCAGGGCGCCGAGGAGCATCGCCATCCCGGAGGTGGCGGTGACCCCGTGCCCCGTGAGGTCGCCCACCGTCAACAGCGAACGGCCGTCTGACAGTTCGAGCGCGTCGTACCAGTCGCCGCCGATCGGCGAGCCGGTCGCGGAGGGCAGGTGGTGCGCGGCGACGTCCAGCGCGCCGGTGCTGTGGTGCGGGAACCGCAGGGAGCCGCGCCACGGGGGGAGCACGGCTTCCTGCAGCTCGACCGCCAGCCGGTGCTCGGTCCGCGCGATCTCCCGGCGGCGTTGCAACGAGTCGTGTGACTCGCGCACCGCGCGCTGGCTCCGGCGCAGTTCACTCACGTCCCGCAGCACGGCCCACATGGAGGCCGTGCAACCGTCGGAGTCGAGTACCGGCTCGCCCCTCATGTGCAACGTCCGGACGCGGCCGTCGGGCCGGACGATGCGGAACTCGCCGTCGATCGGCTTCCCGTCCACCAGACAGTCGGTGACCATCGCGGTGAGCGCCGGCTGGTCCTCGGAGAACAGGGTCGAGCCCAGTTCGTCGAGGGGCAGCGGGCCCGCCTCGGGGGACCGGCCGAAGATCCGGAAGAGTTCCTCGGACCAGGTCACCGCGTCGGTGAGCAGGTTCCACTCGGCGCTCCCGACCCGGCTCGGTGGTTCGCCGGGCAGGGAGTGTGGCGCGCCGTACGGGAGTTCGGAGAGCTCCTCGGGGGCGGCCGGCAGTCCTTCCTTGAGCTGGCCGAGGTGCCGGCCGAGGTCGTCGAGGTGGTGCACCGCGAGGTCGCACAGCGCCCGTTGCCAGCGCCCCTGCGCTTCGTCGTCGTCCGCGACCGCGTCGCGGCGCACCGCGTTCACCTCGCCCCGCAGGCGCCGGGTCTGTGAGATCAGGGCGTCCACCGGTCCCGACTCGGGGGGCTGCGCGGGACGGTCCGCGTAGAGATGGGACGGCATGAGGACTCCGATACAGGCGCGGCACGGCCAGGTCTGAAAGAAGGACCGGCATCGACTGTGGCACAGCCGGCCGAGGGTCGTAAGCGGTTTGGCAACATCCGTAAGAGCCTTGCCCCGGGCATATGCTCGGGGCCTCCCGGAGGCGCCGGCGGTGTGCGAACGAATCCGGTCAACCCTTCCGGCGCCCCTGCGCGAGCCGCGCATTCGAGGGGCCGTGCCCCCTACCCGCCCCCGGCCGGAAAGCGGCCCCCGGGAAGGGCCGGGTCGAGCGTGCGCCCGAAGTGTGCGAGCGCACGAAGCCGCCGGGCCCGCGCGGACCTCATGTCCCCAGGACGAGCGAGGTACCCCCGAACGGGCTACCCCCGTCACGCCGGCCGACGGCTTCCCCCCGCACCCGGTGATCGCTACGCTACGTGTCGGTAATGATCGGGGGAGGTCCGTTCCGCGGGCCGCGCGGGACACGGGGCCACGGGGACATGAGCGGTCAGAGCGGCGACATCGGGCAACGTCGCGACCCCGGGCGGAGCCGACGCTCGTTCCTCACCCACCTCGTCGCCGCGCCGACCCTCGCCCTCGTCACGCGCGTCGGGTCCGACTCCCTCGCCCCCCAGGCCGCCCACGCGGTGATCCCGACCCCGCCCGCGATCGCCGACCTGGTGGATCTCGGCGACCTGTTCATCCTGGCCGGGGCGCCCACGTCCGCCCTGCTGGCCCTCGCCGTCGAGGCGGACGGCACCATCCGCTTCCGGCTGCCCCGGGAGGAGGTCGGCCAAGGCCTCACCACCGCCGTGGCCATGCTCGTCGCGGAGGAACTGGACGCCCCGCTGGCCGACGTCCGGGTGGAACTCGACGACGCCCGGCCCGAGCTGCTGTTCAACCAGCTCACCGGATCCTCCAACGCCATCCGCTCCCTCTACGGACCCGTCCGCCAGAGCGCCGCCACCGCCCGGGCCCGGCTCGTCGCCGCTGCCGCCGCCCGCTGGAACCTCTCCGCCTCCACCCTGACCACCGCGAACGGCCTCGTCCGGGCCCCCGACGGGCGCACCGCGGACTACGGCGCTCTCGCCGCGGCCGCCGCGGCGCCCGGCCTGGTCGTCCTCGGGGCCACCCCGAAACCCCCGGCCCGGCACACCCTCGTCGGACAGCCGACCAGCCGCATCGACGCCCGGGCCATGGTCACCGGAGCCCTGCGCTACACCCTCGACCTCGACGTGCCCGGCGCCAAGCCCTGTGTGGTGCGCCGCCCGCCCACCCTCGGCGGCGACGTCCGGAGCGTCGCCAACCTCGCCGCCGTCCAGGCCATGCCCGGCGTACTGCACGTGGTGACCATCCCCACCGGGGTCGCCGTCGTCGCCGAGACCTTCGGGCAGGCGCTCGACGCCAAGGCCGCCCTCCGGGTCGACTGGGGCCCCGGCCCCGCCGACCGGCTCTCGGACGCGCAGGTGCGGACGAAGCTGCGCGCCGCCACCCCGCCGCTGCTGGTGCCGCCGCTGCTCACCCCGTACGTGGACGCCGAGTTCGACTTCGCCTTCGTCAGCCACGCCCCGATGGAGACCAACTCGGCGGTGGCCGACGTACGGGACGGGCGGGCCGAGATCTGGTCCGGGCTCAAGTCCCCGATCGTGGCCCGCCAGACCATCGCCGCCGAACTCGGACTGCCGCTCGACAAGGTCACCGTGCACGTGGTCCAGGCCGGCGGATCCTTCGGGCGGCGCCTCTTCTTCGACGCCGCCCTGGAGGCGGCCCGGGTCTCCAAGGCCTGCCGCCGCCCGGTGCGCCTGATGTGGACCCGGGTCGACGACACCCGCCACGGTCGGATGCGTCCGGCCACCCACCACAAGATCCGCGCCACCCACGCCCTGGGCGAGGTGCTCACCTTCGAACACCGGGTGGCGGCCGCCGAGACCGACTTCCGGCACGGGCTCGGCGAGATCATCACCGCCACCGCGGCGAACCTGCCGCTCGGCATCGGCAACGCCACCCTCGCCCAGACCCTGTTCCTCACCACGATCAAGTCCCCGTACCACTTCGGGCTCACCACCCAGGCGCTCACCGAGGTGCCCACGGGGGTCCCCACCGGCTCATGGCGCTCGGTGTACTCCGCCAACACCCGGGGAGCCGAGGAGATCGTCGTCGACGAGCTGGCCGCGCGCATCGGGAAGGACCCGTACCGCTTCCGGCGCACCTTCCTGAAGACCGACGCCCAGCGTGCGGTCCTCGACAAGGCCGCGCGGGAGGGCGAGTGGGGGCGACCGATGCCGGCGGGGTGCGCCCAGGGCATCGCCTTCCACGAGGAGTACAAGTCCCGCACCGCCTGCCTGGTCGAGATCGACACCCGCGACCCGGAGCACGTGCGCGTCACCAAGGCCGTCATCGCGGTGGACGTCGGCCTGCCGGTCAACCCGCGCGGGCTGGAGGCCCAGATGATCGGCGCTCTCACCGACGCCCTCTCCACCACCCTGCGCGCCGGACTGCACCTGGACAACGGGCTGCCGCTGGAGGGCAGTTACAGCCAGTTCCACTGGGCGAGGCAACGCGACACCCCGAAGGACGTACGTGTCTTCGTGCTCCCGGCGACCGGCGCCGAGCCCGGCGGCGCCGGCGAACTCGGCGTACCCGCCGCCGTGGGGGCGATCGCCAACGCCTGGGCCCGGGCCACCGGGAAGAAGCCGCGGAGCTTCCCGCTCGACTTCGACGTGGACTTCACCCCCTACCCCCGCCAGCCCGTCTCCTCTCGTCCGCCCGTCTGCCCCTGATCCCCGCCGCCCGTCCCGTTCTCCCGCCGCCCGACCCGTTTGCCCGCCACCCTTCTCGCCACCAGCCCAGGAGCGCCGCGCCGTGCCCTCGCACACCTTCACCGTCAACGGGCGGAGCGTCACCGTCGACGCTCCGGACGATCTGCCCCTGCTGTGGGTGCTCCGCGACATGCTGGGCGTACGCGGCCCCAAGTACGGCTGTGGCGTGGACGTCTGCAAGGCCTGCACCAGCCACCTCGACGGCGCGGACGTCCGCCCCTGCGTGGTGCCGGTGTCCGCCTGCGCCGGCAAGGCGGTGACCACCATCGAGGGCCTGGCGAACGGTGACGAGCTGCACCCCGTGCAGGAGGCCTGGCTCGAACAGGATGTCGCCCAGTGCGGTTTCTGCCAGCCGGGCCAGATCATGGCCGCGGTGGCGCTCCTGCGGCGGACCGCCGAGCCCACGGACGAGGACATCGACACCATCGCCAACATCTGCCGCTGCGGAACCTACTTCCGCATCCGCGAGGCCATCCGCAGCGCGGCCGCGAAGATGTCAGTACCGGCGGACGACACAACCCCCAGAGCGGCCGAACCGGACAAACATTGACCGATCATGCCTGAATGAGGCGTATCAATGCGAAACGCGTGCTGGTCGGTGAACCGCTCGACACCGCGCGGCTGGGCGAGACCCTGCTTCCCAAGCGGCTCGCGCTGCCCATCTTCTGCAGCGACCCGCTCTCCTCGGTGGCGTACGCCACCGAGGAGATCCTGCTGATCCTCGCCCTCGGCGGCGTGACGCTGCTCCACCTCACCTGGTACGCGGCCGCCGCCATCGTCTTCCTGATGATCGTCGTCGTCGCCTCCTACCGGCAGACCTGCCACGCCTACCCCGGCGGCGGGGGCGCCTACATCGTCAGCTCCGAGAACCTCGGCCCGACGGCGGCGCTGACCGCCGCCAGCGCCCTCCTCGTCGACTACGTGCTGACCGTCGCCGTCTCGGTGGTCTCCGGCGTCGCCGCCATCACCTCGGCCATCCCCTCGCTCAGCGACCACCAAGTCGTGCTGTCGGTCGGCTTCGTGGTGCTGCTGACCCTGATGAACCTGCGCGGCGTACGCGAATCGGGCCGGATCTTCGCCCTTCCCACCTACGGCTTCGTGCTCGTCATCTACGTCATGTTCGCGGTCGCCGCCGTACGGATCGCGACCGGCGCCACCATCCGCGCCGAGTCCGCCTCCCTGCCGATCATCGAGACCGAGACGTTCACGGGCCTGGCCCTGGTACTGCTCGTGATGCGCGCCTTCGCCTCGGGCTGTACGGCGCTGACCGGCGTCGAGGCCATCAGCAACGGCGTCCCCGCCTTCCGCAAGCCCAAGAGTCGCAACGCCGCGAACACGCTGGCCGTCATGGGCGTCCTGTCCGTGACCATGTTCCTCGGGATCACCTTCCTCGCCATGTCGTACCGGGTGCACGTCGCGGCCGACCCGACGGAACTCGGCCTCGCCCCCGGGACGCCGACCTCCACCGCGCTCGCGCAGATCGGCCGGGCCACCTTCGGCAGCTGGCACTTCCTGTTCTACCTGCTGCAGGCCGTCACCGCCGGGGTGCTGATCCTCGCCGCGAACACCGCCTTCAACGGGTTCCCGATGCTCGCCTCGATCCTCGCCAAGGACCGCTACGCCCCGCGCCAGCTCTTCAACCGCGGCGACCGCCTCGTGTACTCCAACGGCGTCGTGCTGCTCGCGCTGGCCGCCATCGCCCTGATCGTCGCCTTCGACGCCGAACTGACGCGCCTCATCCAGCTCTACATCATCGGCGTGTTCGTCTCCTTCACCCTGTCCCAGTCGGGCATGGTCCGGCACTGGAGGCGCGCCCTCGACTCGCCCGACACGGCCAGGGGGGAGCGGGTGCACATCCACCGCCGGCTCGCCATCAACGCGGTCGGCGCGGCCATGACCGCCCTGGTGCTGGTCATCGTCCTCATCACCAAGTTCACGCACGGCGCCTGGCTGGTCGTCATCGCGATGCCGCTGCTCTTCCTCGGCATGAAGGGGGTCCGGCGCCACTACGACACCGTCGCCGACCAGGTGGCCGTCGCCCCCGGCGTCAAGCCGCGCAAGCCCGCTCGCCACCACGTCGTGGTGCTGGTCTCCTCGGTGCACGCCCCGACGCTGAAGGCGCTCGGCTACGCGCAGGCCCTGCGGCCCGACAGCCTCACGGCCGTCACCGTCGCGGCGGACGCGCAGGACGCGCACCGGCTGCGCGAGGCCTGGGCCGGGCACGACCCGGGGATCGCGCTGAAGGTGCTGCACTCGCCGTACCGCGAAGTGATCGGGCCGGTCCTGGAGTACGTACAGGAGCTGGCGGCCGCGGAGGGGACGGACATGCTCTCGGTGGTCATCCCGGAGTACGTGGTGGGGCACTGGTGGGAGCAGCCCCTGCACAACCAGAACGCGCTCCGGCTGAAGGCCCGGTTGCTGTTCACCCCGGGCGTCGCGGTCATCGACGTCCCCTACCTCCTGGAGTCGGCGAAGCCGACCGGCCCCGCCTAGTAGTGCTTTGTTAGCTGGTGTCGTAGGGCTGCCGTGGGGTGGGTTGTCGGCAGGTGGGGCAGTGGCCGTTCCAGGTGGCGAGGAGGTGTTGGAGGAGGTCCAGGGCCTGGTAGAGGGTCAGGTCCTGGCAGGGACTTTTGGGCAGGTCCGCTGTTCGGTGAGGAAGAGGTGGGCGGCGGTGACGAGGGTGACATGGCGGTGCCAGCCGGTGAACGAACGCCCTTCGAAGTGGTCCAGACCCAGTGCTGTTTTCAGTTCGCGGTAGTCGTGCTCGATCCGCCAGCGTGACTTCGCGAGCCTGACCAGGTCTTTCGCGGGAATGCCGGCGGGCAGGTTGGAGATCCAGTACTTGACCGGCTCGTCCTGGCCCTCGGGCCACTGGGCGATCAGCCAGACGAGGGGGATCGTGCCGTCGGCGGCGGGTTTCGGCCGCCGGCCCGCGAGGCGGACCCGCAACAGCACGAAATGCGAGCTCAAGGCGGCTTTGGAGCCCTTGCGCCAGACCACGGCCTGTCCCTGTTCCCGGCCGGCTTCCAGAACATGCTCGCGCAGGGCGACCGGACGGGTGCGGTAGCGGGGCAGCGGGCGGGGCCCGAGTCCGCCATAGGCCGGCTGGTGCGGGACGGCATCCTCGCGGTGGGCGGTCATCTCGCCTTTCACCTGGAGCACGTAGGCAAGGCCGCGGTCCTCCAGGCCGTGACGGAAGTCCGCGTTCGCCCCGTAACCCGCGTCCGCGATCAGAGCGGCGGGCCGCAGCCCGATCCTGGCGAGTTCATCGAGCATGTCCAGCGCGAGCCGCCATTTCGGCTGGTGATGCTCGTCTTCGGGGATCCGGCAGGCTTCCCGGCGGCCGGCCATATCGGGTAAATCCCAGGAGACGGGCAGGAACAAACGCCAGGCCAGCGGGCACGACGCACTATCGGAGGCCGCGTGGACACTCACCCCGATCTGGCAGTTGGCGACCTTGCCCAACGTGCCGGAGTACTGCCGGGCCACCCCCGGAGAGGCTTTCCCGTCCTTGGGAAAGCCAGTGTCGTCCACCACCCACACCTGCGGGCGGACCGCCCGCACCGCCCGCCACGCAAGCCGGGCCCGCACGTCGGCGACCGGCCAGGTCGAGGACGTCATGAACTGCTGCAACCGCTGATGATCGACCCCAAGACGCTCCGCCATCGGCTGCATCGACTTCCTGCGGCCATCCAGCAACAGCCCCCGCAGATACAACTGGCCCTTCTCCAACCAGTCCGACCGCACCAACGGCGCGAACACCTCCGAAGCGAACTCCTCCAACCGCACCCGCACCGCCGCAAGCTCCCCAGCCCTCATACAGCCAGCGAACTACCACACACCCGACGTGACAAGACCGGCTAACAAAGCACTACTAGGGGGTGTCTTGTGGATCATGCCGGGCCCGCGGCCGGGCGGCGCGCGACGGCCCCGGTTCCGCCGAGGCGTGCTGGATCACCGCCGCGTGTGCCAGGGCCAGTTCCACCACCTGGGCCGGATCGGAGAGCGAGCGGCCGGTCAGCTGCTCCAGACGGCGCAGCCGGTTGGAGACCGTGTTGCGGTGGCAGTACAACCGCTGGGCGGCGTAGGTGGTCGAGCCCTGGCAGGTCAGCCACGTGCCCAAGGTGGTCAGCAGCACCCGGCGGTCCTCCGGGGGCAGGGCCAGTACCGGACCCAGCACCACCTGACGCAGCCGGCCCGCGAGTTCGGACTGCCCCGCCACCAGCGCCGCCGGGAGCCGTTCGTCCAGCAGCACGGTGAGCGGGCCGCCCGAGGCGGGGGCGGTGCGCAGCGCGAGGACCGCCAGTCGGCGGGCCCGGGCCAGGTCGGCGGCCCCCTCCACGACGGGGCTGACCCCGGCCCGCGCCCCCGACGGGGCGAGCAGCTCCCGTACGGACTCCAGTGGATGGTGGCCCAGTTCCACGAGGCCGGTCTCCCCGTCGGCGCGGGTCCGCCACAGCACGCGCGGCGAGACGGGCTCGGGGCCGGCCTCCGGGAGACCGGACGGCCCCAGCGCGATCACGGCGAACCGGCCCCGCGCGGGCAGCCCCAACCGGGCGGCGGCCTCGTCGGCCGCCCCGGTGCCGTCGAGCAGCGCGTCCAGCAGGGACGCCCTGAGCTCCCGGTCCCGCTCGGCGCGCGGGGACTCGGCCCGGCGGTACGCGTCCGAGGCGGCGTCGGTCATCTGGTCCAGTACGTCCCACAGCACGACCGCGCCCGGCAGCAGCCGGGGCAGCGCCGCCCGGTCGTGCGCGACCACCGCCTCGGTGAGGGTCTGCCACAACAGTCGGCCGCCGTGCCGTTGGACTCGGAGCAAGGAGGCGAGCGGCAGTCCCTGTTCGGCCCGCAGGGCGCCGGTGGCCCGGGACTCGGAGAGGTCCACCGACAGGCCCCGGGACCCGCGGACCAGGCCGTCGACCGCCTGCCGGAGGTGGCGGTGGATCCGTTCGCGTAATTCGGTCCGCCCCAGCAGGGCCGCGTACGCGGGGTCCTCGGTCAGCGTGCGGTCCGCGAGCCGGTCCGCCGCCACGGCGATGCGGCGGTCCAGGTCCCCGCGTATCTCCTCGATGATCCGCTCCATGACCGGCAGGGTGACACGGGGGAGGGGGCGGTGGGGAGGGCCCGGAGCCCGCCGCGTCCGCTAGCGTGTCCTGAGCACTGCACCTGAAGTGCTCAGGAAGTCCGTCCCGTACCCAGCCCCAGGAATCCCCCCATGCGCCAGAATCCGGAACGTCGCGTCGCGCTCCTCGACGCCGCCATCGAAGTCCTGGCGCGCGAGGGCTCGCGCGGGTTGACCCTGCGGGCCGTGGACGCCGAGGCGGGAGTTCCCACCGGGACCGCCTCGAACTACTTCTCGAACCGGGGTCAGCTCCTGGTCCAGATCCTGCACCGGTCCCGGGAGCGGCTCACCCCGGACCCGGCGGACCTGGTCGGCCCGCTCGACACCAAGGTGCTGCTGGGGCAACTGCTCGACCGGATGAGGCGCGAACGCAGTGTGCACATCGCGGCGCTGGAGCTGCGCCTGGAGGCCACCCGACGGCCGGAACTCCAGGTGGAGATGGCCGGGTTCCAGGGCGCGGAGCTGGAGGCGAGCGTCGCCTGGCACCTGGAGTCGGGCCTCCCGGGGGACCGGCAGGGCGTGGTGCTGATGTACTTCGCGATGCTGGGCCTGATCGTCGACGACCTGACCGTGCCGAGCCTGTTGGACCCGTACCCGGTCGAGGGGCTCCTGGAGACGATGGTGGAGCGTCTGCTCCCGCGGCGGCCGGCGGACTGAGATCGGCCCGCGCATGGTGCGAGGATGGCTTCCTGCGACTCGTTGACGTTCTTCTGTTCGCTTCTTGATCAGAATGCGACGCGTTCCGGCCACGCTGTCACGTGCTATCGCGCATGTTCCAGCGGAAAATGCCAGAACCCCCTTTCACAGTGTGGAACTTGAGTAAGTTCCCTCCTGTCGCGCCGTACGACCGTGCACCCAGCACGTCTGGCCGGGAGGGGAGCCCGCGTGCCCGGGATCGACGAATGTCTGCTCGAAGCCATGGCCCTGCCCGGTGCACGGGGGGCCTCCCTCGTGGACTGGAGCAGTGGACTGGCCCTCGGCACCGCAGGGGATTCGCCGGTCGGAGACCACGAGACCACCGCCGCCGAGACCGCCGAACTGGCCCGGGCGGCCGCCGAGTACGAATCCTTCGCACCCGAGGCCGGGGAAACCGGCCCCACGGACTCCGCCGGGCCGCCGGTCGAGGACCTGATCGTCACCACCCGCAGCGGCTACCACGTACTGCGCTTCGTCGAGACGAGCTTCGACAGCAGCGTGTTCCTGCACCTCTGGCTCGACCGCGCCGACGGCAATCTCGCCCTCGCCCGCCACAGACTCCGCGCACTGGCCGAAGGGCTGGTGCTCAGATGACCGTCCCGACCCTCCCCGCCAACCCCGTCGAAGTGTCACCGCTGTTGACCCGCCTCGCCGCCGAACGCGCCACCGGCGCCCTGCTGCGCGACCGCGGCACCCTGTTCCTGGAGGACGGCCGCGTCGTGCATGCCGAGAGCCCCTCCACCCCCGGTCTCGACGTCCTGCTCACCACCGGCGGCGGACTCGCCCCCGAGCGCTGGAACGACGCCGTGAACCAGGCCGGCGCCCGCCGCCAGGTCGCCCGCTACCTCGTGGACAGCGGCGGCCTGGCGGGCGGCGAGCTGGAGATATGCCATCTCGCCGCGATCTTCGACGCCGCGTTCTTCGCGCTGTCGCCGGGCAGCGGCCCCTCCCGGTTCCGCCGCGGCGCCACCCACTGGATCGGTTCCGTGCGATCGGTTCCCGCGGCCGCCGTCGAGCGGGAGACGCGCCGCCGGCGGGAGTTGTTGGACGCCGTCTGGCCCTATCCGCTGCTGGACACCGCCCCCGTGGTGCCCCGGCAGGCCGCGCCCGGGCAGACGATCACCGCCAGGCAACGCCTCCTGCTCCACCAGGCGGACGGCAGACGAACCCCCGCCGACCTCGCGTGGGTGCTCGGCCGGCCGGCCTTCCACACGTTGCTCGACGTGCGCAGACTCGCGGCGGCCGGTCTCGTCGAGACCCCGCACGCACCGGCCCCGATACCCATGGCCGAGACACCCCTGCCCGACTGGATGACCCAGGCCCAATCCCCGGACGTGGCCCTGCTCCGCCGGTTACGCGACGCACTGGAGGCAAGCCTGTGAGGCTCCCGCTGCGACCGGTTCTGCGCACCGACCGCTCCGAGCGGAGGCAGCCCGAAAGGAGAAAGGCCGACATGAGCACGGCGATGGTGAACGCCGAGGCCGAGGCCGAGATACTCGCCGAACTCCGGCGGCTGAGGGCCCGCCTTCCCCAGCTCACCGGTGCCCTCGCGGCGAGCGTGGACGGCCTGGTGCTCGCCCACGACAGCGCCGCCACCGAGGCCGAGTCCGTCGCGGCCCTGACCGCGGCCGCCCTCGGTGTCGCCCGGCGACTGAGCGACAGCACCGGCCAAGGCGGCTTCCGCGAGCTGCTGGTGCGCGGCGAATCCGGCTACATCGCGACCTACGCGGCGGGCGAGGCGGCCGTCCTCACGCTGATCGCCGAGCCGCGCGTCAATGTCGGCCGGCTCCACCTGGAGGCCCGCCGATCCAGCCTGCGCATCACCGAGCTCATCGAGCACAGCCTCGGTCGGCGAGGCCCGGTGGCGCCTCCGATGCCCACCCAGGCTCCGCCGACCCGAGCCGCACACCCCACCGACCACTGACAAGACGAACAGAACCCGGCAGAACCCCGGACAGTCACCGAAGAAAGAGGAACCTCTCATGGCCACTGTGGAAACCGCCCTCAAGGAAGCCACCACCGTCATCGACGGCGCGCTCGGAGCGGCACTGGTCGACTACGGCAGCGGCATGGCGCTCGGCACCATCGGCGGGGGCAAGGACCTCGACCTGGCCGTCGCCGCGGCGGGCAACACCGACGTGGTGCGTGCCAAGGTGCGCACGATGGAGATGCTCGGACTCCAGGACGAGATCGAGGACATCCTCATCACCCTCGGAGGTCAGTACCACCTGATCCGACTCATGAAGGCGCGGGGGTCCAGCGGGTTCTTCCTCTACCTCGCGCTCGATCGCGGTCGGGCGAACCTCGCCATGGCCCGGCACCAACTGAAGAAGATCGAAGCCGACCTGGAGATCTGACGGCCTTCGTCCCGGGAACGCCGCGGTGGCGGACGGTGCGACGTGTTGCCGTCCGCCCCGGCGAGACGTGACCCACGGGGCTGGGATCCGGAGCGACGGGAACCCGTCCTGCGCCCACCGATGAGTTTCGGGCGCGGGGCCGGTCTGTACGTGCGGGAGCGTTTCCCTCACCGCGATCCCTCACCGCACGACTCCGGAGGCAGTCATGACCAGCAATCCCTTCACCACGTGCCTGTGGTTCGACGGCCGGGCCGAGGAGGCCGCCGACTTCTACCTGTCCGTCTTCAAGGACGGCCGGATCGGCCGGATCGGCCGTTACACCGACGCCGGACCCGGGCCGGTGGGCGAGGTGATGGTGATCGAGTTCGAGATCAACGGCCAGCGGTTCATCGGCCTCAACGGCGGCCCGCAGTTCCCCTTCACGGAGGCCGTCTCCTTCCAGATCCCCTGCGCCGACGAGGCGGAGGCGGACTACTACTACGAGGCCCTGACGAGGGACGGCGGCCAGGAGTCCGCCTGCGGGTGGGTCAAGGACAAGTTCGGCCTGTCCTGGCAGGTCACCCCCACCGAGGCCATCGCCTTGATCAGCGACCCCGACCCGGGCCGGGCCGCCCGGGCCAGTGCCGCCATGCTCCGGATGAAGAAGCTCGACGTCGCGGAGATGCGGCGGGCGGCCGACGCGGTGTAGAAGCGGTGCGCGGCGACGGACCCCAGACCGCGATCCGAGTCAGGAGCGCCGGCAGGGCGGTCCCGATCGGTTCGCGGATCACCTCGTCGGCGAGGGAGCCGTAAGGGGTCCCCCCGGGTGTTCACGGTGATCGGGCGGGCCCCCGCCTCCGCGGCCGTCCCGGCCGGCGAGGCGGCGGGCCGCAGGGGTCCGGCCTGCGCCGAAAGGGGCGGTTCTCGGCCGAATCCGGCCCCCACTGGGGTGAGGCCCGGCCGCGCCCCTCCGCGTCGGCACGGACGGGCGGCTACAAACCGGACATGACGCTCACCCCCCGCCTCACCGGCGCCCTCCTGCTCTCCCTGCTCGCGCTGCCGGCCCCGGCCCTCGCCGCGCCCGCGCCGGCTCCGGCCCCCGGCCCCGCCGTCGCCGCGGGCCCGCACCGGCACTCGGCCGCCGAGATCAGCCGCTTCCTCACCGTCTTCTACGGCAAGCACGGCCCCTCCCGGTACGGCCGGGAGCGTCGCGTCTCGCAGGTGCTGAAGGACAAGCAGCGGGACAACCCGCAGAGCGACGTGCTGCTCTGCGCGCAGGGGCAACCCCACAGCATCGCCGTCGGACCGGTCACGGTCGCGGCGTCCGCGGGGGTCGGCTGGGCCACCGTCACCACCGGCTGGGGCACCGAACACACCGACACCTTCACCGCGTACGTACGGCTCGACTCCCAGCCGATCCACCTCGACGACGTGATCTGCGCGGGCTGACACCCGCACGCGCGCGTCTGGTACAACACCGGGCATGACGGGATTCGAGATCGGCGGCGCGAGCGCCGCCGACATGGAAATGATCCGCGCATGGGCCGACGAGGAGGGCTGGAATCCGGGTGACACCGACCGCTTCGCCTTCGCGGTCGCCGATCCCGACGGCTTCCTCGTCGGCCGGCTCCACGGAGAACCGGTGGCCTGCGTCTCCGCCGTCCGCTACGGCACGGGCTTCGGCTTCATCGGGTTCTACATCGCCCGCCCCCGGTGGCGCGGGCAGGGATACGGCATCCGGCTGTGGAAGGCCGCGATGAGTCGACTCGACGGCCGTCTCGTGGGATTGGACGGAGTGGTCGAGCAGCAGGACAACTACCGCAGATCCGGGTTTCGTCCGGCCTGGAACAACGTCCGCCACGAGGGCGCCCCGCGAGGCGGGGACGCCGGTGCGACGCGTGTCGTGGACGACGGTGTGATGCGTGTCGTGGACGCCGGCACCCTGCCCTTCGCCCAACTCGCCGCCTACGACCGGAGGTTCTTTCCCGCGCCACGCGACGCGTTCCTCTCCGCGTGGACGGGGTTGCCGGGCCGTACGGCCCTCGCCGCCGTCCGGGACGGCCGGATCGAGGGACTCGGCGTGGTCCGGCCGTGCAGCGGACCCTCCCGCGTAGGCCCTCTGTACGCGGCCACGCCCGAGGTGGCCGCGACCCTGGTGCGGCGGCTCGCGGAACACGCCCCCGGCGGGGAGATCGCCGTGGACGTGCCCGACGCGAACCCGACGGCCACCGCCCTGATGGCCGAACTGGGGCTGGTCCCGACCTTCGAGGCCGCCCGGATGTACACGGGGCCGGCGCCCACGGTCGACCTGCCGGGACTGTACGGCGTCGCGAGTCTCGAACTGGGCTGACAGCGAAGGGGAGTTCGCCTAGTCTGCGCGGGTCCGCAGAGCGCAGTCCGAGGGAGACACCGTGTCGTTTCTGCTCCTGCTCGTCGCCGCCGTGCTGAGCATCCTCGGCTGGATCAACGACAACGACGCTCTGAGCACGGCGGGTTGGGTGGTCTGGGCGATCGGCATCCTCCTGCTCATCCTGCGATGGCGCCGCAACCGCCGGAAGTTCGCGTCCGTGGAGCACGCGCGGGCCGCCGCCGAGGCGGGAGACCCCCGGGCGATGCGCGCCCTCGCCTCGATCCACAAGCTGGGCGAGGACTACGCCGAGGCGGAGCGGCTGCTCCGCGCGGCGATCGTCCTGGGCGACGTGGAGGCCATGTGGGACATGGGGCGGCTCGTCGACCTCCGGGACGGACTCCCGGAGGCCGAACCGTGGTTCCGGATGGCCGCCGAGCACGGTCACTTCTTCGCGAAGCGGATGTTCCGTGCCGGGCACGCCTTCAACATGGACGGCACGAGCCCCCTGTGAGCCGGGCGGCGGTCGCACGACGCCGCCCGGACCCGGCACCGGGGCTCAGATGCCGAACAGGACGCCGGTGCTGTTCCGCAGACCGCACGGGTTGCCGAACGTGTACGTGTAGCTGAGCCGGCGCCCCTCCCAGACCCCGTCGGCGGTGACCGTCATCGGGTTCCACTCCCTGGTGCACGCGGCGTCCGCGCGCGGTTCGGCGAGTGCGTCCAGCGCGCGCCCGTTCGCCCGTAACTCGGCGCAGGCGGCGACCGGGTCCGGGTGCGTACCGCTCGGCCGCGGGGCGCACACCAGCGTCACCGCGCGCAGCGCCGTACCCGCGTCGGCGTCCTCGCCGGCGGTGACGGTGACCACGAGCGCGGAGGGCGCGTACATGCTCTCCGTGCCGGCGGGGGCCGCGTCGGCGGCTCCCGAGCCGACCAGTGCGGTGAGGGCGGTGAGCGCCATGGCGCCGGTGGCCAGTCCCAGATTCCTGGTGATGGACCGCATTTCGAACACTCCTCGGGTGGTTGCTTCGGATAGCGGACGTGAGTCTTGCCCATGAGGGACGGGAACGCCCGTTCGTACCGCAGTTTCACGTCACTGATCGTGATCGCATGAGTGCAGTCCGCAGCGGTGTCGGGGTGTTGACCTGTGGGGGAGCGAGCCGCCGAATCGGCCGAAGACACCCCTGAAACACTCCCGAAACACACGCGCCGAGGCCGGTTCGGCAGGCGTCGACCCGGTGCCGGCCGCCGCGTGCGACGGCCCGGCGGTCCTCCACCCCCAGCGCCGAGCCGTGCAGCTCGCCGAGCCCAGCAGCTCGTCTGGCCGCCGGGCCGTGGCGGGCAACCGGTCCGGTCCGCGCACCACACCTCGGCGCGGGCCAGGGTTCGTTCGCGGCCCGGTGACGTCGCCGCGGCGGGCGACAGGGCCACCGCCCGGGTGCGGGCGGGATCCGGGTACGTGTCCGCCTCGCAGCAGTTGCCGTCGCTCGCCACAGCGGCTACCGCCGGAACGACGCGCCAGATCCCGGGTTGCGCGGCGAGGACGGGGTCGGGCCCGTCCCCCGGCTGCGGGCCCGACCCTCAGCGCGTGGCGCCCGTGCGCGGGGCGTACAGGTCGATGAGCCGGGTGCGGGTCTGTTGCAAGCGGACCGCGAGGACCCGACCGACCCAGTGCCCGACCGCGGATCCGAACGCGGGATCGACGTCCATCAGCATGCGTACGGTCGTCGCGTCGAACTCGTACGCCCGCACCGGGGTCATCGCCTCGGCGCTGAGCTGCCAGGTGTACGGGGGGAACAGCCAGGACCAACCGACCAACTCACCGGGACCGAGGCTCTGCACGGGCGTGGGCCTGCGGCCGGGGACGGGGATCTCCAGCGTCACCGTGCCGGAGCGCACGATCCAGAACGAGTCCGCCCGGGTGCCTTCGTCGAAGATCCGCGCGTTCTCGGGGAAATTGACCTCGCGGGCGTGCGACATCAGCCGTCCACGGTGCTCGGTGGACAGGACTGCGGCGATCCGGATGGGGGAAGGTGTGCTCACGACGGCCTCCGATCACGACCCCCCACTACGCTCCTGTTCCCCCCAGTGTCGCCGACTTCCGCCGATCCAGGGTGTGACCGTCGCGCGCGGCGCATCAGGGCCCGGCGGACCCGCCGAGGGGCCCGCGGCTGGGGCGATCTGTCGCACGGCGATCACCGAGGGTGACCGTTCTGTCCCCTTTCGTCAGGGCCGGCGGCGTCGGCGCACTGTTGGCAGCGTTGACCGATCGACGGCGGAAGAAACCATTCCGGCGGTTCCGGTCCCACGCCGCGGCGCGGGGCTCACTCCTCGGCATTGGCTTCCAGGCAGGCCAGCTCCATCGCGTCCAGTACCGCCTCGTGACTGCGCTCGCTCAGTTCCGCCACGTTCTCGATCTGCGCCGTCGCCCAGGCGGCCAGGGTCATCACCAGCACCCGCAGGCCGTCCGTGCCGTGTTCGGCGAGGATCGCGTCCGCGACGAGCATGGCGTCCTCCGGTACCTGTTCCGGCGGCTCCAGGCCCGCGAGCCCGCGCAGCATCGCGAGGGTGCGGCGGGAGATCTCCGGGGTCATCCTCGCCAGCCGCATGTCTTCTTCGTCGTCCATCCGCGCCCCACCCTCCGGTGTCGTGCCCAACCCCTCAGGGCACGGTAGAGGCGCGCGGCCCGGCGCGGGGCGGTTTCGCGGGGGTGGGCGTGCGTAAACGAGTGGCGCGGGGCGCCGCCGGTTGACAGGAACCGGACATGACCGAACGAAACGAACCGACGACCGTACGTACTGCCTTCCGCCGGCCTCCCCGCCCGGCCCCTGTCCCACCGGCGCACGCCGCCCGGCCCGTACCTCCACCGGCCGGCCTGTGCGCGCCCGCCCGTGAGGCCCTCCCGGCCGGGGCCGACCGGGAGGTCGGTTCGACCGGCGCACGCCGCCCGGCCTCCGGCGAACCGGGCGGCGGACTACGTCAGGGTCACCTCAAGGGCCGGTGCCTGCCGACCGAGTGCGCGGCGGGCATCGCCTTCCCCACCCGCGCCGCCGCCCGTCAGGGCCCCGCGGCCCTGCTCTGCCGCCCCCGGCCGGATGGGTTCAGCGTGGCCAGGACTCGCCGGCGCCGGCGCCCCAGGCGGACGGCGGGCTCGGCGCGGCGTCCGGGAACCATCGGGGCAGGGCGTCCAGCAGCCACGGATCGCGGGTGCGGACGTCCCAGGCGGAGCTGTCGAACTCCTGCAACTCCACCACGAGCGCGCCGTCCGCGGCGTACCCGTCGAAGTCGGCGTCGATCAGTTGCCGGCGCGGCGCCAACAGGGCCAGCAACGGCAGGGTCTCGACCCGGGGCCCCTCGATCAGCGCCTCCAGCTCCGGGTGGACGCCGCGCTCGTGGATCCGGACCCGCCAGGTCAACTCCAGTCCGAAGCTCCCGAGCCGCACCAGCATCTCCGCCGCCGAGACGTAGGTCGGCGGCGGACCGGGGCGCCACGCCGAGAAGGTGAGCGACCGGGGCCCCGTCATCCGCGCCTCGGCCGCGGCTCCGTCCCGGCGCTCCGGCGACGAGCCGCCCCCGTCGATCACGCGCCGCCCACCGCCGTCGTCGACAACGCCTCCCGCAGCAGGCGGGCGACGTCCTCGTGCTCCTCGCGGACCGCCCACTCCAGTGGCGAGGGCCCCTGCCCGTCGTCCTCGCGCAGACCCGGATCGGCGCCGCCCGCGAGCAGCGCGCGCACCGTCTCCACGTGGCCCCAGCACGCCGCCGCGCACAGCGGCGTTCCGTCCGTGGGGCCGCCGCTGTGCGCGTTCGGATCGGCGCCGTGACCGAGCAGCGCCCGGACGCCGTCCGGGTTTCCCTGGACCGAGGCCGCGTACAGGGCGGTGGTCCCGTCCGCGTTTCGGCCTCCGGGGTCCGCCCCCGCGCGGATCAGCTCCACCACCCGTGCCGCCGAGCCGTACCCGGCGGCCTCGACCAGCTGCCTGGAAAGGCGCTTGCTCGTACGTCTGTTCATGCCCCCATGGTGCTACACGCCCTCGGCTGCCAGCAGGGCGCGCGCCCCGGTCCGTGGGCATGGCGGAGACGGCTCGCGGGGCCGCCGGGATCAGGCCGCTGACCTGCGAGAACGGTCGCGCGGTTCGCTCGGTGACCCCGCACGCCGGGCGTGGCGGAGCCGCCCACTGCCCGCGGCTGCGGGCCGATGGCCCCGGTCCGGTTCGGCATCCGATACGTCAAGTGTGATGACCGGCCCGGAGAATCGCCCTAGGGTGCGCCAGTACGCACGGCCGAGGCCGGCTCGACAGCTGTTTTCGGCCACTTCGCATATCGCACACCGAACTGGGGGGTTCATGCGTAGATCCAGAGGGACGGCGATCGCTCTCGCCCTGTCCCTGGCCGGCACCGGCACGGCCATCGGCCTCGGCCTCGTCCCACAGGCGGCGGCCGTCACCCCGCCCGTGGCCTTCACCGCCGACGCGCTGGCCACCTGGCAGCCCAACGGCGTCGTCTGGGCCCTCGCCGAGACCGGCAGCCAGGTCTTCGTCGGCGGCACCTTCTCGGCCGTACGTCCCCCCTCGGGCGGCGGCGGCAGCGAGCAGTCCGCCGTGAACTTCGTGGCGCTCGACGCCGCGACCGGCGCCCCGACCTCCTGCGAGCTGGACTTCACCGTCGGCGGCGGCACCGCGACCGTCCGCGCGCTCACCCTCTCCCCGGACAAGAAGACCCTGTACGCGGGCGGCTACTTCGGCGCCGTCAACGGCACACCGGTCTCCAGCCTCGCCGCCATCGACGTGGCGACCTGCTCGGTGAAGACCTCCTTCCGGCCGGCCTTCGCCGCCACCGTGCGCGCCCTCGCCGTCACCGGCGACACCGTCTACGCGGGCGGCGACTTCCTCACCGTCGCCGGCCAACCGCGCCAACGGTTCGCCGCCGTGGCCACGGCCGACGGCGCGCTGCGCCCCTTCACCGCCAACGCGGACGATCCGGGCCGCGCCGTCGAGGTGACCCCCGACGGGCAGAACGTCCTGCTCGGCGGGGACTTCTTCACCGTCAACGGCGCGAACAGCCACGCCCTCGCGGTGGTCGACGCCACGAGCGGCGCGCTCACCAAGGCGTATCCGGGCTTCATCGAAACCAACTCGGTGGTCAAGGACATCGCCACCGACGCCACCGGCTTCTACACCGCCAACGAGGGCACGGGCGGCGGTGTCTTCGACGGCCGGATCGCCGTCGACCTCGGCGACCTGAACCAGCGGTGGCGCGACACCTGCCTCGGCGCCACCCAGGCCGTACTGCCCTACCAGAGCGTCCTGTACAGCGCCTCGCACGCGCACGACTGCTCCAGCGTCGGGGAGTTCCCCGACGGCCGGCGCCACCACCTCCTCGCCCAGCCGACGGCGGGCGTGGGCAAGCTGGGCTGGGCCCCCGACACCAACGACGGCATCGGCGAGGGCATCGGCCCGCGGGTGATGACGGTCGGCTCGAAGGGCGGGTCCCAGTACCTGTGGGTGGGCGGTGAGTTCACGACCGTCAACGAGGCCGCGCAGCAGAGCCTGACGCGGTTCTCCTCCACCGGGGACACCGGGGCGCCCACCGTCCCGGTGGCGAGCGCCGTCAGTTTCCGGCCGGGCGAGGTCCAGGTGCGCTGGCGCACCAGCCTCGACCTCGACGACAGCGCGCTGACCTACAAGATCTACCGCAACGGGGCGGCCAGTCCCATCGGCACGGTCACCGCCGATTCGCTGTTCTTCCGGCGGCCGCAGGCGTCCTGGACGGACACCACGGTCTCGCCCGGCCAGTCGTACACGTACCGGGTGACGGCAACGGACGCCGCCGGCAACGTCGGCGCCCCGTCCGGGGCCTCGACCGTGACGGTGCCGACGTCCGTGGACGCGTACCCGAACGCGGTGCGCACCGACGGCGCCCAGCAGTACTGGCGCTACGACGAATCGGCCGCGCCGTTCGTCGCGGACTCCTCCGACGGAGGGAACCAGAGCGGCATCCACCTCAACGGCCCCGCCCTGCGCCAGACGCCCGGCGCGGTCACCGGCGCGAGTACGGCCATCGGATTCAACGGGACCGACAACCAGGTCCACGGGGACAAGCGGCAGAGCGTCGGCGCCAACTACTCGATCGAGACCTGGTTCAGGACCAACACCACCCGCGGCGGCAAGCTCTTCGGGTTCGGGAACAACCAGGACCGCAACAGCAGTCAGTACGACAAGCACATCTACATGACCAATGACGGTCGGCTCGTCTACGGCGTCTACACCGGCGCCACCCGCACCATCACGACCCCGGGCGGCTACAACGACAACCAGTGGCACCACGTCGTCGCCACCCAGGGCCCCGGCGGCATGACCCTGTACGTGGACGGCGTCCAGCGGGGAACCCTCAACGTCACCACCCACGAGAACTACACCGGCTTCTGGCACGCCGGCGCGGACAACCTGAACGGCTGGCCCGACCGCCCGACGAGCGACTTCTGGGCGGGCCAACTCGACGAGAGCGCCGTGTACCCGACCGTGCTCAGCGCGGCGCAGGTGCAGAACCACCACACCCTCGCCTCCGCGCCCGCCGACTCGGTCGTCGAGGTCACGGCGGCCGAGGACACCTACGCCAACGCCGGCGCCCCGGGCACCAACTACGGCACCTCGGGCTCCCTCGCCGTACGCGGCACCTCCCTGTACGCGAGTTACCTGCGCTTCACCCTGCCCGCCGCACCCGCGGGCACGGTGCTCAAGTCGGCCACGCTCGGCATCAAGACGAGCACGATGAGCGGAGCCGGCACCACCGACACCGTTTCGGTGGTCCCGATCACCGGCGCGTGGACGGAGGCCGGGACCACCCACGCCAACCGCCCGACCCTCGGATCCCCGGCGCTCGGCAGCTTCGCGGGCGTCCCCGACGGTTCGGCGGTGCACAGCACCGCGTTGAACACGGCCACCATCGCGGGAGAGCTCGGCGGTTCCTACGGCCTGGCCCTGACCGGCGCGGGCACCGACGCGCTGTGGCTGTGGTCCTCGGAGGCCGCCGCCAACGAGGGCACGCCGCGACTGACGCTGACCTTCGGCGCCCCGTGATCCGATAGCGGGACCCGGTGGGGGGCGCGGACCGACCCGGTCCGCGCCCTTCCGCACGGCGGCGCCGAGAGCCGTCCCGGGCCCGTCGCTAGCCCAGGTCGTACGTGAACGCGTACGCGACGGACCCCTCGCCGTGGCGGGCGGTGAAGGAACCCGAACCCGAGAGCCCCGCCAACTCTCCCGTGGCGCTGCCCGGGACCACCGAGAACGCGCAGCGCGTGGTGCCGTCGGCCTCGAAGGTGCCGCGCTCCTCCAGCACGAACGTGCCCGGGCGCCCGTCCACCCGGCCCGCCACCAACTCCATCCCGGCGAAGCCTCCCGTGGTCGGCGACGTGTACGCCACCGTGTAGTCGCAGGTCGTCGCGGCGGCCTCCACGCCACCGGAGAAGGCGTTGGTGACGGTGGCGTGGGCCAGGCGCGGGGTCGCGTCGGCCGAGCCGATCGGGAGTTCCTTCCAGTCGGAGAAGGAGAAGGTGCCGGTCGTGGACGTGGGCATGCGAATGCTCCCGACTCTCTGCCGTCGGGCAGGACCTCCGCCCGACGTGTGAGCAGCATCGACGGCATACCTGACACCTCGCGTCAGGTATGCCGCGACAATGGCGCCATGCGCGCCGACCGCCTCCTCTCCCTGCTGCTCCTGCTCCAGAACCGCGGCCGGATGACCGCGCCCGAGCTCGCCGCGGAACTGGAGGTCTCGATCCGCACGGTCTACCGGGACGTCGAGGCCCTCGGCGCCTCCGGGGTGCCCGTGCTGGCCGACCGGGGGCCCGCCGGGGGATACCGGCTGATGGACGGCTACCGCACCCGGCTGACCGGACTCACCGACGCCCAGGCCGGTTCGCTCTTCCTCGCCGGCGCCCCGGGACCCGCCGCGGAACTGGGACTCGGCGCCGACCTGGCCGCCGCGCAGCTCAAGCTGCGGGCGGCGCTGCCCGCCGAACTCGCCGTCCGCGCCGAGCGGATCCGGGCCCGTTTCCACCTCGACGCCCCGGCCTGGTTCCGTGACGCGGACCCCGTCCCGCACCTCGGGCGGATCGCCCGCGCGGTGTGGGACCAGAACGTCCTGAACGCCCACTACGACCGACCCGCCGGCCCGGTCCGGCGCGAACTGCATCCGCTCGGCCTCGTCCTCAAGGGCGGCATCTGGTACCTCGTCGCACGGGCCGGCGAGGCGCTGCGGACCTACCGCGTGGGTCGGTTCCTCGCCGTGGACGTCCTCGCCGACACCTTCGAGCGGCCCGACGACTTCGTGCTCGCCGCCCACTGGGCCGAGTCCTCCGGCCGGCTGCGGGCCGCGCTGAACGCGCGGACCGCCCGGCTGCGCGTCTCGCCGCGCGGCCGGAGCCTGCTGCCCATGCGGTTCGGGGCGGCGGGGACGCGGGCCCTCGCCGCCGCCGACGCGACGGGGGAGGGCGTCGAGGCGGACGGCTGGGCACGGGTCGAACTGACCGTCGAGACGACCTCCGTCGCGGTCGGCGACCTGCTGGGCCTCGGGGCCGAGATCGAGGTGCTCGGTCCGCCCGAACTGCGCCGCGCCCTCGCCGAGGCGGCGACCGCGCTGGCGGACCTGTACGGGTGAACCGCGCCGGCGCGCCGACCGGCGGCCCGCGGCTCCCGTCCGCTCCGTCAGGTCCGTCAGGTCCGGCGCGGCGGCTCCACCTCCAGGAAGCGGCGCCGGCGCGGCCCCCGGTAGAGCAGGCACACCCATCCCAGCGCCTCCAGCACTGCCGAGCAGGCCGTCAGCCGCTCCTGCTCCTCCTCCGCGGCCCCGCCGCCGGCAGGGCCCGGCCAGGTCACCTCCACCCGCCCCACTTCGGCGCCGGCGGCCACCCGGTATCCCGTGCGGGTCCGGCGGCCCCGCTCGTCCACCGCCGACGCCGCGATGCCCGCCGCCTCCAGGGCCAGGGCCACCGCGCGCGACATGCGGCGCAGCTCCCAAGGGGCGGGAACCGAGGCGTCGCCCGTCCCGTTCACCAGTCGGCGGATCTGCAACATCCCCTCGTACGCCGTGCGCAGCTCCGCGGCCCGGGCGGCGGCGGGTCCCGCGCCCCCGCCTGCCCCGCCTGCCCCCGACGCGGATGCCGACGCGGTCTCGGACACCGCCGCCGATGCCGCCGCCACCTCGTCGCCGGTCGCGGGCTCGAAGCCCCGATCGCCCGGTCCTTCCGTCACCGCACACCCCCTCGTCTGAGTACCTCGTGCCCAACGGCCTGAGTATCCGCCCCGATTCCCCGCCGTGCTCCCGGTGGTCGAATGGGGACATGACTTCAGAGGCCGCGCAGAGCGCGCACCACCCGCGCATGCGGCACGTGACCACCGCCGGTTCGGCGCTGGCCGTGGCGCTCGTACCGCTCGTGGTCGGCGTACTGCTCGCAAAGGCGATGGCAGTCGACCCCTCCACCCCGGTCAACGCCCTGATCGCGGGTGGCGGCCGGCGCGCGGGTCTGCCCCGCGCCGAGTGGGGCCGCCGCGGGCACGACGCGATGACCCGGCTGCGCTCCGCCCGCCGCGGCACGGCCCACACGGCCCGGCGCTGCGCACAGGCCTGCGGACGACGGCTGCCCGACCGCGGCTGACCGGGCGCGACCGACCGCCACCGCGGGCAACCGGGCAGAACCTAGTCCGCCCGCCGCGTCCGCCGCGTCCGGAGCCAGGCGTCGGCTTCCGCGGGCTTGCGCAGGCGGACCACGCGCAACGGGGCGAACCGGGGGTCGGCGGCCCGGCCACCGATCTCGGCCCGCCGGCCGGCGTACCGGGACCAGGCCCACCACACGGGATGGTCGGCCCGCAACCACTCCCGCCAGGCCTCCCGGTTCCCGTTGAACAGCCGCTCGCGCGACAGGCTCCGGCGCAACGACCGCAGCACCACCCTCCGCATGACCACGGACCGCCGGTGATCCAGCCAGACCACCGTGTCGGCCCGCGCCCACAGCAGGTCGCGGACCGCCGGCGGACCGGACGAGTCGAGTACCCAGAGCCCGGTCGCGGCGATCCGTTCCATGTCGGCGACGTACGTCTCGCTGACCGCCCACCCCGGGCCGCCGAAGTGGAGCGCGTCCACCTCGTGGTACGGCAGCCCGAGCCGCCGGCCCAACGCCCGGGCCAGGGTGGACTTGCCGGCTCCGCTGATGCCGACGACGAGTACGCGCTGCACCAGCGGAGCGTAAGCCGTCCGCGCTCGGTGAGCCAGGGGCCGGTGGACCAGAGGCCGGCGGGCGAGGGGGCGGGGGGCGAGTGGGCGCGGGCCGGGGGCCGGGGGCCGGGGCCGGGGTCAGTCGGCCAAGGGCTCCTGGAGTTCCGTGACCCACTGCTCGCGGTCCTCGGGGCAGTCCAGGTTCAGCTCGCGCGCGTACCCGGCCGAGCGGTGACCGTGCGCGTCGATCCAGCGCGCCAACGCCTGCGCCGTCGGCAACACGTCGTCCACGGCGCCCCGGTGCACGACGGTCGCCGCGCGTTCCACACCGGGCAGCTCGACGATCCGTACGGCGCCCCCGAGGTCCTCGGCGCGCACGGCGGCCGCGACGGGTAGTCCCGCGTGCACCAGGACCGATCCGGGGCCGCCGTCCGGAGCGGCCTCGTAGCGGGCGAGGCCGGGGCCGGTCGGGCCACTCCGGCGGCCTCGATCCGCCGGCACAGGTCGTCGTACAGCGGCCCGATGACCGGCCCGATGTCCTGCGGGGCGTAGCTCGCCGCGACGCCGGTCAGTTCGGCGAGCCGGACGGGCGGGAGGCTCTTCACGACGATCTCGTCGGTGGGCATGGTTCCCTCGCTCCCGATGGTCCGGAGCCTCGTCTCGACCTGGTGCAGCCGGGCCGCCGCGGCGGCCATGGCGCTCTCCGGTCCGCCCGCCGCAACCGCAGCATGCCGCGCAGCTCGTCCGCGCCCCACCGCTCGTTGAGGATCGCCCCGACCTGTTCCCGGCTGAAGCCGAGGTCCTTGAGCGCGATGACACGGTCGAGGCGGGCGAGTTGCTCGGCCTCGTGGAAGCGGTAGCCGATCGTGGGGTCGACCCGCGCGGGGCGGGGCGCGGCAGTCCGAGCGCGTCGTAGTGACGCAGCATGCGGACCGACACCCGGCCGTGTTCGGCGAAGTCTCCGATGGTGAACATGACGCCTCCCAGTGCACGCCCTGACACGGGGGGAGAGTCAAGCACGACCGGGTCCGCCCCCGGCGCGGCGAGGGCGGTCGGGGCCGGTGAAGGGGAGTCCGGGCCGGTCAGCGGCCGTACTGGCGCACGCAGAGGTCCACGACGGACGGCGGCACGGCGCCCTCCGCGGCCGCGCACAGTTCGTCGGCGCGCGGAGTCCGGGGCGCGGACCGGCGCGGGACGTGCGGCGAGGCGGCCTTGGGCGTCCGTGCGCGCCGGGGCATGGCGGGTCGCGCGGGCGGCGCGGCGGGTGGGCGGGCCGCGCGCGCCGGCAGCGCCTCGCCGGCGTCCGGAGCCGCGCCCGTGTCCGTGTCCGGGGCCGGTTCGTCCGTACGGTCCGGCAACGGGCCGAGCGGCAGGGCACGGGAGAGCGACAGGGCCGGCGGGGTGTCGGACGCGCCCCGGTCGGCCGCGGCGTCCGGTGCGTCGACGGGCGGCGCGGAGCCCCGCCCCGGGCCCGTGGGAGCGGAGTCCGGGCCGACGGAGACACAGCCGGCGGTCGCGAGGAGCGCGAGGAGGGAGAGGGGCAGGGCGGCCCGGCGTAACTGCATGCGTCCACCATGCCGTACCCCGGGAGCGCCGCATTCCGCCGCTCACGCGTCCGGGTGACGGCGTGTCTGCGGAGCGGGGCGCGGGGCGGGGCGGGCGAGGGACGCGCGGCGGGGCGGGCGGCGGTGGACGGGCCCGTTGCCGAATCGATTCGCCACAGGGAGGCCCGGAACGCCCCACCCGGTCGCACAATGGGCCCGCGGTACGGACGACGGGGGAGGCGCGCCCCCCGGATCCCCGAGCTGCTGCCCGTCGGCCTGCTCGCCCCCGTCGGCGCCGCCCTCGGCGTGTCCGACGGCGCTGCCGGCCTGATGGTCACGGTCCCCGGGCTGATCGCCGGCCTCTGCGCGCCCCTGGTGACCGTCGGCGCCGCCCGGCTCGATCGACGGATCGTGCTCTGCCTGCTCATCGCCCTCATGGCCGTCGCCAACCTCGCCGCCGCGCTCGCCCCCGGCTTCGGCGCGCTCCTCGCGTCCCGGCTCCTCGTCGGCGTCAGCGTCGGCGCCTTCTGGGCGTCGCGGGCGGACTCGCCGTGCGCCTCGTCCCCGAACGCCACGTCGGGCGGGCCACGGCCGTGGTCTTCGGCGGCGTCCCCACGGCCTCCGTGCTCGGCGTGCCCGCCGGAACCCTGCTCGGTGAACTCGGCGGCCGGCGCGCCGCCTTCGCGGCGGTCGGCGCGCTCGGCCTGCTCACGCTCGCCGCGCTGCTCCTGCTGCTGCCCGCCCTTCCGGCGACCCGCCGCGTCGCCCTTCCCGAACTCCCCGCCCTGCTGCGCCACAACCGCGCGGTTCGGGCCGGGTTGATCGTGACCTTCCTCGTGGTGACGGGGCAGTTCGCCGCCTACACCTTCGTGCGGCCGATCCTGCGGGACGTCTCGGGGATCGACGCCGGCTTCGTCAGCACCCTGCTCCTCGGGTACGGGGTGGCCGGGGTGATGGGGAACTTCCTCGCCGGGGCACGCGACGCCCACCGCACGCTCCTCGTGGTCAGCACCACCCTCGCCGCGGTGCCGGCGCTGATCGCCGTCCTGCCGGGCGCGGCGGCGGGGACCGCGCTGCCGCTGGTGTGGGGTCTCGCGTACGGCGGGGTGTCCGTCAGCCTGCAGCGTTGGATGATCAAGGCGGCGCCGGTGGCGGCCGAGGCGGCCTCATCGCTGATGGTGGCCACGTTCAACTTCGCGATCGCGGCCGGCGCCCTCGTCGGGGGGCCGGCGGTGGACGGGATCTCGGCGCCCGCCGCCCCGCTGACCGGAGCCGTCCTGATGGCGGCGGCCGCCGGCATCGCGTGGGCGGCCTCGACCCGCCGGGCGCCGCGCCCCGACGTCCTGATCCCGGACCACGGGTCGGCGGGCCACGGGGCGGGGGACTCGGGCCGGTTGGCCCGGGAGGGCCCGGAGTGCTCCCCGTCCGCGGAGCGTCGGCCGCCGGGGCGGGGACGCTCCGGGGGCGGTCCGCCGATGTGAGGGCCCCGGCCCGGGTGGAACCCGGGCCGGGACCAACGGCCCCTCCTCCGGGGACGGATCGGACGGATCGGACAACCGGCTTGACCGTGGGGATCCCGCGGGGAAGAGTGCGCCCGATCAAGAACCACGGTCTGAGCCGTACTTCGGAGATGCCACACATGTCCACGTCCGTTCCCACGTCCGTTCCCACGTCCGTCCCCATGCCCGTCCGCTGTCCGCTCGACTCGGCCGTCTCCGCCGGTTCGCCCGCCCCCGACGTGCTCGGCGCCCCACCGCGCGCCCGCACGGCCTCCGCCGTCCCCGGCGTCGACGCGGGCGCGGGCCCGGTCGTCCGGCGGCGCGGGGCCTGACCGGCCGAGGAGGGGTCGGCGCCGCACCACCGAGTCGACCTCCGCACCCGCCGGGAGAACACCGTGTCCCACCCCACCGATGAGAGCGGCTCCGTGTCCGACGACCGCCTGCTGGTACGCCCGTACGTCGCCGCGGCGCGGCGTCCGTCCCCTTCGACGGGTCCCGGCCGACCGCGCACGGACCCCACCGCCGACGCCTGGCCCGGCAACGAGTCGGCCTCGGGCCGGCGGACCGCGTGGCACGGGCAGGACCCGCCCGCGGCCGGTCCGCACGCCCCCGAGCCGTCGGCCCACGTCGTACCGACACCCCCGCCGGCACCCCTCGGGCGGGAGCGGGCGAGCCGGGTGCCGCTGGTGGTCCTGGTGCTGCTCGGGCTCGCCGCGGCGGGTGGCGTGGTGTACCTGACGGCCGGGCCCGACCCCGAGCCCCCGCGGGTCGCCCCACCCTCCGGGCTGTCCGTACCGGTGCTTCCGGCCCGCAGCCCGGACGCCGGGACGGACGGAGCCGGGCCCGCACCGTCCGCGCCCCTGCCCGCGAGCCCCGGCCTGCGGTCGGCGTCCGCCTCGGCGTCGGAGGCGGCCGGCCGGGGAGCCGAGAAGCCGTCCTCCTCACCGGGCCGGGAGGGGGCGCCCACCGCCACGTCGTCGCCGAGCCGGCCGCCGGCCGTGACGCCCGGGAACGGCGCCTCCGGGACCCTGCGGCCGGGAGATCGCGGGCCGGAGGTCCGCGCCCTCCAGGAGCGGCTCCTCGGCCAGGGGTTCACGTACGTCTCCACGACCGGGGTGTACGACGGACAGACCCGACGCGGTGTCGCCCAACTCCAGAGCGACCGGAGCATCACGGGCGACCCGAAGGGCGTCTACGGTCCGGCCACACGCGCGGCCCTCGGCTGAGCGGTCCGGGCGCCCTCGACGGCCCGACGGCCCGAGAACCCGACGGAGCTCCACGGGCCCGACGGAGCTCCATAGGCTCCACGGGCACCTCAGGCTCCACGGGCTCCACGGGCCCGACGGGTGGGCCGTCACCCGGGCTCAGCGCCCGCCGGACACCCGCAGTACGGCCCCCGTCGTGTACGAGGCCTCGGGGGACAGCAGCCAGGCGATGGCCCCGGTCACCTCGTCGGGCTGTCCGGCCCTGCCGAGGGGAATCCCGGCCGCGGCGCGGGCCGGCCGGTCCGGGTCGCCCATGGCCGCGTGCATGTCCGTCTCGATGATGCCGGGGGCCACGGCGTTCACCCGGATCCCGTCCGGCCCCAGCTCCTTGGCCAGGCCCAGGGTGAGGGCGTCGATGGCGGCCTTCGTCGCCGCGTAGTGGACGTAGTCCCCGGGGCTGCCGAGGGTGGCGGCCGCCGAGGACACGTTCACGATCGCCCCTCCGGTCTCCGCCATGTCCCGGGCGGCCCTGCGGCAACAGAGCAGGTATCCGAGGAGGTTCACCTCGACGACGCGCCGCAGGTCCTCGGTCCGGGCGTCGGCGAGTCGGCCCAGCGGCCCGGTCACGCCCGCGTTGTTGACGAGCCCCGTGACGACGCCCAGTTCCGCCCCGGCGATGTCGAAGAGCCGCTCCACGGCGCACTCGGTCGAGGTGTCACCGCGCACCGTCACGCAGCGCGCCCCGGTCGCCCGCACGAGCTCCGCGGTGGACTCGGCGGCCGCGTCGTCCCGGGCGTAGCCGAGAGCGATGTCGTGGCCGTCGGCGGCGAGTCGGACGCAGGTCGCCGCGCCGATTCCCCTGCTGCCTCCCGTGACGACGGTGACCGGACGAAGTGACATGCGGACCTCCTGCTGGGGCGTGGTGCGCCGGCCGCGCCCCCGACCCATGAGCCGGTCGGCGGCGCCGGATCCTCGCCGGCGCGGCAGGCTAACACCGCAATAAGCGCTGGACCAGCGTAAATGGCGCGAAGGACAGTGTCCGTGGTGTCCGGGTCGCCGACGTCACGTCCGCCCGGAGCCATCCACGACCACCGACCCGCCATCCCGAGGAGGCAGCCATGTCCACCCTGCGCGTGACCGCCGAACAACTGACCGTCCACGAGCATCCGAACGCCGACGCCCTGGAGTTGGCCCAGGTCGGTCTCTACCGAGCCGTCGTCGCGAAGGGCGCCTACCGCACCGGCGACTTCGCCGTGTACATCCCCGAACAGGCCGTCCTGCCCGACACGTTGACAGCGGAGCTGGGTCTCACCGGGCGACTGGCCGGCGGCGCGGCGAACCGGGTCAAGGCCGTCCGGCTGCGGGGCGAGCTGTCGCAGGGTCTGGTCTGCCGACCGGCCGCGCTCCGCGGCGTGGACCTGGAGGCCGCGGCGAAGGAGGGCGCCGACTTCACCGAGGCCCTCGGGATCACCAAATGGGCCCCGCCCATCCCCACGACGATGAACGGCGACGTGGAATCCGCCCCCGACCTGTTGCCCTGGGTGGACATCGAGAACCTCCGGCGCCACCCGCAGATCTTCGAGCCCGGCGAGCCCGTCGTCCTGACGGAGAAGCTCCACGGCACGGCCTGCCTGGTGACGTACATCGCGGGGGAGGGGCGCGTCCTGGTCTCCTCCAAGGGCTTCGGTTCGAAAGGACTCGCGCTGAAGGAGGACGACCGCAACCTGTACTGGCGTGCCGTCCGCGGCCACCGGGTCCCGCAGGCCGCGGCGCGGCTGGCCGAGCGGCTCGGCGCGAGCCGGATCGGCCTGTTCGGCGAGGTGTACGGCTCGGGAGTACAGGACCTGGCCTACGGAACGGACGCGCGCACGGCCGACGGTCCGCCCGGTTACGCGGTCTTCGACGTGTCCGCAGAGATCGAAGGACAGGTGCGCTGGCTGGATCCGGCGGACCTGCTCGCGGGCGAACTCCCGCTGGTGCCAAGGCTGTACGAAGGCCCGTACGACCTGGACGCCGTCCTGGAAGCGGCCACCGGTCGCGAGAGCGTCTCCGGCCGGGCCGCCCATCTGCGCGAGGGTGTCGTCATCCGTCCGGCCACGGAGCGGTACAGCCCGGTCGTCGGGGGTCGGGCCATCGCGAAGGCCATCAGCCCGGCGTACCTGACCCGCAAGGGAGGCACCGAGTACGAGTGATCGCGCCGCAGGGCCGTTGACAGCCGGTCGGGAACCGGGAGCCGGGTACAGGGCGGCGGAAGCTCCGAGGTGTTCCCGGACAGGGTGGTCCCCCCGCCGGCCGGGGCGCGTGTGGCGCCGCCCGATCGGGTCCGGGTGGTGCACGCGCCCGGCCCGAGGCCCGCCGCCGACGCGGGACCCGCGCCGCCGGGACCCCGGCACGCCCGGGACCCGGACGCCGGGACCCGGCGGGTCAGGAGATCCCCGTCGTCCTGCGCACCACCAGCGCCCGACGCGGCCGTGAGGTGGTCCAACTGTAGCTATTGCGGGTCGAGTCGACGGTGAGCGGCCCGTGCGCCGGCTCGCCGGACGGGCGGCGGTGGAGGCGGAACCGGGGGAGCGGGTGACGGCGTACGTACGCGTGCCCGAGCGCGCCTCCCGTACCGGGCGACGGACCATCGCGGTGGGGTGACCGAGCCGGGCCGGTTCACGCTGCTCGCCGGTCGCGGCGCCGGGGGCTGCCGCCGGGCACCCCGTCTCCGGGCGCCCCTCGACGTCTGACGCGGGGCCGCTACAGTGCGGCCATGAACAGTGGGGGGAGCACGGGGTCGGGCACGGGCACGGCCCCGACCCTGGAGGACGTGGCCCGCGCGGCCGGGGTGTCCCGGGCGACGGTGTCCCGGGTGGTCAACGGCGTCCGGAACGTGGACCCGGCGATCGCCGAGGCGGTCCGGCGGGCCGTCGTCGCGACCGGGTACGTGCCGAACCGGGCCGCGCGGTCCCTGGTGACCCGACGCTCGGGGGCGGTGGCGCTGGTGGTCTCGGGCGCCGGGTCGGAAACGGCGCAGGTGTTCCAGGACCCCTTCTTCGGGCGGGTGGTCGGCGGCGTCGTCCGGGCACTGCGGCCGCGCGGCGTGCACCCCGTACTCCTGTTCGCCGACTCGGCGCAGGACCGGAACGAGGTACTCGACCACCTGGGCCGGGGCGGCGCGGACGGGGCGCTGCTCGTCACGACCCACGGCGACGACCCGCTGCCCGCCATGCTCGCCGCGGCGGGCATACCGGCGGTGCTCTTCGCCCGCCCCGCGACGGCCGGACTGGCGCTGGACAGCGTGGACCTGCGGCACGGCGAGGGCGGGGCGCTGGCCGCCCGGCACCTGGTGGCGCGGGGCCGCACCCGGCTCGCCGCGATCGGCGGCCCCGTGGACGTGGCGGCGAGCCGGGAGCGGGTGGCGGGCTTCCGTGCGGCGTTGGGTGGTCGTGGTGACGGCGGCGGGCGTGGCGGGGACGGTGATGTCCGGGTCGTGCAGGCCGACTTCACCGTGGAGGGCGGCGAGCACGCCATGCGCCGGTTGCTGGCCGAACAGCCGGACCTGGACGGGGTGTTCGCGGCCAACGACCTGATGGCACTGGGCGCCTGTCTGGTGCTGCGCGAGCACGGGCGGCGGATCCCGCAGGACGTGGCGGTGATCGGCTTCGACGACTCCAGCGCGGCGACGGCGTCCCGGCCGAGGCTGACGACGGTACGGCAGCCGGTGGAGGACATGGCGGCCGAGATGGTCCGCCTGCTGCTGGACCGGGCCCCCGACCGCACGGAGCCGGAAGTCGTCCTGTTCGACGGGGAACTGGTGATCCGCGACTCGGCCTGACCCCCACCACCGGTCCGGTCCCGCACCACGCCCCGTTTCTCCGGCCGCCCCACCCGATCAGCGACCACCCCACCGCCGGCCGCCCGGGATCGGGGCACCCCTCACCCCGGCGTCCCGCCGGACCGCCCCGGGCCTCCAGGGCCGACTGCCGGCCCGGCCGCTCGGTCGGAGGTTCCGGGAGTCCGCGCCGGCCGCCCGCCGATAAGAAGGCCGACAGCGGCAGAATCGTCGCGCCCTCCGTCGAGTACGGGCCCGGCGCGTCCACGTCACCGAGAACGGCTCCTCCTCCCCGGACACCGTCGCCCCGAACGGCAGCCCACGACCCCGGACGGCAGCGTCCACGACCCCGAACGCGCCGCGTATCTGAGCGCCCACCTCGCCGCCTGCGCCCGGGCCGCCTGCCGCGGCGCGCCCCGGCCGGCTACTACTACGCGCGGTCCCTGCTCGCCGACTTCGAATGGGCGTACGGCCACGACAAGCGCTTCGGCCTGGTCCGCGTGGACCACGACACCCAGGAACGCACCGTCAAGACCAGCGGAGCCGACTACGTCGACCTGATCCCCGCCCACCGGGCCGCTCTGAGCCCCGGCAGTTTCCCGCGCCGTGCCCGCCCCGCTTCCCTGGGCGGGCACGGCCTTTCGTGATGGGATGCGGAACAGATGGTTCCAGATGCTCGCGGAAAGGTGAGACGCATGTCGTTGAACGTCGAGGCCGAGGGCACCATGCGGGCGATGGTGTACGAGACGTACGGCGGGACGGAGGTGCTCACCGAGACCCGGCTGCCGGTGCCCAAGGTCGGCCCCGGCGAGGTCCTCGTCCGCGTCAGGTGCGCCTCGGTCAACCCGGTCGACTGGAAGATCATGGCGGGCGGGCTCGACGGCCTCATGGACGTGGTGTACCCCGTCATCCCCGGCTGGGACGTGGCCGGGACCGTCGAGTACGTCGGCATCGACACCCCCGAGTTCACGGCGGGCGACGAGGTCATCGCCTACGCCCGCAAGGACTACGTGCACGGCGGCACCTTCGCGGAGTTCGTCACCGTGCCCGTACGGGCCCTCGCGCCGAAGCCCGTCTCCCTCAGCTGGCAGGAGGCGGCCGGACTGCCCCTGGCCGGCCTCACCGCCTACCAGCTGCTCACCCGCCTCGACACCGGCCAGGACGACACCGTCCTCATCCACGGCGCGGCCGGCGGCGTCGGCTCCCTCGGCGTCCAGATCGCCCGCGCGCTCGGCGCCCGCGTCATCGGCACGGCATCGCCGCGCAACCACGACCGGCTCCGCGAACTGGGCTGCGAACCCGTCGCCTACGGGGACGGCCTCACCGAACGGGTCCGCGAACTGGCCCCGGACGGGGTGAGCGTCGTCGCGGACTTCGTCGGCGGCGTCCTCGACGTCACCAAGGCCGTCCTCGCCCCCGGGGGCCGACACGCCTCCATCGCCGACCCCGACGTGCTCGGCGCGGACGGCCAGTGGATGTGGGTGCGCCCCGTCGGCGAAGACCTCGCCGCCCTGGGGGGCCTCGCCGACACCGGAAGGCTCGGCGTCACCGTCGCCAAGACCTTCCCGCTCTCCGAACTGGCCGCCGCCTTCGAGCTCAGCCAGGACGGACACACCGCCGGGAAGATCATCCTGGAGCTCTGACGACCCCCGGGCCGCCCACCGCGGAACGTGGCCGCGCGCCGTAGGACATGACCGCGGTACATGACCGCCCACCGCGGAACGTGGCCGCGCGCCGCCCGGTGGTCGACCGGACGGCGGCCGCACGGGCAGAAACGCGGGGCGGCCGCCGGGCCGCCCCGCGTCGTGCGGGGGTCAGGGGTGGATCAGGGGAACGAGACCACGGTGGAGGGGGTGGTCGACGTCCCCGAGGTGGGGGCGCCGGTGTTGTTGATGACGTGTTCGTACTGGCCGTTGCCGCCCAGCGAGACCACGAGCAGGTCGTGGAAGCGGACACCGGGCTTCACCGGCGCCTGGAAGCCGTGGTTCTGACGGATCGTCGGATCCACGTTGTAGTAGCAGTAACTGCCCAGGCCCCAGCCCTCGTGGGTGTTGACCGAGTCGGCCACCTTGTAGGCGGCGTAGCCCTTGATCGAACCGTTCTGGATCGCGGCCTGGTTCGGAGCGTCGTACGCCTTCTCGTTCTGGAAGAAGATCGTGCGCCCGCGCTCGCCGTTCCACTCCACGTCGTACTTGTTGAAGTGCTCGACGAACAGTCCGGTGGCCAGGACGTCGTCACCGTTGACCCGGAAGCCGTAGTCGGAGCGGTTGGTCTCCCAGCCCACCCCGTCGCCGTGGTCGGCCCGCCAGATCCACGTGTGGTCGACGATCGTGTCGTGGTTGTTGATCACCATGCCCGCGGTGGCCTTGCCCGCCCCGGCGCCGCCGACGCGGATGAACACGTCCTGGACGGTCGTCGGGTTCGCCGCGTGGTCCGTGCCGGCGCCGGCCGGGCCGACCTCCAGCAGGGTGGGGGAGTTGACCTGGCCCGCGTCGATCAAGAAGCCCGCGAGCTTGACGCCGTCCACGTCGGCGACCTTCATCGCGGTCACCCCGTTGTCCGGAATGATCGTGGCGAGACCGAGGCCCAGGACGACCGTGTCGGGCCGGTTGACCTGGATGGTCCGGTCCACGTGGTAGACGCCCGGGGTGAAGAGCAGGTGCAGGCCCTGGGCCAGTGCCTGGTTGATCGTCGCGGCGCTCGCGCCCGGCTTGACCACGTAGAAGCGGCTCAGCGGGATCGAGGTGCCCTGCGGGGTCCCGTTGCCCCAGGAGGTGCCGCGGGCGTTCACCCGCTTCGCCGGCGCGAACACCTTGTACTCGTTCCCGTCGAGGTAGAGGAAGGGCTTCTCCCGCGAGACGGGGGTGGTGTCGAGCGTGGTGTAGCGCGGCTCGGGGAAGCTCTGGGCCGGCGCGCCCTGGGTGCCGGAGAACACCTGGTTCCAGACGGAGTTGGACCAGCCGCCGATGGAACTGTCGCGGGTGTACCACTGCTGCTGCGAGTAGTTGCCGACCTGACCGTCGATCTTGGAGTCGGCGATGTACCCGCCGGAGGCCCAACCGTAACCGTTGGGGGCCAGGTTGAGTCCGCCCTTGACGTGCATGCGGCGGAACGGCGCGGCCTGGGACACGGCCCAGCGGTCGGTGCCGTTGACCGGGTTCAGCGCCAGGTTCTCCGCCGAACGCCAGAAGTTCTGCGTGGCGTTCCCGCCGAACCAGCCGGCGTCGACGGTCACGTCCCCGTTGATGGTGGTGTCGTCGGGGCTGAGGCCGAGACCCGAGATGGAGGTGTAGAAGCCGATCTGGGCGTTGAGGCCGTTGTACGTGCCCGGCCTGAACAGGAACTGGTAGCGGCCGGACCCGAACTGGGCCGACTCCTGCTGCGCGAAGACCTGGTCCAGCCTGGCCTGGATGTTCGGCGTGGACGGATCGAAGACGATCACGTTCGGTCCGAGGTCGCCCCCGCCGGGGATCGTCGGACCGGTCCCGCCCGTGCCGTACACCTGGAACTCCCAGAGCGAGTAGCCGTATCCGGTGGCACGCTGGGTGCCGTACACCCGGACGTAGCGGGCGGTGCCGGTGACGTCGTGGGTCTGTACCCCGCCGGCCGAGGCGCCGGTGGAGTAGGCGGTGGACCAGTTGGTCCCGTCGGTGGACAAGTCGACCCGGTACGCCTTGGCGTACGCGGCCTCCCAGCGCAGCACGACCTGGCTGATCTGCGCCGGGGCGCCGAGGTCGACCTGTATCCACTGCGGGTCCGCGAACTGGCTGGACCAACGGGTGTTGGTGTCGCCGTCCACGGCCGCGGAGGCCGGGGTGCCGCCGTTCTCCGTGGTGGAGGCGGTGGCGGGCCTGCCCTGGGAGAGCAGCGTGGGCGCGGCGTTGGCGGCGGCGCCGGGGAGCAGCACGAGGAGGGCCGCGACCAGCGCGGCGGCGAGGGCCGCGACGGTGAGTCTCGGCGGGCGATCGTGGAGCAGGGGCATGCGGGGCACTCCTGACGTCAAGGATCCGGGGGGATCGAAGCGTGAGTGAACTGCCCGGCGCGGGGAGGCGTCAAGGGGGTGAGCGTTCATGAACTGAAGATCCAACGAGGTGTCAATTGCGCTTCAAGCCTGTGAACTTGGGGTTTCTTCAATCCTTGTGAAAAGTGTTGACGAAAAAAGCCGGCCGCACTCTACTGAGGCTCCTGACCGCTCCGTTCCGTCCCGCCCGCCGAGCCCGCCGCGCGGGGCGGGCGGGACGGAGCGGTCGACCGACCACGTTCGGACAGTGAGGCCGACAAGGAGATGTTCATGTCCGTGCGTTCGTTACTTGTCACCGCCGAGCGGGCGAGGACGGGAGCCTCAGGCCAGGGTCGGAACCGCTCCGCCCTCCACCCACTCGACCGTGACCCCCGGCAGGCCCGCGGTCCAGCGGGCGACGAGCGAGGACAGGTCGGCCGCGGCCGGCGGGTTCGACCCGAGCCCGATCGCCCAGCGGGCCAGCGTGCCGTTCGTCTCGAACGGACGGGGCCAGGCGTGAGCGTCCCCGACACCGCCCTCCTCCAGCGCGCCGAGCAGCGAACGCAACCGGCCCCGCATACGGCCCAGCCGGTCCTCGAACTCCCCGGCGCCGCCCCGTACGGTGACCACCGCCCAGGCGGCGTGCCGTCGGTGCGGGGGCGGTCCGGCCGCGGCGAGCGGACCGTCCGCGCCGGACTCCAACGCCTCCCAGGCCGCGTACAGCTCCCGGACCAGCAGGTCGCGCATGCCCGGTCCCACCTGGGTCGTGCAGCTGCGGACCGGCTCGGACGGGGTGAGCACCGTGGGGTCACGGTCGTCCCCGTCCGGTCCGTGCCCCGACCCGGACGAGAACCCCGACCCGCGCTCCGGCCCCGCCGGCCGCTCCGCCGCGGAGCCCGTCGGCCCCAGGGACACCGGCTCGCGCCAGTCCCAGGCCGCCCAGGTCCCGAAGAACTCCCGCAGCAGCGCCGCGGGAGCCAGGTCGGACGCCTCGCGTACCGTCCGCGCCGCCAGCACCGACCAGGCCAGGCCCGGCAGCCCGCCGAAGGGGGCCGAGTCCACACCCCGCGCCCGCGCCCAGGCCTTCACCTCGCGGGCCAGCCCCGCGAAGGCGGCGTGCTCCGGGCCCACGAAGTCCCGTACCGCGTCCGCGTCGGCGACCGCGCTCAGCGAGATCCGCGCCGCCTCGCCCAGCTCCGCCCGCCCGGCCACGGCCCGCGCCGGCTCCACGGCGCCGGTGGAGACCACCACCAGGTCCACGTCCAGCCCGGCCACCCGGAACCGCAGTCCCGGCACCCGCGCCCCCGCCACCGTCCGCAGCCGCTCGGCCTCCGGCAGCGCCGCCGCCACCCGATCCCGTACCTCCTCGATCGGCACCTCGCCCGCCACCGCCGCCACCAGATCCAGATCCGCGTCCGGCAACGCGCAGCCCATCCGGCGGGACCCCGCCACGTGCACCACGCCCTCGCCCAACGCCCGCGCGACCCGGTCGAGGACCGACCCGGGGTCCGGGCGGCCCCGCCCGGCCGACGACTGCGACGGCGGGCCGGTCTCCGCTACCCACCTGATGTCGCCCGTCCCCAACTCCACCGTCGCCCGGACCTCCATCGGGCCGTCCCCGCGCCGCGACAGCACGGCGAGCGAGCCGACCCGGGCCCGGCGCGCCCCGCCGAGCCGCGCGCCGAACTCCGCCACCGCCCGCCGCGGGTCGCCGCAGCGTCCCAGCGTCAGGTGCGGGGTGTAGCCCTCGGCGCGTCCCCGGCACCCGGGGAACCGTGCGGCCAGCGCCTGCCGGAGCTCCTGCCACGGCGCCGAGCCGCCCGCGGCCGGGTCCAGCCACACCGTGGAATCCTCCCGGTGTCCGAAATCGTGTACGCCCTCCAGCCGGGCCGTGAACGGGGCCGTGCCCGCCGCAGCGTGCGCCAACAGCGGCAGCGCCGCCTCGAACGCCGCCTCCGGCACGAAGCCGAAGAGCAGGTTCACGTGCGCCGGCCAGCGGTCCACCTGGGGATCGTGGGCGCGCCGAAGGCCCTCGACGACCGGGTCGGCCGGCGGGAGCCAGGCCACCGCGGTGCGCGCCGTCGCCGCCACGTCGAGACGCGCGGGCCCCTCGTCCGGTGCGTCGAACCCCACCGCGGCCTCCACCCCGAAGTGGTCCGAGACGAACAGCCCGTCCGGGCCCGGGACGTCGCCCCGCAGCGCCGCGGAGCGCACCACGCCCGGTGACCGCAGCAGGATCCGGTCCAGTCGCGCCGCCCGTCCCGAAAGCGAGCCCACCGCCGCCAGCGGGTTCACCGCCGGATCGAAGGTCGGCGTGTCGTCCGCCGCCCCGTGCACCTCGGTCCACGCGTCCCGCAGTCCCAGCGCGGCCGCCGGCCCCTCGGCCCCGACCCGGCCGTCGTTGAAGTCGCCGACGAGGGCGATCGAGGCGTCGATGGAGCACAAGCCATGGGCGAGGGAAGCCAGTTCGTCCCTCCGCCAGTCCGCCCCGTCTTCGCTGTGGTCACTCGTCAGATGGGTGTTGGCCACCACCAGGGGGCCGGCCGCGGTGTCCACCGTCACGGCGAGCACGGCCTTGTGCGGGCGCAGCACGTGCAGGCCCGCCTCGCGCACCGGCAACCGGCTGAGGATCAACAGCCCGCACTCGGCGACGTCCCGGCCGCGCGGGTCGGCGGCCACCGTGTACCGCTCCCGTACCCACGGCTGCGCGAGCAGCATCGTCAGGAGCGCCGGCTCGACCTCCTGGAGCGCGATCACGTCCGCGTCGGCCCCAGCCAGGTCGGAGAGGAGCATCGGCCTGCGCAGGGCGGTGGCGATGCGGGGCCCGTCGTACCGGTCCCACAGCGTGTTCCACGTCAACAGCCGGACGGCGCTCACGGGCAGGGGACCGGTGGCCGGTTCGGCCGGCCGCCAGGCTCCCTCGCCCGCCGGGTCCCAGGCGTGCGGGATCCGCGCGGTGAAGAACGGCGCGTCCAGCAGCCGCGGTTCCTCGATCCGACCGGCCCGCGTGCCGTCGATCACGTCCACGCCGGTGGCCCGGTCCCACACCAACTCGCCGTCCGCCTCGACGAACAGCACCCGGTGCCAGGGGATGTCGCCGCCCGGCACGAACGACGGCAGGGGCACCCGTTCGGGGGCGGCCCCGCGTTGGAGCAACCCGAGGGTGAACCGCGCCGGATCGAACCGAGGGTCCCACCGGACCTGGTGGTAGAGCTCCTCGCTGGTACGCATCAGAGGTCCCCGTCCCGTTGTCCGACGCCGCCCGCCGAGTCCTCGACCGTGCCGCCCGCGCCGATGTACCAGGTCCGGTGCGCTCGGCCCGGATACGGCGGATCGAACCGCCGCAGTTGCGACTCCAGGACCGCCGCCGGAACCGGGTGCGGTCGGACCGTGTTGCGCCGGACCAGCTCCGCCTCCTCGACCCAGACCACCGCATGGGTGACCAGTGCGTTCCGGCGACGCGCGACGGCCCCCGCCAAGCCGCGCTGCCGCTCGTTGAGGCAGGTCGCGTCCCACACCACCGTGCCACCGGCACGGGTGGCGGCCGCCAGGGCCAGGCTCAGCCGGTCGAGGCCCTCGCGGAGCACGTCCGCGTTGTCCTTCTGGTCGCCGCGCGAACCCCGGGCGGTCCGCAGGTCGTCGAGGCTCACGTACTCGCTCACGCCGGGCAGCGACCCGGCGAAGGTGCTCTTGCCGCTGCCCGAGGGCCCGCACAACTGGACCAGCCTCGGGAACGCCCCGTCGCGCCACCGCCAGGTCGCCGCCACCGCCTCCTCGGCGGTGTGTGCCTTCCCCAGCGCGAACGCCTCCCGCGCCTCGGCCCAGCAGCGGTCCGCCGCGTCCGGATCCAACCCGGCCACGCCGTCCCGCAGCCCCGCACGCAACGCCCCCAGGGGATCCGGCCCGAGCAATCCCGCCTCCTCGGCGTACAGCGCGGACCATTCCACCCACTCCCGGGCAGCCCCGTCCGCCGTGGCCCCGGCCAGCGCGTGCAGCACCCCCGGGTCGGCCGCGGCGGCCAGTCGGACCAGCCCGGCCCGTCGTTCCTCGTCCGGGAACGGCCGTTGCAGCGCCGGGTACAGCCCGACCAGGTCCGCGACCCGGCGGGCCGTCGCCATCCCGAGCGGCCCGGCCGCGAGCCGCGCCCCGAGAGTCGCCCGCCGCGCACCGCGCAGCGCGGCGGCCAGCACCCCGGCCAACCGCGCCTCGCCGGTGCGCCCGGCCCCGTCCAGGCGGGCGGTCACGTCCGCGACGACCTCCTCCGTCGGCGCGCCGGACGTCATCGCCGTGCCGGTCGTCGTCGCGCCGGGCGCCGTCGTGTCGGGTGCCGTCGGCCCCGCCCCGACGGCGTCCAACAGCCCGGCCAGGTCCGGTTCGGAGCCGGACCGGACCGCCCACAGCGGGGCCCGGGGCCCGAGTCCGTTCGGGACGACCCGCGCGTACATCCAGTGCGCATCGGTCCGCACATGGCCGCCGCGGACCCACTTGGCCACGTACCGCCCGAAGTCGGCGCGCGCGAACCCGTCCACCGTGCGGGCGACGTACCCCTCCTGGCGGGCCGTGTCGAGCCGCAGCCCGCGCAGCGCCCGTTCGTCGAAGACCCCGCGCCACAGCACCCTCGGGCGGGGCACACCGATCCCGTGCAGGAACCGCACGGTACGGTCCCAGTCCAGGCAGGAATCGCCGTCCCACACCGAGAACCCGTAGAACCAACTGTCCAGGTCCTCGTAGGCGAGCGAGTGCCGCGCGTACAGGTTCTCGCCGCACACCCGCCAACCCGCCGGGATGCCGGCCCCGATCCGGCCCTGCAGCGCCTTCACCCACGCCCGGGACGGATGGTGCCCCGAGTCGAGCGAGCGCGCGTGCGACCCGTCCGCGTACAGGGTGGTGTTCTCCCCGTCGAGCTTCTCGGTGACCACCACCTCGCGTCCGGCCAGCGCCGAGAGCCCGGAGGTGCGTACATCGTCCGCGCTCGCCCCGGGGGACCAGGGAAGATGCGCGGTTCGGGGGTAGTGCGTGCGCATGATCCGCTCCTGCTCGACGACGTGGTGCCCCGTCACTCTAGAGAGACGCGGGCGGCTGGATCCACCCGATTTCCCCAGGTGAGCGAGGCGCCGCCCGCACCGGCGGGGCACTCGACCCCCTGCTCCCCGGCCCCGTTTCCGGGGCTCGGAGCCGGCCGGTCAGGGGCGGCGGCCCGCCCACGCCACGAGCCGGTCGATGACGGGAGCGTCGGCGGCCACGTCCGTCACCGGACCGAAGGGGATCGGACCGCCGCGCGCCTCGGCCGGCAGGACCCGCCGCACGAGCGCGAGCGCGCGTTCGGCCAGGTCCGTGTCCCACTCCGGTCGCTGCCCGGTCGCGCGCGCCAGGTCCCAGGTGTGGACGGTGAGCTCGTGGCTGTACATGAGCGCGCCGGCCGCTCCCGGCAACCGGCCGACGGGAAGCCGGAGTTCACGCGCCAGGATCCCCGGGTCGGCCCATACCTCGGCGGCTTCGCGGGCGGCGGCCCCCCAGGCGTCGGCCCACGCCCCGTCGGCGAGTTCGTCGGCGAAGGACGGCACGCTGAAGGGGTCCTCGCCGCGCCCGATCACCGCGATCCGGCGCAGGACGGCGACGAGGTGGCTCGACAGCCGCCGGACGTCGAAGTCCTCGCAGGGGGTGGGGGCGTCGTACTGGTCGGGGCGGACGGCCGCGAGGGTGCGTCCGGCGAGGGCGATGGCCGTCGCGAGATCGTCGCGCGGGTCGAGGGCGTCGGCGGCGGTGGCCGGGGAGGCGCCGGTGTCGGCGGCGCCGGTGACGGCGGTGGCGTCAGTGTCGACGGCGGCGGCGTCAGAGGAGGAAGCCTGCTGGAACGAGGTGGTGTGTGAGGTCATGCACGCATCCTGGTCGCCAAAGTGGCCATCTTGTGGCCTCTTTCTCGGGCAGGATGAACCCATGAAGGCTGACCGTCTGGTGGCGACCCTGCTGTTCCTCCAAGAGCGCGGTCGCGTCACCGTCGCCGAGGTGGCCGAGGAACTGGAGACCTCCGAGCGCACCGCCCGCCGGGACCTGGAGGCGCTGGCCGCGTCCGGCGTGCCCGTCTACTCGCAGCGCGGTCGCGGCGGCGGCTGGTCGCTGGTGGGCGGTGCCCGCACCAACCTCACCGGACTCACCGCCGACGAGACCCGGGCCCTGTTCCTCGCCACCGGCCCCCTCGCCGTCACCCCCGAACTCCGTACGATGCTGCGCAAGTTGGTCCGGGCGCTGCCCGCCACACTGCGCGCGGACGCCGAGGCCGCCTCGCGCGCCGGCGTCACGGACACCACCGACTGGTCCCGCAATCCCGCCACGACGGACGCCACGCACCGCACCGCGCTCCAGAGCGCCGTCGTGGACGGGATCCGGGTCCGCCTCGGATACGAGGGAGTCGGCAAGCCGGCGGGAGTGCGCGAGGTCGAGCCGCTCGGACTCGTCTCCAAGGCGGGCGCGGAGTACCTGGTGGCCGGTACGGAGCGGGGCCTGCGCACCTTCCGGCTCAGCCGGGTCGTCTCCGTCGAGCCGACGGGTGAGCGGGTCGTCCGGCCGCCGGACTTCGACCTGGCCACGGCGTGGCGCGCGCTCGCGGAGACGATCGAGGGCGGGATGTACGCGGCCACGGCCCGGGCCCGTGTCGAACCGTCCGTCCTGCCCCTGCTCGGCCGACTGCTCGGCGGCCGACTGCGGGTCGGCGAACCGCTGCCCGACGGCTGGACCGAGGTGTGGGTCGACGGCCCGGCGCACCGGGCCATCGCCGCGAGCCTGGCCGGCCTCGGCGGACGGGTGGAAGTGCTGGAACCGCCGGAGGTACGGCGCCTGCTCGCCCGGACCGGCGCCGAACTCACCGGGCTCTACGGCGACGACGCACGACTCCCGGCGGCCGACGGCGCCGAGGCCGACGACGAGGACGCCAGGCCCCCGGGGCGGCGCGTCCACTGACCGGCCCCGCACCACGCGAACCCCACGCCACGCGAACCCCACGCCACCCGAGCCCCAGGCCAAGCGAACCCCACGCACCCGAGCCCGCGCGCGGACGCCGTGCCCGGCAACCGACGCCCCGCCCCCCGCCCGCGCTCAGTACCCGATCGTGAACCGGCGGCCCGCGTGCGCGTCCCGCTCGACCTCGTCCACGAGGGCGACCGCGTAGTCCTCCGTGGAGATCCGGCTCAGCCCGTCGGCGTCCACGATCAGGTCGTCGAGCCCCAACCGGTACGTCCCGGTGCGCTCGCCCGGCGCGATCAGCGCGGCCGGACTGAGGCTGGTCCAGTGGACCTCCTCCACCGGCACGGTGAGCAGGAAGTCGAGGGCTTCGCCGTGGGCGCGCATGACCGCCAGGACAGGATCCGGGACGTCTTCCTGATCCCATACCTGCCGGCCGTCGGCGGTGCGCAGCGAGCCCGCCCCGCCGACCGTGATCAGCCGGGGCCGGGACGTTTCGCCGGTGCCCAGCGTCTGCACGCCGCCGATCAGGGACTTCGCGGCCGCCACGAGGGTTCCCGCGTCCCCGGAGCCCGGTCCGAAGGCACTTACCACCACGTCGTGTCCCTCGGCCGCCTCGGCCACCGACGACGGGTCGAGGACATCGCCGCGCGCCACCGACGCGCCGTCCGGGTCGGGGAGCCGCTCCGGCTCCCGTACGACGGCGGTGACCTGGTGGCCGCGGTCGAGTGCCTCGTGCAGCACCCGACCGCCGATGGTGCCGGTCGCGCCGAACAGGGCGATCCTGGCCATGCCCGCTCCCTTGGTTCCGGGGGCCCCGTGCGGGCCCGCCCCGCCCATGAAACCGAACCCGTACGGCCCGGCTCGGAAGCCGGGCCGGAGCCAGTCGGATGACACGCCGCCGACGGGGTGACACGACGCCCGCCCGTACCGACCGCGTCCATGCCGACCCGCCCGTACCGACCCGCCCGTACCGACCTCGCTCGTACCCCCACGCCCGTACCCGCACACCCGAACCGGCCTCGGCCGAACGGCGCGTGTGCGACCCGGGACCGGTACGGGTCAGCCCGGGACCGGGACCGGTACTGCCGCCGCCAGCCGTCCGCCCGCCGGGAAGTGCAGCCGGTCCAGCCTGGCCGAGTACGGCCACTCGCGGGCCCGGTGGAAGCACAGGTCGCTCGGCAGCGGAACCTCCCGCAGGTCGGCGGCGTACGCCCCGTCCGGCAGCTCCGCCACGGCCGCCGCGAGCAGCGGATCCGCCGAGCCCGCCCACGCGGAGACCGGGGTCGGACGCGGCCACGGTTCGCCGGTGTTGGGGAACAGCCACTGCGTGACGCCGGCGATCCGCGCGGCGAAGTCCGGCCCGGCGGCGGCCCGGCGCACCCGCCGGACGAGTCCCAGCAGCAGGTCGGCGGGCGATGCCGCGAGGAGTTTCACCTCGGGATGCTTCCGGAGCGCGGCCGGATCGGCGGGCACGGAGACCGCGTACCCCCACTGCCCGGTCGCGGGGTCGATCCGGATCTGGACGAGGGCGCTGCCCCGCCCGTACCGCACGCCGGCCAGCGGCTGGTACGTTCCGTCGCCGCCCAGCATCCGGTGGAGTTCGGGATCCACGTCGAGGTCGGCGCCGCCGTCCGGCCGCAGCCACAGCGTGGGCAGGCCGGCGACGGCCACCGAGCCGATCTCGCGGAGCACGATCCGGACGTCCTCGGGTACTGGCACGGGCCAGCCGTCCATGACGGAGTCCGAGCTGCCCGGTTCGAGGACGACGTACGAGGGGAACTCGCCCGCCAGGGAGCGCAGTTCGGCGACCGCGCGGTGCGGGGCGTCCTCGGGCGTCGCGTGCCGTCGCACCGGTCGGCCGAGGAAGTCCCCGCTGACCACGCTGCGCAGGAGCAGTGCCCGGCCGTCGCCCACCAGCCGGAACAGCACCTCGCTGCCGCTGGTGTCGGCGGTGCCGTGGAGGGTGGAGAAGTACGGCTCCCATCCCACTCCGCACGGGTACTCGGGCAGGGCCCGCAGGTCGACCAGGTCGGTGAGCGGGTCCCCGCGCCCGACGAGGGCGGCGAGTTCGGTGTCGGGGCCCTCCGCCACCCCGACGCTGGGGACGGCCTGCACGAACACCTTCGGTGCGGGCCGCTCGCCGTCCCCCGCGAGCCGCTCGGCGAAGCCGGCCAGCCACCGCACGAACTCCGTTGCCTCGACGGTGATCTCCGGGTCGTCGGCCCGGTACGGGAACACGGCCAGCACCGGGCCCCAGTCGCCGGTCCCGGCCCCGACGATCAGCGAACCCTCGCCGTAGTCCAGGTCCCCCAGCGTCCAGTGGCCGTCGGCGAACACCTGCCGACCGCGCGGCCCGAAGACGAACTCGCTCTCCTCGGTCCGCACCCCGCCGATCTCCCGCAGTACGATCCGCAGCGCCTCGGGGACCTCCACCGCCCAGGAGTCCAGTTCGGAGTCGGTGAACCCGTCGAGGAGTTCCACCTCGCCCGAGCGCTCCCGCGCCAGTTCCCGCAACGCGCCGACCACCGCTGCCGAGTCGGTCATGCCCCACACTCCCCGTGTCGTCCGCCCGCCGGCCCCGGTGCCCGGCGTGGTCGTCCGAGGCTATGTGCTCGCCGGGTCCTCACCGGCACAGGGCCACGATGGACGGCGACACCGTCCCCTTGGCCGCCGCGCAGAGCGCAGCCATGTCGTACGAGCGCCCCGGCGCCGGCCGGGCCCCGGGCCGCACGGCCTCCCGCCCGCGGGGCTTGGCGGCGGGTGCGTGGTGCGCCGGCCGGGCGGGTGCGGCGTGCCGCGGCGCCCGCCCCGCGCGGCGCGCCGGGGCCGCCGGGCCGGGAAGCGGGCGCCGGGGCGCCGCCCGCCCGGGCCCGGCCGGCCGCGCGGGCGGATCGACGGCGTCCGGTGCCGGGTCGGCGGGCGCGGCCGGCTCGGGCGGGACAGGAGCGGCCCTCAACGGCCATACCTCCACGACGCGTTGTGGGGGAGCCGGGGTCGTGGCGGACGCCGAAGGGGGCGCCCCGGGGGTTCCCGTCGGCCGTACCGTCACGCACCCGGTGGTCAGCGTGAGCGCGAGCACGACGAGGGCCAGGGGCAGGGGCTGAATCCGGCGCGGCTGCATCCGCCCACCCTGCCGTACCCGCCCCCGGTCCCGCGCCCGCCGTCACACGGACGGGTGAGCGGGCCGTGCGCGTCGGTGGAGGCCGCTCACGTCGTGCAGGTCACGGCGTCGCGCGGCGTGTAGCGGGTCTTCATCGTCTCGCGCCTGACCTCCCGGCCGCCCTTCACGAAGATCCGGTCGACGGCCACGTCGAAACCTTCCAGCGGCGACTGGGTCTCGCACTTGGGGCCGCCGCCGGTGCGGGAGGCTGGCGCCTTGACGTTGGTGCGCGGGCCCTTGACGGCCTTGATCTCGTCGTACTTCGCGGTGCCGAGGAAGGTGACGGTGACCGAGGTGTCGGTGGCCGTCGCGAGGATGTACAGGGCCCGCCCCGTGTCGTTGGCGAAGCGCAGGTCCAGGCTGCCCCAGGCGACCGTGGCCTCCCGGCCCTCCGGGTAGCGCTCGATGTAGAAGGAGTGCGCCCCGTATTCGAGGGGTTTGACGCCCGCGAAGAACATCGCGTTGAAGACGGTGGTGGCGACGGCCGAGACCCCGCCGCCCGCGGCCCTCTCGTACACACCGTTGTTGATCATGATGCCGTCGACGAAGCCGTTCTCCTTCGTGCGCTCGCCGACCCGCCGGTTGAAGCTCCACGTCTCGTCGGGCAACACCACCGAACCGTTGATCAGCTCGGCGGCCCGGCCTATGTTCGTGGTCCGGTACGGTGCCCGCTCGAACGGCACGGTGAAGGAGGAGACCTCCTGCGTGATGCCGAGTTCGCGCACCGACTCCCGCGTGAGCCGCGGCCGGACGGACTCGGTGGCGACCTCGCCGGTGCGGGCGGCGGTCCCGACCCCGGTCAGCAGCGGCAACAGGGCCTTGCCCAGCGTCCCCTCGGTGACCTCCCGGCCCGGTCTGCCGTCCTTGGCGACCGTGACCCGGCCGCCGTCCACGCGGAGCCTGGCCTCGACGGGGCCCGGGGTGGCCCGCCGCAGAGGACCGCCGAGGGCCGGATCGGCGAGCAGCGCCTTCGTGTCCAGGCGGGGCGTCAGCCGACCCCGGCCGTCGTCCTTCAGCGTCAGGTGCCTGCCCAGGAGGACCGGGGACACGGACACGCGCCGGCCCTCGACGGCGAGGGTGACCGGCGCCGACATCGCGGGTCGCGCGAACTGGGCGAGGGCGCGGTCGGTTTCCTGTCGGCCGATCCGCGGTTCGGTCGTGCGGACGGGCAGTTCCAGGGGCGCGCCGGCGGACCGGGGATGCGCGGAGCGCAGCGCGTCCAGGGACCGGTCGGGGTCCAGCGCGATGCCCGTGACGGCGTCCACCGCCCTGGCCCTGCCCTTCTCGAAGACGACGGCTCCCTCGCGAGGCGTGCGCCCGGTCCTGTCGCCCATTCCGTCGAGGGCGGCGCGGGCCTTCTTCTCGTCCAGGACGACCACCGGCCGCACGTCGGGGTCGCCGGAGGCGAAGAGGCGCCCGATCGCGGTCAGCGGGTCCGAGCCGGAGCGCGCCGCGCGGTCGACGGTCGCGGCGGTGTCCAGTGACAGGCCGAGCGCCCCGGGGGCGAGCCGCTCCGAGCGGTCCCCCACGCGCAGGACGACCGGGGGCGCGGCGTCCGGGCCGAGTTCCCGGTCCAGGGCCCGCCGGGCCTCGGCCCGGCTCATGCCGCCCAGGTCGACGCCGCGCACCTTCGTGCCCTCGGCGATGTCGTTTCCGGTCAGGAGCAGTCCGGCGACGTACAGGCCGCCGAAGCCGAGCACCGCGACGCCGCCCGCGACACCCGCGACGACCGAGGGGGTCCACCGCTTCCCGTCGGCCGTTCCGGTGTCGGTACGGGAAGCGCGTCGCATGTCGGCTGGTCTCCTCGATCCGGTGAAGTGGTCGGACCGGCGGCTTTCACACGGCCGGTCCGCACGACGGAAGCTATCAAGATCGACATAATCAGGTAATAAGCAGGTATGGATCAGGTAAAGCGGAATCGCGCCATCCGCCAGGTCGGCCCGTCGTAACCCGGGAGCCGCGCCCGCTGTTGCACAACCGGCGGGTCCACCCACGGTGAACGGAGTTCCAATGCCGCAGCTGACCGACGACGCCGAACGCGCGGGTACCTGGATGACACCCGCGGAGTACGGGGCCTCGCGCGCCACGCTCTGGACCGCGGCGGTCGTCCTCGTCACCGACCCCGACGGCCGGATCCTCCTCCAGACCGTCGACTACCGCCCCGACCGACTGCTGCCCGGCGGCGCGGTCGACGCCGGGGAATCGCCGGCGGCCGCGGCCGCGCGCGAGATGCGCGAGGAACTCGGGGTCGAGGGCAGCTATCCGCAGGGCCTCGCCGTGGACTGGATTCCCGCCGACACCCCCGGTTTCCCCGCCGAGATGCGCTTCCCCGGCGAGATCCTCCACGTCTACGACGGCGGGACCTGGAGCCACGACCGGATCGCGGCCGTCCGCCTCCCGGCACAGGAGATCACCGGCATCGAATTCGCCGAACCGGCCGACTTGCCCACCCTGATGGACGCCGGCGACGCCCGCCGCGCCCTGTCCGCCCTGCGGGCCCGCGTCAACGGCGGCGGCCCCGCGCTGCTGGAGGCCGGCCGTCCCACCACCCCCACCGCGCTGGACCGGCTCGGCGTGCTGCGCACCCGCCGGACCCCGCAGCACGGAACCTGGCACCCCGGCCCGGTTCCCACCGGACTGCCGGTGACCGACCGGGCGGGTTGGCTGTTCGCGCCGGACGGCCGGGTCCTGCTGCTGATCGCCCGGGCCACCGGGGCCGCCCACCTGCCGGGCCCCGCGGCCGAACCCACCGCGGGGCCGGTCCCGATCGGCCACCGCCACGGCGACCAGGGCGCCCACGCCCGCGGTGCGGCCCGCCTCACGGCCGTGCTCCCGAGCCGGGACCCGGCGTACGCCCGGCTCCTGGCCACGCCCGAACAGGTCCGCGAGCTCCACGACTGGGGGCCCGCCGGACACGAGGAACTCGCCGCCGTGCACGCCGCCCGGACCCACCTGCGCCTGCCCGCCCCGCCGCGCACCCCGCCCACGGAACTCCCCCCGGAGGGCATCCGCTGGTGACCGTTCGGCCCCGAGTTCGGGAAAATCCGGCCCCCGAGGTGCGCGGTCCCCCAGCATGGGGGCATGAGCGACAGCGCGATCACCTACACCCTCTACATCCAGGCCGACCCCGATCGGGTCTGGCAGGCCCTCACCGAGCCGGCCCTGACCCGCCGTTACTGGGGCCTGAGCTTCGAGACCGACTGGGCGGTGGGCTCGACGATGGCCTGGGTCGAGCGGGGTGCCCGCACCAGCGATCCGGCCCAGGTGGTCCTCGAGTGCGTACCGAACCGCCGGCTCTCCTACACCTGGCACACCTTCACCCCGCAGTGGGCCGCCTCCGCGGGTGTCGCGGAGGAGCTGCGGGCCGAGTTGGCCGACGAGCCGCGCACGGAGGTCACGTACGAGATCGAGCCGGTCGGGGACACCCTGGCGCGACTGACCATCCGCCACGAGGGCTTCGCGCCGGGCGGCACCCTCATCGGCATGTGCGGGCGGGCCTGGCCGATGCTCGCCTCCAGCCTCAAGACCCTGCTGGAGACGGGGGCGCCGCTGCCCGAACCGGGACACGAGGGCCGGCAGGGCGCCGGCGGGCACGAGGCCCACGAACGCTGATTGGGCGCCGGTACCGGAGCAAGGCCGGGGCGACGCCGCCCGACCCGCCCCGACCCGGCCGCGGAGCCCCTGACATGATCTCCGTCAAGTCCTTCCTCTGCCAACAGGTCTGACGGGCCGGAGAGCGAGCACGACCATGGGTCCGAGCCTGACGCGGATACTCGACGCGGCGGCCGACGGTCACTTCCCGCCGCCCGACGGCGGTACGACCGTCGTCCCGCAGGAGCGTGGTCGTGACGCGGGCGTCCTCGCCTTCACCGCCCACTCCGTCGTGTTCACCGACGAGGACCCGGAGTGGGTCCGCTCCACCCTCGCCGCCCTCACCTGCGACGGCCTCGCCGCCACCATGAACCCGCGCTTCCTCGCCGCCTTCCTCGACCGCACCGGCCGCGGCCACGACACCATCGACCTGCTCACCGTCGCCGGTCCGCTGGACGGCCCGCCGCCACTGGAGCTGTCCGAGATCGCCGATCCGGATCACCCCCGGGTCGTCCGGGCCCGGCGACGACGGCACGACATACGGGTCTGGTCGGCGGAGGGCGGCGTACTCGTCCTCGGGCGCGGGATCGCCGACCGCTGGGAGGCGGCGATCGAGGTGGACGAGGACGTGCGCCACAAGGGCCTCGGTCGGGCCCTGGCGACCGCCGCCCGGCACCTGGTCCCGGACGGGGCCCCCGTCTGGTCCCAGCAGGCCGCCGGGAACGCCCGCAGCATCCGCGCCTTCCAGGCCGCCGGATACCGCCCGGTCGGCGCCGAGGCGCTGCTCCTCGCCCCCGAAGCGGCCCGTGCGGCCCGCTGATCCTCCACCCGCGCTCCAGGCCCCGGAAGCCACCCTGGGACCCGGGGGGCCACGGGTGTCGTGTGGAATGGACGTCATGGGGAGAAGCGAGAACCAGCCGCACCGGGCGCCGGAGGCCGCTCCGGCGGACCCGGCCGAGGAGTCGACCGCGCCCGAGTACCGGTCGTACACCCGCCACCTGGACTCCCTGGCCGCCGCGGCCGGGCAGCCGGACGAGGCCGGGGTGGTGGCCGCCGTGCTGCGCGACGGGGACCCGGTCACCGCGGAGAGCGCGGTGGTCACCCACCTCGACCGCAGGGCCGTGAAGCTGCTGGACGACGAACGGTTCCCCGGCTGGGCGCGGGCCATGGAGGACGTGCTGCGCGGCCGGGTCTTCCCCGTGCGCAGGCTCCACGAGTGGAACCTGCTGAAGTCGATCACCGTCGGCGAGCCCTGGTCACCGCAGCAACTCACCGGCGCCTCCGACTGGTGCCAGCGGACCGCCGTCGCGCTGCTCACCTCATACGAGGCTCTCCATCTGCTCGCCTCGGCCGCCCGTACCCGCCGGGTGCGCAACGCCGCCGCCCAGCGCCTGCGCCGGCTCCCCGAGGGCTGACCCGCGTCGTCCCGGTCGGTGGCCTGTCGGCCGGGACGACGTCGGTGTCGCTCGTCGGCGCCGCTCGGCGGGGTCCGGGGTCAGAGACCCTTGCGGACCCGTGCGGCGCGCCGGGCCTCGGCCTGCTGCCTGGCCTCGACGGTCTTACGGGACTCCTTGCCCTTCCCGGGTCGCCCGGGGCGGGTGCCGATGCCCCGGAAACCGAGGTCCGTCCCGCTGGGCCGCCCCTTCGCGTCGGTCGGCGCCGCGCCGGCGAGCGGTACCCCGGACGGAGCCTTCGCGCCGGTGATCCGACTGAGCGCGGCCTCGCCCGAGCGGACCTGGGTGATGGTCGGGCGGATCTTCGCGTCGGCCATCAGGCGCACGATGTCCCGCCGTTGGTTCGGCGTGACCAGGGTGACGACCTTGCCGGACTCGCCCGCACGGGCCGTCCGGCCGCCCCGGTGCAGGTAGTCCTTGCTGTCGGCCGGGGGATCCACGTTGACGACCAGGTCGAGGTCGTCGATGTGGATGCCGCGGGCGGCGACGTTGGTCGCGACGAGTACGCCGATCAGCCCGTCCTTGAACTGCCCCAGCGTGCGGGTGCGCTGCGGCTGGGACTTCCCGCTGTGCAGCCCCTCGGCCCGTACGCCCATGGCGCGCAGGTGCTTCACGAACTGGTCGACGCCGTGCTTGGTGTCGAGGAACATCAGCACCCGACCCTCCCGCGCGGCGATCTCCGTCGCGGCCGCGACCTTGTCGGCCGCGTGGATGTGCAGCACGTGGTGGTCCATCGTGCCGACCGAGGCCGACTGGGGGTCCACCGAGTGCGAGACCGGGTCCTTCAGGTAGCGGCGCACCAACTGGTCCACGTTGCGGTCCAAGGTGGCCGAGAACAACATCCGCTGGCCGGCGTGGTGCACCTGGTCCAGCAGCTCGGTGACCTGCGGCATGAAGCCCAGGTCGCACATCTGGTCCGCCTCGTCGAGGACGGTGATCCGCACCCGCTCCAGGTGCACGTCCTTGCGTCCGATCAGGTCGCTCAGGCGTCCGGGCGTCGCCACGACCACCTCGGCGCCGGTGCGCAGGGTGCCGGTCTGCCGGCCGATGGACAGGCCGCCCACGACGGTGGCCATCCGCAGCGCGAGGGCCTCGGCGTACGGGGCCAGGGCCTCGGTCACCTGCTGGGCCAGCTCGCGCGTCGGTACGAGGATCAGCGCGAGCGGCCGCTTCGGGTCGGCCCGCTGTCCCGCCGTGCGCGCCAGCAATGCCAGACCGAAGGCGAGGGTCTTGCCGGACCCGGTCCGGCCGCGCCCGAGGATGTCCCGACCGGCGAGGGAGTTGGGGAGGGTGGCGGCCTGGATCGGGAACGGCTCGCGCACGTCCAGGTCGGCCATCGTCTTCACCAGCTCGGCGGGCAGGTCGAGCTCCGCGAACGACGTCACCGGCGGGAGCGCCGGGCTGACGGTCCGGGGCATCGAGAACTCGCCCTGCGGACCGAGGGTCCGAGGGGCCTTGCCGGAGCCCTTGGCCCCGGACTTGCTGCCTGTCCTGGCGCCGGGCTTGATGCCGAAACGCCCATGAGCCGACGGGTTCTTCATGCAGAACCTTCCGTGAAGAGAACACAACGCGAGCGGGGAACGTGAGGGCGGACGACAACGAGCCGGGGCCCGTACCCCTCGGTACGGGCCCCGGCTCGTCGTGCACGTCCGCACCGGGCGAAGGGCCCGCGCTTCACGTTTCCCACCCATTTTACCAGCCGGTCCTATGGGCTGAGCGGGCCCAGTTCCCCGGACCGGACCTGGGCCAGATGGGCGCGGGCCTCCACCGCCGCCCGCCCGAACCAGTCCGCGATCACCGCGATCTCGTCGGGGGTGTACTCGGCGAACACCGAGTTGAGACGGTCGTAGAAGGGCTGGTACACGGCGAAGATCCGGGCGGCCGCCGACGGATCGGGTACCACCCGGACCCGGCGCCGGTCACCCGGATCGGGCCGCCGGTGCGCGTAACCGGCCCGTTCCAGGCGGTTGAGCACCCCGGTGACGGCGCCGGTGGTGAGGTTCGTCAGTTCGGCCAGTTCACCGGCGGACAGGGGGGTCTCCCCGGCGCCCAGGACGTGGCCCAGGCAGGTCAGGTCGGTCACGTTGATCCCGAGGAGCTGCGCCACCTCCTGTTGACCGATCACGCCGAGGGCGACGTACCGGTCCATGCGCGAGATCGCCTCCGCGGCCGAGGCCGCGGGGCGGGGCTTGCCCTGCACGCGATTTCTCCTTAGCATCTAAGTAACTTAGCTCGTGAGATGCTTACTTTGTGAGGTAAGTCATCCTGTTCCGAGCCTACTGCCGCCCCTTTCCCGGGAGAATCATGAGCGCCCACGGCCACGTAGACATGGGCCACACCGTGGCCGGCTGGACCGGCACGACCCTCGCCCTGCTGGGCACCACCGGAGCCGGCGCCGCCTTCTGCGCCGCCTGGGCCCCGGGGATCTGGCTGGGGCTCGCCCTGGTCGCGGTGGCGGGAGTCGTCACCTGGCTCCTGCACCTCGCCGGCTGGGGCAAACCGAGCGGACCCCGCCCCGAGTCCGAGTGGGACTGGCGCGTCCGCGACACCGCCGCACGCACCGGTCACGCCGACTGCCTGGGCTGCCGGGCCGGCGGACCCCGACGGGCCGGCGCGAGCGTCCTCGCGGCCCGACCGGTGGTGTCGCTGTCAGCGGGTGACGGCCGCTCCTGACCGTCCGGTCCGATGTCGCTCACTCACGCCACGGACAACCCGGCCAGAAGTTCGAACCGACCCGGTTGGCCGCGCCTGGAGTGTGTCGAGGGTGACGGGTGGGCACTATCGAGACGGCCGCACGTGCGGCCCGAGTGGAACGTTGTGAAGGATCAGTACTGATGGCAAGAGGCATCGTGAAGTGGTTCAACTCGGAGAAGGGGTTCGGGTTCATCCAGCAGGACGACGGCGGTCCTGACGTGTTCGTGCACTTCTCCGCCATCCAGACGACCGGCTTCAAGGAGCTGGCCGAGGGCGCGAAGGTCGAGTACGACGTCACCCAGGGCCCCAAGGGTCCGCAGGCGGAGCAGGTGACCACCCTCTAGTACCGCTTCACGCGGCCGACCGCCCGTGAGCGTGAGCCCCGCCGGTCCCACCGGCGGGGCTCACGCGTGTGTCCGGTGGTGGAACCGGTCCGCCTACCCCGCCCGGTGCAGGGCGAGGAGGAGCGGCCAGAGCCGGTTCGCGAGTTCGGCCGGGTCGCGGTCCGGGATGCGCCCGTGCAGCCAGTCCGCGAGGACGCCGGTGAAGGTGGCGGCCACCGCGCACGCGACGAGGTCGGGGCGCGGGGCGCCCACCGCCTCGCGCTCGGCCCGGGCCCGGGCCCGCAGCTCGCCGTACAGGCGGTCGCCCAGCGGGCCGCCGCCGCCCGGGAGGAGCAGCGCCCGGTGGAGAGGGCCGCGGGTCGCCGCGTCCGCGAGGAACTCGGCCAGCGCCGCCGGGGGACCGGCCGGGGGGAGCGCGCCCGGTGTGCCCTGCCAGGCGTGGAGGGCGTCGACCGCCGCGTGCACGACGTCGGCGCACGCGTCGACCGCCAGCGCGGTGAGGTCCTCGTAGTGCAGGTAGAACGTCGCGCGCCCGACTCCCGCCCGGCGGACCACCATCGAGACCCCGACCTCGGACAGCGGGCGGTCCTCGCACGCGGCGAGCAGGCTCTCGCGCAGGCGGGCCTTGGTGCGCGCGGTCCGGGGGTCCTGCGCGCGCGGCTCCCTCGTGCCCGGCCGGCCGTCGCCGGCGCCCGGACCGGAGTGCTGCGCGCTCACGCGGGGCTCACGCGGCCGACAGCGCCGCGCCGAGGGCGAGGGCGCCGGGCAGGGCCTGGGCGAGCAGGATCCGGCGGTTGGCCGTCGCGGCGCCGTAGACGCCCGCGACGATCACGCAGACGAGGAAGAAGACCTGCGTGGCGAGCGAGTCGATGACCAGCGACCAGACCAGGCCCGCGGCCAGGAAGCCGTTGTAGAGCCCCTGGTTGGCCGCGAGCGGCGCCGTGAGGCGGGCGGTGTCCGCGTCGAACCCCGACAGGGCCCGGCCGGGCGGCCGCTGCCACAGGAACATCTCCAGGACCAGGAAATAGACGTGCAGTGCGGCGACCGCGCCGATGAGGACCTGAGCGACCGTGTGCACGTGCTCTCCCTTGGTTGATTTCCTGGACAACTGTACAGGAAGTAGCCCGGTCGGGAGCCGGTGATCGCGCGGCTAGGCTGGCCGCATGACTGTGCTCGTGTACGAAGACTTCGGCACCGGACGCCACCGCGAGGCCTCCCTGATCCGCCACGCCCTGGGCAGTGCCCACGACGAGGAACTGGTCGCGGGCCTGGCCGGCGGGATCGGCTTCATGTACTTCGTCTTCGAGTACGCCGGGCGCACGCCGATCGCGACGATCGTCGCCCAGTCCCACCCCGAGCCCTGGGTGCAGGTCGCCCTCGGCCGCCTGGGCGTCCCGTACGACGCCACCCGCGCGATGAAGCCCCGTTGGGGCCGGGTCCGCGCCGCGCTCGACGAGGGGCAGCCCGCCTTCTGCGTCGTCGACCGCTCCTCGCTGCCCTGGCACGAGCCCGACCCCGAGGCCGAGATGACCGGCGCCGACCCGTACACCGTCGTCATCGCCGGGTACGACGGCGACGACCTGTTGATCGAGGACGGGGCCAAGACCCCGCACCGGATCGACCGCGAGGAGTTCGGGGCGGCCTGGACCGCCCACCGCAAGGGCCGCCACCAGCTGATCGTGCCCACCGGTCCGCCGGAGGGGGAGCCGGACGTCGACGGGGCGATCGCCGCCACCGTCACCCACCTGACCGGCCCGGTGCTCGGGAACCAGTTCGACGTCAACTTCGGCTTCACCGGCATGGAGAAGTTCGCCGCGCAGCTGCGCGACAGGACCACGCAGGCGGGCTGGGAGCGCCGTTTCGGTGCTTCCCCCGAGGCCTTCGCGGCCGGCACCGGCCGGCTTTACGCCTGCCTGGAGGAGGAGTGGACGGCCCCGGGCGCCACCCGGCCGCTGTACGCGGACTTCCTCGACCTCGTCGGGCGGCCGGAGGCGGCGGAACTCTTCCGGGAGTCCGCCGGGCACTGGTCCGCTCTCGCCGAACTGGCGCGCGCCTCTGATCCGGCATCCGACGCCGACGCCCGACGGGCCCTGTTCGACGCCTGCGCGGAGCACGTGGACGCCTGCCTGGAACTGGAGGGGCGCGCGGTCGAGGCGCTCCGCTCGTAGCGACCGAGCCCGCCCGACCGGCGTCCCCGTCGTCGAACCGGGGACCGGCCGGTGGGCCGGGCGGGGCCGGTTGGCCGGCCGGGTCCGCCGGCCGGGACCCTCAGGCGTCCTCCAGGGAGATGGCCGCCACCGGGCAGGCCCGCGCGGCCTCCCGGACGAGCGGGCTGCCGGCGCCGTCCTCCCGTCCGGCCAGCACCTCGCTCAGACCGTCGTCGTCCTGCGTGAACACCGTCGGCGCGGTCAGCGCGCACTGTCCCGCGCCGATGCAGACATCGTGGTCGATGGAGATCCGCACGCCGCTCACCAGGCCACGGGCAGTTCGATCATGCCCTGGATGGTGTCCCCGGGCTTGAAGGGAATCCGGTCCGGCTCGGCCGCCAACCGCAGCCCGGGCAACCGCCGGAAGAGCGTGCCCAGGGCGATCTCCATCTCGGCGCGGGCCAGGTTCTGCCCCAGGCACTGGTGGATGCCGAAACCGAACGCCAGGTGGTGTCGGGCGGGCCGATGCCAGTCCAGGTCGTCCGGCTGATCGAACACCGACTCGTCGCGGTTGATGACCGAGGTCGAGAAGATCACCCCGTCGCCGGGGCCGATCGTGACCCCGCCCACCTCGATGTCCTCGGTGGCCACCCGCAACATGCCGTCGGCGATCGACAGGAACCGCATCAGCTCCTCCACCGCCTCCGACATCAGCGACGGATCCGCGCGCAGCTCCGCCAACTGCCCGGGGTGCCGCAGCAGGGTGAACGTGCCCAGGGAGATCATGTTCGCGGTGGTCTCGTGACCCGCGACGAGCAGGATCACGGCCAGCGCCACCAGCTCCTCGACGTCCGTCTCACCGGTCTCCAGCCGCCGGGCGATGAGCTCGTCCAACAACCCGTCACCGGGGGTGGCGCGCTTGCGGGCGATCAGGTCCGTCAGATAGTCGTCGAGCTGTCGGCGGGCCTCCTCGACGTCGGCGACGCCCGGGCCCCGCAGCAACCGCCGGGACTGGCCCTCGAAGAACTCGTGGTCCTCGTAGGGGACTCCGAGCAGGGCGCAGATCACCATGGACGGCACCGGGAGCGCGAAGGCGCCGACCAGCTCCGCTTGCGAACCGGCCGCCGTCATCTCGTCGATCAACCGGTCCACGGTCTGCTGGATCGCGGGCCGCAGGGCGGCGGTCCGCTTCAGGGTGAAGCTCGGGATCAGCATCCGGCGCTGGGTGTTGTGCTCCGGGTCGTCGACCCCGAGGAGGGCGGTGCGCCGCCCCGTCAGCCCCTTGAACCGCTCGGTCGGGGCGGGAAAGTCCGAGTTCAGCCGGTCGGAGGAGAGCCGGGGATCGGAGAGCAGGGCACGCGCCTCGGCGTGGCCGGTGACCACCCACACGGAGCGGCCGTCGAAGAGGGTGACCCGGGAGAGCGGCCGGGCCGCCCGCAGCGGCTCGTAGGCGGTCGGCGGGTGGTAGGGACAGGTTCGGTCCTGGGGAAAGGCAACGGTCTCTGACATGCAGCACCTCGCGAACGATGGTTCCGTCTTGCCGGACTCCATTACATGCCTGAGGCACCTATCTCACCCATACCACTTTCGGCCAGACCGTCCGAGGTCACCCGAACGGCCCCGCAGGCACCCGTCGACGCTCAGACGTGGGCGTCCAGGAAGGCCTTGAGCTCCTCGCGCGCCATCGGCCCGGCGTGGCTCGCCACCGTCCGGCCGTCCCGGACGACGACGACGGTGGGCGCGCCGGTGACCTCGTGGCGCTTCGTCGCCTCGGGGCAACGCGTCATGTCGGTCCGCACGACGGTCAGTCGCGCCCCGAACTCCTGCGCCGCCTCCGCGACCAGTACGTCCATCGCTCGGCAGGCCTCGACGGCCTTGGGCCAGGTGCCGATGAAGCAGGCGAGGACCGCCCCCGGAGCCATGCCCAGGATGAAGTCGAACTCCTGGTCCTCGCGTGGCTGATGTACCAGACGTGCCATGTGCTGCGCTCCTGCGTCGCGAAGGGTGGACGGCCCGACGGGCCGGCGGAAACCCTACGGGACTCGATGGTTCCGCCGGCGCGGCACCGGGGGAGGACGTGGGCAGGCCCTCCTGGAAGGCTGCTGACCAGGCCCGTTGTCAGTGGGGCCTGTCAACCTGGGTGGATGGACGACAGGATGCTGCGGCGCCGGGTCTACGGCGCCGACCACGACGACCCCGACCCGGGCCCGCGCCCGGGGCACGTCTACGGCGAGCTCGTGGGCGGACCCCTCGACGGGCTGCTCCTCGACATCACCGGCTGGAGCGGTCCCCGACTGGCCGAAGAGGCCCGCCTGCCCACCGAGATAGGCCGCTACGGGGCGGGCGGGCGCGCCCACTACCGTCGCCGACCGGCAGACCCGGACCACTGGGACTGGTCGGGCGACAGCCCCTGACCGGGCGAGCCCCCGATCCGCCGACGTGTGACCGGGGGCTCTGTGGAGCACTTCCGGCGACGGGCCGCGTTCGGATGCGGCGGCCTTTCCGGATGTCAGGTCGTCAGGTCGGTCGCGGCCGCGCGGCCGACCTTGCGGGCCCACAGCACCAACGGCACCTGGAGCGGCAGCCGCGCCAGGGCGGCGGCCCGGACGGCGGGGGACCGGCGCCGGGCGTCGACGGCCAGCTTCACGTTCGCGGGGAAGACGCCGACGAAGAACGCCGCCGTGGCCCTCGCCGCCACGCGCCGGGTGCGCGGGTGCGCGACCCCGGCGGCCAGCGCCAACTCGACGACGGCGGACGCGTACGTCCACTGGCGCGGGCTGCCGGGCAGGGAGCGCGGAACCGTCGCGTCGAACTGCTTCGGCGCGACCGTGTGCGCCACGGCCGCGCCGACCAACAGACCGGCGAGCAGCAGGGGCGAGGAGGGGGTGCGCGGCATCGGGGGTCCTCTCGGAGGGTTCGGGGGCAGCGATCCTACTCACGAGTACGGCTTCGGCGTCCAGGCCGGCTCCCGCCCTCATCCGGTCCGACCGGGTGCGACCCGGGCCCGACCCGGGTGCGACCCGGGTCCGACTCCTGCCCGGCTCCGGTCCGACCCGGGCGGGAGCGGCCCTGCCTGCCGCCCCCGGCCCGAAGAGCCGGCGAGAACGCGGATCAGGGGGCTCGCGACGATCCCGAACCCTCCCGAAGAAAGTTTTCCCGGAACTGTCGATTCGGGTGTCTCCCGTTCGACGCAGGGGTGAGAGGCAGGGACAGCCCCCGCCCTCCCGACCGAGGAGTCACCGTGCCGCGCTTCCTTTCGATGATCCGCATCGACGAGCAGAACCTGCCCACCGACGGCTTCACCCCCGAGTTCGAGCAGCGGATGGGCGCCCTGATGGAGGAGATCACCAAGGCCGGGGTCATGCTCGACACCGCGGGGCTGCTCCCCACCGCGAAGGGCACCCGGGTCACCTGGTCCGGCGGCAAGCTCAGCTACACCGACGGCCCCTTCACCGAGACCAAGGAGGTCATCGGCGGCTACGCCCTCATGCAGTGCAAGGACAAGGCCGAGGCCCTGGAATGGACCAAGCGGTTCCTGGAGATCCACCCCGACGACTGGACGGTTGGCGCCGAGCTCCGCGAGATCGAGGGCTGACCCGGCCGCGTTCGCGGCGTCCTTTTTGCCCTGCCTCGTCACGGCTGCTCTGATGGGTGGCCGTGACGGCAGTGAGTACGACCCGAGCGGTCGAAACGGTGTACAGGATCGAGTCCGCGCGCATCATCGCCGGTGTGGCGCGCATCGTGCGCGACGTCGGCATCGCGGAGGAGATCGCGCAGGACGCCCTGGTCGCCGCACTGGAGCAGTGGCCCGTGGAGGGCGTTCCGGACCGGCCGGGCGCCTGGTTGGCGACGACCGCCAAGCGCCGCGCGATCGACCTGGTCCGCCGCAGAGAGGCCTACGCCCGCAAACTCGCCGAAGTGGGCCGCACCCTGGAGGACGTACCGCCGCCCGACGAGCCGACGGGGCCGCAGGACATCGACGACGATCTGCTGCGGCTGATCTTCACCGCCTGTCATCCGGTGCTGAGGACGGAGGGCCGGGTCGCGCTCACCCTGCGTCTGATGGGCGGGCTGACCACGCAGGAGATCGCCCGCGCCTTCCTCACCTCCGAGTCGACCGTCGCCCAGCGCATCGTCCGGGCGAAGCGGTCGCTGGCCGGGGCCGGGGTGCCGTTCGAGGTTCCGTACGGCGCCGACCGCGAGCAGCGACTCGCCTCCGTGCTGGAGGTGATCTACCTCGTATTCAACGAGGGCTACTCGGCCACCGCCGGGGACGACCTGGTCCGCCCGGCGCTGTGCGAGGACGCGCTGCGGCTGGCCCGCGTACTGGCCGCTCTGATGCCCGAGGAGACCGAGACGCACGGGCTGGTGGCACTCCTGGAGTTCCAGGCATCCCGGATCGCCACCCGCACCGGCCCCGACGGCGAGCCGGTACTGCTCGCCGACCAGAACCGGGCCCGCTGGGACCGCATGCTCATCGGGCGCGGTGTCGCCGCACTGCGCCGCGCGGGCACCGGCCCGTACTCCGTCCAGGCCGCCATCGCCGGCTGTCACGCCGCGGCCGTCCGGTACGAGGACACCGACTGGCCGACGATCGCCGCGCTGTACGGGCGGCTCGTCGTGCTGATCCCGTCCCCCGTCGTGGAACTGAACCGGGCCGTCGCCGTCTCCATGGCCGAGGGACCCGAGGCCGCCCTGCCCCTGGTCGAGGCCCTGGCGGCCGAACCGGCCCTCGCCACCTACCACTTGCTGCCGAGCGTGCGGGGCGATCTGTTGGAGCGCCTCGGTCGCGGGGAAGAGGCCCGGGCCGAGTTCGAGCGGGCCGCCTCCCTGACGCGCAACGCCGGCGAGCGCACCCTGTTGCTGCGCCGGGCGGGCCTCAGGCCTGGACGCGGGGCCGGACCGGCAGACGGGGCGGGGTGAGCGCGATCGGGCGGCGGAACCCGCCGGTGAGGGCGATGTCGCGCACCGTCTGGCGCAGGGCCCCCTGGAAGTCGCCCATCGTGCGACGGGCCGCCGCCGTGTCCACGTAGATGGAGTTCATGTGCAGTCCGTCCGCGTCGCGTTGGAACCAGGAGCAGGCGCCGTTCGCGCGCGCCGACCACACGTGGGAGGTGGGCCGCCACTCGTCGTGCCGCTCGGAGCCCCGGCACTTGCGCATGTCGATGTACGAGAAGAAGTTCACCGGGTACGGCCACGAGCGCGCGGCGAACTCCTCGGGCGCCAGCAACTCCCAGGCCCTGACGAACGGCACGTCGATGTGCCGGATCATCTCCCCGAAACCGGCCCGCACTTGCGTCATCACCTGGGTGAAGTCCCTCCCCGGCGAGGCGTCGAACTCGATGGGCATGGTGTTCACGAACCAGCCCACCGAGTTGGTCCAGGCGTCCCGACCGCGCTCGCTGACCGGCATGAACCCGCGGTACACACCGGGCCCGCCGGCCTCCCGCAGGCACACGGCGACCGACGCGAGCAGCCCCATGAACGGCTTGCCGCCGACCGCCAGACAGGACTTCTCGAAGACCTCCGCCTCGGTGGCGTCCAGGAGCGGCGACGCCTCGTTGACGATCGGGTACATCCGGTCCGGCCGCACGCCGAGGTCGAGCGGGAACCGCGGGAAGAACTCCCCGTTGCGCTCGATGAACGACTTCCAGTAGTTCAGGCGTTCGTCGTCCGCGCCGATGGACAGGTACCGGCGCCGCTGCTCCTCGGCGAAGTCCAGATAGCTGGGCGCGGTGGCGGGCAGTCCGGAGCTCTCGCCCCGACACAGCGCCTCGTACTCCGTCTCCACCTCGTGCACCACGATCGGCATCGACATGCCGTCGCACACGATGTGGTCGAAGGCGAGGTAGACCGTGGCGGAATCCTCGCGCAACACGGCGCCCATGGTGAACAGCGGCCAGGACAGGGTGTCGATGCTGCGTCGGAACCGTTCGACGAGGAAACCGCGCAGCGACTCGGAGGTGTCGAAGGCACCCACCTCCGCCGTTTCGAGGGCCAGTTCGTCCGCGGCCAGCGGCGCGCAGGCCAGCTCGCCGGCCAGCCGGCGGAACTCGCAGCGCAGCACCTCGTGACGCGCCACGAAGGCCAACAGCGCCCGACTGAGCGCCGACTCGTCGAGCGGCCCCTCGACCTCGAAGGTCACCGCGATCCAGGACGCGACCGGATCGTCGGCCGCACGGCTCTCCTCGGCGACGGTGAAGTGCTTGTCCTGATTGAAGGACGCCCTCCTGCCCGACGGATCGCCCCGGTCGGCGTCCTGCGCCGCCGCCGTGGACCGCAAACGCCACTCGACCACCCTTCCGGGCGCCAAGGTGTGCATCTCCAGAGGAAACTGCCGCATTCCGTCATCCCTTCGCCCCCCGAGTCAACCCCGAGCGCCTAACGACACCCGGCCCACGGAAGTGACGCACGCACCCGCGGCGGCGCTCGGGGCGGGGCGCGTCAGCCGGCGTCCGGTGCGTGCGGTGCGTCCTGAGCGTGCGGTGCGTCCTGCGTGTCCGGTGCGTCCTGCGCGTCGTCGCGGCGGACCTCGATGTGGTCGGACGCGAGGTCGACCGCCACCCGGTGCTCCATGCCCAGCGCTTCCAGGAACTTGTACGGGAGTTGCACCCGCCCGGTGCGGTCCAGCATCACGTACTCGCGCTCGCTCACGGACTCCGCGCCGTGCTCGTCGATGACCGTGCGACGCAAGACCTCACTGCTGGTGCGACCGTCCCGGATGGCCACCGTGCGGCGGACCTCCCCCGCCACCATCGGGTCGTGCGTCACGATCACCACGGTCGCCCCGAGCTCCTTGTTCACGGTACGGAAGGCCTCGAAGATCGCGGCGCCGGTCTCGGAGTCCAGTTCGCCGGTCGGCTCGTCCGCCAGCAGGACCGCCGGGTCGTTGGCCATGGCGACGGCGATGGCCACGCGCTGCTGCTGGCCGCCGGACAGTCGCTCCGGCCGCCGCCCGGCCAGATCGCCGATCTCCAGGGCCGCCAACAGTTCGGCGACCCTCGCGGTCTGCCGCTTGCGGGCCGCGCGCCCGCCGCCGTCCTTCAACTGCAGCGGCAGCGCCACGTTCTGGGCGGCCGTCAGGAAGGGCAGCAGATTGCGGGCGGTCTGCTGCCAGACGAACCCGACGGTCTCGCGCCGGTAGCGCAGCCGCTCCCGTGCCGACATCTCCAGCAGGTCGTGGCCGCCCACGGTGGCCTTGCCCGCCGTCGGCACGTCCAGGCCCGCCAGGATGTTCAACAGCGTCGACTTCCCGCTGCCGGACGCGCCGACCAGCGCGATCAGGTCCCCCCGGGTCACGGTCAGCTCCAGCCCCTGCAGGGCCTGCACCTCGACCCCGTCGGAGCTGAAGATGCGGACCAACCGGTCGCAGACGATGGCGTGGGACGGATCGTGACCGGGGGGCTCGGCGGCGGCCAGCGCCTTGCGGCGCAGTTCCTCGAAGGTGGGGGCTTCGGTGTTCAACGTCGGTCTCCCGCTCTCAACTCGGTGGTGATCTGGCGCCGGCCGGACAACGCCGCCTCGGCGAGCACGGTCAGGACCACCAGCACGGCCAGACCCGCCGCCTGCGCCAGCACGGGCCGCACGAGGACCCCCAGCCCGGTGGGAACCGAGGAGCCGACCAGCGTCGTCAGGTCCACCGCCGGGCCCATCAGGGCGACCGCCGCGAGGGCCACCAGAGCGCCGCCGAACGCGGCCGTGACCGCCTGCGGCAACGACTCCACCAGGATCAGCGCCACGCCCTGCCGGGGCCGCAGGCCCATGGTGCGCAGTCGGGCCAGCAGCGCGGCGCGTTCGGGCGTGGCCCGGGCCAGGGTGAACAGGACGGCCAGTGACGCGAAGGCCGCCGCGCCGGCCACGCAGGCCCAGAACAGCCGGCTCACGGACCGCTGGAGGGGATCGTCGGCGAGCTTCGCGACGGTGGCCGCGCTCGTGCGGACGAGGTGGCCGTCGGCCGCCGGGCCGGCGTGGGCCCGGACCACCTCGCGCAGGCCCTCGTCGTCGATCCGTCCCACCGCGAGCCAATGGGTGGGCGGGGCGCCCTTGGGGATCCCGGCGGTGGCCGCGCCGGCCGGCAGCACGACGACGCCCTTGCCGGAGCCCGGCAGCAGGGGCGTGCCGTCGATCCGGGCGACGGGTCGCGCGCGCAGTTCCTCGCCGTTGGCGAAGCGCACGCGGTGGGCGCCGTCGGTGACCTTCCCCACCAGGTCCTCGCTGAACAGCGCGGGGACGGCATCGGGGGAGCCGCCGGCGAGCAGCGCGGGATCGAAGCGTCCACGTCCGACGGTCCGGGAGATCTCGGCGTAGGCCACCGGGTCGGCGACGACCACCGTGGCCTTGACGGAACCCCGGTCGGTGTCGAAGACGAAGGCGTCGGCGTCCGCCCACAGGGTGAGGGAGGTCCGTACACCGGGCAGTTCCTCGGCCGCCTCGGCGAGGGCCTTCGAGAGGGGTACGCCGGCGGGCGACGAGATCCGGGCGTCGCCGCCCACCTCGAGCCGGGCCACCCGCGTCCGGGCGGACTCCACCCCGCTCAGCACGGTGGCGCCGAATCCGCCGGTGGTGACGGCGAGCAGCAGCGCGAGCAGAGGCAGCACCGGGGGCCGTGCGCGGTCCCCGCCGCCGCGGGCGGCGCGGGTCGCCCCGAGGAAGCCCACCACACCGCGACGGCGGCCCACCATCCGTGCCAGTGCCCCGACGAGCGGTGGCTGGAGCCGGGCCAGCAGCAGCCCGCCGGAGAGCGCGAGCAGCAGCGGGGCGGCGACGAGCAGCGGGTCGACTCCCTGCCCGGCCGGGGCGACGCCGCGGTCGCGGACCTCGAAGACCGCCGCGCCGGTCGCGACGACCACCAACAGCTCGGCGACGAGTCGACGGCGCGGGGCGGGCGGCCGGGGCGGCGACAGCAGTACGAAGGCCCGTACGGGAAAGGCCGACAGGAGCACGAGCGTGACCGCCGACGCGCCGAGGAGGGTCGGCAGCAACCGGGGCGTGGGCAACAGCAACACGGCGGCGGCCGTCGCGAGCGCGGCCGCGGGAAGCACCGGGACGGCGCCCTCCGCCAGCACCCGGCGGACGATGGACGAGCGCGAGCCGCCGCGGGCCATCAGCAACCGCAACTCGGCCGACCGCCGGTCCCCGGTCAGTCCGGCGGCGAGGAAGAACACGACGAGCGCGACGCCGACGAGTCCGGCGGGGCCGATCGCGGCAAGCGGCGCGGCGGCCTCCCGGCGGGCCTCGGCCCTGGTGAGCAGTTCGGGCAGCCGTGAGGAGATCCGCAGATCGGGCCGGCGCGATGCCACGGTCAGGTCGGAGGCGGTGGCGCCGGCCACATAGGAGGCGACGGCCGCCCGGACGGCGGGCAGCCGGTCGGCCCGCAGCTTGTCGGTGTCCACCGGCAACCGCCAGAAGTGCTCGGCGCGTTCGCCCCAGGACGCCAGCCGGTCGACGCCGTCGGCCCCGACCGCGGCGGAGGTCTGCCAGTACTGCTTGCCGGCGCCGTTGAGACAGGCACGGGCCGCGCACAGCAGGTCGGTCCAGTAGGGCTCGGACGGGTCGTTCACCCGGTAGACGCCGACGATCACGGCGCTGAGCGGCCCCGAAATGCTGGGACTGGGCTCCAGGACCGTGCCGACCTTGACCCCGAGGGTGTCGGCGGCGCCCTGGGACACGGCGATCGGGATCGGCCCGTCCGGCCTGCCGCCGGCGGGCCAGCGGCCGTCGACGAGTCGGGTGTGGGCGGAGAGGTCCCGCAGGTACAGCAGGTTCATCTGCGGCGGCACTTCGTAGGGGCTCGGCAGCCCCGGGTTCGTCAGGGTGCGCGGTTTGACCGCGCGGGTGCCCGACACGGGGCCGTCGGGCGCCACCGCGAAGTCCGCGCCGACGCGGGACAGCAGGAGGGACCGTACGGAGTCCAGCCCCTCGGGGGTACGGGCGCCGGACTCGGCCTGGGCGGTGGCGAGCAGGCTCGTGAAGCCGGGCCCCTGATCCCGCAGGAACGAGCGCAGGGCCTGGTCGGAGCCGCGGTCCAGGGCGCGCGGCAGCCCGGCGGCCAACAGCACCGCGACGAACGCCAGGACGGCCCCCAGCAGGGCGGTCAGCGGCGCGGCGCGCAACCGGGTCCGCACCCACGGCGCGGGGCGGGTGTGCGGGGGCGGCGCGGGGGCCGGGCTGGTCACATGTCCTCCACGTGCCGCAGTCGGGCGGCTGCGCTCAGGGCGTCGCGGTTGCGATGGCCGCCGAACACGGTCGACAGCAACGGCACGGCGGCGATGCCCGTGACGAGCAGCAGCGTCGTGGTCACGGGCAGGTCCACCAGCACCTCCGGCACCGGCCGGCGCGCCCCGGGCGTCAACACCACCAGCGGTACCGTCAGGTGCACGATGGCGGCCCCCAGCACGAGACCGACCCCGGTTCCCAGCCCGACCAGGACGCCGCTTTCGGCGGCGGCCGTACGAGCAAGTGCCCGACGCGGCGCGCCCAGCGCCAGCAGCACGGCGAACTCCCCGGACCGCTCCCGCGCGTTCGCGGCGGCGGAGGCCGCGAAACCGATCGCCGCCAGGATCGCGCAGGCGAGCACGAGAGCGGCGAGCGCGGCCTGTGGTCCGGCGCTCAGCGGGTCGTCGAGCAGCCCGGCGACGACCTCCCCGCGCAACCGCACCTCCTGGACCCCCGCGCCCGCCCGCAGCGCGGCGGCGGCCCGGGCCGGCGCGGGGTCGTCGGCGGAGGCGGCCGGCAGCCACCACTCGTCGGTCGGGGGCACCTGCTTGCCGCCCTGCGCGGCGAACAGTCGGCCGAGGGTGGCCAGGTCCACGGCCACGGCCGTGTCGCCGACCACGGGCAACGTCTCCACCGCGGCGGTGATCCGTACCGGCAGCGAGTCGCCGCCCAGCGGGACGGGGAACAGATCGCCGACGTCGGCGCCGATGGCGCGCAGGTACGCGCGGGTGGCGACGCCGGGCACCTCGGCGGCGGGCGGGCCGCCCGCGGTCACGGAGACCTGGACGGGGCCGGTCATGTCGCGCGGGTCCAGGTAGCGCATCCGTACCAGCGCCCCGCCGGCCTCCCGGAGCACGCCGACCCGAGCGTCGTTCTTCGTGGTCGGGGCCGTCAGGTGCCAGGCCGGCGCGGCCGCCGGCGCCCGGACGGCCGGGCCGTCCGGGGTGTCCGAGACGGCGACGCCGCGCACCGTCACCTCCCCGCCGACCTGCTCGCGCGGGCCGTCGGAGCCGTACGGCCGCGGGGGGGAGAACGTGACGACGAAGCCGACGATGCTCAGCGGGCCGGCGGCCGATCCGATCGGGGCGTCGGCCAGGGCGTCGACGTCGACCGAGACGGTGGTGGCGCCGCTCGCCGGGAGTTGCCGCATCGGCGCCCGGTACGTCAGTCCGAACCGGTCGCGCAGCAGCACGCCGAGCCCGGGAGCGCCGGGGGTGCCCGCGGAGTCGAGGGACACGTCGATGTCGATCCGCCTCGGCCGGCCGGGCAGGGCGATGCCGTTCGCGGCGGGGGCGGCCGAGGAGAGCGGCCCGAACAGTTCGCGCATCGGGCGCCCGTCCCGCAGGTCCTCCCGCAGCGGGACCCTCTCGGCGACGGCGGTGGCGTCCAGCGCGACCACGGCGGCGGCCTGTCCGCCGGGCAGGGAGTGCTCGCCGCGGATCACCGGGATCATCCTGTCGCCGCCGGGCAGCGTGGAGTACCGGCCGGCGCGCCCCATCGCGGACAGGTCGCTGCCGGAGACCCGCAGCCCGCCCGCGGTGACGAAGTCGGCCTGGTCGCGCTGGGAGTCGGTCCAGGCGGTGTGCTGTCCCAGCGCGAGGACCCCGCTGGAGACGGCGAGGACCAGCAGCAGCACGGGCCCCGTGGCCCGCTTGGGGCGGCGGGCCAACTGCCGGCCGACGATCACCGCGCCGAGGCCGCGGCCCCGCGCGGCGACCCGCCCGCCCAGCCGCGCGGCGAACGGCAGCAGCCGCAGGACGAGCACGGTGCCCGCGCACAGCGCGAGCGTCGGCGCCGCCACCAACACCGGGTCCACGCCCAGGCCCCCGTGCCGCGCCGCGAGGCCCTCGTCACCGCTGTACCGGGCGAGCTGGGCGTAGGCGAGGACGGCGAGGACCACCAGCGCGAGGTCACCGCCGGCGCGGGCCGCGCCGGCGACGACGGCCTGTCGGGAACCGGTCCGGCGCAGCACGGCCGAGGCCGCCCCGCGCGACACGGCGGGCAGCGTGGTCAGCAGGACGCAGACCAGCGCGCAGCCCACGGCCACCGGCCACAGCAACCAGGTTCCGGCGGAGTCGAGGGACAACCCGGACAGCGGGCCGAACCGGCCGGCCAGGCGCAACAGCGGCGGGGTGACGAGTGGGGCCAGTACGGCGGCCGGCAGGGCCAGGAGCAGCGATTCGGTGCCGGTGAGCAGCCCGAGCCGGCGGCGGGAGGCGCCCCGGGCGGTGAGCAGGACCCGCTCGGCCTCCTTGCGGTCGGTCATCAGATGGGCGACCAGCAGCAGGGCCGCGGCGGCGAGCACCGCCAGCTGGAGGGCGCCGACGAGCAACGTGGAGCGGGCGACCCGCTGCGCCGAGGTCAACTCGGATAGCAGTGCGGGTAGTTCGGTCCTGACCTTGAGGCCGGTGGCGGCGAGCGCAATGGTGAGCGGACCGTGCGTGTCCAGACGGGTCGCGGCGGCCCGGACCGCCTCGATGTCCGAGGCGCCGGCGGCGGTGAAGTCCGCGGTCAGCAGGGCGGCCCGGCTGTCCTGCGGGAGCCCGCCGGCGGTGAAGGCGGAGTCGTCGCTCAGCAGGGGGCCGTACGTGGTGAACGCGCCGACCTGGAGTTCCCGGCCGCCGAGCGGATCGAGTCGCCAGTACGGAGCGGTCGGCTCGGCCGCCCGGTAGACGCCGGTCACCCGTACCGTGAGCGGGGGCCCGCCGTAGCGGTCGTCGAGCCCGACCTCGGCGGGCAGCGCGTCGGCGCTCAACCCGAGCCGGTTCAGCGCCGCCTGGGGAACGGCCACCTGGACCGGGGCGGACGCGTTCGCGAGCGGCCGGGGCCACTCGCCGGACAGCAGCCGCACACGGTCCCGGTCGAGGGCCGCGAGCAGGGTCAGGTCTGCTTCCCTACCCGGGGCCCGGGGGCCGGGAAGCCCGTACGAACGGCTGCGCGCCACGCTCCGGACGTCGACCGGCAGCCGGCCGAACAACCCGGTGGCGAAGGCGCGTACGGCCTCGTCGTCCTCGGCGCGCCCGCTCGTCGGATGCTCCGCGGTGAGCGTCACGGTGGTGCGGGCCCGCCCCGGGCCGTGGATCGCCTGACGCAGGCCGGCCTCGTCCACCCCTCGGGAGAAGGCGAGCAGCGCGCTGAGCGCGGTCGTGGCGATGAACACGGTCAGCAGCACGGCGGCCGCGAGCGGCAGTCGCCCGCGCAGTCGGCGCACGACAAAGCCGATCACGTGCCTGTTCCTCCCCCATCCGGACCTCTGGGCCCGGGTAGCGGACGATGTTGTCAGATTCGATCGCGTATCGGAAGGTACTTGCGCGAGGGATGTGACGGATGAGCACATTCGGAAGTAGTCGAAATGTGGCGGCGGGAAACGGTCGCAGCAGTCGAACGGCCGTGAGGCGGGCGGCGCCCACGGGCGGCGCCGGCCGGCCGAACCGAGGGGGAGCCCACCATGACGCAGCACCAGGTCGACACCGCGGCACCCATGGTGGTGGTGCGGGACCTCCGGCGGAGCTTCGGCTCCGGTCAACAGGCCGTACACGCCCTGCGCGGCATCTCGTTCGACATTCGCAGGGGCGAACTGGTCGCGCTCAAAGGCCGATCCGGATCCGGCAAGACGACTCTGCTGAACCTCGTCGGCGGACTGGACGCACCGAGCGGCGGCAGCGTCGTCCTCGACGGGAGCGACCTGGCCGCGCTGGACGAATCCGGGCGGCTCGCACTGCGCCGTGACCGGATCGGCTTCGTCTTCCAGTCCTTCGGGCTGATCCCGGTCCTGACCGCCGCGGAGAACGTCGGCATCCCGATGCGCATGCGAAAGGTCCCGGCCAAGCAGCGCGAGGAACGCGTCCGCACCCTCCTGGCCCTGGTCGGTCTCTCCGAGCACGCGGCGCAGTGTCCCGGCGAACTCTCCGGCGGCCAACAGCAACGCGTCGCCGTGGCCCGGGCACTGGCCAATGAACCCGCCCTGATCATCGCGGACGAGCCCACCGGCCAGCTGGATTCCGAGACGGGTCGCTCGATCATGGAACTGCTGCGCGCGGTGGTGCGCAGCGAGGGCGTCACCGCCCTGGTGGCCACCCACGACCCGGCCCTGGTGGAACTCGCGGACCGGGTGGTGGAACTGCGCGACGGCCGCGTCGTCGAGCCCGCGCCCGCGCCCGAATCCGCGCCCGCCGATCCGGCGCGGGCGTAGGGAGCGGGCGGGCGGCCGGGGAACGGCCGCCCGGCACCGCTATCCCGGCCGTCTGACGGGGACCCCGGCCGCCCGGGAGACGCTCAGCAGCAGACGCACGGGGTGCGAGGCGCATGCCAACTCCCAGGAACCACCGGCCCGGACCCAACGGTCCAGCACGTGCAGCAGCGCCGAATCACAGAACGAGACCCGCGCCGCGTCGACGACGAGCCGGCGGGCGCCACGGGCGGCCCCTTCGTCCAGGAGACGGCGCATGGGAGCGCAGGACCAGTGGTCGAACTCCCCGGCCAGGGTGACGGTGAGCACACCGTCGTGGAGCGTGGAGCGTATGCGGGGGAGCGGATCGGGACCGGCTTGCGCCCCCGTCTCCGCCGCTGCCGCGGGGGCGCGGAGGCCGACGGTGGCGATGGCGGTGTCGGTCGCGGGCAGTATCGGGGCGTCTATCGGAGTGCGCATGCCCGCCCAACGGGCGCCGCCCCGGGCGGGCACCGGCTACGGAGGTACTTCACCCGAGCGGGGAGGAGCGCTGACCCGTTCCGCCGATCTTCCCCGCCCGGCGGGGCGACGGCACGACCGACGGGGCCGGTGGTGGTCCGCGCCCTGGTGCCTCGTCCTTGCAGGTGAACTGCCGCCGACCGCCGCCTACGCCACCCCCGCGGGGCGCGGCACTTCGGCGGGCGTGCCGCGGAAGGAGGAGCGGTAGGCCTGCGGGGTGATCCCGGCGACCCGCTTGAACCGCTCCCGGAACGCGGTCGGTGAGCCGAACCCCGCCTGCGTGGCGATGCGCTCGACGCCGTACTCGGTGGTCTCCAGCAGGAACTGGGCCCGACGGACCCGGGCGCGCAGCAGCCACTGCAAGGGCGTGGTCCCCGTCTGCTCCCGGAACCGCCGACTGAAGGTGCGCTCGCTCATGCCGGTCCGGGCGGCCATGGCGGCCAGGGTGAGGTCCCGCCCCAGGTTGTCCTCGATCCAGGAGAGCGCCGGCTCCAACAGCGAGCCGCGGGGCACGGGAGGCTGGGCGTGCACGATGAACTGGGCCTGTCCGCCCTCCCGTTCCAGTGGCATCACCGACAGCCGGGCGGCGTCCGCCGCGACCGCCGACCCGAAGTCCCGCCGGATCATGTGCAGACACAGGTCCAGGCCGGCCGCCGCCCCCGCCGAGGTGAGCAACTGTCCGTTGTCGACGTAGAGCACGTCGGGCCGTACGTCGACCAGCGGGAACTCCTCGGCCAGCCGTCCGGCCGCGATCCAGTGGGTCGTCGCCCCCAGCCCGTCCAACAGCCCGGTCGCCGCGAGGACGAACGCGCCCGCGCAGATCGAGGCGATCCGGGTCCCGGCCGCCGCGGCGGAGCGCAGGGCCTCCAGGACCACCGGGTCGGGTGGCGGGGCGTCCTCCGCGCAGCCGGGCACCACGATGGTGTCGGCGTCGGCCAGGGCGTCCAATCCGTACGGGGCCCGGATCGTGAACGCGTTGCTCGCGGTCACCTCGCCACCGGTTCCGCACACCCGGACCCGGTAGGGCCGCCGCCCGTCGGCCAGTCGGGCCCGCCCGAACGCCTCGACGGGTGTCGCGATGTCGAAGGCCACCACATGGTCCAGCGCGAGGACCGCCACGGTATGCATGTGAGCCAGGATAGGTCAGTTCCCGCCACGCCCGAATGGGCAGGTCACAGGCCCGTGGAGAAGAGGTGTGGCCTGTCGGGCCGGTTGGCGGGAACTCGTTGGAGTTTGTCGTTCCTGCCCATGGGAGGCGATGGCCGGGCCGCCTAGCGTGGGCCGCGCACCCCACCCCCGAAGCGGAAGAGGCAAGCGGACATGCACGTTCAGTTCGTCCTGTTCGATGGATTCGACCCCCTTGATGTCATCGCCCCCTACGAGGTCGTGCACGCCGCGGGGATGCTCAGTGGCGGCGCCGTGACCGTCGAGCTGGTGAGCGCCGAAGGGGCGAGGGAGGTGCCCGGCGGACTCCCGAACGTGTCCCTGCGGGCCGCAGGCGTCCTGGACCCGGCGCGCGCCGACGTGATCGTGCTGCCCGGCGCGGTCGGCGACCTGCCCACCGGGGACGAGGCCGGCGAGGAGGAGCGGGCGCGCACCATTCCCGCGATCCTGGCCCGCACCCTGCACACCGAGCTGCCCCGGCTGGCCAAGGAGGCGCTCGACCGGGAGGACACCGTCGTCGCCACGGTCTGCGGCGGCTCGTTGATCCTGGCGATGGCCGGGCTGATCGAGGGCCGCCACGCCACCGGACACCCCATGGGCCGCGACGTCCTCGAGGCCTCGGGCGTCCACGTCGTCGACGCCCGGGTCGTCGACGACGGGGACCTCGTCACAGGCGCCGGGGTGACCTCCGGCCTGGACCTCGCCCTGTACCTCGTCGAGCGCGAGGTCGGCTCCCGGATCGCCCACGCCGTGGAGCAGTTCTTCGCCCATGAGCGCCGGGGCACGGTCTGGACCGCCACGGGCCCCGCCCCCCGCGTCGCGCCGTGACCGCGTTCCTGCTCGCCGTGCACGTGGTGGCGGCCATCCTCGCCGTGGGGCCGGTGACCGTCGCGGCGAGCATGTTCCCGGCGTCGGCCCGGCGCACCCGAGCCGGTGTGTCCGGCGGGTCGGGAGCGTCGGGCGGGTCCGGCGGGTCCGCCGGCTCGGGAGGGTCCGGTGAGTTCGGCGTGGGTGCGGTGCGGCTGTTGCACCGCGTCTGTCGGGTCTACGCCGTGGTGGGCGTGGCGGTACCGGTGTTCGGCCTGGCGACCGCGTCCTCCCTCGGGGTGCTGACCGATGCCTGGCTGATCACCTCCATGGTCCTCACCGCTGCCGCCGCCGGGATCCTCGCGCTGGGGATCCTGCCGGGCCAGGAGGCCGTGTTGGCCGCACTGGAGGAGGACACGGCGCCCGTGGAGCGGGCCGACACGGCCCGACTGGCCATGCTCACGGGCGCGTTCAACCTGCTGTGGGTCACGGTGACCGTGCTCATGATCATCCGTCCCGGCTCGACGACGGGGGCCTGAGGTGGACACGTCCCACGCCCGGCGGCTGTCGCGGGTGGCCGCCGGTGTCGAACTGGGCACGCTCGTCGTCATGGTGGCGAACCTCGCCACCGTGCACCTGCCCGCGATCTCCTCGCTCGTGGGCCCGCTGCACGGCTGCGCCTACCTGTTCACCGTCGTCGCGGTGGCCCGCGACCCGGGGCGGACCCGGGGGACCACGGGACTCGCCCTGCTGCCCGGGATCGGTGGTGTCCTGGCCCTGCGCGGGCTCACCCGGTCCGACGCCGCTGCCGCGGCCTGACAGTCAAGGGACCCGCCGCTCCACGACCTCGCGCGGCGGCGTCCAGCGATCTCCCGGGTGCCTCTCCAAGGGCGTCGCCACCGCCGAGTTGCTCACGCCGAAGGTGACGCTTCCCGCCCGGTAGCGGTCGTCGGACCACTCGATGGGGCGGCCGGTACGGGTCGCGGAGACGTGCCGCTGACGGAGCAGCGCGCCTCCGCGCCTGATCCCCAGCAACCGGGCGTCCTCGCTTCCGGCCGGCAGCGCGTCGATCAGGTGCTCGCCGTACTCGGCGACGATCCCCGAGTCGTGCGCCAGGCTGTCCATGACGGAGCGGCAGTCCTCGGGCAGTGCCTCGACCGCCGCCGCGACCCAGTCGGCGTACGCGGTGCGTTCCACCATGGTCGGCTCGCCGTCCAGCAGGCGCAGCCGCAGCACGGCCAGGATCTCCGTACCCGGCGGCACCGCGAGCCGCCGCGCCTCTTCGGCGCCGGCGGGGCGTCGGGTCCGGGAGAGGAACCGGCCGGCTGCCTCGTGCCCCACGCCCTCGGCCCACTGGGCGAAGCTGTGCAGCTCGCCGAAACCGTGCTTGCGCTCGTGGCGCAGGACGATCCTGCGCGCACCCTGCCGGGAGCCGACGAGTCCCTCGGCGACGAGGGTTGCCACCGCCTGGCGGACCGTGCCGCGCGAGGCGGACCACCGGGCGGCCAGGTCGCTCTCCGAGGGCAGCCGCGCGCCCACCCGGTACTCGCCGGACAGGATCGCCTGCCGCAGCGCCTCGGCGATCTCCAGATACCTGACCGTGCCCATGCCCCGCGCCCCTCGTCGAACCGACCGACCACCCTCCCGTTACCCATGGTCATCGAACCGCCGCTGTCACGTCTTCTTTCGGTCAATCTCCGCTCTTCCACGAGCCGTGCTCCACGGTCCAGCCGCCGTTCACCGTCCGTACAGCGGGCCCGGGCGAACTGGAGCCAACTTGTTCAGACAAGTAATCGGACAAGTGGTCGGACAAGTGAACCCCCTTCGTCTCCGGGAGAGACCGTGCTCAGATCCTCCGCCCGTCGTGGTGCGGCCGTACTGCTCGGCGTCGCCGTCCTCACCACGCTCAGCGCCTGTGGCGCCGCCCCCGACCCGCATAGCGCCGGTTCGAGCGGTGACGCCAAGAAGGGCGTACAGCCGGGCGCAGCGACCTCCCTGGCCGACTTCGGCGGCCTGCCCGGCCTCGTCGCCGCCGCCGAGAAGGAGGGCCGGCTCAACGTGATCGCGCTGCCCGCCGACTGGGCGAACTACGGCGAGATCATCAAGGCCTTCCAGGCGAAGTACCCCAAGATCCAGGTCAACAGTGAGAACCCGGACGCCGCCAGCGCCGACGAGATCGCCGCCGTCAAGTCCCGCAAGGGCCAGAAGCGGGCCCCCGACGTCCTCGACCTCGGCATCGCCTTCGCGCGCAGCGGAGCCGGCGAGAACCTCTTCGCCCCGTACAAGGTCACCGCCTGGGACAAGATCCCCGCAGGTCAGAAGGACGCCGACGGCCGCTGGTACAACGACTACGGCGGCTACATCTCCATCGGCTGCGACGCCGCCCGTGTCCCGAACTGCCCCAAGACCTTCGCGGACCTCCTCAAGCCCGAGTACAAGGGCAAGGTCGCCCTCAACGGCAACCCCACCAAGTCCGGTTCCGCCTTCGGCGGCGTCTACGCCGCGTCCCTCGCCAACAAGGATTCCTTCGGGGACATCCAGCCCGGCATCGACTTCTTCGGACAGCTGAAGAAGAGCGGCAACTTCATCCCCGTCGAGTCCACCCCGGCCACCGTCGAGAAGGGCGAGACGCCCATCTCCATCGACTGGGACTACCTGAACGCCGGCTACGCCGACCAGTTCAAGGGCAAGGGCGTCGACTGGAAGGTCACCGTCCCCACCGACGGCGTCTACGCCCAGTACTACTCGCAGGCCATCAACAAGGACGCCCCCAACCCGGCCGCCGCCCGCCTGTGGATGGAGTTCCTGTACGGCGCCGAGGGCCAGAACCTCTGGCTGAAGGGCTACGCCCGCCCCGTCCTGCTCCCCGTCATGACGCAGGACGGCAGCGCCGACAAGGCCGCCGTCGAGAAGCTCCCCAAGGTCGAGGGCACCCCGTCCTTCCCGGCCTCCGCCGAGCTCGACCGGGCCAAGGCCACCCTCGCCGAGAAGTGGGACAAGGCCCTCTCCTGATGTCAGCCTCCTCCACCACCCCCCACCCGGGGGCCGCCGGCGGCACCCGCCGCCGGCGGCGCGGCCCGCGCACCTGGCTCGCCGCCCTGCCCCTCCTCGCCTTCACCGGGTTGTGCTTCGGCATTCCGCTCGGCGCCATCGCCTTCGGCGCCGTCACCACCACCGACCCGGTCCGCGGCACCACCGCCCTGACCGGCGAGCACCTCGCGCGCTCGCTCCAGGGCCCCTACCTCGGGTCCCTCGTCGGCAGCGTCCAGCTCTCCGCCCTGACCGCGCTGCTCGGCGGCGTGCTCGGCGTGCTGATCGCCCAGGCCGTGGTCACCTCCCGGTCCACGGCCCTGCGCAGCGCCACCCTCACCGCGTCGGGTGTGCTGGCCAACTTCGGCGGAGTCCCGCTGGCGTTCGCGTTCATCGCCACCGCCGGGATCTCCGGAGTCCTCACCCAGCTCGCCGATCTCGGCAGCCTCGGCTGGAACCTGTACTCCTTCACCGGCCTCACCGTGGTGTACCTGTACTTCCTCACCCCGCTGATGGTGCTGGTGATCGCGCCCGCGCTCGACGGACTGCGCCCGCAATGGCGCGAGGCCGCCGCGAACAGCGGGGCCACCGGCCGACAGTTCTGGCGCCACGTCGGCCTGCCGGTGCTCGCGCCCTCGCTGCTCGGCGGGTTCGTGCTGCTCTTCGGCACCGCCTTCGCCGCGCACGCCACGGCCGCCGCACTCGTAGGCGGCTCCGTGCCCCTGGTCACGCTGAAGATCGCGGACGCGCTGGCCGGGAACGTCCTCACCGGCCAGGAGAACGTGGCACTCGCCCTCGGCCTCGACATGATCCTGATCGCCGGCCTGGTCATGGCGGTCTACCTGCCCCTCCAGCGACGGAGCGCCCGATGGCTGCGATGACCCCGACGCCCGCCCGGAACACCACCGAGGTCCTGGAGGCCGCCGCGGTGGGCCGGCCCGCCACCGCGCCGGCCCCGAACCCCCGGGGGTCCCGCCGCCCACGCCCTCGCGTCTGGCGCGGCGCCGTCCTCCTCCTGGCGGGCGCCTACTTCCTCGTACCGCTCGTCGCCTCCTTCGTGTTCACCGTGCACGTACCGGGCCAAGGCGTCTCCTTCACCGCCTACACCGAGCTCCTCGCCGCCGACGGCTTCACCGAGAGCCTGCTGCTCTCGCTGGGCCTCGCCGCCGCCACCATCGCCCTGTCGCTGTTCCTCGCGGTGCCCGCGCTCATCGGCGTACGCATCGGCTCGCCGAGGCTGCGCCCGGTCGTCGAGGTCGCGTGCATGCTGCCCTTGGTGGTGCCGCCCATCGCGCTGGTCACCGGCATCACCACCGTGCTGCGCTGGGGACCCGAGCACCTCTCGCGGACCCCGCTCTACCAGACCTTCCTCGCGGTCCAGGACGAGAGGTTCCCCGTCGTCCTGGTCCTCGCCTACACCGTGCTGGCGCTGCCGTTCGTCTACCGCTCCCTCGATGCCGGCCTGCGCGCGGTGGACGTGCCCACCCTGGTCGAGGCGGCCCGCAGCTGCGGCGCGAGCTGGCCGTACGTCGTCCTGCGCGTCCTGCTGCCCAACCTGCGGGCCTCGCTCGCCGGAGCCGCCTTCCTCACCCTGGCCCTGGTACTCGGCGAGTTCACCATCGCCTCGCTCCTGGGCTTCCGGCCCTTCGCGGTGTGGATCGTCTCCATCTCCGGCGCCCAGGCCCGGATGTCGGTGGCCGTCTCCATCCTGAGCCTCCTGATCACCTGGCTGCTGCTGCTCGTCCTCTCCCGGGCCGGGACCACCCCGTCCGCCGCGACCGGCGTCGCCCCCACCTCCCGCAAGGAGCCCTGACCCCCATGTCCACCACCCTTCCCGCGACCCGGAAGCCCGCGGGTCCCGACACCCCCGCGGGGGCGCGCGTCGAATTCCGCGGCCTGCGCCGGACGTTCGGTTCCACCGTGGCCCTGGACGGTCTCGACCTGGCCATTGAGCCCGGCGAACTCGTCGCCCTGCTCGGACCGTCGGGCTGCGGAAAGACCACCGCGCTGCGCGTCGTCGCCGGTTTCGAACAGCCCGACGCCGGTGAGGTGCTCGTGGACGGCCGGGACATCACCCGCGTCCCCGCCAACCGCCGCGACGCCGGAATGGTCTTCCAGTCGTACAGCCTCTTCCCGAACCTCAACGCCCGCGACAACGTGGCCTTCGGCCTGCGCGTGCGCAAGGTGGACGCGGCACGGCGCCGGCAGCGGGCCGCCGAACTCCTCGACCTCGTCGGCCTGCCGGACCACGGCGACCGCTACCCGCACCAGATGTCCGGCGGCCAACAGCAACGCGTCGCACTGGCCCGCTCCCTCGCCCTGCGCCCGCGCGTCCTGCTCCTCGACGAGCCGCTCTCCGCGCTCGACGCCAAGGTGCGCTCGAACCTGCGCGACGAGATCCGCCAGCTCCAACTCGCCCTCGGCATCACCACCGTGTTCGTCACGCACGACCAGGAGGAGGCCCTGTCGATGGCCGACCGCGTCGCCGTGCTGAACGCCGGCCGGCTGGAGCAGTGCGCGGCCCCCGCCGAACTGTACGAGCGGCCGGCGACACCCTTCGTCGCCGAGTTCGTGGGCACCATGAACCGGCTCCCGGGCCGGCTCACCGACTCCGGGCTGGTGGACGTGGCGGGCTCGCGGCTGCCCGTGGACGGCCCGGTCCCGACCGGCGAGGACGTGGAAGTGCTGGTCCGCCCGGAGAACGTCACCGCCACGGCGGACCCCGCCGGCGCGGCCACCGTGGTCTCCGCCGCCTTCTTCGGCTCCGTCACCCGACTCCACCTCGAACTGCCCGGCGGGACGAGCGTCAAGGCCGACCTGCCGTCGCGGGACGCCGGGGAGCTGCCGCCCGGCGCACGGGCGACCGTCGGCTTGACCGAACGGCCCGTGCTCGTCGTGGCGAGGACCGAGTGAGCGGGCTCGCGGCGGTCCTGTTCGACATGGACGGCACCCTCGTGGACACCGAGGTGCTGTGGTGGCGGACCACCGAGCGGACCGCCGCCGCGATGGGCCACGCCCTGACCGACGCCGACGCGCCCGAGGTCGTCGGCCGGGCGGTGGAGGACACCGCCGCCCACCTCGTACGGGTCACGGGAGGGGGAGACCCGTCCCGGGTGGGCGCCGCGCTCACCGAGGACTTCCTGCGGCGGGTGCGCGCCGGGGCACCGATGCGCCCCGGCGCGCAACGGCTGCTCACCGCCCTCACCGTCGAAGGAGTGCCCTTCGCGCTGGTCAGTGCCTCACCCCGGGTGGTGGTCGACTCGGTGCTCGACGGCGCGCTGGCCCACGTCCCCTTCGCCCTCACGCTCACCGCCGACGACACCGCGCGGACGAAGCCCCACCCGGACCCCTACCGGGCCGCCGCCGAACGGCTCGGCCTCGTACCGCAGGCGTGCGTGGCGGTCGAGGACTCCCCGGACGGCGCGGCCTCGGCGGAAGCCGCCGGATGCGGGGTCCTGGTGGTCCCGTCCCTGCTGCCGGTGCCCGCCTCGGCGGCGCGCCGCTTCGCCCGGACGCTGGACGAGGTCACCCCGGACGTCCTGCGCGGATGCCTGACCGTGCGCGCGGATGCCTGACCTCGCGCCTCCCGCACTGAACGCCCGCCGCGGGGCCCGGGCAGGGCCCCGCGGCGGGCGGTTCCGACGCCGGCGCCCCGTACCGGCCCGTACTGGTCCGCGCCGGCCCGAGCCGTCACGTACAGAAGGTGCCGTCACGCGCAGAGAGTGCCGTCACGCGCAGAGGGTCAGGATCTCCACGACGCCCTCCGCGTACGCGGCCGTGACCGAGTCCGGGCCCCCGGCCGCCTCGCGGCGCAGCTCGGGCAGGGACCGGCGGACGAAGGCCGCGCACTGCCCGTACAGCCCGGCCTCGTGCGAGGACCCGTCGTCCTCCGTACCCAGCAGGGCCAGCAGGGTGCGCAACAGCGCCTCGCGGGTCGCCTGGCGGGGCGGACCCGCCGACCAGATCGCCATCAGCACCCCGCAGGCCGCCGGCGCCGGCGCCTGGAGCCTCGACCACGTGAAGACGTGTCCGGCCAGGGCGTGGAACGCGGCCGGATGCCCCTCGGCGGCGTCCCACAGCGTGGGTACGAGATGCCCTGCGGAATGCCCGCATCCGCATTCGATGGCATCCCAGTCGTGTCGTTCGATCTCCGCCTCCACGGCATCCGGCACCAAGGGGCTGCGCCGGGGATTGTCCGTCTGTTTCATGGGGCCAGTATGGGAGCCGCGGTCCGCCCCCGACCAGGGCCCATCCGGCTGGCGGCGGGAACGTTGACCGACCGTGTCCTGACGGCCCCCGCGCCCGACGGCCTGCGCACAGGTCGGGGTCGACGGAACACTTTCGGTCACCTCGACCCGCCGTGAACCGGCCGGACGAGGCGGGACCGGGGTGGCCGGAACCGGATCCCGCGATCGCTCGTCCCAGACCGCGTGTGGAACGCAACGAAGAGACGAAGAGTCCTGGCCGTCCTGTTCGCCCTGCTCGCGACGCAACTGGGGAGCCTCGTCAGCCCCGCCTTCGCCTGCGGCTGCGGGGCGATGGTCCCCGACGGCTTCTCCAGGATCGGCGTGGCCCGGGAGACCTCGGTCGTGCGCTGGGACGGCCGCACGGAACAGATCGTGATGCGGTTCACGGTCGGCGGCGACGCCAAACGCGCCGCCTGGATCATGCCCGTGCCCTCGCGGGCCACCGTGGAGCTCGGTGACCCGGACCTGATCCCCGAACTCGGTCGACTGACCCGCCCCGAGCGCAAGACCCGTACCTACTTCTGGCCTCGCGGCCGGGACTGGCCCTTCTCCTCGGGCGGCCTCGACGGAGCCGGCGCCGCGCCGCCCGGCGCCGGCGCCCCGTCCGTCGCTGTCGTCGGCCGTGAACGGCTCGGTGACTTCGACGTCGCCCGGCTGACCGCCACCGACCCCGACGCCCTGGGCGACTGGCTGGAGAGCAACGACTTCAAACTGCCGGACCGGCTCGCGGCGGAGCTGAAGCCGTACGTCGACCAGAAGTGGGAGTACGTCGCCGTCCGCCTCGCCCCCCGCGAACAGGGCGCGACCCTGGGCGGCGAACTCGACCCGCTGAGGATCCGCTTCGCCAGCGACCGGCTCGTCTACCCGATGCGGTTGTCCCGACTGGCCACGTCAGCCCAGGCGTTGGGCCTGTACGTACTCGCGGACCACCGGATGGAACCCGCGTCCCCGATCGGCGGGGCGGACCCGGAGGTGACCTTCGCCGGGACCGTCACCCCGGAGGGTTCGCTGGCCGAGTTCACCGGCGGCGCCGCGCCGGTGTTCCTGACCGCGATCGACCAACGGTTCCCCGACCCGAGCCGCATCGACGGGGACCACGAGCTGCGCGCCACCGCGCAGGACACCCCGTTCCGACACGTCGTGTACCGGGACGAACTCCTCACGGCGGGCGGCGTGCCCGTATGGCTGCTGACGGTGGCGGGAGCCCTGGCCGTCGTGGCGGGTACGGCCGTGACCCTGCTGTCCGTACGCCGTTCCCGAAGCCGCCGCCACCCGTCGGCCGCGACGGCGACCCCGACCGACTGACGCGAGCGGGGCGCCCGACGGTCGACGGCGTCGGGGGGCGCGCGATCGTGCCCCCGCGCGGCCCCGGGCGCCCCGCGGTTCGGACCGCGTTCTACGGCCGCAACTCGGCGATCAGGACGGCGGTACGGGCGAAGTCCACGGGCCCGGTGTTCCAATCGGCGCTCATCGGACTGACGGCGATCCTGCCCGCGCCGACGGCCTCCACGTCACCGCCCCGGGCGGCGGGACGCAGGTCCACCCCCACGCTCATCTTCCAGGTGCCGTCGCCGGCGTCGGTGAAGTCGGGCCTCAGCAGGGTCTGCGGATCCTGGAAGGTCGCGGCCACTCCCGCCGCGGTGCCCTTGCCGTCGGCGCCGACGACCGGGTGGTTGACGTTCAGTCCGACCCCCGCCGGCAGGAGCGGACCGGACCGGGGCGCACGCGCGCGCAGCCGGTCGATCAACGTGACCGCGAAGTCCACCGTCGGCCCCATCGCGTTGACCGTCCTCACCGGATCGGGCGCCGTCACGCCGCCCGTGCTGAGGGCGATGGCCGGTACCCCGTACTCCAGCGCGGCGACCGCACCGCCCACCGTGCCGGAGTGGGTGGCCAATCCGGCCACGTTGGGGCCGTAGTTGGCGCCCGACACCACCAGATCGGGAGCACGTCCCTCGAAGACCTCGGACAGGCCGAAGGCCACCGAGTCGCCGGGAGTGCCGTCCACCGCCCACACCTTCGGTGCGGGGTGCCGCACCGTGATCGACGGGGCGCTCGCCATCTTGGTGCCCGTGCCGCTCTGGTTGGTGAGCGGGGCCACGATGGTCACGTCGTGGCCGGCGGCGGTCAGTCGCTCGAACGCCTTGCGGATGCCCGGAGCGTCGTAGCCGTCGTCGTTGGTGAGCAGGATCCGCAGCGGGGCGGCGGGCGCGGGGCCGGCTGCCGGTCGGGCCTGCGGCGCGGCGGCGGCCGGCGCCGTACCGGCCAGGGCCGGACCGCACAGCAACAGGGCGGCCAGGGGCATGGCTTGAATGCGTCGCACAGAACGCTCCTTCGAGGGGGGAAGGGAGGGAGGGGAGGGGGAGGGGGAGTGAGAGGGGTGCCGGGCGCCGGAGTCGACGCGCGCGGGCAACGGTCGACCGTCAACGACCCACAACCCGCGACCAACGACCGGTCGCTTACACGTGTCAACTGACGTGTTGGGACACTGTGTAGCACCCATCGAGTGCTCCCACCAGAGGCTGGGCGGCAACCTTCCGCGGATCGTGACCAACCGGAAACCTGCGGGCGGGTACGTGTACCCACCGAGGTCGTCACGGCCCTTGACCGTCGCCCGAGCCCGCCCCACGCGCCCGGCCCCGTGGGGGGCGGGGCAGGCGGAGCGGTACGGCCCGGTACGGCCCGGCCCTCGGGCTTCCGTTCGGGACGGGCGCGAGGCGTGCCGCCAACCCGCGTGCCGCGGTGGCGTGTTGGTGCGGGTGACTCGGCACAGACAGTCGTTCGGCGCCCGTCCCACGGCATGGCCGGCGCCTGCGCCACGTGGTGCGCTCATGCGGACTCACCGCCAGGGGCGCGACGTGACGGCGGCGAGCGCGACCCCGGGGTCTCCGCCCGCGCCGCGCCGCGCTCTCCGCGCTCACACCACCCGCAGTCCGGGCCCCGCCCCCACCGCACGGCGCCGCAGGCGGGCACGGCGAGTTCGCCGAGGGTCTCGGTGGCGACAGCGGTCTGGGCGCCGGGAGACGGCGATCACCACGCCGCGCTCTCCCCGTCCTCGGCCGGGCCATGGGGTTTCCCCGGCCTCGACGGGCCACTCGAAGCCGGCCCCGAACACCAGGGGCCGCCGAGGCGTGGTCCGGCGTCACGAGGGGGGAGAGCCGGGAGGTTGGCACGCAGATGGCGGGCGGCGACCGGCCGGTACGCGCCCGTGGCCGCCCCCCGGCGGCCCGGGCGCGTACGGGTCCCGCGTACGGGTCCCGCGTACGGGTCCCGCGTACGGGTCCCGCGTACGGGTCCCGCGTACGGGTCCCGCGTACGGGTCCCGCGTACGGGTCCCGCGGTACG
>NZ_JBIWLV010000002.1:208297-437923 GCF_044766345.1 Streptomyces sp. NPDC102278 | reverse complement strand
GTACGGGCGCGTGTGCCCGTCGTCGCCGAGTCGGCGCGCGGGCATGCCGCCCCGCACGGCTTCACGTCGCGGCCGACGCGCTCGTCAGGCCTCGGAGCGGAGGTGGTGGGACAGGAACGCGACGCTCTCCGCGACGATCCCCGGCACGTCGGGGGAGCCGAGGAAGATGTGGTCGGCGCCCTCCACGGGGCGCAGGACGACCTCGCCCCCCACGCTCTCCAGCGCGGCGGCGAGCAACTCGCTCTGGCTGTACGGGACCAGCCCGTCCAGGCGGCCGTGGACGAGCAGGAACGGCGGCGGGTTCGAGGCCGTGGCCGCATGCGTCACCGGGCTCGCGGCCCTCGCCAGGTCCCGGCGCGCGGCCACGCCCGCACCCAGGAGCGCTTCGTACGGATCGGGGAACTCGACGCCGGGTGGCATGGGCGGCATCGGCGGCATCGGGTGTTCGGCGAGGGAGATCAGGTCGGAGACCCCGTACCAGTCGACCACGGCCCGCACGCCCGTGTCCCCGGAGCCCACCCCGTGCGCGCCCTCCAGCGCCGCTCCGTCCGCGCTGTCCGGGCCGACCAGGCCCGCGAGCGCGGCCAGGTGTCCACCCGCCGACTCGCCCCAGACGGCGATCCGGTCGGCGTCGAGGCCGAGGACTCCGGCGTACGCGCGGACGTAGCGGATCGCGGCCTTCACGTCGTGCAGCTGGGCCGGGAACGGGGCTTCGAGGCTGTGCCGGTAGTCGATGGAGACGAGGGCGAGGCCGGCGCCCAGGACCGCACCGTGCAGCAGCGCGGCCGGGACGGTCGGCGGCGGGTAGCGGCGGTCGCCGTCCAACCATCCGCCGCCGTGGATCCAGACGACCACCGGGAAGGGCCCCTCGCCCGCCGGTACCCGGACGTCCAGCAGCCGGGGTCGGTAGCCGGGCGTGGTGGCGTAGGTGATCCCGTCGTGGTGGCGGATCCCGTGCCCGTCCGTCACGGGCGGTTCGGGGGCCCGGTAGGGCGGGGGAGGCCAGGTCGTGTCGGTCGGGTCGAACGCTACGGGCGCGGATGCGGCGGGGGGAGACTGCGTCATGGGGGCCCTTCCTGTGCGGCGCGGCCCTGAGGGCCGTCGGAGTCGGTGTGAGGCCAGGCTTGCGGATGTTTGGTGATGCTTGGTGGCGGTTCTTGATGCATGTCCGGAATGCTTGCGCCGGCCACAGGTGGGAGCAGTCGGGTTACACGTGTAATCAGGACTGTAGCGATGCGTTTCCGCCGACCACAAGCCCCGCTGTGGTCCGATTTCCCGAGCGTCGAGATCGCCCGCCCGGCCCCCTCGCCGGTGAGCGCCGGTGATCACGCGCGGCCGAAACCGAGTGGTTCCCACCTGGTCGCCCCCGTCCTGGCCGAGCTCGCCCTGCGCGGGGACCTCGCGTTGGTGGTCGACCTGCCCGGCCACGGGCCCGGGGCGTACTTTTCGCGCCTACCAGACGCCGCAGGACCCCGAGGGGCCGCGTACCCGCACCCTCGCCCACGGCGAAGGTCACGTCGGCCGACTTCGCCGACCACGGGGCCGACGTGGTGCGGCGGGCGCACCGGCTCGGCTCGGTGGTGCCGGTCGGCCAGAGCATGGGCGGACCCACGCGGAACACCGTGGCCTACGGGTGCCCGAGCTGATCTCGCACCTCGTCTACGTCTCGGCCTTCCGCCCCCCTGGCACGGACCACCATGCAGGAGCTGATGGCGGCCCCCCGAAGCCGCCGGAAGCGCGATCTTCCGACTGCCCGTCGTGACCCACTCCCGCGGAACCGGGGCTATCGACTCAACTGGCGCTCCGGCGACCTGGAATTGCTGCGGGTCGTCCGGAAGGGGACGGCCGCGGACCGCACGGACGGACGGAGAGATCCGTACCCTGCTCAACATCCTGGAGCCAGCCCGACGAGTCGGCGGACATCGGCTCCGCCGACGCCCGGGGCCTGCCCGGGTCGTGGGGTCGGATTCCGTGCCCCTACCTTCGGTTCACCGAGGACCGGACGATCCCGCCGGAGCTCCAGGACCTCATGATCGAGGAGGCCGACGAGCTGACCCGGAGAACCGCTTCCGGGTCCGGTCCACGGCCGCTCCGCACGTCGGTCCCCGCGATCCGGGGGAACTCGCGGCGGAACTGGAACTGGAACTGGTGGCGCGGCTCCGTGCTTGGAGCTCCGCGCATCCCCTCCGGAACCTCCCGGCCCCCGGTTCCCGGCCCCCGGTTCCCGGCCCCCGGTTCCCGTCCCCGGTTCCCGTCCCCGGTTCCCGTCCCCGGTTCCCGGGCACTTTCCGCCATTGCTGCCGCCGTCGCTCACAAGCCGGTGACGACCTCCACGAACCGTTCCACGCCGCCCGGCGCCATCGTCAGGAACAGGTTGGGTTCGATCAGTTCCAGTTCCATCAGGACCGGGGTGCCGTCGCCGGCCGGTGCGAGGTCCACGCGCGCGTAGGCCAACGGGCCGGACGTCCGGGAGGCCACCGCGGAGAGGGCCGCGGTGGCCAGGGCGAGTTCGGCCGTCGAGGGCGCGTGCCCGGTCAGGTCGGGATGCGCGACACGGGTGTTGTCGATGCGGCCGGTGTCCGTGAGCACCGGGCCCTTGCGCACCGCGTGGCTGAACTCGCCGCCCAGGAACACCAGCGCCCGTTCCCCGTCCACTATCCGTTCCATGTACGGCTGCACCATGGCCGTCGCCCCGGCCCCGTGCAGCATTCGGACGTGGGCCGTGGCGGCGTCCCGCTGAGCCGACGTGTACCGGGCCGTGTCACGGGCGCCGGCCGACACCGACGGTTTGACGACGATCTCACCGTCCGGCGGCAGCGTCACGGGATCGCCGGGCGCGATGAACCGGGTCGGCACCGTCGGGACGCCCCGGGCCGCGAGTTCCGCGAGGTACACCTTGTCGCTGTTCCAGCGCACCAGCCCGGCCGGGCTGTGCAGCGCGGTCACCGCGTTCACCCCGTCGACCCAGGCGAGGAACTCCGGCAGCCGCTGCGAGTAGTCCCAGGTCGAGCGGATGACGACGACGTCCGGCGTGGCCCAGTCGTAGCCCTCCTCCGCCCAGTCGACCGCGACCGCGTCGACGCCCCTCTCGCGCAGCGCGGACACGAGGACGGGCAGTTCCGCGTCCTCGGCGCCGCCGAAGCCGTCGGTGGCCAACACGACCCGTCGAGGCGCCGATCCGCCCACAACCGCACCCGCACCCGCACCCGCACGTGTCACGCGACACCGTTCCCTTTGTCTCGGCCGCACCCGGGGGAGTCCCGGGGCTGCCGCGAATCTACGCCGCCGACCGCGCGGGCGTCGAGGCGAAAAGGCCAGGCCACCGCCACCGCAGCGGCGCCACGAGGCCGAGCGCGGGGGAGCGACAGGCCACCCCCACACCGCCCCGGCACCGACGGCCCCCGGCACCCGACGCCCCGGCAATCCGGACAGCACCGCCCGACACACACCCCCGACGGCCCCCGCCACCCCGCGCCCCGGCAATCCGGACAGCACCGCCCGACACACACCCCCGACGGCCCCCGGCACCCGACGCCCCGGCAACCCGGACAGCACCGCCCCGGCACCCCACGCCCCGGCAACCCCGACAGCACCGCCCGACACCCCGAGAGCACCCCACCCGCCCCCCACCGGACCGCCGGGCTGCCGGACCGCCGGACCCCCGGGCCCCCCTCGGGGGGCCGGACCACCAGGCCCCCGCCGGGGAAGCCTCAGCTGACCGCCGCGATCGAGGCGGCCGTGGCCGCGGTGATGGCGGCCCGCATGTCGCGGATTGCGTTGCGGACGTTCTCGGCGGCCCACTGCCCGTCGGCTATCTCCGCCATGCGCGCGGCGGTCTCCTTGCGGGGCGCGTCGGGGAAGACGAGACGCCCCAGCTTCGCGGAGTGGATCAGCGCGATCAGGCCCGCCGTCCGCTCGTCGGGGTCCGCGCCGGCCAGGACGACCGCGTCGAGCCGGTCCCGCAGGGCCCGCTCCACCGAGCCGTCGGCCTCGGGATGGCGGCGGGTCGGGAACACGCCCAGCACCTTGTGGTGGGTCTCCAGGACCACGCCCCGATCGCGCAGGCTTTCCAGGGCGGCGCCAACCGCCTTCGTGTGGTCCTTGGTCAGCCAGTCGGTCACCCGACGCCTGTTCCTGCCACGCGTCCAGGTCTCGATCAGTCTGAGGCGCGTGTCGAGCAGCGGCTGCCCGGTGGGGGTCGCATCGGTCGTGTCCAGGTACTTGCCCGTCACCGACACACGCCCCGCCAGCACCAGTTCGAGCAGGATCCCGCCCGCGACCGCCCACCCCGTGGCCTCGCGCTGCTTCGCCGCCCCGGACTCGTCGTCCAGGGAGAGCAGCATGATCTCCTCGGCCAGTGTGATCCCCATGTCCGTCTCCCCCCGATGATCCCTCGTCAGATGTTCAGACGTCCGGCCGCCGCGGAGAGTTCCCGGCGGGTGACGGGTGACGGGTGACGGGTGACGGGTGACGGGTGACGGGTGGCGGCCGGCGGGTGGCGGCCGGCGGGTGGCGGCCCGCCCCGCGCCTACCCCGCGCCCACCCCCACGCCCCCCCGCGCCCGCCCCGCGCCCACCCCCGCTCGGCCCGCTCAAGGTGCGGAGACCGCCCCGGGCCGGATGACGGTGATCCCGTTCCCCGGCGTCGTGCCCATCGTGGCGAGCGCCGCCGGCGCCCCGTCCAGCGCGATCGTCGCCGTCACCAGCAGGTCGGGCCGCAGCGCGCCGGAGCGGACGAGTTCCATCATCGGGGGGTAGGCGTGGGCGGCCATCCCGTGACTGCCGAGGATCTCCAACTCCCACCCGATCACCCGCTCCATCGGCAGGACCGACGCCCCGGACGCCGACGGCAGCAGCCCGACCTGCACGTGCCGGCCGCGCCTGCGCAACCCGGCGACCGACGCGGCGGCCGTCGCCGGGGATCCCAGGGCGTCGAGCGAGAGGTGGGCCCCGCCGCCGGTCAGTTCCCGTACGGCTTCCGCCGTGTCGCCGGAACGCGCGTCCACACCGTGCGCGGCCCCGAACCGCCCCGCCAGTCCCAGCGCTTCCGGCGAGGTGTCCACGGCGACGACCCGCGCCCCGGCCGCCGCCGCGATCATCACCGCGGACAACCCGACCCCGCCGCACCCGTGTACGGCGACCCACTCGCCCGGCGCCACCCTGCCGCGCGCCACCACGGCCCGGAACGCCGTCGCGAACCGGCAGCCCAGTCCGGCGGCGGTGGCGTACGACAACTCGTCCGGCAGCGGGACCAGGTTCACGTCGGCATGGTCCAGGGCCACGTACTCGGCGAACGACCCCCAGTGCGTGAACCCGGGTTGCGTCTGTCGGGCGCACACCTGGTGGTCGCCGGCGGCGCAGTCGGCGCAGTTGCCGCAGGCGCAGACGAACGGCACCGTCACCCGGTCCCCGACCTTGCGGCGGGTGACACCCGCGCCCACCGCCTCGACGATCCCGGCGAGTTCGTGCCCGGGCACGTGGGGCAGCACGACGTCCGGGTCGTGTCCCATCCAGCCGTGCCAGTCGCTGCGGCACAGGCCGGTGGCCTCCACACGGACCACGACGCCGCCCGCCGCCGGGACCGGATCCGCCACCTCGCGTACCTCGGCCGGCTCACCGAACCGCTCGAACACCACCGCGCGCATGGAATCTGCCCTCCGCCCTCGCTCGACTGCCCCGCACGCTACCGGCCGCGCCCGCCCCGTGATCCCGGCCCGTCCTCGCCGCCACCGGTGCCCGCGGCCGACGTTCCGTCGCGTACCCGTCCGGCCGTACCCGTCCGGCCGTACTTGTCCGGCGCGGAGCCCGGTGGGAGGCTGCGGGCGCCGCCGGAGCCGGGTGGGGCCGTCCGGACCACCAGGGGGAAACCGTGAACCGCAAGCGTGCCGCAGCCGTCGTGGCCGTCCTGCTCGCGTTCGTCGTCACCGCGCTCGGCGCGGGCTCGCAGGCCCACGCCGCCGCCGGGGACAAGAAGGTCGAGGTCATCAAGTAGCCGTTCCCGGCCGGTTCGTGGCGGCGGGGGTCAGACCGCCCCGTCGCCGCGCCCGCCCGCACCGACGGCGGCCCCGGCCCCCTCCTCGTCCGCGCCGGACCGGGCCAGCGCGAGGACGCCGACGCCGATCAGGGCGATGCCCGCCACCTGGGGGAGCAGCCACCAGCCGGACCGCAGGTGCTCCTCGTACACCAGGACGCCCAGCGCCACGCTGATGCCGGCGTCGCCCAGCGTCAGCGCGGGCTGCGACGCGATCAGCGGTCCGCCCTGCATGGCGTGTTCGAGCAGCAGGAGGGCGCAGATGCCGGTGACGCCGAAGGCGTACGTCTGCCACGAGGTCAGGAACGCGCCGACGCCGCCCTCGGCGAGGATGTGCACGGACGACTTCATCAGGCCCGCCGTGAGCGCGTAGCAGACGGCGGTGGCCGCACCGAGACACCCGGCCCGGGCCCGTCCCGGCGGCCGGCGCAGTCCGGCGGCGGCCAGGGCGGCCACGACGACGACGCACGCGAGGAGAACGGGCAGCCAGCGGTCGAGCGGGACGTGGGTGCGGTTCCCGGCCGGCGCGGCGCCGGCGAGGGCCAGGCCCAGCCCGGCGACCACCGCGGCCACGGCGAGCCAGAGCGGTGACGGGAGCCGCCGCCGCGTCAGCAGGGTGGCGATGAGCAGCGCGAGGGGCAGTTCCAGTACGAAGAGCGGTTGTACGAGGGCCAGCGGGCCCGTGGCCAGCGCGGCGGCCTGTCCCGCCCCGGCCAGGATCACGGCGAGGATCCCGGCGAGCCACAGCGGGCGTCTCAGCAGGTCGAGGACCAACCCGGGGCGGAACCCGGTGCTCTGCGGCACGGTGAGCGCGGCCCGGCGCTGGAGCACGGTGGCGAGGGCGTTGCTCAGCGCCGCGAGGAGCGCGAGGAGGACCGGCAGGACGAAGCCCATCCCGCGATCCTCACCGCGATGCCACCCGCGCCCGACCGGGACACGGCGCCGTTCCCCCGTCCGGCCCCACGCAGGACCTGCCGGGGGCGCGTCAGCCGTTCCCGCGGGCTCTGCGCAGGGCCAGGGCGGCCAGCGCCTCCGGGGCTCCCGCCTGGCCCCGGATGCCGGGGAAGGCGTTGACGTCCACGATCAGCGGGGCGCCCTCGCCGGTGTCGATGATGTCCACCCCGTACACGTCCAGGCCGAAGACCTCGCCGACCCGCAGGGTCAGCTCCGCCCACTCCGGGCGCGGTTCGTCCGGGATGCGCTCGGCGGCGGATTCCTCGTCGGCGAGTTCGGAGCGGCGCAGCGCCGTGAAGACCCGGTTGCCGATCGCCCACAGCTTGTGGTCCCAGCCGCTGTTGGGGGCGAACCCCTGGACCACGACCGGCTCCTGACCCCAGCCGCCGGCCAGCTTCCGCAGCCGCGCCGCGTCGTCGACCCGCGCCACCAGGTCGTCCTTGCGGCTGCGCCGGCTCTTGACCACCACCGGCCAGGGCATGCCGGGCAGTCCCGGTCCGGTGGAGTGCAGGGCCAGCTGACCCAGCGAGCCGAACGTCCGGGTGGTGGCGAAGGGCAGGCCGGCGCGTCGGGCCAGTTCCGCCATCTCCGTGCGGTCCTGGCAGCGTTCGGTGGCTTCGGCCGAGTTCACCACCCGGGCGCCCCGCCGCTCCAGTTCGCGCGCCAGTTCCAGCGCCCTCGGGGTACGCGCCTTCAACAGGTACACGTCGGCCCGGTCGGTGGCCGCGGCCGCCGCCCCCGGATCCGCCGGGTCCAGCACGGCGATCTCGTGCTCGGCGCCCAGGAGCTCCGTCGCCGTCGCCAGCAGCGGGTGCCCCGGGTCGGGTGTGATCAGACCGATCCTCATACGCCTTCTCCCGCTCGCGTCGAGACCTGCGCCCCGATGGTCGCCGTCAGCGGCGCCGGGGCCGCGTACGGTCGCTGCTGCGGCCAGGAGGGCCCGGGTCCGGCGGGGGCCTCCACCCGGACACCGCCCACCCGTGCCAGGTCGAGCACCGCCCGCGCCACCCGGGCCGCCGCTTGGGGGACCTGTCGGAAACTGGGGAAGTCGTTGACGTCGACCACCACCGGCCCCTCGGGACCCAACAGCACGTCCAGTCCGTACAGATCCAGCCCGTAGACCGCCCCGACCTGTGCCGCGATGGCCGCGACTTCGGTCGACAGCGGTACCCGACGTTCGCGTACCGCACGGTCCGGGTGGAGCGGTGAGCGGCGTTCGGTGGCGAACAGTTCCCCACCGACGCAGTACACCTTGATGTCCGTGCCCGAATTGGGCACGTACGGCTGGGCGATGAGCATTCCCTCGCCCGCCAGTTCGGGGAGGAGGGCCGTGAGCCGGTCCGGGGCGGACAGCAGGTGCACCGACCGTCCGGAGCTCCCGTCGGCGGGTTTGACGACCAGGGGGTACTCCGAGGTCGGGATCTCCGCCAGCAGTTCGGGCCGGGCCACGGCGTACGTCGGGGGCAACGGAAGCCCCCGCACCCGTCCGATGGCGGCGGCGAGTGCCTTGTCCCGCACGCCGCGGATGGACCGGGCGTCGTTGACCGTCGTCATTCCCGCCGCCGCGGCCGCCTCCAGCAGGGTCAGCCCGGGGCCGCCGGACACGGTCTTGAGCACCCAGGCGTCGTGGGCACCCGCTTCGACCAGGTTCGTCATGCGCAGGAGCGAGCCGCCCGGGCGCAGGACGTCCACGTGGTGCCCCCAAGCCGTCAGTTGCCGGATCACCTCGTTCGGCATGCCGTCGTGGCGGTAGTGCTCCTCCACCAGGAAGCAGAGCCTCATGGACCTTCCCCATATTCCCCGGACGTCCGCCGCCGATCCCGTCCGGCGAGTTGTGACGTCACAGGATGCCATGGTCGCAATGTGATGATCGTCCCGCAGGGTGCCATTCTTCGTGCCTTCCTCGGATCGGATTCGGGAACGAACCGTCACGGTGCGCAGGGGCACGGTGCACTGACGGTACGGGAGGCCTTGGCGGCGTGAGTCGGGCGCGGTGAAACAGAGCGGCCTTCCGCGGGGGCGGCATGGGGTCGTGATGGGGGGCGCGGTCGGGCATCACGGGGACCGCGGTCGGGCATCCCGGGGGGAGTCGTAGCCCGGGGAAACGAATTGTGACCGAGTGCAATCTGGCTGAAACCGCAACACAGTGGAATCTAACGCCCACTACGCAGGGTGATAGTGGTCAATGGCTATCCAAAGTGATCAACGGTTCTCCTATAGTTACGCCTCGTTGCCACAGGAACCCTCTCTTCCATTTTCGCCCCGGTTTGAGGCTTTGATTGATGACGGCGTCGCCTTCTCCCCTGCGCCCCTCCCTGCTCGCCCTGCTCGTCACCGCGGCGGCATCGGGAACGCTCTGCACGGCGGCGGTGGCCGCGGCCCCCACCGCCGTCCGCGTACCGCTCGCCTGGTTCTCCGTCACCGGTGTGCTCCTGCTGTCGGTATCGGCGTTCTCCGTGACCTGGTACAGCCGCACCGCCCGACTCCTGCGCGCCAGGCTCGCCGGCCTCAACGCCGAAGTCGTCGCCCGTGACGGCCACATCGCCCGGCTGACCGCCGACGCCAACCGCGACGCGGCCGCCCACACCGCCGAACGCGGTCGGGTCACCCAGGCCCACGCCGCGGAACTGGAACGGCTGACGGCCGCGCACCGCGCCGAACTCGACGAAGTCACCGCCGCCCAACTCGCCTCCCGCGAACGGCTCGGCGCCGACCTGCGACGTGCCGAGTCCGGCCGGGCCGCCGCCATGGCCGCCGCCGCCAACGCGGCGGGCCGCATGCAGGCGCTCGCCACCGGAATGCTGGCCGACCTGCGGGACATGGAGCACCGGCACGCCGACGAGGACGTCCTCGGCGACCTCCTCCACCTCGACCACCGCACCGCGCAGGCCGGCCGCCTCGCCGACTCGATCGCCGTCCTCACCGGAGCCCGCTCCGGGCGGCGTTGGGCCAAACCGATCGTCATGGAGTCGATCCTGCGCGGCGCCATGGGCCGGATCGGGGGCTACCAGCGGGTCCGCCTGCACTCCACCAGCGACGCGGCCATCGCCGGACACGCGGCCGAGGGCGTCATGCACGCACTTGCCGAACTCCTCGACAACGCCGCGAACTTCTCGCCGCCCACCGCCGAGGTCCACGTCTACGTGGAAGAGGTGCCCGCGGGGATCATCATCACCGTCGAGGACAGCGGCCTCGTCATGAGCGAGGTGCAACTGCGCCGCGCCGAACAGGCCGTGACCGCCGAGTCGCTGGACCTGGCCGGGCTCTCCGGAACCCGCCTCGGGCTCGCCGTCGTCGGCCGCCTCGCCCGCAAGCACGGGCTGACGGTGTCCTTCCGGCCCTCCGCGCGCGGCGGCACCGGCGCGCTGATGATGCTTCCCCAGGACCTGATCAGCAACACCCGCAACGAGGCCGCGCCCGCGCCCACCGCCGAGCAGGCCCCGACCCCCGCGAAGTCCACCCCCGCGAAGTCCACCCCCGCGCCCGACACGCACGACCGGCCCGCGCCGAACGACGCCGGCGAGGGACCGACGGACGCCGGGCGCGCGAAGGACCGTACGGACCACGAGACCGGCACCCCGGCCACCGTGCGCACCGCCGACCCGGCAGACCCGGACCCGGCAGACCCCGACCCGGAAGACCCCGCGTCCACCGGCCGGCACCCGAGCCCCGGTGACAACGGACTGCCCCGGCGGCGACGCGGCAAGACCCTCGCCGCCGCTCATCCCGAAGGCCCCGACGAGGCCCGCCCGGCAACCACCAAGGCCGCGCCCACCGGCGCCTCCCGATCGGCCGCCCGCTTCGGCAGCTTCCGACAGGCCGTGCGCGGCGCGTCGGCGGCCCCGTCGACCGCACAGAACCCCCCGCACCCGGAAGGCAACACGGAATGACCGGCTCCACCACCGACGAGACGCTCAACTGGCTCCTGGAAGGGCTCCTGGAACGCACCCCGGGCGCCCGCCACGCCCTCGTGCTCTCCCGCGACGGCCTCAAGCTGTGCCGCACGCCCGAGCTGTCCGTCGACCAGGCCGACCAGCTCGCCGCGATCGCCGCCGGCATCCAGAGCCTCTCGCACGGCGCGTCCATCGAGTTCGGCGACGGCACCGGCGGCGTCCGGTCCGCCATGACCGAGTTCTACGGCGGCATCCTCTTCATCGTCGAGGCCGGCGAGGGCGCCCACCTCGCGCTCGTCGCCGCCGAGGACGCGGACGCCGGACTCGTCGGCCACAACATGTCCGAACTGGTGGAGCAGTTGAGCGAGCATCTGATCGCCAGGCCCCGGGGATGAGCCGCAGCAGGCCGGGCCGGGACGACTCCCCGGACCGGCTCTACACCCTCACCGGTGGCCGCAGCCGCTCCGGATCGGACGCCTTCGACCTGGTGACCCTGATCGTCGCCGAATGCGATCCGGTGCCCGGCATGCAGTCGGAGCACGCGGCCATCCTGCGGATGTGCCCGTACCCGACGGCCGTCGTGGAGATCGCCGCCGAGCTGGGCCTGCCGGTGTCCATCGTCCGGATCCTGCTCGCCGACCTGCTGGGCACCGGGCGGATCAGCGCCCGGCACCCCCGTTCGACGTACCGCCTTCCCGACCTCGACATCCTGGAGCAGGTGCTCGTTGGACTCCGCAATCTCTGACGCGTCCCCCGAACCGCGGCAGCCTCGCCAGACCCTCGACAGCACCGCCGACAACGGCCTGAAGATCGTCATCGTCGGCGGATTCGGCGTCGGCAAGACCACGATGGTCCGCTCGGTCAGCGAGATCCGTCCGCTGAACACCGAGGAGACGATGACCAAGGCCGGTGAGGCCGTCGACGACACCGCCGGCATCGCCGCCAAGACGGCCACCACCGTCGCCTTCGACTTCGGCCGGATCACCCTCGACGCGCGCAACGTGCTCTACCTGTTCGGCGCCCCCGGCCAGGAACGGTTCTGGTTCCTGTGGGACCGGCTCTTCTCCGGCACCCTCGGCGCCGTCGTCCTCGTCGACACCCGACGGCTCGCGGACTCCTGGTACGCCATCGACCGGCTCGAACACCACGGCACGCCCTTCGTGGTGGCCTGCAACGACTTCGGTGGCCCCGCCCACACCCCCGAGGAGATCAGAGAGGCCCTCGACCTGCCGGACGAGGTGCCGCTGGTGTTCTGCGACGCCCGCTCGCGCGAGTCCAGCAAGCAGGTCCTGATCTCCCTCGTACGACACCTTCAGACGGCCGTACTGGCCAAGACCCCGGAGCCCACCCCGTGACCAGCCCCGACGCCCCCGAGCCGCAGCCCGTCTACCTCGGCGGGCCCCGGTTCCAGACCGACCCCGTCGAGCTGTACCGCGAGATGCGGCGCGACCACGGCTCCGTCGCACCGGTCGTGCTCGACGGCGACGTACCGGCCTGGCTGGTCCTCGGCTACCGCGAACTGCACCAGGTCACCAGCGACCCGCAGCTCTTCTCCCGGGACTCCGACCTGTGGAACCAGTGGGACCGCATCCCCGCCGACTGGCCGCTGCTCCCGATGATCGGCCGCAAGCAGCCCTCCATCCTTTACACGGTCGGCGAGCGCCACCGCGAGCGCGCGGCCGTGATCTCCGACGCGCTGGAGTCCGTCGACCCCTTCGAACTCAAGGGCCACGCCGAACGGTTCGCCGACGAGCTGATCGACCGGCTCTGCGGCAAGGGGGCGTGCGACATCGTCGGCGAGTACGCGATGCTGCTGCCCCTGCGTGTCCTCGCCCGCGTCTACGGGTTCTCCGACGCGCAGGGCCCCGGCCTCGTCACCGCCATGAACGACATGATCAACGGGCGGGAAGGGGCCCTGGAGGGCCAGCGCCACCTGGGCGAGTCCATGTACGCCCTGCTCGCCGAGAAGTCCGCCGCGCCCGGCCCCGACGTGGCCTCCCGGATGCTCGCCAACCAGGCCGGCTTCACCGTGGACGAGGTCGCCCAGGACCTGATGGTGATGATGGCCGCCGGCCACCAGCCCACCGCCGACTGGATCGGAAACACCCTGCGCCTCATGCTCACCGACGACCGGTTCGCCGCCTCCCTCGCGGGCGGCCGGCACAGCGTCGGCGAAGCCATGAACGAGGTCCTCTGGGAGGACACCCCCACCCAGAACGTGGCCGGCCGCTGGGCCTCCCGGGACACCCACCTCGGAGGCCGGCGCATCGCGGCGGGCGACCTGGTCCTGCTGGGCCTGGCCGCCGCCAACGCCGACCCGCACGTACGCACCGACGCGGGCGCCCTCACCGGCGGCAACAACGCCTTCTTCTCCTTCGGCCACGGGGAACACCGCTGCCCCTTCCCGGCCCAGGAGGTCGCCGAGGCCATCGCGCGGACCGGCATCGAGGTGCTCCTCGACCGGCTGCCCGACGTGGACCTCGCCGTACCCGCGGCCGAGCTCGCCCGACGCCCGTCGCCCTGGCTGCGCGGACTGTCCGCACTCCCCGTGACCTACACACCGACCCCCGCCCTTGGAGCCCTCCGATGACGTGCCCGATCGACCACGCCGGCCCCGCCGCCATCACGCTCGACCCCTTCGTCACCGACCTCGCCGCCGAGAGCGCCGCACTGCGCGCCGCCGGGCCCCTCGTACGCGTCGTCCTGCCCGGCGGTGTCGGTGTGTACGCCGTCACGCACCACGCCGAGGCCCGAAGACTGCTCACCGACGCCAGAGTGGTCAAGGACATCAACGTGTGGGGGGCCTGGCAGCGCGGCGAGATCCCCCTGGACTGGCCGCTGATCGGCCTCGCCAACCCGGGCCGTTCCATGCTGACCGTCGACGGCGAGGAGCACCGGCGGCTGCGCACCCTGGTCGCCCAGGCCCTCACGGTCCGCCGGGTGGACAGGCTCCGCGCCGGCATAGAGGCCCTCACCACGGGCATGCTCGACCGGCTGGCCGCACTTCCCCCGGGGGAGACCGTCGACCTGAAGGCGGAGTTCGCCTACCCGCTCCCGATGAACGTCATCAGTGAGCTGATGGGCGTCGAGCCCGGCGAACACCCGCGGCTGAAGGCGCTGTTCGAGAAGTTCTTCTCCACCCAGACGCCGCCCGAGGAGGTTCCCCGGATGATGGCGGACCTCGGCGACCTCTTCTCCCGCATCGTCGAGTCCAAGCGCGAGAACCCCGGCGACGACCTCACCAGCGCCCTGATCGCCGCCTCGGAGGACGGCGACCACCTCAGCACCGAGGAGATCACCAACACCCTCCAGCTGATGGTCGCCGCCGGCCACGAGACCACGATCAGCCTGATCGTCAACGCCGTCGTCGCCCTGGAGACCCACCCCGAGCAGCGTGCCCTCGTCCTCAAGGGCGAGGTGCCCTGGGAGAACGTCATCGAGGAGACCCTGCGCTGGTCCACCCCCACCTCGCACGTCCTGATCCGCTTCGCGAGCGAGGACATCGAGGTGGGCGACCGGATCCTGCCCCAGGGCGAGGGACTGATCGTCTCCTTCGGCGCCCTCGGTCGTGACGAGGCCCAACACGGCGACACGGCGGGCCTGTTCGACGTCACCCGCACCCCCAACCGACACATCTCCTTCGGCCACGGGCCGCACGTCTGCCCCGGCGCGGCGCTCTCCCGGTTGGAGGCCCTGGTGGCCCTCCCGGCCCTGTACGCCCGCTTCCCCCACCTGAGCCTCGCCGTCGCGGCCGAGGAGCTCCGCAACAAGCCGATCCTCACCCAGAACGACCTCTTCGACCTCCCGGTCCGGCTGGCCTGACCGGCGCCCCGACACGCCCCCCGACGCCCCGCCCCCGACCGCCCGGGGGCGGGGAAACACGGGTGCGCGCGCGACGGGGCCGCTGCTAGGTTGACCACGTGCCGAAGCTGAATCAGATAATCGCCGTGGAAAAGGGCGTCAAGTCCAAGTCGCTCCAAGAGCTGACCCAAGCCCACCAGGACGTCCAGAAGCCCGCCCTGATGGCCGGCATCTCGCGGACGTACCAGCCCAAGGACGAGGAGGGCGAGCAACTGCCGCCCGAGTCCACCCGGGTGCAGCTCAAGGCCGAGGACGTGCTGCGCGCGACCGCCGGGACCCTCACGCGACTGTTCGACGTGACGGCGACCAAGGACTGGGCGAACCGCACCGCGGCGGCGGACGTCGTGGTCGACGGCCAGGTGCTGCTGCCCCAGGTCCCCGTCCCGTACCTGCTGTTCCTGGAGAAGCAACTCACGGACCTGCACACCTTCGTGCGCAAGCTCCCGGTGCTGGACGCGTCGGAGTCCTGGAACCTGGACCCCTCGACGGACTCCTGGAAGACGGACCCCGTGCGCACCATCCGCACGAAGAAGGTCCCGCGCAACCACGTGAAGGCCGAGGCCACGGAGAAGCACCCCGCGCAGGTCGAGGTGTACTACGAGGACGTCCCGGTCGGCTACTGGACCACCGTGAAGTTCTCCGGAGCCCTCCCCGCGCGGCGCGTGAACGAACTCCTCGACCGGGTCGAGAAGATCCAGCAGGCGGTCAAGTTCGCCCGCGAGGAGGCCAACAGCGCCGACGTCACGGACCAGCGGGTCGGTGACGCGGTGTTCGGCTACCTCTTCCGGTAGCCTCCCGAACGCCCCCCGTGCGAGCGAGGGGGTGCGCTGAAGAGCGCAAGCTGAAACTGAATGTCGAAGCTGAACACGGGGTGTCAGATGGGGGTTCGAATCCCTCTCCCCGCACCACGTGCGGGGGTGGCCCAAGCCGGTAGAGGCGGCCCCATGAATCTCAGATTCTCGCTCCAGTCTCAGTATTCGCCGCCGAACACCGGATCGACCGGACGCGGGCGATCATCGACGGATGGGGGTTCAAGTCCCCCCGGCGCCTCTGCCGTGGCGCTGTAGTTCAAAGGCAGAACACGTCGATCTCAAAATGATCCGCGGTCCTTAAACGCCGCCGGTGTGCGCAAATGGGTGGCAAGCAGGAGCCCGGGAGCTGGATATGCTCCCGGGCTCCGTCACGCGTGCCCGTCCCGCTACGCCTTCGCGGGCACGGGTACCGACACGTAGGCCTTGCCCGACTCGTTCTCGACCAGGATCTCCTTCACGTCCGCCGGGTCCACGGCCGCCGAGCCGTCCAACGCGGCCCCCTTGCCCTCGCCGTGCTCCGCCGAACCCACGACCCAACCGCCCGCGATGGTCCGCTTGCCGTTGCGGGAGACCACGATCAACCGGCACCGCTCACCCGCCGGGATGTCCGCCACGGCCGCGTGCACCCGTACCCACTTGGGGGCCGGCGTGACCCGTACGGTCATCCGCGCGCCCGTGAACCGGTCCGTGGCGGAGGCCACCCGGGTCCCGGGCAACGGCGGTGACGGCGTCGCCGACACGCTCGGGGACGGCGCCGGAGGCACCGCCTGCACCTGCTCCGGGCCCGTCTGGGTCCCGGCCCAGAACACGGCTGCCAGCGAGGCCGCCGCGGCCAGTCCGACCAGTCCCGTACGGCGCCGGGACGCCGAGGCCCGCTCGTTGCGCACCTGCCGCAGCGTGCGCTGCAGCAGCAGATCACCGCCCTGGGGCGGTCCTTCCAGGAACGCCTCCTCGGGCACCTCGCCGAGCGCGGCTTCCATGTCGCGCAACGCGGTCACCTCCTCCCGGCACTGCACGCAGTCGCCGATGTGCTCCTCGACGCGTCGCACGTCCTGTTCGTCCAGGACGCCGAGAACATAGGGGCCGAGCAGTTCCTCCTCGTGCCGCTGCCGGTTCATGCCACCACCTCCCGCAATCCGCCGGGCTGCTGGGGCGGCCTGCCCGATCGTCTGTCCTTGTTGCCGTCCCTGGTGCCGTCCATGAAGGCTTCGCGCAGGGCCTTGAGGGCGTAGTGCGCGCGTGATTTGACCGTTCCCGCCGGAATTCCGAGGCGATCGGCGGCCTCGGCGACGCTGAGCTGTCGGTAGTACAACTCCGTCAGCACGTCCCGGTGTTCCGGAGTCAGCTGGTCGAGGGCTCCCAGTACGGTCATCGCGTTCACGACCGAATCGGCGTGATCCGCCTCGACCGGGGGAGCGGCCGCCGATCCGGAGACCTCCGGCGGCCGCGCCGCCCTGGCCCGGAACCGGTCGGTGACGATGTTGCGCGCCACCGTGAGCAGCCAGCCGCGCACCGATCCCTTCCCGTTGACCAGGACCTCGGAGTGCCGCCAGGCCCGTATCAGGGTCTCCTGGACCACGTCCTCGGCGGCCGCCCGGTCCCCGGTCAGCCGGGTGGCGTACGCGAGCAGGGCGTGGCCGTGCTCCTCGTACACCGACTTGATCAGTGCCTCATCGGTCGAGCCCCGCCGAGTGCGGGGCCACAGTGGTCCGGCCATCTCACCCTCTCCGTCTTTCGTGCTTCGCGTGGTGCGGTCGGAACACGCCGGCCGGAGCGATCGGGTTCATGTGACCTGTGTCACTCGCGCTGCCCCGGGGGTCACATTCGGCACGTACGCCCCGTGTTGAGGCAGTCGACGACCGACCGCATCCGACCCTGGGTCATCACGTTCACGAACATCGCGTGGTCCGTCTTCGGGCTGTGCCGCTGCTCCGGGAAGGAGTCCAACGCGATCGGCGCGCCCGCCGGCACCTCGTAGGCGAGCGAGACGCGCAACTCCGGCACCGGGAAGGCGCCCTGCGGGCACACCCCGTTGGCGGCCGGGAACACCAGGTGCGAACGGTGCCCGGGGCTCTCGGTGTCCAGGCCGTTCCAGCAGCTCGGGAAGACCAGCGTCCGCGTCAGTCGCTCGCCCGCCGGGCAGCGCGGATAGCGGGTGGTGGACCGGTCGGGCGAACCGGAGCAGCCCCAACGGGCCCGGACGTCGCCGTCGTCGGCCGCCGTGTGGGCGACCGCGTCGCCCGTCACCGCGCGCAGGAACCGCGGCATCGGCACGACATCGCTCACGGGGTTGCCGCGGAACTCCACGCCCACCGTCGTCTCCGGCAGGATCTCACCGGCGTTCCCGTGCCCCGCGGAACTCTCGTGGCCGTCCGTGCCGGCGCGGTCCGTGCGGCGCAGCACGGGCCAGTAGTACGTCGACCGGTCGCCGCCCGCACAACTCGTGGGCGCGGCGTCCAGGGAGGCGTCGGTGGACATGGCGTCCGTGGACAGGTTTCCCACGTAGGCGTGCGTGTGGTGCGCGCCCGCGCGCAGGCCCGGCGAGACGACCAGGTTGTCCTCGTTGTAGTGGTGTTCCCGGTTGCGTCCGCAATCGACCACCACCGATCCGGTGGAGGCCCCGGGGCCCGCCGCCGGCGGCGCCGGCGCGGGCGCCATGCCGCGCGGGTCGACGAAGTCCGCCGCGGACACGCCGGCGTCCCGCGGCCCGGCGGCCCGCGAGGCTCCGAGCGCGGCGGCGGTCAGGCCGCCGCCCAACACCAGGCAGACCAGCAGCACGAGCAGGCGGTTTTCGTTCCCCATGGCGGTCACCGTGGCCGCCGGCCACCGCCCCCGTCAACCTGGCATCCGTACCGTGGTCCCCACCACGCCCCCGGGGCCCGGCCGGATCGGGCCCGGGGTCCTTGTCGGGGCGGACCGGGACCGCGCAGAGTACCCCTCATGACTCCCACGGAACTCCTCCGGGCCCTCGCCCGCACCCGCGCCTCGCTCGACGGCGAGGAGGTGACCTTCTGGTGGACCGGTGACGTCCACTCCTGGGCGCCGGGGGAGCCGTACCGGCGTCTCTTCGGCTTCGAGGGCCTCAACGTCGCCCGCCTCGTCGAGGAGGAGGAGGGGGCCTACCAACTCCTCACCCGCGAGGCCGCGTTCTACCTCGACCCGCAGAGCCGCGAGATCCTGGACACCTGGCAGGGCAAACCGGTGGTCCACGTCTGGAACGATCCGGCCAACCAGAAGTGGCGTCCCTTCCCGGTCCCCATGACCGAGCTCGGCGACCAGGTCTGCTTCAGCCTGGAGATCCCCTTGGCCTACCCCTCGCCGCTGCCCGCCGACCAGTACCCCGCCCAGTCGGCCGACGACACCTACCGGGCGCTGGAACTGTTCCAGTTCTTCGCCCCCGCGTCCGTCCTCACCACCAACGCGCCCGGCGTCCCCGCCACCATGTCCTGGACCCGGATGTCCCCGTGGCTCCCCTGGATGGAACAGGGGCAGCGCCCCGGCGGCCTCACCTTCCACTGCCGGGGCCGCAAGCTCGCCTCCTACGCGGAGGTCCCCGAACGGACCCGCGCCCACATCGCCGCCCACCACCCGCGATACGCGCACGCCCCGGAGGAGTGGACCGAGCCGAACGAGACGAGCTGGACCTACTTCCGCAAGCTGAACCCGCCCGCGTAGCCCGCCCGGGTAGTCCGCCCCTCCTCGGACGGCGCGGGACCCTCGGCCCCGCGCAGGGGCCCGACAAGGGTTTTCCCCGTATCGCGTTCATCCCCGCGTTGCCTACTGTCTGCCCACCGGCGATCTTCCCCACCTCGAACGGTCCCCGCACCCACCCCACATGGTGCGAAGCCGTCCGCAGGCCGGGCCGATCGTCGGCGCACCGCCGTCGCCCAGCCCCGCCGTCGCGGCCGGGCGACGCGGCGCCGCGGTGTCCGGGACGGGTCTGACCAGCCCGTCCCCGATCCGCGGCCGCCGGTTCACCTCCCACACAGTTCAGACCGGCCGCTCCGGCCTGCCCGGAAACGGCCCGCGAAAGGGAACACCGTGCACGCAAGCAGACGTCGGCTCATATCCGTGGTGGCCATGTCCGTCACCCTCCTGGCGGGCTCCGCCACCGCTTCGGTGGCCCTGACCGGCACCTCGGACCCCGCCGCCACCCTCCCGGCCGCCGCGGCCCCCGCCGGTGCCCCCGGCGCGGCGCCGGTCGAGAACCTCATCGTCGGATACAAGTCGACTGCCAGCGAAGCCAGTTCGAACTCCGCCGCCGCCGACGACGCCGCCGCCAAGGGGAAGAAGGCCGGCAAGAAGGCGACTTTCGACCGTCGCCTCGGCACCGGCGCGGCGCTCGTCAACCTCGGAGGCGCCACCGCGCCCACCGCGGCCGCCGACGTGATCGCCCAGTTCCGGGCCGACCCCGACGTCGCCTACGTCGAGCCGGACTCCCGCGCCTACGCGCTGGCCACCCCGAACGACACCGAGTACGCCAAGCAGTGGGACCTCTTCGAGCCCACCGCCGGCATGAACGTGCCCGCCGCCTGGGACAAGACCACCGGCTCCGGCGTCACCGTCGCCGTGATCGACACCGGTTACGTGGCCCACTCCGACGTCGCGTCCAACACCGTCGCCGGCTACGACTTCATCACCAGCTCCTCCGCCGCCCGCGACGGCAACGGCCGCGACAACAACCCCGCCGACCAGGGCGACTGGAGCGGGGCCGGCGAGTGCGGCACCGGGTCCAAGGCCAGTGACTCCTCCTGGCACGGCACCCACGTCGCGGGCACCATCGCCGCGGCCACGAACAACTCCAAGGGCGTCGCGGGCATCGCCTACAACGCGAAGATCCAGCCCGTCCGCGTGCTCGGCAAGTGCGGCGGCGCCACCTCGGACATCGTCGACGCCATCACCTGGGCGTCGGGCGGCTCCGTCCCCGGCGTCCCGGCGAACGCCACCCCGGCCAAGGTCATCAACATGAGCCTCGGCGGCTCGGGCACCTGCGGCACCAGCTACCAGAACGCCATCAACGCGGCCGTCTCCCGCGGCACCACCGTCGTGGTCGCCGCCGGCAACAGCAACGCGGACGCGGCCGGCTTCACGCCCGCCAGTTGCGGCAACGTGATCAACGTGGCCGCCAGCAACCGCACCGGCGACCGCTCGTTCTACTCCAACTTCGGCACGATCATCGACATCGCCGCCCCGGGCGGCGAGACCCGCCGCGCCACCGACACGCCCGGCACCGTCACCACCCCCGAGAACGGCATCCTCTCCACGCTCAACGGCGGCGCCACCACCCCGGGCGCCGAGATCTACAAGCCGTACCAGGGCACCAGCATGGCCGCCCCGCACGTCGCGGGTCTGGCCGCGCTGCTGGCCGCCGCCAAGCCCTCGCTGACCCCGGCGCAGATCGAGACGGCCATCAAGACCAACGCCCGCCCGCTCGCCGGCACCTGCACCGGTGGCTGCGGCGCCGGCCTCGCCGACGCGGCCGCGACCGTGAACGCCGTCACCTCCACCCCCACCACCCCGACCTTCGAGAACACCACCGACGTGGCGATCCCGGACAACGGCGGCGCCGTCTCGTCCTCGATCACCGTCTCCGGCCGCACCGGCAACGCCCCGGCCGCGCTCAAGGTCTCGGTCGACATCAAGCACACCTACCGCGGTGACCTCGTCATCGACCTGGTCGCCCCGAACGGCACCGTCAAGCGCCTGAAGAACTCCTCGAACGACAGCACCGCCAACCTGCTCACCACCTACACCGTCGACGCCTCCGCCCTGCCCGCCAACGGCACCTGGCAGCTGAAGGTGCAGGACGTGGCCGCCTCCGACACCGGCTACGTCAACTCCTGGAGCCTCGGCTTCTGACCCCGCCCGGCACCCGGTCCCCCAGCCGGACGCCGCCCGGTCCGCGTGCCGGCCTCCGAAACGGCCGGGAGCCCCCCAACTCCTGCCTGACGGGCCGATAGTACGGACCAACCACACCCAGCGGGCCTGCCGGTACCACTCGTACCGGCAGGTCCGCCGGGCTTTCCCGTCCACCGACTGATTTCTGCGTCACAAACAGGGTCCGCCCGGCGGCTGACCTCGTATTGTCGCGTCTCACAGGAAAGGCACGGAGCAGGGGCGCGAAAGGCTGGTGGCTGTGCGTGGCGGCGACGGGGAACGCTGACACGACCGTCGGACACGGTGAACTCATCGATGCCGTGGACCGCGCGCTGACCACGCACGGCCGCGCCGTCCTCACCGGACCGGCGGGCGCGGGCAAGACGGAGGTGGTCAGGGCCGTCGTGTCCGCGGCGGAGGGCCGCCGCGAGAGCGTGCTCCACCTCGCCCCGGACCCCTCCGACCAGTGGATACCCGAGGCCTCGGCCGCGGCCCTGCTCGCCTCCGTGCCCCAGGCCGTACTGGACCGGCTCGCCGGACCCCGGCGCGCCGCCATCGCCCTGCTCCGGCGCGAGACCGACGAGCCCGGCGCCGGCCGCGACCACGTCGCGCTGCGCCTCGCCGTCGTCGAGGTCCTGCGGACCCTGGCCGCCCCGGGACCCGTCCTGCTCGTCCTCGACAACGCGCAGTGGCTCGACGACGAGAGCACCGACCTGCTCCGGTTCGCCCTGCGCCTCACCCCGCCCGGCGTCCGGGTCCTCGTGGCCGAATGCGTACAGGGCGGAGCGCCCGTCGCCGTACCCCTCTGCGGCCCCGACACCCCCGCCATCCGCGTTCCCCCGCTCGGCGCGGAGCAGGTCGCCGAACTCCTCTGCCGGCACGGCCTGCCCGCCCGCCTCGCCGGCCGCATCCACCAGGCCAGCGGCGGCAACCCCCGCCTGGCCCTCGCCCTCGGGCACTCCCTCGCCGAAGCCGCCGGCTCCCGCGACCAAGGCGCCCACCACGCCGACACGCTGCCGGTCTCGGGGCAGGCTCGCGAGGTCGCCCGCCGGCTGCTCGCCGAAGCCCCCGCCCGGGCCCGCCGCACCCTGCTGCTCGCCGCCCTCGCGGCCCGCCCCACCACCGCCCTGTTGCGCCGGGCCGGCCGCCCCGACGCGGAAGCGGAACTCGCCGAGGCCGAACGCGCCGCACTGGTCACCGTGGCGGAGGACGGCGCGGTGCGGTTCACCGCGGGCGCCCTCCCGACGGCACTGGCCGCCGACGCGGGCTGGCCCGAGCGGGCCGCCGCACACGCCGCGCTCGCCACCGCCGTGGACGACCCCGTCCAGGCCGTACGGCACCGCGCGCTGGCCGTCGACGCCCCCGACGCCCGCCTCGCCGCCGAGATCACCGCCGCCGCCGCGTCCTGTCGGCACCGGGGGCAACGCGCCCTCGCCGCCGAACTCGGCCTGCTCGCCGCCGAACGCACCCCCGCCGACCTGCCCCGGGACGAACTGGCCCGACTCGTCTGCGCCGCCGAGGACGCCGGATGGGCGGGCCGCGCCGACCTCGCCCGCCGCGCCACCCGCGCCGTGCTCGCCCGCGACGCCTCGCCCGCCGACCGGGTACGGGCCCGACTCGCCGTGATCGACGCCGCCGGGCAGGCCCTCGCCGACCTCGACGAGACCTTCGCGTACGCCGTGGCCGACGCCGCCGGCGACCCCTCGCTGCGCGCCGCCGTCCAACTGCGCATCGCCTGGAAGCACAACCTCAGCGACGGGGACCCCGTCCGCTCCCGCGACGCCGCCGCCGAGGCGGGCGCCCTCGCCGCCCTCGGCGGCGACCAGGTCGCCGAAGCCATGGCCCTGACCGTGCGGGCCCGCATGGGCCGCATCCTCGGAGACCACGACGCCGAGGACATCCTGGCCGAGGCACTGGCCCTGCCCGCCCCCGAGGTGCCGCTCGGCATGCGCAACGCGCCGCAGTACCTGGCCGTTCGACACGCCCTCTTCGACGACCGGCTCGACGACGCCCGTGACCGGCTCCTCGTCCTGCTGCCCGCCGTCCAACGCACCGGCTCCGCCGAGGACGTCTTCGAGGTGCTGCGCAGCCTCTCCGAGGTCGAGCTGCGCCGGGGGCACTGCGCCGCGGGCGCCGCGCACGCCCGCCGCGCCCTGGAGCTGACCATCGAGGCCGGCCTCTCGCCCGGCCCCGCCTGGTACGTCGCCGCGATGGCCGAGGCCACCGCCGGCAGCTTCGCCCGCGCCGTCGGTTACGCCCGACGGGGCATCCAGGCCTCCGAGGAGGAACAGGACCAGGTGTTCCTGTCCCGGGGCCTGTACGCCCTCGGGACGGTGGAACTGGCCACCGGGGAAGCCGCGAAGGCGGTGGCCACCCTGCGCAGGGTGGCGGAGCTGGAGGAGGCCCAGCAGGTGGTGGACCCCTCCGTGCTGCGCTGGCACGGGGAACTCGCGGAGGCACTCGTCGCCGCCGACGCCCCCGAGGAGGCCGCCGCCCTGCTGGACTCGACCCGTACGGTCGCCGACGCGCTCGGCCGCACCGGTGTGATCACCGTCCTGGACCGGGCCCGGGGCCTGTGCCTGGCCGCGCAGGGCGAGGCGGAGGCCGCCGTGGCGCTGCTGGAGGCCACGGCGAGGCGGTTCGGCGCCCTCGGGCTCCCGCTGGAACGGGCCAGGACCCTGCTCGCGCTGGCCCGCGTCGAACGGCGCCGTCGGCGGCGCGCTCCCGCCCGCGCCGCCCTCGGGGAGGCGGCCGAGGTGTTCGACCGGGCCGGCGCGAAGCCCTGGCTCGACCTGGCCAGGGAGGCCGGCCCCGACCCGGCCGCCGCCCGGCACCCGGGGCCGGCGGCCCTGACCGAGGCCGAGACCCGACTGGCCCTGCTCGTCGGCCAGGGTGCCAGCAACCAGGAGGCGGCCGCGAAACTGTTCCTCAGCGTCAAGACGGTGGAGGCCCGGTTGACCCGGATCTACCAGAAGCTCGACGTGCGCTCCCGTGCCCAGCTGGCCACCGCCCTGCGGACGGGCCGGCTCAGCAGCTGAGGTTGTTCCCCGGGGTCACACCGAGCAGCTGGGTGAAGCTCTGGTACTTGCTCACCCGGCTCTGGACCTGACCCGGGTTCCCGCCGTTGCACTCCAGGGCCCCGTTGATGGAGCGGATCGTCTCGCCGAAGCCCGCGCCGTTGACCATCGCGGCGTGCGCGGTCATCGTGCCCGGCCCGTTCTGGGTGTTCCAGTACCAAAGGGCCGTCTTCATGGCCACCGCCGGGTCCTGCTCCACGAGGTACGGGTTGGCGAGGAGGTTGATGCCCAGGGCGTCACCGGCCGCCTTGTAGTTGAAGTTCCAGCTGAGCTGGATGGGGCCGCGCCCGTAGTACGCGGCCTGGCCCGCCGGACATCCGTAGGGCTGCGTGGCGTCGCAGTAGTGCGGGTAGTTGGCGGTGTTCTGCTCGACGATGTAGAAGAGCCCGCCCGTCTCGTGCGAGACGTTGGCGAGGAAGGCGGCCGCCTCCCGCCGCTTGACGGTGTCGTCGCCGGTGTTGGCGAAGGCCGGGTACGCGGAGAGCGCCGCGACCAGCCCGTTGTAGGTGTAGAAGGGGTTCCGGTTCGGGAACATCTGGTTGAACTGGGCCTCGCTGACGACGAACCCGGTGCCGTTCCCCGGGTCCGGGTCCTGACCCCCGCCGCCACCGCAGGCGCCCTGGTCCGACCAGACCCCCCACTGGCCGGTGGTGCCGGGCGTCTCGCCCTGCGTCCACCACTTGGCCTGCCAATTGTGTCCGTTGTACGAGGCGTTCATGCCGCCCGTGTACACCGCCGAGGAGGCCCAGGAACCGGCGCAGGCGGGGGCGGCCGCGGCGGGCGAGGCGGGCAGGGCCACGGCGAGGCCGAGGGTCACGGCGGCGGCCGCGGCGAGCGAGAGGGCACGACGACGAAGCGTGCGTATCACGTAACTGCTCCTAGAGTGGGGGGAATTGCCGGGTGGGGACGACAACTACCGCCACTGAACCGAAGGTGGTCTGGACCTGTCAAGGTCTAGACCAAACCTTTCGGTGGAAACACGGTGCAGGTCGGTGGGAACGCGGTACCGGTCACGCGCGGAAACGCCGAACCGGCGCGACGAGTGGGATCGTCACGCCGGTTCGGGTCGACCGGTTCAGCTGCCGGCGGAGAGGTTCCCGGAGAGGACCGGGATGTTGTCCACGATGTGCGACAGGGACTCGTCGCCCTTCGCCTGGGTGGAGTTCTCCGCGCACTGCTGGTTCTGCGGGTTCGACAGGACGTTGATGTCCTGGACGCCGACGTTGATCGCGGCGAGGATCGACTGGGCGTTGACCTTCGCGGGCAGGCCCACGCAGAGCTTGTTCAGCGAACCCTGGACGGCGCTGAGCTGCGGGCTCATGGCGCCTTCGGTCTCCTGGTTGCCGTAGATCTGCGAGGCGTTGTTGCCGTTGACCGTGTTCACGCCGTTGTCGTTGCCGATCGCCATGGCCGGGGTGGCCGCAACGGCGCCTGCGCCGATGACGGAGGCGGTGACCGCGGCGGTGGCCATGAACTTCTTGAGCATCGTGAGGATCCTTCTGTCGCGTGGGCTGTCCCCGGCGGGACGCCCTGATCAACTGTCCTCACGGCATGTGGTTATCGCCCGTCACCCATGCGGCCCAACAATCCGTTTCCGGGGGCCCCTGCGACCGCCCGTCCGCGCGGTCGGCGCCGCCACCGCCCACGCCGCCGGGTGGAACCTCCCGGCGGGGCAGCGGTCGGTCCGTGATCAGCCGGTCTTGCGACGGACCTTCTTGTTCTTGCCACCGGGGCCGCTGCTGGAGCCCTGGACCTTTGCCCGACTCTGGTGCGACTGCTGGGACTGGGCATTCGCGGCGTTGCGCTCCAGGGCCTCCCGGAACTTGCGCTTGGCCTCATCGGCCGGGGACTCGTTCTGCGGGGTGTCTGTTTCGTCTGCCATCTTGTCCTCCTGGGGTGATCGAGCCGTTTCAGTCTGTCAGGTGCCCGTTCCCCTGACCAGCGAGTTCGCTGTGAGAGGCATCCGAGGGGAGCGGGCGGGCGACCGAAACCCCCCAAGGTGGGGCCGGCGGGCGCGCCGCGGCCGCCGGACTCGCGGTGACCCGGGACGTCCGCCCAGGTCACCGCCTTGAGACCGGGGGCTCAGGCGGACGGGGCCTCGGCCCCGCCGCCGGCGCGGACCGCCGCGAGGGCGGCGAGGTGGAGCGCGTGCGCGTCCCCGTGCGGGAGGGGGCCGCCCGTGAGCGTGTACCACTCGTCGGCGTCCAGGTACTGGATCTCGAACCGGATCTTGCCGTCGGCCCCCGCGACCGTGCGGAGGGTCAGCTCACCCGTGATCACACCGACCTCGTCGGTCATGGCCCCGCCGGGGCCGGCCACGACCGTGTCCGTCCACTCCTGCGCCGCGTCGTTGCGCTCCGCCCCGCTCATGAGCCCGCGCAGGTGTCGATCATGGTGGTGAGCATGGCTTTCTCCGGTTCGGTGACGGTCAGCTCGTAGTGGGACTTCACGGTGGTCCAGGCGCGTCCGTACTGGCACCAGCTCGCCTTGTCCGGCGGCTGCCACAGGTCCGGGCTCTGGTCGCCCTTGGACCGGTTCGACGCGGCCGAGACCGCCAGCAGCTGGGGGCGGGTCAGGTCGTTCGCGAAGGCCTTGCGTCGGGCCGCGTCCCACCCGGCGGCGCCGGAGCGCCAGCCCTCGGCGAGCGGGACCATGTGGTCGATGTCCAGCTTCGACGCCTCGTTGAACTCCAGCCCGTCGTACAGGCTCTTCCAGGCGCCGGACGAGGCGCGGCACTCGGAGTCCCGCGCGACGTCCTTGCCGTCGCGCTTGAGGACGGCCTCGCGGGTGTCGCACTTGTTGCCCTGCTCGGCCCAGTGCGTGAACTTGGCGCGGCTGTAGCCGGCCATCGTGCCCGGCTTGCCGATCTTCAGCGTGGCCAGTTGCGTCCGGGCGACGGCCGCGCTGACCATGCCGGGCAGTACGTCGCCCGCAGTCGGCTTCGCGTCGCCCCCGGACGGCGCGGAGGGCGAGGCGGACGCGCCGGGCGCCCGCGTGCCGCCCTTCCCGTCGCCGGTCCCGCCGGGGCCGGTCTGGCTGCATCCGGTCACCCCGAGCAGCAGCGCGACGGCCACCACGAGGGCGCGCGACCCTGTCTGACGTTCCATGAATCCACCCCGAGTCGAACTCCCGCACGCTGTCCCGGGGGAGCCTACCCATACCCGGACATCCGATCCGTGCGTGTCGCGGCCGAGTGTCACGGGCCGTCAGGGAGCCGCCCCGTACCGGTCCGTCGGACCGGGCGAGCGTCCGGCGCAACCGCGGGTGTCCGGCGCGCGGTTGCGCCGGTACGGGGTGCTTCATCGCCTTTCGCCGTGTTCGGTCCGTCGGCGTCGGGTGTGTCGGATCTCGCACGTCCGCCGGGCCCCGGCGCCTCCCGCGCCGCCGGAGCCCGCGCGGGAGGCACCCCGGTCAGGACCAGGAGGCCGCCACCAACGAGCGTTCCGCCGCGCCGAGGTGGGTGGCCGAGGCGAGCCAGGCCCAGGCGTAGCGGTCGGCCGAGGCGTCGGCGAGGCGGCCGAAGGCGTCCCGGGGGCGCCGGTCCGCCTCGACGGCCAGGGCGGTGGCCAGATCCGCCGCCGCCCCGAAGCCGGAACGACGCAGCGGGCCGCGCAGGCCGAGCGGCTCCGGGCCCCTGGCCGCCTCCGCCACGGCCCGGCGGCCGCCCGCCACCCCGGTCTCCAGGAGCCTGCGCACCCGCCACAGCGGGGACTCGGCCAACGGATCCGCGTCGGGCCCGGCCGGACCCGCGAGGGGGTCGCGACCACCCTCCGGGAGCTCCGGCGCGCCTTCCGGGAGGTGGGAACCCTGGAGGCGGTCGTACCCCAGGTCGGCCCGGCCGAGCCACTCCTCGGGCAACCGCAACGTGTACGACGCGCCCGGCACCGGCCCGACGGCCAGCGCGCCCAGGGTGGCGGCCCGGTCCGGATCCGGACGGCCCAGCACCCGGACGGCCAGACCCGGACACCCCGCCAGCCGGCGCAGGTTGGCCGCGTGCGGCAACTCGGGATGCGGATGCGCCGGGCGCAGCCGGAGCACGGGGGCGTCCGCGCGCACCGTCCCGTCGGACGACAGCTCCCGTACCAGCAGGTGCTCACCGGCCCCGCCGACGACCCGTACGTCGCACCCCAGCAGCTCGGGTTCGCCCTCCGGGTCGACGAGCAGACCGGCCACCGCCTGCGCCGCCGGGCGGGCGAACAGCGCGGCGGCGGGCTCCTCGGTCCAGGCGATCCCGCGCAGCGGAGTCGCCCTGACCCCGCGTCCCGCCCCCAGACGCCCGTCGGCGGACACCGTCGCGCCGACGACGAGCAGGCCCCCGCGCGCCAGCCCGGCGTGGTCGAGGGCGGCACCGCCCAGGGCCACGGAGGCGGACCCGGCGCCCCGGGCACGGGCGAGCCCGCCGGGGCGGACGTCCGACACGGAGTAACGGGAGCCGTCCGCGCCCACCAGATGGGTGACCACACCGCCGTACCCGGTGGCGGACAACACCGGCTCGCGGCACAGCCCGTGCACCCGCAGGCTCCCGCCCGCCTGGTAGGCCCGGCGGCCCGAGCCCGTCAGCGCGGGACCGCCGGTCCCGGAGGCCATCAGTCCCGCGACGTGCAGCAGCTCCCGGAAGGCCTCGGTGAGGGCGCCGAGCCGCTGGGCGGCGCTGCGTTCCCGCGCCGCCCGCAGCCCCCGTACGACACGCAGCGCGGCGGCCTCGCCGCGCGGCAGCCCGGCGAGGCGGGCGGTGTGCGCGGCCCGCAGCAACTCGGCCTGCACCACCGCCCCGCCGGCCGCGACCCCGGCGGCCAGTGCCGCGGCGGCCGCCTCCCACAGCGCGGCCGCGGCGCGCAGTTGTGCGGCGGTCGGTGGCTCGGGCGGCGGCGGACCCCCGGTGGGGATCCCGGGCGTCGTGGCCCCGTGCGCCGCGGGCGCCTCGGGACCGGCCCCCACCGCCACACCGCTCTGCGGCGGCGTCCCCGCCCGGGCCGGATCCGTGCCGGCGTCGGCCGCCGGCTCCCCGGGCGCGAGCTGCTCCGGATCGGCGAGCGGCGCCGCCCCCAGCACGGCGGCCCGATGCAGGCAGCGCGGTGCCAGCAGGCAGCCGCAGACGGCCTGGTCGGCGGATGTGACCACCCCCGAAGGGCCCGGGCGCAGGGTCACCACGGCGTCCTCGCCGAACCGGACGGTGACGCTCCCGTCCGGCCCGGCGACCGCCCCCGAGGCGCACGCCTCGGTGGCCGCGTCCAACTTCTTGCGCAGCCGTGCGGTGAGGTTCTCCACCGCCTCCGCGAGGACCTCGGGGGCGACGGGCGGCAGCAGATCGGTACTCAACGGACATCTCCACGGAGGCGTTCGCCCACCCAGCGGGCGAGGGCGAGGGGACTGAGCGCGGCCACCGGCATGCCGGCCGCGACGAGTTGCCGCGCGATCGCCACCGAGTACCGGGGCGCGCCCGCGTCGTCGAGCGCGGCGCAACCCAACAGGTGGGCGCCGGAAGCGGCCAGCGCCCGCACCTCGCCGAGCAGCCCGCCGAGCGGCGCGCCCTCCTCGAAGTCGCTCACCACGACGACCAGGGTGCGGCTCGGAACGGTGATCAGCGAACGGGCGTGCGCGAGCCCGGCGGCGATGTGCGTACCGCCGCCGACCCGAACCTCCAGCAACAACGACAGCGGATCGTTGACGCGGTCCGTGAGGTCGACGACCCGGGTCGAGAACGCCAGGAAGTGGGTGGACAGGGTGGGAACCCCGCCCAGCACGGCCGCCGTCAACGCCGACCAGACCACCGAGGCCTCCATCGAGCCGGACACGTCGACCACCAGGATCAGCCGCCAGTCGGCCTCCCGGCTCGCCCGCGTACTGAACACGGGCCGCTCCGGGACTACCACCACCCGCCCGTCGGCCGACCGCCGCGTGTGCGCGAGGTTGGCCCGCAGCGTCCTGGCCAGGTCCAGCTTCCCGCCGGGGCGGCGGGTCGGGCGCGGCGTCGCCAGCCCCGAGAGCGTCGGGCGCAGCCGGGTGGCCAGCTCCCGGGCGAGTTCGTCGACCAGACGGCGCACCAGGGGCCGCAGCCGGGCCAGTTGCTGTTCGGGCATCCCACCGGCCAGCGACAGCACCGACGTCAGCAGCTCCATCGAGGGACGTACCGAGGCGGGATCCAACTGGGCCAGTACGTCGACCCGGCCCGCGTCCGCGGCGTCGGCCAACACCTCCTCCCGCACGTCCGCGCCGAACAGCGCCTCCAACTCCTCGGACCACTCGCGGGCCGTGGGGAACGAGGCTTCCCGCCCCCCGCCCGCGCCGCGGCCGTCGTCCAGATCGGCGGAGCCCTCGCCGCGCCCGGCGCCGTACAGCTCGTCGAGCGCCCGCGCGTAGCCCCGCGCACCGGGCGGCAGCCGGTCGCACTGCCGCCCGAGCAGCAGCCGCCACCGGTCGGCGGCGGACAGTCGCCGCGACCCCGCGTCGACGGACCGCGGCGCGGCCGTCCCCTCCGCAACGTCGGGCGCATCGGTGTCCGCGGCGGGCAACGGCAGTCCCTTGAGGGCGGCGAGGCCCGCCGCGTCCGCCGCCGCCCAGAGGGCGAGCAGGCCGGGCGGCGCGTCGAGCGAGAGGTCCGGGCGGTCCCCGAGCCGTTCGGTGACGGTGTCCAGCAGCCGGTCGCGGGCGGCGGGGGAGAGGACGTCGAAGCCGCCGCGCAGCGCCGGCAGCCGATCCAGGAACCGGTCGTCCGCGAGAGCGTCCACCCAGTCCAGCAAGGGGGTGAGGGCGGTCGGGGAGGAGCCGAGCAGGGGGCCCGCCGCCGTCAGCAGACCGGTCAGCCGGCGGGTCAGGGCACGCCGGGCTTCCGGAGTGCCGGCGCCGTCGACCCAGCCCGCCGCCCGGTCGCCGAGCCCGGCCGCCGGATCAAGGTCCAACAGGACCCGTACGGCCAGGGCGGCGCCCTGCATCAACGGGGAAGCGGACGCGACCAGTTCGGCCAGGGCGGAGTCCAGCCGCAGCCCCAGGTGCCGGCCGGCGGCCCGGTCCGCGAGGGCCACCAGGGCGGCCGCGTCGGCGGGGTCCTCGCTGCCGGCGAGCCCGGGCAGGGACCGTACGGAGGCCTCCACCAACTCCTCCGAGAGGGCTTCGGCGCGCACCCGTGCCCCGTCCGACGTCCCGGGGAAGTGGCCCCGGCCAAGCCCCTCCGACAAGTCCATGGCTTCCAGGAGTTCGGCCAGGCCGGCGGTCTCCGGCAGGACCGCGGCGGCCTCCTCCAGCCGTACGTCGACCAGCGCGGGCAGATCGCACCGCGCGGCCGCGCCCAGCCCGGTCAGGATCTGCGCCGGGGTCGGGCCCCCCTCGTCGGCCGCGCGGCGCGCGATGTCACGCAGCGTCCCGGCGGCCGCCTGGGCGGCGGTCACCCCGCGGACCCCGGCCAGGTCGAGCCGGGCCGGCACGGACGGGGTCCAGGACAGCCGCCACTTGCTCCCGAGGGCGGTGCCGTCGCCGGTGGCGGCCACGGCGACGGGCTCCCCGTACCCGGCGCCGCACACCAGCAGCCGCCGCAGCATGACCTCGCGACGGCCGTCCAGCTCGGAACGCAGCGGATCGAGCCGGACCTCGCGGGGCGCCGGATCCCGGGGCGACGGAAGCCGCAGCGCCGCCAGCTCCTCCTCGACGGCGGGACCGAGCCCCGACCGGGGGGCGTGCGGGGTGATCCCGCCCCGACCCGCCCCGACCAGTACGGCCTCCAGCGCGCGGGCCAACGCCCGCCCCCGGCCCATCGGTTCGCCCTGGCCGAGGACGGTCATGACCGCCTCCAGCAGTTCCCCGCGCCCGGGCGCGGGCAGCCCGCGCAGCATCGCCAGGTCACAGGCGAGCCGAAGCGTCTCCGCCGCCTCGCCGGTACCGGCGGTGTGCCCGGCCCGGCGCAGCTCGCGGCAGACACCGGTCACGACGACCGAGGCCGCGTCGCGCACCCGCACCGGGTCCCCGCCGGCCTCGAACACCGCCTGCTGCCACAACGGGTCCCGGATGCCCGCCGGATACCCGGAGCGGGAGTCGAGCAGGTCGAAGGAGTACGGCACGAACGAGGCCACCACGGCGTCGTCGGCGGACACCGCGGCCTCGTCGCGGGAGCGCGCGCCGGCCCCCACCCCCGACGCGCCGGTCTCCTCGCCGCCGGCGATCTCGCCGGCGGTGGGGAGGAGGGCCGGCGCGTGGAAGGCGCCGATCAGCGCGGCGACCCGGCGCCCCCCGGCGCGGGCCGCGGCGATCACGGCCCGCATGTGCGCCTCGCGGGCCAGGTCCCGCGCGGGCACGTCGGCGTCCGCGCGCAGCGCCCAGCCCACGCCGAGCGCCGCCCGGCGCACGGCCTCGGCGGAGCAGCCCGGGGCCTGCACCTCGACCGCGCGGTCCCAGAGGTCGTCGCCCTCGCGCCCGGTGCCGGACGCGGAGAGCGCCTCGGCGAAGGTACGCCGGGCCGGGGTCGACGGTCCGTCGCCCGACGGGACCACGGCGTCCGGCGCCGGCCCGACGGGCGTGCCCCACTCCGGTACCGGCCGGTCCGGGCCCACCGGGCGCAGGCCCGACGGAGCGTCCGGAAGGGACCACCCGTCGTCGGCCAACGGCAGGTCACAGCAGATCACCTCCACGCCGCGCTCCCGAGCCCAGCGGATCGCCGCCAGTTCGGGGGAGAAGTCGGCGAACGGGTAGAACGCCAGGCGCCCGTCCCGCCCCCGACCGGCCAGCGCGACCGGGGCCACCGTCTCGGGATCCGCCACGTACCCCCACCACGACTGGAACTCGGCCGGCAGCTCCACGCAGAGCACCTCCGCGCCCGCGTCGTCCAGCAGCGCCGGCACCACCGCCGCCAGGGCCGGGCTGTGATGCCGGACCCCCAGCAGGTACGGCTCCCGGCACGCGGCGAGCGCCTCCACGGCGTCCCTCGGATCGATCATCGTCACCGCAGGCTCCCGCGCAGGTCCCACAGCCGACGCCACATCGCCGAACCGTCCTCGGCCCGGCGGCGGACCGGCCCGTCCCAGTACCCCAGCAACCGGCCGTGGTCGGCGGGGTCGTCCTTGCGCACGACACCCAGCAGGTGGCCGGGCAGCAGGTCGAGGACGTCCCCGCCCGGCAGGTAGGCGGCGGCCACCCCCAGCGAGGCAGCCACCTGCACGGCCTCGGCGGTGGACATGACGGTGCCGGGCCGCTCCACGTCCCAGCCCTCGGCGCTGCGCCCCGAGCGCAGGTCCCGGAACACGGTGACGAGGGCGTCCAGCACCGCGTCGTCCACCCCGAACGCGGCCCCGGCGCGCTGGACCGCGGCGACCGCCTGGCGGCGGATCAACGTGGCCTCGGCGTCGGCGTCCGCGATCGGCGCGACCGTCTCGAAGTTGAACCGCCGCTTCAACGCCGCCGACATCTCCGAGACGCCGCGGTCGCGGAGGTTGGCGGTGGCGATGACCGTGAAGCCGGGAGCCGCGGACACCACCGCGTCCTCGGTCGAGGTCAGTTCGGGCACGCTCACCCGACGGTCGGACAGGATCGACACCAGGGCGTCCTGTACCTCCGGCAGGCAGCGGGTGATCTCCTCGACCCGCACCACCCGGCCCGTGCGCATCGCGGCGAGCACGGGGGAGTCGACCAGCGCCTGCGAGGTGGGGCCCTGGGCCAGCAGCAGGGCGTAGTTCCAGCCGTACCGGAAGGCGTCCTCGGTGGTCCCCGCGGTGCCCTGCACGGTCAGGGCGCTGGTGCCGGACACGGCCGCGGCGAGCAGTTCGGACAGCATCGACTTGGCGGTGCCGGGCTCGCCGGTGAGCAGCAGCCCCCGTTCGCCGGCGAGGGTGACCACGCACCGTTCGACCAGGGCGCGTTCGCCGACGAACTTCGACGCGATCGCCAACTTGGTCGGCAGACCGGCACGCCGCTTGGGCAGGGTCAGTTCGACGCCTTCGCTGCCGCAGACGAACGTGACGACGGCGCGCGGGGTGAGGGCCCAGCCGGGCGGGCGCGGCCCGGTGTCGTGTGCGGCCAGGAAGGCGAGTTCGACGGCGTGGCGCTCCTCCGCGGGCATGACCTGCCGGGCGGGGGCGGACGGTTCGGTGACGGACGGTTCGGTGACGGTCATGGGGATCCTCCGGGTGGTGCGGGAAAGGAGATCGGGGGCGCGGCGTGCCGCACGGCCCCGCGCGGGTCGGGGCGGACCGGGTGGGTGGCTCCCGGGCCGGTCCGCCGGGAAACGCCCGGGGTGGGCCGGTCCGGGCGGGGGCGAAGGGCCCCGGCCCGGACCGGCTCAGGAGGGCGTCACCGCCGGCGTCGCGTCGTGCGCTTCACCTTCAGTTCCTCGAAGCGCGGTGCGTCGCCCTCGCGGACCCGCTCCCACGCGCGCCGGTACAGCTCCGCGGCCGGATCGGTCGGCACGAGCACGCCCAGTACCGCGTTCCGTCCGGCGGCCGTTCCGTAGAGGGGCAGCTTCCACAGTTCCACCGGCAGCGTCGGCGAGGACAGGTCCGCCCACCCGCCCGGAAGGAACAGGGAGCGCCCCGCACGGCCGCGGCTCGCCGTCACCACCAGGTCGGTGGCGCCCAGCTCCGCGCGGGCCGCCTTCATCCGGGCCGGCTTCCAGCCCGTCCAGCGGGCCGTGTTGCGGTCGGTGGGATCCGGCATGGCGAGCAGGGCGAGGTAGAGGACGGCGGCGTCCGGGCCCAAGCCGTACGTGTCGCTCGCCTGCGCCACCAGGTCCGGTACCGAACGGCCCGCGTCCTGCGGCCACCAGGTCCCGTCCTTGTCCACCGACCCCGCGACGGGCGCCCCCGGATCGGCGAGGAGCCGCGCGAAGCCCGGGTCGTGCGCCAGGCGCAGCGCCGTCTCGACGGCGAACGGCTGCTGTCCGGGACCGCGCAGCGCCGGCAGGTACGGGTCGCCGCCGGTGGAGTCCAGCAGCGCCGGCCGCAGGGCCGGCCACGACCACCGGCCGCCCGCGCCGGGCAGCACCACCGCGCCGTACCGCTCGTACCCCTCGCCCGTCTCCGTCGGCGTGCCCGCCGCCTTGCGGAACTCCTCCGGGCTGTGGTGGACGCCCAGACCGAGCAGCAACTCCGGCCCCGCCAGCCGCCGGCGTACCGCCGTGAGCGCGGCGGGCAGCACGGCCCGGACCGGGTCCCCCGCCGGCAGCCGGTGCGCCAGCCACCCCGTGAGGGCGATCGCCCGGGTGAGTACCGGGGCGGTGAACGGGGAGGTCGCGGGCTCGCGGGGGGTGATCTGGTTCTCCCGCACCACCCACGCCACATCGGTGTTCAGCTGCGGCGCCACCGTCGGGTCCAGGAGTGCGGGCAGCGCGTCGTGCACCGACCACCGGTTCCCGTGGCCCGTACCGTCGCCGACGGCGCGGGTCGCCTCCACGAGCAGCCAGTCCGGTACCGGCGTACGGCGTCCCACGCGCCGGTTCCACACCGCCGCGGCGGCGGCCACGTCCGGCCCCTCGCTCCACAGCCGCGCCGGTTCGGCGGGCAGCAGCGCGGCCACGAGCTCCCGCCGGACCTCGACGTCGAGGGTGCGCAGGTCGTCGCGGGCGTACGCCGAGTCGGTGGCCTTGACCCCGATGGCCGCCCGGAGTTCGGCCGGCAGGAAGTTGCGGTCCCAGGTGTCGATGTCCGGGAGACCGGCGAGCACCAGCCGGGCCGCGGGCCCGCAGACCCCGGTCAGGCGGGCGAACTCCTCGGCGGCCTCCGCGAACCACGGCGCCGCGCCGTGCTCGGCCGCCGCGCCGAGGAACGCGGCGAGCCAACCGGCCCCGCGCCCCCGGTCCCCGAGCGGGGCGTTCCCGCGCGAGGTGTAGGGCTCCGGCACCGCGAACCGACCCGCGGGGTCGTGCAGCAGGGCCGTGAACTCGCGGCCCTCGTCGGAGGAATCCCCGTGCTCGCCGGTGATCGCGAGCAGCGCCCCGCCACCGAGCGGCAACACGGCCGAACGCCACTTCCCGCGGTCGCGGCCGTCCGGCTGCGTCGTGTGGGTGCGGCCGAGGTGGACCCGTACGCGCCGCCACCGGCCGGCGGACGCCTCGGCGGAGTCCAGGCCCAGGGCGACCACCTCGTCGAGCACCGCGCACAACGCCGCACGCCGCGCCTCGGTGGAACCGGTGACCACCGCGCGGTAGGCGACGGCGGCGGCTCCGTCGAGGAACAGCTCCGTCCAGGGCAGCGTCGTACGCGTCAGGCCGGGCACGTCGAAGTGCAGCCGTCCGGGCACCTCCGGCGCGTCCGTGTCGGCGGCGACGGACGCCAGCTCCCGCAGGAACCGGTACGCGGCGTCGTGGTCGCCGCCGAACCGGCGGTGCCCGCCGGCGATGAGCCCATCCAGCGCCTCGGCCACCAGCCTGTCGGACGGGCCCCGTACGACCTGCGGCGCGGGCTCGCGCGCCGGGGCCGGGTTCAGGGCGGCGGCCACCCTGTCGAGCGCCGCCCGCTGCCGCAGGGCGTCCCGGAGCTTGTCGACGACGCCCCCGATCAGCTCGGGCGAGGTGATCCGGGGCAGGGCCGCGCTCACCAGCGCGGGCAGTTCGCCCCGGTCGGCGACCGCGCCGGCCGCCTTCAACAGCGCACCGCAGGTCTCCGCGTCGGCGGTCCGCAGCGCGGCCGAGCCCTCGACGTCGCGGGCCCGCAGGCAGTACCAGTAGGGGAGCGGCGGGAGGTCCACGCAGGACGTGGAGTAGGCCGGGTTGTCGTGGTCGGAGGCGGCCCGGGAGGTGTCGACCCCCTCGTGGTCGCTGAGGATCAGCACGCGCCAGTCGCTGGACAGCACGCGCGGCCGGTCGTCGCCGGGCAGGCTCAGCGCCGCCTGCGGCACGCGGCCGCCGGCCGGCACGGTCACGGAGCGGCCGCCGGTGTCGGACCCGTGCCACCCTCGGTCGGGAAGGTGCACGGCACGCCAACCGAGCAGGCCGTCCACGGGGGCGCCGAGCACCGAGCCCTCCACGGTGGGCGTCGGCCGGAGCCAACTCACCCCCGCGTGCTGCGGCAGGCCGCTGCCCTCGGGGTGCCCGCGCAGGGCGTCGGCGAGGAACGCGGGCTGCGAACGCCGTCCCACGGACGCGCTCGCGGGGTCGTACTCGTGCCATCCCGCCGCGCCGGGCTCGCTTCCCGAGTCCCACACCCAGTACGAGGTCCCGTCGGACAGGACCGCGCGTTCGGTCGGAAGCCTGGTGTCGCCCGCGTGCAGGACGCCGTGGCCGGTGAACCGGCCGCCGCCGGGCAGCGGCAGGGTGACCTGCTCGTTGCGGATCGACCAGTACGACCCCGGGTGGTCGAGGGTCAGGACGTCGTTCGGGGCGCTCAGCCAGTAGCCCTCCACGGCGCCGCCGTACGAGACCCAGAACACCAACAGGTCACCGTCCACGTAGTGGTAGCCGTGGCGGTAGTGGTCGCCGCGCGGGATCCGCAGATCGTGGGTGAGCACCGTCGAGTCGGCGTCGATGACGCGGACCTGCGTGGAGTTGGCCACGATCAGGTGGGGCCAGGCGTCCATGACGGTGAGCGGGCGGCCGTGCCGGTGACCCTTGTCGTCGGGCCGCAGCTCGGCCACCGCCGTCTCCCAGGCCGGCCAGGTCAGTTCCTCGAACAGGCCGCCGCGCAGCGTGCGCGCGAGGATCCCGCCCACGTCGAGGGCGGCCGCCCTCGCGACGTCCTCGGGAGCCAGGGCCAGTGCCTCGGCGGGCAGCCAGGTCAGCCAGCGGATCGCCGCGGGCAGCGCCGGCAGCGCGGCGGCCGTGGAGGAGGCGGCCACCTCGCGGACCCACTCGGCCAGCAGGCCGCTGCTGCCGGGGGACTTGGCGAGCGCGCAGACGGCGCCGCGGCCGGTCGCCCGGCTCCCCAGCTCGTTCAGCGAACGGAACAGCACGGGGCGCATCCGCTGGTCGGCGCACAGGGCGCGCAGTTCCCGCCGGGCCGGGTTTTCGCCCCAGGCCTGGAGTCCCAGCGTCCGGTTGTCCTCGGGGTCCGGGTCGGCGAGCGGCAGGTCCAGCGACAGGACCAGATCGAGGAGGTCCACGTCCTCGAAGCCGAGGCGCAGGCCCGTCTCGCGCTCCGGCGCGGCGAGTTCCGCGCGCAGCCGGTCCGCGGCCCGCTCGACGAGTTCGAGCAGGCCCGGCAGTGCGGGCGGAGTACCCCAACCGCTGTACCGGGCGGTCTGGAAGCGCTCCAGCCAGCCGGACGCGCCGTCGGAGCAGCGCTCCTCGGCCGGGACGTCGGCCGAGGACAGTCCGGCGGTGGCGCCCGAGTCCGTCAGCAACTCCATCCAGGTCGCGGCCATGGCGCCCGCGTCGCCGCCGCCGGGCGGGGTCAGGCCGAGCAGCGTTCCGCGTACGGCGGGCACCCGCCGGGCGAGGGCGAGCAACGCCGCGCGGTGGGCCTTCCACCAGCCGACGGCGGCCCGCAGGGTGGCGGGCAGCGGCAGCAGCTCGGCGAGGTAGTCCTGCTCGGGTTCGGTGCCGGTCAGCCCGGCGGCGCGGGCCAGCCGGCGCAGTTCGACGGCGACCTGCGCCGACGGCGGCAGTCCGCCCGCGGTGCGGCGCACGCACAGCCGACGGAACCGGTCGAAGGCCTCGGTGGGGGAGACCCGGAGAGCCAGTGCCTTGCCGTACCCGGTCAGCACCTTCACCGGCAGGGCGCCGGCCAGGGCGAATTCGAGGAAGACGGCGTCCAGCCGGTCCTCGTCCACGATCAGTCCGAACTCGGCCTCGCTCGCGCGGGCCTTGCCGAACAACTGCGCGGCGTACGTGGTGTTCTCGACGGCCAGGAAGATCCGCGCGGCCTGCTCGTGGAAGACCGGGAGGAAGTGCGGAACGGAGGCCGCGAGCCGGCCGGCCAGCTCCAGACAGGCGTCGAGGGCGGCCTTCGGCTTGGTCTTCGCCTGGCGGGCGGCCCGGTCCAGTTCCGGTACGACGGCCAGCGCGTGGTGCCCGTCCTCGGGGTGGTGCACCAGGACCCACTCCGGGAACCCGAGCGCCTGTCGCCGACCGAGGCCCACCACGGCCGGGTCCCCGTCGGGCACGAGCCCCAGGAACCCGGCGGCGAGGTCCTCCGCGGCGCCCAGTTCGGCGGCGGCCAGCCGGATCACGACCCGGTCGTCGCCGAGGGCCGGGTGTCGGTACGCCCGCGCGGTCAGTTCGACGGCCCCCTCGCCCGCCCCGGTGGTGTCGGCGGGCAGTACGGCGCCCGCGTCGAGCAGTGCCCCGGCCCCGTCGGTGTCGATGGTCTCGGTGTTCACGCGTTCCCGCCCTCCTCGATCTTGCGCCCGGCGTACAGCGCCGCGGCCATCCGCATCCCCTCGGACCAGGCCACCGGTCCGACCTCGTCGAGCCGCACGGCCCGACCGTCCGCGTCGTGCCAGTTCAGCCCGCCGGTGCTCGACTCGTCCTCCCAGTACGGCTCGCCGATCCACACGGCGGCCTCCACGGCGCCGCCCGTGTCGCGGACCTTGCAGGTGGCGTAGCCGCCGGAGACCCGGTAGCCGAGACCGGTGGCCCGTGCCGCGAGGCTGAACCGGGAGGGGAACACCCCGCCCGCGTAGTCGCGCACCTCGGTCGCGTTGGCGGCGAGCCCCGCAGGCTTGCGCCAGGTCGCGCGGTGGATCTGCTCGACCTGCTGGGTGATGCCGAGTTCGGCGGCGAAGTCCCGTACGTCGTCCAGGTCGGGCAGCAGCACCGGGTGCGGCAGGGTCACCGTGCGCGGGGAGAGCCGTACGGTCTCGCCGTCGAGGTTGACCACCTTCAACTCGCCCGTCCCGGTGGCGTCGCGCAGGAAGCCCACCTCGTCGGGGTCGTCGTCGGCGACGATCGCCAGATCGCGCAGGGCGCCCTGCCAGGCCTCGTCGGGCCAGACCCGGGCCAGCAGCGCGGTCGGCACCGGCAGCGAGGACACCATCCAGGCGTCCACCTGGGCGACGCACGCGACCACGTGTCGATCCAGCCACTCCGAGAGCCGGCGCAGCCGGTCCACCTCGGGGTGGTCGCGCAGCGCCTTGGGCAGCGTCTTCAACTGCCGCCCCGTCACCCCCCGGGCCACGACCCGCCCCTCCACGAGGGCGATCTCGTAGCCCTCACCCGCCGCCAGCCAAGCCATCAGCCGTGCCCGCCCCTCTGCCTGTCCCGTCAGAATCCGCGCAGCCCGAAAGAAGGCGCCAACGCCCTGTGAGCTGCGGTATGTCGGGAGACTAGCGAGGCGCACTGACAACGTGGCGGCCAGGACGGGTCGGTGAGCGGGCCCACCCGGATATTCGAGACAGTTGGCCGGAATTCGCCGGTGCGGCGAGCCGGCTGCCGGTCCTGGCCGGCGGCCGGTCCGGGAAGACGGCCGCTCCGCCGGGCGGCACGCAGAACCGCCCCCGGTCGCGAAGGACCGGGGGCGGTGAAGGTCGAGCGGGAGAGGGGCGGTCAGCCGGCGTGGGCCGTCTCGACCACCTTCGGCGAGCGCGCCTCGCTCGAGGCGACCGGCTCCTCCACGCGGGGGCCGTGGCCCGACCGCAGGCCGAGCCAACTGATCAGCGCGACCAGGGCGAAGGCCACGGCGCCGATGCCGAAGGTGAGGGTGAAACCGGACTCGGCGGGCAGCGCGGGGACACCGGCGGGAAGGTGCTCGATGGTCTTCGAGGCCAGGATGGTGGTGACGATGGCGCTGCCGATCGCACTGCCGGTGGAGCGGGAGATCGAGTTGATGCCGTTGGCGATGCCGCTCTGGTGGTGCGGGACGCTGGACATGATCACGGCCGGCATGGCCGCGTACCCGAAGCTGACGGCGGCGCCGACGACGAGACCGGCGCCGATCACCGAGAAGGTGTGCGCGTGGTCCAGCGCCAGCCAGCCGAAGCCGACGGCGCCGAGCCCGGCGGCCAGGCCCAGGGCGACGCGGGGCCCGCGGTGGCGCACCAACTGTCCGCCGACGGGGGAGGCCAGGAGCGAGACGATCGCGCCGGGGAGCAGGAACTGGACGGAGGCGCGCAGGATGGACGCGTCGAAGCCGTACCCGGTCAGGGCCTTCGGCATCTGGACCAGGTAGGAGACGCCCAGGAAGTTCGCGAACATGCCGAAGCCCACGAGGATGCCCGCGAGGTTGGCCATCAGCACGGGGCGGTGGACGAACATCCGCATGTCCACCAGGGGTTCGCGCACCTTGCGCTCCACCAGGACCCACACGGCCGTCATGGCGGCGGCCCCGGCGAAGCTGCCCAGGGTCCGGCCGGAGGCCCAACCCCACTCGTGGCCCTGCGAGATGGGCAGCAGGAGCAGCAGGAGCGCGATGCCCAGGGTCAGCGCGCCGAGGAAGTCGGTACGGCCGCCGGTCTTGTGGCGGGTGGCCGGGACCAGGAAGACCACGGCCAGCAGGGCCAGGGTCGCGAAGCCGGTCGCCATCCAGAAGGCGTTGCGGTAGTCGGCGTCGGAACCGGAGGTCAGCAGGCCGGTGGCGACGAGCGCGAGACCGCTGCCGAACGCGAGCGTGCCGCTGACCAGGGCCATGGCGCCCGGCAGCTTCTGGGGGCGGACCTCTTCGCGCAGGACGGACAGGGCGAGGGGGAAGATCGCGGTGGCCGCGCCTTGGAGCACCCGGCCGAGGATCAGCAGCGGCAGGGATGTCGCGAGCGCGGCGATGACCGATCCCGCGACCATGACGCCGAGGACGGCCACCAGCGTGGGCTTCTTGCCGTGCTGGTCGCCGAAGCGGCCGAGCAGCGGGGTGAAGACGGCGGCGGACAGCAGGGTCGCGGTGGTGACCCAGCTGACGTTGGCGGTCGAGGTGCCGAGGTCGGTGCGGATCAGACCCAGGATCGGGACGGGCAGGGTCTGCATCATCGACACGACCATGGCGGCGAGGCTGAGGGCGAAGACGATGACCGTCTCGTTCCGGGGCCCGGCGGCGGCGGGGGCGGATGCGGGGGTGCTCATGGTTGGCGGGACCTTCTCAGTGCTTCAGATCGCAGATGTTTGATGTCCTCAAGTACATGGATGAAGGTAGACAGCAATAGTTAAGGTGGTCAAGTAAAAGGTTGATAATATGAAGCTTCTGGGCGTAGGCTCGTGCCATGAGCGCCACCGCCTCGGCCGCCTCGCAGGGCCCCGTCAAACTGCGACTGCTGGAACTGCTGGCCGCCATCGGCACCGCCCAATGGCGCGACTTCGCGACCGCCGCCGCCCGGCACGGACTCACGTCCACGCAGGCCAAGGTCCTGGCGCAGTTGGAGGGGCCGGTACCGATGCGCGGGCTGGCCACGCTGCTCGCCTGCGACGCGTCGAACGTCACGGGGATCGTGGACCGGCTGGAGGCGCGGGAGCTGGTGCGGCGCGAGCCGTCCCCGGCGGACCGCCGGGTGAAGAACGTGGTGGCGACCGACGCGGGTCGCGAGACCATCCGCCGCGTGCGCGAGGAGATGCAGGCCACGCACGGCGCGCTGGACGCGCTGGATGCGGCGGAGAGCGCGACGCTCTACGCCCTGCTGGAACGGCTGCGGCCCACCCTGGAGAAGGACGCCTGATCGAAGGGGCCCGGCCGGCGGGCCGGGCCCGATCCGAGGCCCCGGGTGCTCACGCGTCCGGGGCGTCCGCGTTCCCGGTGGCCCCGCCGGTCGCGGTGTTCGCGCCGCCCGTCCCGGCGTCCGCGCCGCCGACGGTCGGATCGCCGGCGATCGTCTCGCTCGCGGCCGCCGCGTCGAGGGCCTCGGTCAGTCGGCTCAGGCGCGCCTGGAGGTCACGGATCTCGTCGAGTTCGAAGCCGGTGGCGGCGGCGATCCGGCGGGGCACCGCCACCGCCCGGGCGCGCAGCGCGGCGCCCTCCCCGGTGAGGACCGCGTGCACGGACCGCTCGTCCTCGGTGCTCCGCTCGCGACGGATCAGACCGGCCGCCTCAAGGCGCTTGAGCAGCGGAGACAGCGTGCCGGAGTCAAGTCGCAGGTGTTCCCCGAGCTGCTTGACGGGCGTCGTGCCGTGTTCCCAGAGGACGAGCATCACCAGGTACTGCGGATAGGTCAGCCCGAGGTCCTTCAGGACCACCCGGTACAGACCGCCGAACGCGCGGCTCGCGGCGTTGAGCGCGAAGCAGATCTGCCCGTCCAGGCGGAGGAAGTCCGGCTCGCTGAGGGTGTCTGGCTGCTGCTCGCTCATGTCGACCAGTGTACCCGGGACCCTTGCCAGCGATTCAGTTGTGCGCAATCAAGTTGTAGACAATTCGAATCTGTGCTTTATTGGTGGAGCGGTCGGGCAACGGCCGCACCGATCCACCCCTTCCGAGAGGACCTCCGATGGACGCGCTGTACACCGCTGTCGCCACCGCCAACGGCCGCGAGGGCCGCGCCGTCAGCTCCGACGGTCAGATCGACCTCGCGCTGGCCATGCCGCCGGCGCTCGGCGGCAACGGCCAGGGCACCAACCCCGAGCAGCTCTTCGCCGCCGGCTACGCCGCCTGCTTCGCCAGCGCGCTCGGTCTCGTCGGCCGCCAGGCCAAGGTCGACACCAGCGAGGTGTCCGTGACCGCGGAGACCTCCATCGGCAAGGACACCGACGGCGGCTTCGCACTCGCCGTCACCCTGCGCGTCGAGCTCCCCGAGTCCCTCGCCGGCGCGACCGGCGCCCAGCTCGTCGAGCAGGCCCACCAGGTCTGCCCCTACTCCAAGGCCACCCGCGGCAACATCCCCGTCGAGCTCGTCGTCGAATAGCCCGACCGGTGGCGCCACACGCGCCGCCCCACCGTTTCCGGCGCCCCTCCCGAGGGGCGCCGCAGGCGCGACCCCCTCAGGCCGAGGCGCGACGTACGAGGACCGTCGGGGTGATCACCGGCCGCGGGGGTCCGGGCGCGACCCCGGCCCGGTGGAGGGTGTCCAGCAGCAGACGGGCCATCAGTCGGCCCATTCCCTCCACGTCCTGGCGCACGGTGGTGAGCGGCGGGTCGGCCGCCTCGGCCACCGACTCGGTGTCGTCGAAGCCCACGAGCGCCACGTCCCCGGGCACCGACCGGCCGTGTTCGCGCAGTACCGCGAGGGCCCCCGTCGCCATCAGGTCGTTCGCCGCGAACACCGCGTCGAGCGCCGGACGGCGGTCCAACAGCTGACGCATCGCGCGGGCTCCGCCCGCGGAGGTGAAGTCCCCTTCGGCGGTCAGCGCGGGATCGGCGTCGCGCAGTACGTCCCGGTAGCCGTCGAGCCGGTCGGCCGCCGAGGTCTGGTCGAGGGGGCCCGCGATGTGCGCGATGTGCCGCCGGCCCTGGGTGAGCAGGTGGCGTACGGCCTCCCGCGCGCCCCCGCGGTTGTCGGCATCGACGTAGACGACGCCGAGGTCCCCGGCTCCGGCCGTCCAGCCCGGCCGTCCGCCGTAGACGGTGGGCATGCCGATGCGGCGGGTGATCTCGGGCAGCGGGTCGTCGGTGTGCAGCGAGAAGGCCAGCGCCCCGTCGACGTGCCCGCCGGCGAGGTAGCGCTCAATCCGGTCGTAGTCCCCGCGATCCTCCACCAGGAGCAGGACCAACTGGTTGTCCTGTTCGGTGAGTTCCTTGCTTATCCCGCGAACCTGTCGGGAGAAGAAGGGGTCGGAGAAGATGCGGACCTCCGGTTCGGCGATGATCACGGCCACCGCGCCGGTCCTTCGGGTGACCAGGGTGCGCGCCGCGGGGTTGGGAACGTAGCCCAGTTCCCGGACGGCCTTGCGGACCCGGTCCACCAGGTGCGAGCGGACGCCGTCCCCGCCGTTGACGACGCGCGACGCGGTGGCTCTGGACACCCCCGCCCGGGCGGCCACGACCTCCAGCGTCGGTCGGTTGGCGGGAACGCGATGCTGTTCGGGCACGGACGCTCCCTCATGCGTGACCGCGGGCGGTTGCCTCGCCGGGCAGCAGGCTAACCCGTACCGCCGGGAGCGCGAGGGCGCTCCCGGCGAATTCAGGTCGTGCGGGGCGGTGCCGTGGCGGCGTCGCATGAGGGTGAGGGTCGGCCGTCGGGGTCGGAGCCCCGGGTCGGCGGTGGAGGGCGCGGGGGTCGAAGGGGCCCCCGTACTCCGCTGGGCGTGGACTGTCGCCGCTACTTGCAGAAGTTCGAATTCAGCGCGGCCGTGACGCCCGCGTTGAAGCCCTTCTCGAAGTTCGGGTCGAGTGCCTGGAGGTTCTTGTTCGCGTTCGGCTTCTTGCAGAGCTCCTTCGTGTCATCGAAGCCCTGACGGAAGCCCTTGCGGAACTGGTCCTGGGTGTCCTTCTGTTCGGCCTGCTTCACGGTGCCGCACTGGGTCCTGCCCTTGTTCCCCTGCTGCACGGAGAACGAGCTGCCGGCCTTCTGGCCGACCAGCTTGAACGTGCCGTCCGCGCTGGTCCGGACCTGCTGGTTGCCGCTCTTGGACAGCACGAGGACGTCGACGGCCGGCTTGAACCCGCTTCCCTTGACGTCCACCCGCTCGTCGTTGACGGTGTTGGCCGTCACGGAACAGCTCGCGGAAGGCACCGCCGCCTGCGCCGGGGCGGCCACGAGGGCCGCCGAACCCAACGCCAGCAAGGACACCCCGACCGGGGCGACCACGGCCATTCGCATACGCCGATTCATCGTTTCTCCTCTCGTCGAGGAGATCACGGGCGGCCCGGCAGCCGAGTGTCGCCGAGCCCGGAGAGGCGGGCCCGCCGAGCGGACCCTTCGAGAGGGGTCCGGTGGCGGACCCGCACCCTCGCACGGCCGACACCGCTCAGGAGCCGACCCGGGTGATCTCACGAGATGTCTCCATCGTCCCGCCGCCGGCCCCCCGTGTCGACCGGGGCGACGGCCGGCGGGAACCCACCGGTCCGCCCGGGTGGGAGGCGGGGACCCGGGGGTTGGTCGTCCAGGACCCCGGCGCGCCCCGCCGCACCACATCAGGCGCGGTAGAGCGCCCGCGCCCGTCCCAGGTCCACCGACCCGTCCCCGGGCAGCGTCAGGAAGTGCTCCAGCTGCCAGGCCCGGGTACGTTCGGCCTGCCGGCCGGTCGGCACAGCCCAGGGCGGGTAGACGCGAAATCCCCGCTTCCCGCCGACGCCGCCGCAGGACACGACGTCCCGCGCGCAGAGCACCTCACGCGGGAACACGAACTGCCCGTGGTCGGCCCCGTCCCGGCTGTCGATGACGAACAGGTCGACCCCGTCGCCCGTGTCGAAGGGCCGGATCGGGCCCTCCTGCGAGCGCTGCCACACCGTGACGAACTGGCCCGCCTTGGTCGGTGTCGTCCTGGCCGCGCGGAACCTGACCGAGCGCCCGTCCACGGACAGTGCGTACGCCCCGTAGTCCGCGCTCTCCTCCTCGGCGACGGGCGCCGGGCAACCGAAACCGCAGGGGTCGTACACCAGGGCCTTCGCCGCGATGAGTCCGTCGGGTATCGAACCCGTGGGGGAGTCGTCCCAGGGGTGTGCGGGGGGTGCGTGGTGCGCGGTCATGCCCCGATCCTCGCACCGGCCGGTGACAACGGACCCGCGGACCCCGCCCCGTCCCCCCGGCGCTACGGCGCGGCCACGCCGTGGGACCCCGCGCCGGCGCCCCGGGAGAACTTCTCCCACTGGGCGGTGACGATCTCCCCGGGCACCCCGCCGAAGTCGTCGACGCCGAGCAGGTCGGAGCGGAAGGACAAGGTGGTCGCGTCGGACCGCACCAGCGTCAGATACGTGTACAGGGAGGCGCCCTTGTCCTTCACGTCCTGCGCCACGATCCGATAGGCCTGGGCCTCGTCCCCCAGCTTCGGCGCCGGCACCGGCTCCACGCGGAGCACCTTCGCGTCGACCAGGGTGCGCTCCTCGGAGTAGCCGGCGGCGCACCGCTTGCCCGCTTCGGCCAGCGACTTCATGACCGAACCGGCCGCGCCCGCGTCCTTGTAGGAACGCAGGAGCACGTCGGTGTCGACCCCCGACACCTCGTCCGGCACGCTGAGCTGCGCGTAGGCCTGCGCCGTGTGGCCCGCCCGGCCGAGGCCCGTGAGGGGTTGGCAGACCGCCGGAGAGGCGTCGTAGATCTCGTCGAACGGCTCGTCGAGCAGTGCCAGGCCCGTCTCGTACGGACCCGCCTTCTCTCCCAACGCCAGTACCAGGCCTTTGAGTCGCTCCGTCTCCGGTCCGGAGACGGCGGTCGGCCTCGGGGAGCCGCTCGGCGTGGACGTGGTGGCGGCCGTGGCGCCGCCGGTCGCCCCCGCGCCCCCGCCCGGGGTGGCGGACGCGGCGGCCTTCGCCTTCTTGTCCGTCGCGTTCTCGTCGGTCCCGCCGGATCCACCGCACGCGGCGCTCCCGAACAGCAGCGCCGCACCCATGACGACGGACGCCGCGCGTGCGACCCCGTTATTCTTCCCCGCCCCGCGCATGTGCTGTTGCCCCCTGAAGGCTCGTACCGGAGACCTGATTGTGCAGTACGCCCAGCGGCGCTCCCACACGGCCCTGCCCTCAGGTCCCGAGGATCCCCTCAAGATGGCTGACCAGCGCCTTCCCGGCCGGCAGAGCGATCCGGGCCCCCAGGTGGCCGTCCGGCCGCACCACGAACACCGTCGACTCGCGCACCCCGTAGAGCCGGGCGAACTCACCCCGATCGTCGCGGTAGACCGGCACGGGGGCCCCGTCGCTCGCGACGCCGTCCGCGAGCACGGCGCAGATGCCCAACCGACCGGCCGGGAAGTCCCCGGCGAGGGCGCCGAGTTCGGCCATCGCCCCGGTGTCCGGGCCCGCCAGGTACAGCACCAGTACGTGGTCCCGGTCCCTCAGCAGGTCGTACAGGCGCAGCGGGTAGGTGGCGATCGCCGAGACGAGGCCACCGCAGTCCGGTGCCCGGTCGCCCGGTCGAGGGCCGGCCCCGCCGCCGGGCTCCGCCCGTCCCACGATCGGGCTGCCGCGGTAGCGGACGAGCAGTTGGGCCTCGCGCATCATCGTCGTCGCGGGGTCGGCCGGATCCGCCTGCACGCCCTCGGCGGCGTGCCGCACGGTACGGCCGACGACCTCCGTGCCCACCGGCCGCCGCTCCGCGTCGTAGCTGCCGAGCAGCGCCGGACGGGCGGCGCCCCCGACGACCAGGGCGAGCTTCCACGCCAGGTTCCACGCGTCCTGGATCCCGGTGTTCATGCCCTGCGCGCCCGTCGGCGGATGGATGTGCGCGGCGTCGCCCGCGACGAAGACGCGCCCGTCGGAGTACCGGTCGACGATCCGGTGGCTGATGCGGAACACCGAGGACCAGCGCAGGGTGGAGGCGCGGGTCGGCTGCGGAGACATCCGGTCCAACACCGCCTGGATGTGCGAGAGTTGTGGCACTCGACCGCCCTCCAGCCCGTGCGCGACCCCGTCGCCGCCCATCCCCGGTACGGACGACAGCTCGGCCGGCACCAGCATCGACACCCGGTAGCGGCGGACCCCGGGCAGCGGGATGCACACCAGCACGTCGTCCACGGCGCCCCCGGCGTCGCGGTGCATGGCCCGCACCCCGTAGCCGCACGGCAGGTCCCAGTCGACCTCGACGTCGGCCAGCATGTACTCCTCGGGGAACGCGCCCCCCTCGAACGCGAGCCCGAGACCCTTGCGGACGACGCTGTGCGCCCCGTCACAGCCCACCAGGAACCGGGAACGCACCTCCTCCTGGGCGCCGGTCACGACGTCCACCAGCCGACTGGTCACCCCGTCGGCGTCCTGGGTGAACGACACCAGCTCCCTGTCCCGCTCGATGCCGGTCCCGAACCGGTTCAGGAACTCCTCCAGGATCCGCTCGGTCTCGTTCTGCGGGAGCGCGGCGAACCCGTACGGCACCTCCGGCGGCAGCTTCAGGTCGAGGCGGGGCTGCTCGACGCCGTTGACGTACGTGAGCTGTCCGCGCATCGGGACGGCGGCGTCGAGCACGGCGCGGACGAGGCCCGTCCGGTCCCAGAGTTCCAGGGTGCGGGGCTGGATGCCGACCGCCTTCGCGTACGGCAGCCTCGCCGGAAGCCGGTCCACGAGCCGGCACTCCACCCCGCGCCGCCGCAGCTCCGCGGCCGCGGTCAGTCCGACGGGACCCGCGCCCGCGACCAGTACGTCCGTGTGTCCCTCGGTGTGCGCCACTGGTCTCTCCCCGGCCGGGCCCCCGTACGCAAGCAGGTCCCCTCCATGGTGGCCCGGCGGCAGGGCCCCGGCCACCGGTCCCCGGCCGGGGCGCCACCCCGCCGGCCGCCATCGGCACGCGGCGGACGCGCGTGCGTGCGGGGCGCGCTCCCGGCCGTCAGCCGGTGTTAGAGCCGGCGGCCGCCTGACGCGGGCGCGTACTCATGGGGCCGGGGTCATGTCCTGGGCGTGGGACCTGAAGTGCTTGAAGGCGTACCCGTGCCCGGTCAGCCAGGCCCCGGCGGCCCGCTCGGCGCGGGCGGTCGCGTCGCGGATGTCCTCCTCGGCCTCGCCCGACTCCAGGAAGCGGAAGGTGTAGGAGTCCCGCGCCGTGATCTCGTACGTGAGGTGCCCCTCGGGGGTGAAGTCCGCGCGCAGCAGGTCGTGCTCCGGGGCGGCGGCCAGCAGCGTCGCGCGCTGCTCGTCGGTGAGCCGGACGAAGGAGCCGCGGACGGTGATGCGGAAGGTTCGGGTGGTCATCGCGTCAGCCTAGTGCTGCGCCGCGGAAGTTCCGCCGATGGCCATCGGCTCGTTGACCGGGCATGGTGCTTGACGTTGATGATCGGCGTGTGCTGGAGGCACGAGTACGGGCTGATACCACGCCGCAGCGCGATGTCCGCCGGGCCCACATGGTCCTGCTCGCGGCCGGTGGCTGTCCGGTCTGGCGGACAGCGGATCGTCCGGGTAGATGTCTCGACGGTGGTGCGATGGCGGGACCGCTAGGGTACGGCGTATGAGCCAGACTCCCGTCGACCCCGTCGCGCACAACCGCCTCGCCTGGGACCGCGAGGTGGAGGAGGGCAACGAGTGGTCACGCCCGGTCGGCCCCGAGGTGATCGCGAAGGCGCGGGCAGGCCAGTGGTCCATCGTCCTGATCGGGTACGAGCCGGTCGACCCGACCTGGTTGCCGCCGGAGATCGCCGGTCGCGACGTGCTCTGCCTCGCCTCCGGCGGCGGGCAGCAGGGTCCGGTGCTGGCCGCGGCGGGCGCGCGGGTGACCGTCTTCGACAACTCGCCCCGCCAGCTGGCGCAGGACGAGATGGTCGCGGCGCGGGAGGGGCTCGACCTACGCACCGTGCTCGGCGACGCGCGCGACCTGAGCCCGTTCCCGGACGCCTCGTTCGACCTTGTCGTCCATCCGGTCTCCAACCTGTTCATCCCTGAGCCGGCGCCGGTCTGGCGCGAGTGCCACCGCGTGCTGCGCCCCGGCGGGACGCTGCTGTCCGGCTTCCTCAACCCGGACGTCTACCTCTTCGACGCCGAGTCCTTGGAGGGGCGCGGCGAGCTGGTGGTGCGCCACCGCCTGCCCTACAGCGACCTCACCCACCTGGATCCCGCCGAGCGGGAACGGCTGTGGGGCCTCGACGCGCCGGTGGAGTACAGCCACACGCTCACCGAGCAACTCGGCGGGCAGATCGCGGCGGGCTTCGCCATCACCGGCTTCGCCGAGGCGCCGCACCACTCGGAGGCCACCGCCGGCTGGCTCTCCGGATACTTCGCCACGAAAGCGGTCAAGGCCGGCGCCGGTCACTGACCCTCCACCGGCCGGGCCAGGTCAGCAGTGAGGCCGGCGAGCGGCTGGGTCAGGTGGGCAACGACCCTGCTGATACACAAAACCGGGAACACCCCGGCCTCGGCAACCCCGCGTCGCTCATCGTGCCGGCAACCGTGGGGCACCCGCACCACGCATGACCGCCTCGGCACCGACGCCACAACAAGCACCTCACCGCCCGAAAGCGATCGGCGGAACTTGTGCGGTGCGGCACTAGGTGTATTGACCCGCAGGGTTGTTGACTCGGCTGATCGGTGGGTGTCCGCCGAGTGCGGTGTGGCAGCGTGATCAAGTCACTGCGCACCACACTCACCGCGGCCGTCATGACCGGAACCCTCGTCACGCTCGCCCCTGGCGCCGGGGCCTCCCCCGCGGCACCGACCGACCGGGTCACCGTGGACGTCGCCTCGGTCAACGGATCGGGCTGCAAGCCCGGTACCGCGACCGTCGACGTGGCCTCGGACAACTCGGCGTTCACCGTCACCTACAGCGAGTACCTGGCCCAGGCCGGCGGGGGAGTCCCCGTCACGGAAGGCCGCAAGAACTGTCAGCTCGCCCTGAACGTGCACGTGCCCCAGGGCTTCACCTACGCGGTGTCCGAGGTGGACTACCGCGGCTACGGCAACCTGGAGCAGGGGGCCACCGGCACCCAGAAGGCCAGTTACTACTTCCAGGGCATGAGCCAGACCGCCTCCCGCACCCACACGTTCCGCGGGCGACTGAACGACAACTGGCAGGTGACGGACACCACGGACATCGAGGCGCTCGTCTACGCGCCCTGCGGCGCACTGCGCAACTTCAACATCAACACCGAACTGCGTGCCACGGCCGGAACCGACACGTCGAAGACGAGCTACATGACGGTCGACTCCACCGACGGCACCATCAACAGCGTCTACCACTTCTCCTGGAAGCAGTGCCCGGACCGCTGACCCGCCCGGCCCGCCCACCGCTCCATGACCGGGGCCGCTCCACCCGGCCCGGTCATGGAGAACGGGACAATCGCCGAATCGGCCGCCATTCGTCCCGATGGAGGCCGAATCGGCCGGCCCCGCCCCGCCCGGAACTCTCCCGCCGGTCGATCCCGGGCCGTCCTGCCATGTCGGCGCGCGGCCCGGTGACGCGAACGCGCCGGCCGCGCCCGCCCCGCGGATCGTAGGGGCCCGGTGACCCGCACCGCCGCCGGGCCCCGTTCGCGCGGGGGCCGTTCGCGTGGTGGCCCCGTCCGTGCCGGAGTCCCGTCCGTGCCGGAGTCCCGTCCGTGCCGGAGTCCCGGCCGTGCAGTGCCGTTTCAGCGGTGAACTCCGCCACTCGAACAGGTGAGTTCGGGTGTGGCGCCGTGTCGTGCGGGGGCGTCGGGGGACTAGACCCATGGGTGATCACCTTTTCACGGGCATCCGGGGCGACGTCCCCGTGTTCCCGTGCGTTCGCTTGTCTCCGACCATGAGAAGGCCCTCGTGCACACCACCCCGCGCCGCATCGCCGCCACCTTCGCCGTGACCGCCGCCCTCGCGTTCCTGACCGCCGCACCCTCCGACGCCGCCGCCCGACGGGTCGATTCGCAGTGCGGCACCTACATCTGCGTCCACACCGCGCACCACAACCGGTTCGTCCAGGACATCACCGTGCAGACCAAGGACGGTCTGTCCGGCACCCTGCGCGCCTACTGGGGCAACTACCACAGCGCCAGGGTGAACGCCGCCTCCCGACGCTGGGAGGTCGGCTACGAGCAGGCCGGCGCGAGCCTCGTGTGCGGCGGCCTCGAACGCGACGGCCGCACCATCGAGGACGGCGTCTGCGTGACCATCTGAGCGCCGCGAGACCCAACCGGCTCCGGGAACGCTCCCGCCGTACCGTCCGGGCGGCGGGGTCGTCCCCCGCCGCCCGGGCGGGCGTCACGCCGGTGCGGCACGCTTCCGGTAGCGGCCCGGAGTCGTGCCGAACTCCCGGTTGAAGGCGTGCGAGAAGGCGTACGGAGTCCCGTACCCCACCCGGCGGGCGATCGCCGCCAACGAGTCCGGGGTGTCGCGGAGCAGGGCGGCGGCGGACGTCAGCCGCCACCAGGCCAGGTAGGCCATCGGGGGCCGCCCCACCAGGGCGGCGAACCGGCGGGCCAGCGTCGGGCGGGAGACCCCGGCCTCCGCGGCCAGGCTCTCGTTGGTCCACGGGGCGGCCGGGTCGGCGTGCAGGGCCCGCAACGCGGTCGCCGTCACCGGGTCGCCGAGCGCCGCCGGCCAACCCCCGGTGCCGTCCTCGGCCATCCACGAGCGGATCATGTATACGAGCAGCAGGTCGAGCAGACTGGGCACCGCGATCCCCGCGCCCGGCCGCCGGCCACCCAACTCGCCGCCCAGCAAGTCGATGGCGGAGCGGAGTTCGAGGTGACTGCCGACCCGGTTCGGCAGGTGCACCACGTTCGGCAACTCCCGCATGAGGGGATGGGCCCGGCTGCGGTCCAACCGGTACTTGCCGCACAGCAACTCCACCGCCCCGGCCTCGGACGACGGGCGGTGCGCCGCATCGGACGCCGGGCGGTGCGCCGGGCCGTCCGTCCGCCACTCCTCGAAGGGCGCCGCCCGCGCCATGCTCGCCGCGTCGGCCCGGACGTCGGCGATGAGGTGGCCCGTGCCGTGCGGCAGCAGTACCGCGTCACCCGTACCCAGCCGCACCGGCTCCCCGCCGTCCGGGACCAGTCGGCACGCGCCCTCCAGCACGACGTGGAAGCCCGCGCCCTCGTACGGCGCGAGGCGGGTGGCCCAACTCCCCGCCACCCGGACGCGGTTGGAGGCGGGTCGCCCCGTGCGGACGGTCGAGATCGCGTCGCTCACCACATCCATGGCGTCAGCGTAGTCCGCGCGTCAGCCGTGAGCGTCCCGCGTATCCGCATGAGCGTGGGGAGCATTGAGCGACTCACCGCGTCCTCCTAGCATCGTGATCATGAAGAGCGACAGCAAGCAGGGCATGGTACTGGGCGACGTCGAGGTCCTCCGGGTCGTCGAATGGCAAGGGGCCTTCGCGTCCGCCCACGACGTCGTCCCGGACTCCGGGACCGAGGTGTGGGAGGAGAACGCGCACTGGCTGGCCCCGGACCACTGGGACCCGCCGACCGACCGGGTGACGGTCGCGCTCCAGACCTGGGTCCTGCGCAGCGCCGGGCGGACCGTCCTGGTCGACACCGGCGTGGGCGGCGGACGCGAGCGGCCCGGCGCGTCCGCGTTCCACCACCGGCAGGACGACCTCCTCGGCGCACTGGCCCGGGCCGGTGTCCGGCCGCAGGACGTGGACGTCGTCGTCAACACCCACGTGCACGCCGATCACGTGGGCGGCAACACCGTCGACGCGGCGGGGGAATGGGCGCCGGCCTTCCCCAACGCGCGGTACCTCGTTCCGGCGGCCGACGACTTCCACTTCGGCCCCGACAACGCGTACGCGCGGGGCCTGCGGGCCGACGACCGGCTGATCTACGAGGACAGCATCGCGCCCCTCCACCGGTCGGGCCAGGCCGTCCTCTGGGAAGGCTCCCACCGCATCGACGAGAACCTCGTGCTGGAGCCCGCGCCCGGCCACACCCCCGGCTCCTGCGTCCTGCGGCTGACCTCGGGTCGGGACAGGGCGGTCTTCGTCGGGGACCTGTTGCACAGCCCGGTGCAGATACTGGACCCCTCCTGGAACAGCTGCTTCTGCATGGACGCCGGGCAGGCCGCGACCAGTCGCCGCCGGATCCTCGAACAGGCCGCCGACCGACACGAGTTGGTGGTGCCCGCGCACTTCGGCGGTGGCGGCGCGGTGGAGGTGCGACGTCGGGGAACCGGATTCACCCTGGGTGCGTGGGCGGACTTCGAGTGACCCCGCCGGGGTGGACGCCCCACTGATCGGCCGCGACCTGGCCGAACTCGTCGGCCTGGGAACGGTGAAGGCGAACCGGCTCGCCGACTCCGCGCGCACGGCCGCCGCGTACGCCACGGACCCTGCTCGCGGGGGCCGATCCCCGCCCTCCTGGCACGGGATTCCGCGCCGCCCGGCACCGGCGGGCTGTCGGCCGTCGCCGCCGACTGCGTGGAGCGCTGCCGGATGTCCTCCCCGGCCCCCGAGGCCCTGGCCGCGCAGGCGTCCCGCCCCGGCTCCTCCCCACTGGTGGCGCCCCGCCTACCGAGGGTCGGTGGCGGGATGGTCCTCGGGGAGGTGTGAGCCCCGTTCGCCGGTGTCCGTCAACGCGCGGGAGGCGAGCCGGCACACGGTCCGTTGCTCGTCGGGGGCCACCCCGAGTCGGTTGAACAGCAGGTGCAGGTGCGAGGCCCACAGGGAGGCCCGTACGGCAGCCCGGACCGAGGCCCGCCCCGCCGCCCACACGGCCGAACGGTCCGTGTCCTCACCCTCCGCCGGGCACCCGGCCCCTTCCGTCAGACGGGCGTCCGCGTCCCGCACTCCCGCCGCCCAACGGGCCACCGGCCCGACACCGATGCCGTTCGCGACCCCGTGCCGGACGGCGTCGGCGCGCCGCATCAGCTCCTCCCGGTCGGGTCCGCTGCCCGGGGCGACCCGCGGACAGGGCACGGGAGCCGGAGTGTGCAGGACGTCCTCGGACCAACGCCACCCCGTCGTCTGCCACCGCAGCCACCGTGCGGCCTCGTACCGGTCCATCCCGAGAGCCGCCGCCGTGGCCTGCGCGAGGTCCCCCGCCAGGGCGAGGCGCTCGCCGCCGGGTGCGGTGCGCGCGAGCCCGTCCAGGGCCACCCGGGTGGAGAGCGCGAAGACGTCCTCCGTCACCGGCAGGGCGGCCGGCCCGCCCAAGCGCTCGATCTCGGGAACGTACGGCGCCTCGTGGACCTCCGCCCCCTCGCCGAGGCGTTCCTTCACGAGGAGCGCCGCCTCGGCGTGCAGTGCGGCGACCCCGGCAGGGGTGAGGTCACGCACCCGGACGCGCAGGTGGAGGCCGTCCACGTCGACGTGACGGACGTAGAACCACGAGGTCGCCCGGCGGTCCGAGACCAGCCCGTCCAGCAGGGGAGCGAGGTCCTCGACGAGGAAGGCGTCGGTGTCCTCGCCGGTCGCGCGGGCGAAGCGGGGGAAGAGGTGCAGGCTGAACCAGCGTCCGCCGGTCGCGTCGATTGCCTCGGTCACTTCGGCTCCTCTGGGGAAGAAGGGGCGGGGGCGGGGCGGGAGTTCGTCGTGGGGGCGGGGCACGGGCAGGACACGGGTGCCCGGGTGGGGGCGGATCCGGTGGGGGACGGATCACGGCGCCGGGTGCGGGCGAACGGCGTGATCACCACCGTAACCGCATGCCGCCGCCCGGCCGAGAGGGCGGTGTCCGGAAGTCAGTCACACTCCGGCGCGCATCGAGGAAGCCGGTGTGACCGGTGCGGTCGCGGGGTCCCCCGCGCGCGACGCGGCCCCGGGCCCGCGGGGACTCGCGGCGGCCGGGGCGGGCCGGGCCGGCGGGGGTGTGCGCGAGGTGGCGGGGCGGTGTCGGCAGGGGGCATCGGCGCCGGTGTCGAGGGTCGCGACGCAGCCCCGGGTCGACCCGTGCGCGGCGTCACGCGACCTGGTCGGTACACGAGGAGTGCCCCGCGTCGGTGCGCACGCGCCGCGTCGGCGGGGCGCCGCGGACGTCGGGGCCCATCGGGTGCCCGAGCGCCGTGATCAGACGGACGACGCGGACGATTGGCGTGGTCCCGGCTCGTCCGCGGCCGTCGTGATCCCCGAGGGCCGGCGAGGACGGGAGGGTCGGGCCGGCCTAGCGCCTGCGCGGTCCGGCGCCGCCGCTCGCGACGAGCGCGTCGGTGATGAGCCGGACCCCGCGGGCGAGGCGCCCCAACTGTTCGAGCTCGACGGCGTACATCCGAATGGTGTTCTCGATGACGGAGGCGGCCACACCCATCGCGGGCAGTTCCGCGCGACTCGTCTCGAGCGCCACCCGCACCGCGCGCATCTCGTGCTGGAGCTGGAGCCGGGCGTGCCGGGTGAGGAGCACCGGGTGACGTGTCAGCGTCGAGTAACCCGCGTACCGGGCCGGGAGCAGGTCGCGCAGCCAGCGCGTGGCGGTGCGTTCCCAGTCATGGCTCCCGGGGGCCTTGACCTGACAGGGCCAGTCCGGGCTGAGGGTGGTGGAGGCCGGTTGAGGCATTCTCGTCGCTTCCGAGTGGTGTCGAACTGTGATCGAGAGGTTGCTGGGCGGCCTCGACCCAGGGGTTGATCGAGGCCGCCATGGCGGTCTACGGGATCCGAAAGCCCGGAGCGAACACCCGGAGGCGGACTGAGGAGGCAGCGCGCGCGGCAGAGTGTTCGTTCTGGGACGGCGTGGGGACGCCCTCCTTGGCATCTGGTGGATCCCGGCCGCGCCTCAGTAAACATATATACCGTTGAGTAAGCAAGCGTATGAAAAATTACATGCGCCTCGGGGGTACGTGGATGCCGACGGCCGCGTCGTGGGGGAGCAGGTCTAGAGGAAGAATCCGTGCAGGTCGGCGACCTGCTCGTACCCTTCGAGTCGAGCCTGCGTGCGCTCGGGGTCGGCGTCCGCCATCGCCTGCAACAGCGCCGCGGACAGGACGTTCGGCGCCGCGTACGAGTCGAACACGAGCCGTGACCCGGTGCCGGCGGTCAGTGCCACGTCGGCCTCGTCCACCAGGGGCCCCAGCGTGGGATCGGTGATCAGTGCGATGCGCAACCCGGCACTGCGGGCCGCCCGCATCGCGGCGAGGGTCTCCTTGGCGTGCCGGGGCATGGCGAAGGCCAGTACCCACGTCCCACCGGCGGCCCGGGACTGGAGCAGCGCGTCGTAGGCGACGCTGCCGCCGCCGGTCACCAGGCGGACGTCGGGGTGGATCCGCCGGGCCGCGTACGCGAAGTACTCCGCCAGCGACACCGAGATCCGCAGCCCGAGGACCGTCAGGGGGACCGACAGGGCCAGGTCGCGGCCGATGGTCAGCACCTGATCGGTGTCGGCGAGCAGGCGCCGCACGTTCTCCAGGTTCTCGATCTCCGCGTCCACGGCGGCCTGCAGCTCGTTCTGCCGTATCTGTTCGCGGCTCTCGGGGAAGCCGGCGACCGCGCTCAGGGCGATCGGCTGGAGGATGTCCCGCAGCGCCGGATAGCCGCTGTAGCCGAGCGAGGTCGCGAAGCGGGTCACGGACGGCTGGCTGACGCCGACGCGCTCCGCCAGTTCGGTGATCGACAGGAACGCGGCCTCGGTCAGGTGGTCGATCAGGTACTGGGCGATCCGTCGCTGGCCGGGGGAGAGCCGGCGCCCGTCGAAGAGCGCGCGCACCCGCTCGCCCGGGACGCGCTCGTGGTCCGAGGGCTGTCCGCTCGGCGTGATCGCGGCCGCCTGTGCGCGTGCCTGCTGCCCCGATGACACCGGCGGGCCTCCTTCTCATGTCACTCTTGATCAAACATAGCTCACTCATGGTGGTGGACCGGTCGGTGGTCCGCCGACGGATGGGCCCCGCGGTTCCATGGTGGCGCGCCGACGTCCCGTCGTGGACCGTACCCGGCGGTCACTTCTCCAGGAGGCGGGCGGCCCCGAGGGCGCCCCCGATCCGCTCGGCGACGGTCCGGGCCGGGTCGCCCTCGGGCGCGCGCCGGTCGAGGGTCCTGCGGAGCGCGATGACCGGCCGTTTCGTCGTCTGCGGGGCGACGGCCGACCCCGCGGCCCCGGGCGGCGACGCGCGGTGCGGCGGAGTGGGCGCGGGTTCATCCCTCGATGGAACCTCCCGGCCGGCGAGCCGGCCATTCGGCGGCGGAACGCGGCCTTCTGGGGCGCGTCGGGGGGTGGCCTTCGGTCGGACCGACGGGAATCATGAAGGGGCGTCGGCCCGCCGGGTCCGCGCCCGCCTCGACTCCAGGGGGAATGTGTGTCCGTCGCGCCGAGCCATGCGTCCGGGTCTCGCGAAGTACCGTTGCTGGACGACACGATCCGGGAGAACCTGGACCGCGCCGTGCGGTCGTTCCCCGAGCGGGACGCCCTCGTCGACATGGCCGCCGGGCGCAGATGGACGTACGCCGAACTGGTCGCCGACGTCGACGCCCTCGCGCTGGGCCTCCTCGACCAGGGCGTCGTCAAGGGCGACCGGGTCGGGATCTGGGCCCCGAACCGGGCCGAGTGGACCCTGGTGCAGTACGCCACGGCCACCATCGGTGCGGTCCTCGTCACCGTCAACCCGGCCTACCGCGCGCACGAGTTGGAGTACGTGCTCGGGCAGTCCGGGATCCGCATGCTGGTCGCGGCCGAGCGCTTCAAGGGTTCCGACTATGCCGGGATGATCGACGAAGTCCGGCCGCGCTGCCCCGACCTGGAGTTCGTGGTCCTGTTGGACGGCCCCCGGTGGGCCTCCCTGCTGGAGCGCGGTCGCCGGGCGGATCCCGCCGAACTCGTGCGTGTCCAAGCGGAGTTGAGCCCCGACGACCCGATCAACATCCAGTACACCTCGGGAACCACCGGCTTCCCCAAGGGGGCGACCCTCTCCCACCGCAACATCCTCAACAACGGGTTCTTCGTCGGCGAGACCTGTCACTACACCGAGCTGGACCGGGTCTGCATCCCGGTGCCCTTCTACCACTGCTTCGGGATGGTGATGGGCAACCTCGCCTGCACCAGCCACGGCGCCGCGATGATCATCCCCGCGCCGTCCTTCGAGCCCGGCGCGACCCTCGCCGCGGTCGAGGCGGAGTCGTGCACCTCCCTCTACGGCGTCCCCACCATGTTCATCGCCGAACTGACCCACCCCGACTTCGACTCCCACGACCTGTCCAGCCTGCGCACCGGGATCATGGCGGGTTCGCCCTGCCCGGTCGAGGTGATGAAGGAGGTCATCGACCGGATGGGCATGGCCGAGGTGTCCATCTGCTACGGGATGACCGAAACGTCCCCGGTCTCCACCCAGACCCGCGTGGACGACTCGATCGAGCACCGGGTGTCCACCGTCGGCCGGGTCGGCCCGCACCTGGAGGTCAAGGTGGTCGACCCCGACAGCGGTGGGACCGTGCCGCGCGGGGAGCAGGGGGAACTGTGCACCCGCGGCTACTCGGTGATGCTCGGCTACTGGGCGCAGCCGGACCGCACCGCCGAGGTCGTCGACGAGGCGGGTTGGATGCACACCGGCGACCTCGCGGTCATGGACGACGACGGCTACCTGGCCATCACCGGCCGGATCAAGGACATGGTGATCCGGGGTGGGGAGAACCTCTACCCCCGGGAGATCGAGGAGTTCCTCCACGCCCACCCGGACATCCTGGACGTCCAGGTCATCGGCGTGCCCGATCCGAAGTACGGCGAGGAGCTGATGGCGTGGGTGCGGATGCGCGAGGGCGCCGAGCCGCTCACGGCCGACGCCGTCCGCGCGTACTGCGACGGCCGGATGGCCCGGTTCAAGATCCCGCGCTACGTCCACGTGGTGGAGGAGTTCCCCATGACCGTCACCGGGAAGATCCGGAAGATCGAGATGCGGGAGATGGCCGTCCACCTGCTGGCCCCGTCGCCGGGCGCCGACGGCGACGCCGACGCTGACGGTGAAGCCGGACGCGCCGCGGTCGCGGAAGCGTAGCGATCCGGTCGACGGGCGGGGCCATGGGCCGGCCCCGCGGGCGCGCGTCAGTGGTGTTCCGGGGTGCGCTCGTCCGCGTGACCGTCCGCGCGACCGTCCCCGCGGTCGACGAACACGGGCGTGAGTTGCGGCCGTTTCGCGGCGCGGCCGTCTCCCGACGAACGTCCGCGCAGCCGGCGGGCCGTCCAGGGGCCGAGGAAGGACGCCGCCCAGCGGACCTCGCCCGTCGCCTGCCGCCATCCGACCGGCACGGCCGCCCGGGGACCGGGCACGGGGTGCGTCCAGGAGTCGTCCGCGCCGGGGACGGCCAGCGCGTGGGCGACGGCCGCTGCGATTCGTGCGTGGCCCAGCGGGCTCGCGTGCAGCCGGTCCGGGCTCCACATCCGCGGGTCGCCGACCACGGGGTGCGAGGCGGTCTCCGCGACGACGACCCCGTGGCGCCGCGCCGCCGACCGGATCCGGTCGTTGAGGGCGGTGACACGGGCGCCGACGGGGCGGGCGATGGGGATCAGGGTGGCCACGTCCGGGAAGGTGACCGTCGCGACGCGGGCGCCCTGCGCGGCGAGCGCGGCGAACATCGCCTCCACCCGACCGGCGACCTCGTCGGCGTCGAAGCGGGGGCGCAACAGGTCGTTCACCCCGGCGACGACGGTGGCCAGATCGGGGCGCAGCGCCAGGGCGGGAGCCAGTTGCTCGTCGTGGACCTGCCCGGCGAGGCGGCCCCGGACGGCCAGGTTGGCGTACAGCAGGCCGGGGTGGTGCGGGGCGAGGGTCTCGGCGAGCCGGTCGGCCCACCCGCGCAGTCCGGTGAGGTCGTCGCCGTCGCCCACGCCCTCCGTCTGGCTGTCACCCAGCGCCACGTACCGCAGGTACTCACCGTTCGGCACGGTCGGCCCGCCTCTCTTCCACGATCGTGATCGTCCGCTGGTACCAGTCCAGGTTGGCCCGTTCGAACGCCAGGCCGCGCAGGCAGGTCAGGTAGGGGCCGATCCGGGTGCCGTGACGAAGGAACTCCTCTTCGTCCGACGCGCCCCGCATCCTGCTCAACAGCCCCTCGAACAGCTCGATCCTGGTCCGCGCCCAGGCGGAACGTTCGGACAGCCGCTCGATCAACACCTCCGCGTCGAGGTGGTCGGCCGCCTGCACCTTGACGAGCAGGTCGTCACGGATGAAGGACGGTTTGCCGGGGGTCTGCGCGAACCGCTCCAGCTCGGCCGCGCCGGCGTCGGTGACCCGGAAGAGCCGCTTGTTCGGACGGGTGTCCTGGAGCACCTCCCGGCCCTCGACCAGACCCGCCTCCTCCAACCTGGTCAGCTCGGCGTAGACCTGCTGGGGCAGCGCGTGCCAGAAGTTCGCCACCCCCATGTCGAAGGCCTTGGCCAGCTGGTACCCGCTCAACTCCTCGTCGAGCAATGCCGCCAGTACGGCGTGCCGCAGAGCCACCAGACCACCCCTCCTCGCACCGGCCACCTCTGTTCAGCGACCCGGCATCCATGATAGTCAAGAATTTGAGTAATCGCATTCATGAGTAGCAAGGGGGAGACATGAGCACTGCGGACCGATTCCGCGCCGCCGTCGACAACCGTGACCTCGGCGCGATCGACGACCTGCTCACCGAGGACGTCCGGCTCTACAGCCCGGTCAAATTCGCCCCGTTCGAGGGCAAGGCGATGGTGATGGGCCTCTTCGGCGTCCTGCTGCGCACGTTCGAGGACATCCGCTACATCGGCCGGCTCGACGGCGAGGCGGAGACCGGCGTGGACGGTGAGCCGGCCCCGGCGGTGATGCTGCCCTTCCGGGCCACCGTCAACGGCAGGCAGATCCACGGCATGGACCTGCTGCACCTGGACGCGGAGGAGCGGATCAGGGAGATCACGGTGATGGTGCGCCCGCAGACCGCGGTGCAGGCACTGGGTGAGGCGGTGCTGGCGGGTCTGGTCGCGGACGGCCTCGTCAACGGCTGAGCGCGTCACCGGCCGCGGACCTCGGCGGTACGGGCGGCGCGGACCTCGGCGGTACGGGCGGCGCGGACTCCAGCGGTACGGGCGGCGCGGGGCCCGGGCGTCGCCCCCCGCGGGCGGGGTCGGGGCGTGGTCCGACCCCGCCCGCACCGCGTCGGGCCCCGGGCCCGGTCGGCTACTCGAAGCGGGACGTGTCGCCCGCCCCGCGGCGTACGATCTCGGCCTCGCCGCCCGAGAAGTCGATGACGGTGGTCGGACTGGTCCCGCAGTCACCGGAGTCGACCACGATGTCCAACACGTGGTCGAGGCGCTCCTTGATCTCCCAGCCCTGGGTCAACGGCTCGGGCTCGTCCGGCAGGAGCAGGGTGCTGGACAGCAGCGGCTCGCCGAGGTCGGCGAGCAGGGCCTGGGTGACGGCGTGGTCGGGGATGCGGACGCCGACCGTCTTCTTCTTGGGATGGAGCAGCTGGCGCGGCACCTCCTTCGTCGCCGGCAGGATGAAGGTGTAGCTGCCGGGGGTGGAGGCCTTGATCGCGCGGAAGACGTCGTTGTCGATGTGGACGAACTGCCCCAGCTGCGCGAAGTTCTGGCAGACGAGGGTGAAGTGGTGCCGGTCGTCCAGACGGCGGATCGACCGGATCCGGTCGAGGCCGTCGCGGTTGCCCAGCTGACATCCCAGCGCGTAGCAGGAGTCGGTCGGATACGCGATGAGCGAGCCGGAGCGGATCATGTCGGCGATGTTGCCGATGGAGCGTTGCTGCGGATTTTCGGGGTGCACGTCGAAGTACTTCGCCATTCGCCGAGACTACGCGACCCGGGCGCTCCGGTTCGGTTCGGGACCCGCGGCCGTACGGGCCGACGTCGCCCGGACCCGGTCGGCGCGGCGGCCGGGGCCGCCCGTCACACGACCGGCGTCCCCGTCCCGTCCCGGGGCGTCGGCCGGTCGGCCCCGCGCCCGACCAGGCCGCTCTCCCACGCCACCAGCGCCGCCTCCACCCGGTTGCGTACGCCCAGCTTGGCGAGGACGGCGCTGACGTGCGCCTTGACCGTCCCCTCGACGAGGTGCAGGCGGCCGGCGATCTCGGCGTTGGACAGGCCGCCCCCCAGCAACGCCAGCACCGCGGACTCCCGTTCGGTCAGCCGCGCGGGCCGACGGCCGGCGGGCGCACCGCCCGCCATGGTTCCGCTGCGCAGACCGGACACCACCCGTGCGGCGACGCGGGGCGAGAGGTAGGCGCCGCCCGCCGCCACCGCGTGCACCCCGGTCAGGAGTTCCCGGGGATCGTCCGCCTTCAGCAGGAAACCGTCGGCGCCGGCACGCAGGGCGTCGGCGATGAACTCGTCCTCACCGAACGTGGTCAGCATGATCACCGCGGTCCCGGGCAGTTCCCGGTGGATCCGCTCGGCAGCCGCGATCCCGCCCAGCACCGGCATCTGGATGTCCAGCAGCGCCACCGCCGGGCGGTGCGCACGCACGGCCTCGACGGCTTCCAACCCCTGCGCCGCCTCCGCGACCACCTCGATGTCCGGGTCCCGCGCGAGGATCGCCCGTACACCGGCGCGCACCATCGCCTCGTCGTCCGCCACCAGCACTCGCACCATCCGATCAGCCTAACCACCGCCCCCACCGGGCGGATCGGACGAGAGGAGGGGTACCCCCGACGAAAGTGGGGGGTGCGATCACCACCGCGGGGCCGATGCCACCGGGCCCCCGTGATTCCTACGGTCGAGGCAGTACGAACGACACCGGAGGACATCGTGATCACGCTCAGGGGACTGACGAAGCGCTACGGCGAGACGCTCGCCGTGGACGGACTGACGCTCGACATCAAGGCGGGCCGGGTGACCGGCTTCCTCGGACCCAACGGGGCCGGCAAGTCCACCACCATGCGGATGATCCTGGGCCTGGACCACCCGACCGGCGGCGAGGCCCTCATCGGCGGCCGACGGTACGCCTCGTTGCGCCACCCGATCCGCGAGGTCGGATCGCTGCTCGACGCGAAGTCACTGCACCCGGCCCGGTCGGCACGCGGCCACCTCCTCGCCCAGGCCCGGAGCAACGGCATCCCCGCGCGGCGGGTGGACGAGGTGCTGGAGAGCGTGGGTCTGGCCAAGGCGGCGCGCCGGCGCGCCGGTGACTTCTCCCTCGGCATGTACCAGCGCCTGGGCATCGCGGGGGCCCTGCTCGGAGACCCGGCGGTGCTCATCTTCGACGAACCCGTCAACGGTCTCGACCCCGACGGGGTGCGCTGGGTGCGCGAACTGGTCCGGGCCCGGGCCGCCGAGGGCCGTACCGTCCTGCTCTCCAGCCACCTGATGAGCGAGATGCAGCTGACGGCCGACCAACTCGTCGTCATCGGCAAGGGCCGGCTGCTGGCCGACCAGCCCATGGAACGGCTGCTGGCGAACGCCGCGGAGCCGTCGGTACGGGTGCGCGTGCCGGACCCGGAGGAACGGGAGACGCTGCTGCGGCACGCGGCCGAGCTGCCCGGCGCGCGCGTCGAACCGGGCGCCGAGGGGAGCGCCGTCATCCGGAACAGCACGGCCGACGAGGTGGGGGACCTGGCCCACCGGCTGCGGGTGAGACTGCACGAACTCCACGGGGAATCGGCATCGTTGGAGGAGGCGTACATGGAACTGACCGCGCAGAGCGTGGAGTACGGCACGGAGCGGCAGTCGACGTCCAAGGTCGGGGGGTGAGCGCCGTGGAGAACACCGTCGACATCCCGTCTCCCGGACGACCCACGACCCGCGTCGGCGCGGGAGGGTTCATCGAGGCGCTGGCCGCGGAGTGGACCAAGACGTGGTCCGTCCGCGCGCCGTACATCTGCCTGACGGCGGGCGCGGCCGCCACCGGCGTGTTCACCTTCTACTACGCGTCGATCGCCCGGATCAACGACGTCCCGCTCCAGCCCGTCGGCAACGCGCCGGTCACCTCGCTGCTGCTCGTGCAGTTCGCGATCGTCGTCCTGGCGATGACCGCGGTGACGAGCGAGTACGCGACGAGCAGCGTGCGTGCCTCACTGCTGTGGGTGCCGGTCAGGCACCGCATGCACCTGGCCAAGACGGTCATGGCCGCCGCGGTGGCGGCCGTCGCGGGAATTCTGTACGGGGTGTCGGGCATCGCGGTGGCCTGGACGCCCTTCCGCGGGCACGCGACCTTCGATCCGGCCAAGGCGGCCGTCCAGGTGCTGACGATGGCGCTCTACTGCGCGGCCGTCGCCGTGCTCACCGTGGGGGTGGCCTTCGCGTTGCGGGCCTCGGCCGGAGTGCTGACGGTCGTGTTCGTCCTCCTCTCGGCGATCCCGAGCGTGCTCACCGGACTGGGCGGCGAGGTACTGCTGACGATCAACGACTACCTGCCGCAGACCGCCGGCACCCATCTGATGCGCGGCGAGGCCGGGGCCCCGTACCCGCCCGCGGTGGCGGCCTTGATCCTGCTGTCATGGGCGCTGGCCGCCCATCTGGCCGGCCGGGCGGTGCTGCGCGGACGCGACGCCTGACCACACGTCCTTGGCGACCAGCCGGGACCCGGACCAGCACAGCCGGTACACGTCCACCTGCTCCAGCAGGTTGCCGTTCGACCGGTAGAACGCGCAGTCCGCGCCCGCCGGCGCGGGCTGCGCCCGCATCGGGTCGGACGGGTAGCGGAACGTCCGTGCCGGCAACACCCGCGCGTGTTCCGCGCGGGAGGAACCGAGGGTGAGCGCGGCGAAGTCCGCCGGCCGCAGGACGCAGCCCGCCAACTGGAGGGCGAGGACGGCTGCGGACAGCGCCATGGCCAACCCGATGCCCGCGGGGACGCCGAACGCGAGCGCGAACCGCGCCCGCGCCCTGCGGCGGGCGGACACCAGACCCCGCGCCGACTCCGAATCCTCCACCACGGCTGCCCCCGCGACGGCCGGGGGCCGCTCTGCCCCGACGCGGTCGGGCAGGTCGGCGACGACCTCGAAGCCGCCCCGGCACGGAGCCGCCCGCAGCGTTCCCCCGATCATCCGCACCCGTTCGCGCAGCCCGACCAGCCCGTGCCGCCCCGCCCCCTCGCGCGTCGGCGCACGTCCGGGCGGGGCCGAGTTGACCACGCTCACCTCGACCCGGCCGCCGGCCCGGGCCACCCGCACGGCCACCGTGCTGCCGGGGGCGTGCCTGATGGCGTTCGTCAACGACTCCCGCACCACCCGGTACACGGCCCGGTCGACGAGCGGCGGCAGCGCGGACGGGTCGCCGTCCCGGCGGAGCTCCACGGCGACACCGGTGGCCCGCACCCGGCCCACGAGTTGCTCCACCGATTCCACCGTGTCCACCGACTCCGGCACGGCCTCCGTACCCCGCTCGGCGCCGGCGTCCTCGCGCAGGACTCCGATCGTGTCCCTGAGGTGTTCGACCGCGTCCGCGACGCTCGCCCGCAGCAGCGCCACGTCCTCCCGGTCCCGGTCGGTCAGTGTGGGGGAGAGTTCCAGGGCGCCCGCGCGCAGGGCGATGAGGCTGAGTTCGTGCCCGAGGGAGTCGTGCATGTCGGCCGCGATCCTGGTCCGTTCGCGCAGCCGCGCCCGCTCCGCGACGCCGCGTTGCCCGCTCTCCAGCCGGCGCGCGCGGAGCCAGCCGCCCCGTACGAACTCCTGTCGGGCCCGCCAGTACCACCCGGCCGCCCAGGGCAGCAACATGGCCCCCGGTACCAGGGTCACGACGTAGAACCAGTGCACGGCGCCGACCCCCAGGGCCGCGCACAGCCCCAGGTCCAGGGCCAGGCAGGCGCCGAATACCCACAGCGCCGGCCCCGCCTCGGGCGATCTGACGCCCAGCAGCCCGGACAGGACGGCCAGCGCGAGCAGGTACGCGTTCGCCGGCGTGCCCGGGTCGAACAGACCGACCGCGCAGAGCGCGTTGGCGAGGAACACGGCCGCGCCGGGTCGCCGGCGGCGCACCGCCGTCGCGAGGGCCAGCACCGCCGAGGACAGCAGCAGGACGGGCATCGGCGACCAGACGCCGGCCTCGTCCCGGTACCGCAGGACGGCGGCGCCCGCGAGCACCACCCACAGCAGAACGTCGCGGGGAACCGGGCCCGCCGGCCGCCCGCCGCCGTGCCCGTCCGCCGCGGTGGTCCTCGTACGCCTGATCACGAGCCGAGGCTATCGGCCGGCTCCCCGGCCCCCGGCCCCCGGCCCTTGGTACCGAAGACCGTTCAGAAGCGCGGGTCCACGCTCGTCTCGATGTGGTCGGCCACCGCGACGAGCAGGACCCGGGTGCCCTCCTCCAACGCCCGCCAGCGGTGCCGCACCCCGCCCGTGACGTAGAGGGTGTCGCCCCTGCCCAGGTGGTGGGTACGGCCTTCGGCCTCGACCTCGACGCTTCCGTCGGCGACGTACATCAACTCGTCGTTGCGGTGCCGGAACGCGCGGTCCGCGTCGTGGTCCCCGGTGAACTCCAGGGCGTGCATCTGCTGGTGGCCGCGGACGAGCGGACGCACCCGCGCCGCCGGATCCAGCCCGGGGTCGGCGTCGGCGCGCACGATGTCCACGCGGCGGGGGGTCTGGGCAGCGGTGAGCAGTTGGACGGCCGTGGTCTGGAGGGCGTCGGCGATGAGTTGCAGCGAACGCATGCTGGGACGGGCCCGGTCGTTCTCGATCTGGCTGAGGAACGGCGACGACAGCCCGCTGCGGCCCGCCACCTCGGCGAGGGTGAGGTCCAGCGCCCTGCGTCGTCTGCGGATGCCCGCCCCGATCAGGGGGGCCGGCGGTTCGTCCGTCACGTGGTTCCTCGATTCCGTCCGCTGTGTGGATCATCCTCTCGCAGTCGGCCGAGGGCTTCGCACTGCCTTCACAGTGCCGCAACAATCCGCCGCTAGTTTCTAAGTCGATTGATGTCATCAAAGAAAGTTTCACAGGAGGCCCGCATGTCCCCGATCGACCAGAACCAGCGCCGGCGCCGCGGCACCGGCCTGATCGCCCTCGATCCGTCCGCCTCCGAAGGGGGCTACACGCTCTTCGCCCCGCTCACCGGGACGGGCGAGGTGTACCTGATCGACCCGCACGGCGAGGTCGCCCACGAATGGAAGCTCCCCTACCGACCCGGTCGCCACGCCCGCGTCCTCGCGAACGGGAACCTGGCCTACAGCGGCGTACTTCCCGACCAACCCGCCCTCTTCCCCATGTGGCACAAGTACCGGGGCGGCGTCATGCTCGAAGCCGCCCCCGACGGCGCGATCCTGCGCGAGCACCGCGACCCGTTCCAGCACCACGACGCCCACCACCTCGGCGAGGGCCGCGTCCTCTACGCGGCCCTGGAACCCCTGCGGGGCGCGGACGCCGCCGCGGTGCGCGGCGGCGTCCCGGGCTCCGAGCCGGCCGGCACGGTCTGGGCCGACACCATCAAGGAGGTCGACGCGGACGGCTCCGTCAGCTGGTCCTGGCGCGCGGCCGAACACCTCGACCGCGAGGAGTACGCGCTGCACCCCGACTACTCGCGCGAGCACTGGCCCCTGATCAACAGCGTCGTCCCGCTCGCCGACGGCAACGTCCTGGCGAGCCTGCGCAGCGTCTCGGCCGTCGTCGTCATCAGCCGGGAGACCGGCGAGATCCTGTGGCGCACCGAACCGGGGACGGTCTCGCAGCAGCACGCCCCCACCGAACTCGACAACGGCAACATCCTCGTCTTCGACAACGGCGTCTTCCGGCCCGGATCGGACGTCCCGTACTCCCGCGTCATCGAGATCGACCGCTCCTCCGGAAAGATCGTCTGGGAGTACCACGACCCCGCCCGGGAATCCTTCTTCGCCCCGTTCATGGGCAGCGCCCAGCGCCTCGCCGGGGGCAACACCCTGGTGACGGACTCGCCCGCCGGCCGGCTCTTCGAGGTGACGCCCGAGGGCTACCTCTGCTGGGAGTACGTCAACCCCCACTTCGGCGGCTACCGGGAATCCGAGGTGCGCGGCCTCTTCCCGGCCGAACACAACGCGGTCTTCCGCGCGTACCGGTACACCGAGCGGGAACTGCCCTGGCTGAACAGAGGGGCCGGCTCGTGACCACCGCCGACACCACCTGCGACCCGGTGCGGCCGGTCGACGAGCGTCTCTCGCCCGCCCGGCTCGCCCCCCTCTCCGCGCAGCACGTGCTGGCCATGGTCGCCGCGCCCGTGTCCACGACGTTCCTCACCGGTCAGGCCCTCGGGCTCGACGCCGGCAGCACCGCGTCCCTGCTCAGCGCCACCCTCGTGCTGTGCGGCGTCGGAGCGCTGCTCCAGTCCCTCGGCGTCCGGGGGATCGGGGCCCGGCTGCCGTTCGTCATGCTCCCCGGCGGCGCGGCCACGGCGCTCTTCATCCAGATCGCCAAGGACCACGGCCCCGCCACGGCGACCGGATCCGTCCTCCTCGCGGCGGCCCTGCTGTTCGCGATCCTGCCGTTCTACGCCAGGATCGTGCGCTTCTTCCCGCCGCTGGTCATGGGCACGGCCGTGCTGCTGATCGGCATCGCCATGATCCGGGTCGCCGCCCAACTGATCACCGGTCCCCGCACCGCCGCCGGGTACGCGGCGCCGTCGGCCGTGTCGCTCGCCGCCGTCACCATCGGCGTGACGGTGCTGCTGCTGTTCCTGCTGCGCGGGGTCTGGAGGCAGACGGCGGTCCTGCTCGGCATGGGCGCCGGCACCCTGATCGCCGTCACGACCGGCCTGGGCAGCTTCACGTCCGCCCCCGGCAGCGGACTGGCGCTCCCGCACCTTCTCCCGTACGGAGCCCCGCAGTTCAACGTGCTCGCCGCGCTGCCGCTGCTGATCTTCAGCCTCACCACGCTCGCGGAGATCACCGGGCAGACCGTCCTGAACAGCGAGACGGTGGGCAACGAGTCCGATCCCGGACGCGACGTGCCGCGCGTGGCCAGGGCCGACGCACTGGTCTCCGTCCTCGGTGGGCTCTTCGGCACCTCGCTGATGGTGACCAGCGCCGAGAACATCGGGATCGGCCGGATCACCGGAGTGCGCAGCCGCTACGTCACGGCGGGGGCCGGCGTGCTGCTCGTGTTCGTGGGACTGCTCGCTCCCCTCACCCGACTGCTGGCCGGCATACCGGCTCCGGTCGTCGGAGGGTCCGCACTCGTGATCTACGGGATCATCGCGGTGATGGGCGTCGACATGCTGACCCGCTCCGACCCGGGGGAGAAGACCAACTCCACGGTGATCGCGCTCGCCCTCACCGTCGGGCTGCTCCCGGTCGTCGCTCCCGACGTGTACCAGGGGTTCCCCGGCTGGGCCCGGACGATCCTGAGCAGTGCGGTGGTGGCGGGCACCCTCACCGCCGTACTGCTCCACGCGCTGTTCCGGCGCCGCGCCCGCGAGGCGGACGCGACGCCGGAACGGTCCACTGCCGTCCGGCCGGACTAGGGTCGGACTAGAAGGTGTCGGCCCAGTTCGACGCGTCCAGCAGCGACATCGCGGACGCGGCGCCGGCGGCGGCCGGCGGGGCGGTGCCGTCGTTGGAGCCGACGGTGTTGTCGCGGCCCGCGTTGAAGTTGTCGTCCTGCGCGTACTGCACGTTGGTGCTGCCGACGATGTAGACGTGGTGGACGTCGCCGTCGGCCGTCGCGGCCAGCGCCGGGGAGGCCACGGCGGACAGTGCGCCGGCGGCGGCCAGCACGGTCAGGGCGGCAAGGGCACGGCTGCGCATCGTTCGCTTCACAACATCGCCTTTCACAAGGGGGACTGGGGTCAGGTCAGAACGTAAACGCAGTCGAATCGGGGCAATTGGCGACACACGGGACTCCCCGGCCGATGGCTCCGTTTGGCGGCGGACGACCGACGCGTGGTCGCACGAGTGGTTCAGCCGATCGTCATACCGGGCGGTCGGCGGGGGAGGGCGGCTGCGCGGGGCGGCGGGCGCGGCAGAAGAAGTGCTCCTCCGGCTCGACGTCCACGGCGGCGGCCCCGGGGGAATCGCCGGACCCGGAACCGGGCGTGAACACCGCCGTGTGGTGACCGAGCACCTCCAAACCGGCGCCTTCCACCCTGCTCAGGTACTCGGTCACGGACAGACTGCTGACCGTGACCTCGTGCCCCATCCAGACGATGTCGAGATCGCGGATGTCCCCCGGCACGGTGGCCATGACGAAGTACCCGCCGGGCGCCACCCACGACAGCATCCGCTCCAAGGACGCCACCACCTCCCGCCGGTCCATCACCAGCAGCGGGAAGAACGCGCACACCGCGTCGAAGCCGCCCTCCGGGGCCGTGTACGTCCGCACGTCCGCCTGCTCGAACCGGGCCCCGGGCACCCGCGCCCGCGCCAGGTCGACCATCTCCGCCGACACGTCGATGCCGGTCACCGCGCAACCGGCCTGCGCCAGCGCCTCGGCGGCCGGCCGGCCGGTACCGCTGCCCACGTCCAACACCCTGGCGCCCGGCGCCAGTCGGGAGGCGAGCCACTCCAGGGCCGCGAGCTGTCCGGGCACCCGCCCGAACACCTCCTCGTAGCGCGCGCCCACCTCGTCGAACACCTCCGCCGCGGTCTTGCGATCACTCATCGACGCCCCTCACTCCCGGTCCGTGTGATGTGGGCGTCCCGGGCCGACCCGGGACGCCGTGGGGTTCGTGCCCCGGGCCGGGAGGGGGAAACCGCCGGTTGACATCGGGGGAGCGTCGGATCACAGTCGTGGTCGAGGTCATGATCGACAGCGGGTCGGAGGGAGCGCGTGATGGACACGGCGAGTCGAGGCGTACTGGTCACCGGGGCCTCCCGGGGCATCGGCCGCGCCATCGCGACGGCGTTCGCCCAACGCGGGGACCGCGTCGCGGTGCACTGCTCCACCCGGGAGTCCGAGGCGCGAGAGGTCCTCGGGACGCTCGCCGGGGACGGCCACGTACTGCTGTGCGGCGACCTCACCGATCCCGCGCGCGTCGAGGGCCTCGTCTCGGAGGCCGCCGAGGCGCTCGGCGCCGTGGACGTCCTGGTGAACAACGCCGCCGTGATGATCCCCCACCCCCCGGCCACCACCTCGTACGCGCAGTGGCAGGACGCCTGGCAGCGAACCGCCGCCGTCAACCTGTTCGGCGCCGCCAACATCAGCTACTGCGTCGCCCGCCGGATGATCGACAGGGGTCGCGGTGGCCGCATCGTGAACGTCGGGTCGCGCGGCGCCTTCCGGGGCGAACCCGAGCACCCCGCGTACGCGGCGACCAAAGCGGCCCTGCACGCCCTCGGTCAATCCCTGGCCGTCTCCCTCGCACCCCACGGCATCACCGTCGCCTCCGTGGCGCCCGGCTTCGTCGCCACGGAACGGGTCGCCGATCGGCTGAACTCCCCGGAAGGCGAACGGATCGCCGCGCAGAGCCCGTTCGGTCGCGTCGCCGAACCGCGCGAGATCGCCTCGGCCGTCCTCTACCTCGCCTCTCCCGAGGCGACCTGGTCCTCCGGCACGATCCTGGACGTCAACGGGGCCTCGTACCTCCGTACGTGACACACGGCGTCCGGCGTCCGACGCACGGTGCGCAGGTCGAGGGCGGTCCCTCCGGTGGGGCATGATCGGGGGATGTCTGATCGCATCATTGCCGCCTGCGACGGGGCGGCCAAGGGGAATCCCGGGCCCGCCGCATGGGCCTGGGTCATCGCCGACGCCGAGGGGCGCCCCGAGCGCTGGGAGTCCGGTCCACTGGGCCGAGCCACGAACAACGTGGGTGAACTCACCGCACTACAGCGCCTGTTGGAGGCCGTCGCTCCCGGCGCGGTCGTCGAGGTGCGCATGGACTCGCAGTACGCGATGAAGGCCGTGACCCAGTGGCTCCCCGCGTGGAAGCGCAACGGCTGGAAGACCGCGGCCGGCAAGCCGGTGGCCAACAGGGAACTCGTCGAGAGCATCGACGCGCTGTTGGCGGACCGGGACGTGGAGTTCCGCTACGTGCCGGCCCACCGCGAGGACGGCGACCACCTGAACGCGATCGCCGACCAGGCGGCCAGTGACGCCGCCGTCAGCCAGCAGGCCGCGGGCACCGCCCACGGCGACGCCTCCATGCCGGTTCCCGCCCCCGTGCGCAGCGCGCCGGCCCGGACTTCCGCCGCGCGCGGCTCCGCGGGTCGCGGAGCCGCGACCCGGGGCGCGGCCGACGGCAAGGCGGCGCCCGCCCGCGGCGGCCGGTCGATCAAGGCCAAGTTCCCCGGCACCTGCCCCTGCGGCAAGCAGTACGCGGCCGGCGAGATGATCGCGAAGCTGGGGGCCCGCTGGGGTCACCCCGACTGCGGCAGCCCCGTGCCGGAGCCCGCCGCCACCTCGTGAACGCGCGGCCGTGTGCATGAGTACGCGTACTCATGCACACGCCGACGGGGGTGGCGAGAGTGGGGGGCATGACGACATCCACGGGGGCCGCCCCCGACCGTACGGACGTGGCACGGGGCGGGTCGGGGTGCGCGGCCTTCGGCCTCGTGCTCCTGGAACTACTGGCCATGTGCGGGGTCGCGCTCGTCTGGCTCGGGGAATCCTTCCGGCTGGACTCCTCGCGGGACGAGCCGGACGTACGGCTCGACGGGTACCTGGGCGCCCTCGCCGTGGTCTTCCTCGTCGCCCTGGTGATCGCGCTCCTGGCGGGATGGCGCGGGGCGCGGGCGGTGGTGTGGAGCCAACTCGTCATGATGGCCCTGCTGCTCGCCGTGATCGTCGCGGGCGGCGCGGCCCAGCGGCACGAGGACGAACGTGATCACCCGGCCCCGGGGTTCACCGGCATGGTCGGCTGCCGCAGCGGCGGGGACGACAGGGAGTGCGCGCACACCGGCCGATGACCCCGCAGCCGGGCCCCGAAGCCGGCGGAGGGCACCTACGCGGCCCCGGCGGCGGTGAGCACGGCCGGCGTCGGCCCGTCCGGGCGGACGGTGACGCTGTACGCGGCCTTCGCGGGAGCGGAGCGGAAGGTCACGGTGTGGCCGGGCAGCAGGTGTTCGAGCAGGACCGTCGACTCCAGGAGGGCGAACTGGAGCCCCAGACAGGCTCGTGGCCCGAGGCCGAACGGCAGGTAGGAGCCCGGATGGGTGGGCCGGCCGCCCGGATCCGTGAACCGGCGCGGATCGAAACGCTCGGGGTCCGGCCACAGGGCGGCGTCGCGGTGCGCGAGGTACGGGCAGACCAGCACGTCGGTACCGGCCTCGATGGCGTACCCGGCCGGCGTGTCGTGCGCCGTGCTGCGGCGGGGCAGGATCCAGGCGGAGGGGTAGAGCCGGAGCGTCTCGCTGACCAGCGCCCTGATGGCCTCGCGCCGCTCGGGCGACCCTTCGTCGCCGGCGGCCAGGACCCGTTCGCGGGCCTCGGGGTGGCGGTCGAGGAGCAGATGGAGCCAGGTCAGCGTGGTCGCGGTGGTCTCGTGGCCGGCGACGAGCAGCGTCACCAGTTCGTCGTGGACGAGCCGGTCGGTGTGGCCGGCGCGTTCGCGGGGGGCCGTGGACGCGTCGAGCAGGACGTGGAGCAGCCCGGGGCCGGTCGGGCCGGCGGCCCGGCCCCGGGTCGCCTCGATCGCGTGCCGGACGACGAGGTCGACCCGGGCGAGGTCGGCCGCGACGGCCTCCCGCGCGTCGAGCGCCTCGGTGGGTGGGGTCGGCAGGGCGGCCACGACCGTTCCCACGACGGCCAGTTCGCGCGCGGTGTCCTCGTCGAGTGGGTGGCCGGTGAGGGAACGCCAGATGGTGTCCAGCGCGAACCGGCGCATCTCCTCGCCGACGTCGAGCGTGTGCCCGCTGTGGCCGTACTCGGCCCAGCGACGGGCGGCCGTCCGGGCGGCCTCGACGATCCGCTGCTCGTGGCGGCGCATCCCCGTGCCGGTGAACTGGGACTGGAGCACACGTCGTTGACGCTTCCACGCCTCGCCGGTGGCCGAGAGCGCCCCGTCGCCGATCAACAGCCGGGCGCGGTGCGAACGCGTGACGTACCGGTCCGCGTGCTGCGCGAGCACGTGCTGCACCGCCCGCGCCTCCGTGACCAGGACCGTGGGCCGCGGCCCGAGGCGGACGGCCACCACGCCGCCGAGCAGCTCGCGCGCCAGTGCCAGCAGCTCGATCAGCTCGCCGCCCTCTCGGCGCCACCGGTCCACATGGGCGGGGTCCAGCTCGGGAGGCGGGCGGCGGGCCCGGGGGACACGCGGCGGACGGGCGGTGGGGTGTGCTCCGGTGGCCACTGGTCTTCTCCTGTTCGACCGCTGGAATCGGTCCTTGAGGAAGCGCGGGCGTCACGGACCGTACGCGTGTCCGCGAGTGCGGTGACATGGACCCGGCGCGTCGGGCCGAAGCCCCGCATGACGCTCCGAGCGGCCGGTCTCGCCGTGTCCGCTCGCCGGGAAACCTGCCGGTCGACTCCTCATCGTGTTCGCCCGAGTGCGTTCCGTGGGATTCCGGCGTCACCGTCCGGATTCCGCGGTCGGACGAAATGTACCCCTCTTCGATCGCGGGCAGAATTGGAGGAACGGCCCGTGATCGACTCACGGGCGCCGGACAGCCACCCGTGAGGGGATCTGCCGATGCCGACGGACCCGCCGGGGGGCGCGCAGGATCCCGAGCCGCTCTGGTCCGAGCCGGGATCGCTCCTGGAGCACGTGTCGGTCGCGGTGTTCGGCATCGACGACGAGGGCCTGATCAGGTACTGGGGTCCCGGCGCCCGCGGCCTGTTCGGCCACGAGGCCGCGGCGGTGCTCTCCCGTCCCGCCGCCGCGCTCTTCCCCGCCTCGGAGCCCGACGCGGCCGGGCACCTCGTCGAGCGGGCCCGGACCCTCGGCTACTGGCGCGTACGGCTGCCCGTGCGGCACCGGGACGGCTCCGTCTTCGACTGCGGCTTCCGGGTCTTCCCGGTCACCGGCGCCGAAGGCGACTCCGTGATCATGGGCCTGGCCAGCAGGAGCGACGAGCTCGACCGGGTGAAGACCAACCTGTCCTTCCTCGACGCGCTCTTCGAGACCTGCCCGATCGGCCTGGTCATGCTCGACGAGGAGCTGCGCTACGTGCACCTCAACCAGGCGCTGGCCGACATGGACGGCATCCCCGTCACCGAGCACCTCGGCCGGCACATGGCCGACGTCATGATCACGTCGGACGACGGGGAGTACCGGCGGATGCTGCGGGGGGTCGCCCGGGACGGCCGCCCGGTGGTCGGCACGCTGGTGGGCCTGCGGACGAGCGGACACCCCGACCGCGACCAGGTGCGGTCGGTGAGCTTCTTCCCGCTGAGCGGCGCCGTGGGCACCCGGCGCGGGGTGGGAGGGCTGCTGATCGACGTCACCGACCGGGAGCGGGCCATCCTGGAGGCGACGTCCGCCCGCCGCCGGCTGGCGCTGTTGGACCGGGCGGCCGGCCACATCGGCACCACCCTGGACGTCGAGGTCACCGCGCGGGAGCTGGTCGAGGTCGTGGTGCCGGACTTCTGCGACGGATCCGTCGTGGAACTCGTGGAGTGGATGGACGATAGCGAGGAGTTCGATCCGGGGCTTCCGCTGTTCACCCGCAGGATCGCCTCGGGCACCACGCTGGACGCACCCGCCGTCGAGCTGGTCAGCGGCCTGAGAGAGGTCACCTACCCGCCGGGCTCCGGCATCCACCAGATGCTGAGCTCGGGCCGCCCCATCTGCGTCCGGGTGGACGAGGACTTCATCACCCGGACCGTCGTGCACCCACAGCGTGCCCGGCTGCTCATGGAGAGCGGCCTGGTCCGCATCCTCATCGCCCCGCTCATCGCGCGCGGCACGGTGCAGGGCCTCGCCATGTTCGGGCGCTCGGCGGCCCGCCCCGATTTCGCCGAACAGGACCTCGGGCTCGCCGGGGAGCTGGCCTCACGCGCCGCCCTCTGCCTGGACAACGCCCGCCTGTACAGCCGGGTCCAGGACATCGCCCTCACCCTCCAACGTTCCCTCCTGCCCAGCGCTCCGGCGGGCGGACCCCACGTCGACATCGCCCACCGCTACCTGCCCGGCGGCAGGGGCACCGAGGTCGGCGGCGACTGGTACGACGCCGGAGTCCTGCCCCACGACCGGGTGGCCCTCGTCGTCGGCGACGTGATGGGCCACGGGGTGCCCGCAGCAGCCGCCATGGGTCGGCTGCGGATCACCGCGAAGGCGCTCTCCCGGCACACCCGGGACCCCCGGGCGCTGCTGGAGGAACTCGACGCCTGCGCCCAGGACGTCGGCATCGAATGGGCGACCTGCGCGTACCTCCTGTACGACGCCCGCACCGGGCGAGCCGTGATCGCCAACGCGGGCCACCCGCCGCCACTGGTACGGCACCCCGACGGGACGATCGAGACCCTGGCGGAGGGCCTGGGAGTGCCGCTCGGGGTGGGCGGCGTGCCGTTCGCCTCGACGGAGGTCGAACTCCCCGAGGGCGCCGTCGTGGCCCTCTACACCGACGGGCTGATCGAGGCCCGCGGCCGGGACATCGACGCGGGCCTCGACGCGCTCCGGGAGGAACTGCGCGGCCCCGTCGGGTCGTTGGAAGCGGCGGCCGACCGGATCCTGTCGCACCTGCTGCCCGACACGGCGACCGACGACACGGTCCTCGTCCTGGCCCGGGTGCGCCGCGCCCGGTGACGTGCCCCGGCGTCGGGGCCGCCGCCGGTCACCGCCGCGCGGGGCGGGCCCGTACCGCCTCCAACCGTCGCTCGAAGGAGACGACCTCGTCCACGTCCGACTCCGGGGAGGCCGGACCGCCGGCCCCCGGCCGGCCCGGGCCCAGGAGCTCCGCCAACTCGGCCGCCGCCCGGCCGATGCGGCGGGGCAGCTCCTCCGTGAACGGGTCGCCCGTGTTCCCCCAGTCGGAGGTGGCCGCGTAGACGCCGGTGGGTACCACCACCGCGCGCAGGTAGGCGAACAGCGGACGCAGGGCGTGGGCGTGCTCCAGCACCAGCGAGTGCCGGCTGGTCCCGCCGGTCGCCGCGATGAGCACGGGACGGCCGGTGAGGGCCGTGTTCTCGATGAGATCGAAGAAGGACTTGAACAGGCCCGAGTAGGAGGCGGTGAACACGGGTGTGACGACGATCAGCGCGTCGCAGCCCCCCACTGCCCGCAACGCGGTCGCGAGGTCCGGCGGCGGATAGCCGGTGACGAGATGGGCGGCGATGTCACGGGCAAGCGGGCGGAGTTCGACGAACTCGATCGCGCAGGCCACCCCCAGCGCGTCCAGTGCCGTCCGGGTGGCGGCGGCGAGCCGGTCGGCGAGCAGCCGGGTGGACGAGGGATCGCTCAGACCGGCCGCGACCACCGTGATCCTCTTCGGCGCGCCGTCACTTCCGAGCGCGGCGGCGGGGTTCTCCCTCACGGGGCGACCCCGTCGCGTGCCGCCAGCCTGCCGGCATGGGTCGGCGCCGCCGCCGTGGCCGCGGGGCGCGCCGCGGCGAACTCCCGCCGCAGGACCGGCACGACCTCCTCGCCCAGGAGGTCGAGCTGTTCCAGGACGGTCTTCAGCGGCAGCCCGGCGTGGTCCATCAGGAACAACTGCCGCTGGTAGTCGCCGAAGTGCTCACGGAACCTCAGGGTGCGCTCGATGACCTGCGCGGGACTGCCGACCGTCAGGGGGGTCTGCTCCGTGAACTCCTCCAGCGAGGGACCGTGCCCGTACACCGGGGCGTTGTCGAAGCAGGGCCGGAACTCCCGTACCGCGTCCTGGGAGTTCTTCCTCATGAACGCCTGCCCGCCGAGGCCGACGATCGCCTGCTCCTCGGTGCCGTGGCAGTGGAAGGCGAACCGGCGCCGGTAGAGGCGGATCAGCCGCTGGTAGTGCTCCTTGGGCCAGAAGATGTTGTCGGCGAAGAAGCCGTCGCCGTAGTACGCCGCCTGCTCCGCCACCTCGGGGCTGCGGATGGAGCCGTGCCACACGAAGGGCGCCAGCCGAACTGCATGCGGCCCGCTCTCTCTCGGACCGGCCCGCGCGCTGCGCCGGCCGGCTGTCGTCCTTGTCGGCAAGGAGCGTACGAAGGGGGAGCGGGCGCGATGTGCCCGAGCGCGCACGCGGAGCTGACCCACCGTGCGCGTTCATCCGCCGCGTCCTCCGCTTGCCGTTCCGTTTCCGGCCGGCGCCGCTCGCGTCGGGACGGCGGGTGCGGTCAGTCCGGGACCCGGCGCGGGTCCCGGCGCGGGTCTCGTGCCGACAGTCCGGTGATCAGCAGGTCCAGGCCGAACTCGAAGCGGGCGGTGAAGTCGGTGCTGGTGAGCACCGGCAACGCGCGGGCCAGGTGCGGGTGGGTCTCGCCCGCGGCCGCCTCGCGCAGCCGCGCCGGATCGGCCGGACCGTCCGGGGTGAGGGCGGCCTGTTCCTCCAGGGTGTGGCCCAGGGTGAAGTCGGCCACCGCCAACAGGGCCCGCCCCGCGTCCTCCTCGCCGAAACCGGCCGTGATCAGCAGGGCGAGAACCGACTCCGCGAACCCGAGCGTGTTCGGGCCGGTCGGGTGCGTGCCGGCGTAGACCCGTGCCCCGTCCCGTCGCGCGAGCAGTGCCGCGCGCAGCGCCCGGGCGCGGCCGGCCAGTGCCGTCTGCCAGGCGCCGTCCGGGGGCGGGACATCGACCGTCGCCGAGGCCACCATCCGCTCGGCCATCTCGGTCAGCAGGTCGTCCTTCGTGGCGAAATGCCGGTACAGCGCGCCGGCTTGGGCGCCGACGGCGTCGGCGAGTCGCCGCATGGTCAGGGCTTCCAGGCCGTGTTCGTCCAACAGGCCCAGAGCCGTCTCGACGGTGCGGGCCCGGTCGAGGCGGGCGGGGCGGCCTCGCCCGGGAGTGGAGGTTGACAGGGAACTCATGGGCCTCACTATAGTGAACATCGTTCACGTGAACGCTGTTCACTTATTAGGGAGTACCTCTCATGGACACCGATGTGATCATCGTGGGCGCCGGCCCCACCGGGCTGATGCTGGCCTGCGAACTCGCCCTGGCCGGCGTACGGACCCGGATCATCGAGCGCCGCGCCGCCCCCCACCCGCACTCCCGCGCCCTGACCCTCCACCCGCGCAGCGTCGAGATCCTCGACCTGCGCGGTCTCGCCCCCCGCTTCCTCGCCCACGGCCGACCCGTCCCCGGCTGGCACTACGCGGCCCTGCCCACCCCGCTCGACTTCGCCGCCCTCGACACCCGCCACGGCTACACCCTGGCCATCCCGCAGGCCCGCACCGAAGCCCTGCTGGAGGAACGCGCCCGGGAACTCGGGGTCCGGATCAGCCGCGGCCTGCGACTCGCCGAGCTTGCCCAGGACGCCGAAGGGGTCACCTGTACCGTCCACACCGCCGACGCGGGGAGCGGTGACGGCGACGGCGGCGGTCCGCGAGACCGGGCGCCCCTGCGCGCCCGGTACCTCGTGGGCTGCGACGGCGGCCGCAGCGTCGTCCGGCAGGCGGCGGGCATCGCCTTCCCCGGAAGCGAGGAGACCCTGACCGGCGTGCTCGGCGACTTCGCCGGCCTGGGCGCCGACCCGGACGCCCTACGCCGGCTTCGCGCCGCCGGAGGCCTGGCCGTACCGCTGGAGAGCGGACTCACCCGCATCGTCCTGATCGACCCCGAACGCATGCGCACACCTTCCGCGGAACCCGTCACGACGGACGAGTTCCGCGCCTGCCTGAAGCGGCTCTGCGGATCGGACCTCGGCGTCGGCGAGCCGGCCTGGTCGTCCCGCTTCGGCAACGCGACCCGACTCGCCGAGCGGTACCGCTCCGGCCGGGTCCTGCTCGCGGGCGACGCCGCGCACATCCACTTCCCGGCCGGTGGCCAAGGCCTCAACACCGGCCTCCAGGACGCGTTCAACCTGGGCTGGAAGCTCGCCGCCGACCTCGGGGGCTGGTCCCCGCCCGGCCTCCTCGACAGCTACGACGGCGAGCGCCGACCCGTCGGCCGCGCGGTCACCGACAACACCGCCGTACAGACCCTGCTGGCCGAACTGACCCTGGTACCGGACCACGCCGCCCCGGCCGTCGCACTGCGCACGCTCCTCGACGAACTGCTCGGCCTGCCGGAGGTGAACCGCCTGCTCGCCGGGCGGGTCTCGGCCCTCGCCACCCGGTACCCGCTCCAAGGCGACCCGCCCGCGGGACGGCGCCTGCCCGACATCGCACTCACCGTGGCCGGCTCGTCCGTGCGACGGGCCTACGAGCTGTTCCACGAGGGGCACTTCGTCCTGCTCGACCTCACCGGCCGGCCGTCCCCGGGCGGCCCCGACGCGCACGCGCACCCCCGCCTCACCCGGGCGGGCGTCACCGGGCACGACCCGCACGACGACCTCGACGGGGTAGCCGAACTCCTGGTCCGGCCCGACGGACACATCGCCTGGACCACGCGCACCGCGGATCCGCGCCCGCGCGCCGTCGAACGGGCCACCGCCCTCGCCGCGGCGATGGACCCCGGCCACGTGTGATCCGGCGGCCGACGGCCACGTCGTGTGTTCGGCCGGTAACCGCCTTATTCCGCGGCGAGCACGGTCTCTAGCATCCAGAGCGTTCCGGTACTCGTTCCGCGACGCGGCCGGACGGTCGAGGTTTCCACACGCTCCGGACCCACCCGACGATTCCCGCTGTGCGGATCGGCGGAGCGGGACCGGGCGTTCGACCGGACCCCCCACCTCAGGCAAGGCCACCGACAACCGATCGGAGCATCATGCCCGGTGTCTTACTCGCCGGCGGCGCGACCGCCGTGTTCCTCGCCGGAACGTTCCTCGCCCCGCAGGCCCCGGCCGGCATCACCGTGCCGCCCGACAAGATCGTCATCGAGCTCGCGACCGTCAACGGATCCGGTTGCCCGCTCGGCACGGCGGCCGTCGCCGTGTCGGCGGACAACACGGCCTTCACCGTCACCTACAGCCAGTACCTGGCGCAGGTCGGTCTCGGTTCCCAACCGACGGACTTCCGCAAGAACTGCCAGCTCAACCTGATCGTGCACGTCCCGCAGGGCTTCACCTACGCCGTCGCGAGCGCCGACTACCGCGGGTACGCCCACCTGGAGAGCGGGGCCAACGCGACCCAGAAGGCCTCGTACTACTTCCAGGGTTCCCCCGACACGGCGAGCAGGAGTCACCGCTTCAACGGCCCGCTCGACAACAACTGGCAGGTCACCGACACCACCGACTGGGCCCAGCTCGTCTGGGCGCCCTGCGGCGCCCAGCGCAACTTCAACATCAACACCGAGTTGCGTGCCAACGCCGGCACCTCGGACCCGAGGAAGACGAACAGCTTCATCGCCATGGACTCCACCGACGGCGCCATCCAGACCGTCTACCACCTCGCGTGGAAGACCTGCCCCGAGCGCTGACCCCCGAGCGCTGACCCCCGACGCTGACCCCCGACGCTGACCCCCGGCGCCGACCCCGAGCGTCGCCCCGGGCACCGATCCCGGGCGCCGGTCCGGTCGGCGGTCCGGTCGGCGTTCCCCGGGTGCGGGCCGGCGTCTTCGCCGCGCCCGCACCACGGGCCCGCCGGGCCGCCCGCGGGGCACCGATTCGGTGACGGCGCCGGCCGACCGGCGGACAGGCGGCGCCGGACGTCTGCACAATCGGGGGGTGATCGATGACGACCCGTACATGTGGTTGGAAGAAGTGAGCGGCCCCCGCGCCCTGGCCTGGGCGGCCGAGCGGACCGCGGAGACGACGGACCTGCTGGCCCGCGGCCCCGGGTTCGCGGCCCTGGCAGCCGACCTGCGCGAGGTCCTGGACGACGAGCGACGGATCCCGTACGTCCGCCGTCGCGGCCGCCACCTGTACAACTTCTGGCAGGACGCCGCCCACGTCCGGGGCGTCTGGCGCCGCACCACGCCGGAGGAGTACGCCAAGGACCTCCCGGACTGGGAGACGGTGCTGGACGTCGACGCCCTGGCCGCCGACGAGGCCGAGGACTGGACGTGGTCGGGCGCCGAGGTGCTGTACCCCGGACACCGGCACGCCCTGGTGCACCTCTCCCGGGCGGGGACCGACGCCGTGGTGGTGCGCGAGTTCGACCTGGCGACCCTGGCGTTCGTCACCGGTGGGTTCGAGGTGCCCGAGGGCAAGACCAGGATCGACTGGATCGACGCGGACGAGGTCTACGTCGGCGCCGACCTCGGACCGGGCTCGCTCACCGCGTCCGGCTACCCCGCCACCGTGCGCAGGTGGCGCCGCGGCACGCCCCTGGAGCGGGCCCCCCTCGTCTTCGAGGTGGAGAGCGAGGATCTGGCCGCGGCCGGCTGGTTCGACCCGACCGAGGGCTTCGAGCGCCACTTCCTGTCCCGACAGCGGGACTTCTGGAACCGGAACCTGTACCTCCTGGGCGAGGACGGCCGGCCCGTCGAGATCGACGTGCCGGGCGACGCCGCGGCGTACGCCCACCGCGACTGGCTGGTGGTCGCCCCGAAGTCCCCCTGGCTCGGCCACCCGGCCGGCTCCCTGTTGGCCTTCGACTTCGACGCGTTCCTCGCCGGGGACCGCGAGGCGGCCGTGCTGTTCGAACCGGACGAGCGCACCGCCCTCGCCGGCCATTCCTGGACCCGCCACCACCTGATCCTGCAGACGCTGAGCGACGTCTCCACCCGCATGGAGGTCCTGACCCACACGCCCGGGGGCTGGCGCCGGGAACTGCTCGCGGACGTACCGCCGCTCGCCGCGGCCTCGATCACCGGAACGGACCCGCACGAGAGCGACGAGTACTTCCTGCACGTCTCGGGACACCTGCTGCCGGCCACCCTCCACCGGGGCGAGATCGGCGGCGGCAGCGAGGTGGTCAAACAGGCGCCCGCCCTCTTCGACACCACCGGGCTGACGGTCCGACAGCACTTCGCGACCTCCGCGGACGGCACCCGCGTGCCGTACTTCGTCATCGGCCCCGAAGCCGGCCCCGGGCCGACCCTGCTCTACGGTTACGGCGGCTTCGAGGTGTCCCTGACCCCCGGGTACGACGCCGTCACCGGGCGGGCCTGGCTCGCCCGCGGCGGGACCTACGCGATCGCGGGCATCCGGGGCGGAGGCGAGTACGGGCCCCGATGGCACCGGGCCGCGCTCAAGGCCGAGCGGTCGAAGGCGTTCGAGGACTTCGCCGCCGTCGCCGGGGACCTGGTGGCCCGCGGGATCACCACCCCCGACCGGCTGGGCATCGAGGGGCGCAGCAACGGCGGCCTGCTCATGGGAGCCATGACGGTCCGCTACCCCGAACTCTTCGGCGCCGTCGTCATCGGCTTCCCGATCCTCGACCTCCTGCGCTTCCACCGGCTCCTCGCGGGCGCGTCCTGGACGGCCGAGTACGGGGACCCCGACCGGGCCGAGGACCGCGCGCACCTGGAGGCCATCTCCCCGTACCACGCCTTCCGGCCGGACCGGCCCTACCCGCCGATCCTGATCCTCACCGCGACCAGCGACGACCGGGTCCACCCGGGGCACGCGCGCAAGGCGGCCGCCCGACTGCGGGAGTTGGGGCACGTCGTCCACTTCCACGAGACGGCCGGCGGAGGGCACGCGGGCGCCACCGACAACGCCCAGGCGGCCGTGAACGAGGCGCTGACCCACACCTTCCTCTGGAACCGCCTGGGTTGAGGACCGGTCCCCGGCCGGCCCGCGGGATCAGCGTGCGGGCGGCATGTCGTAGGTGACCCACATGGTGCGGGTCGCCACCCGGTCGTACTTGGACCGTGCCCGGTGGTTGTCGTCGGCGGTGATCCAGCGGACCACGCTCCAACCGCGCTCGGCGGCGATCTCGGCCAGGCGGGACAGCAGCAGGTCGGCGGCGCCGTGGCCGCGGCGCTCGGGGGCGACGAACAGGTCGTCGAGGAAACAGCCGACCGTCGCCGAGAGGGGACGCGCGTACGGGCGGTAGTGCGCGAGGCCGACGAGCCGGCCCTCGCCGTCCTCGGCGACCAGTGCCTCCACCTCGTGCGCGGGGTCGTGCACCCACGACCACACCAGCGCGGCGGCCTCCTCGGTCTGCTCCACCCGGTAGAAGTCCGCGTAACCGCGGTAGAGGACCCGCCACTGCTCGAAGTCCGCCGGCCGTGCGGCACGGACGTGGACGGTGCTCGAACCGCGGTTCGCGTCGGCTGCCATGGGGGTGTCTCCTCTGGTCGGGTGGGCGCTGCCGCGGGGCGCGGCGGCGATCGCGGCACCGCCGTCGTCGCCTTCGCGCATCGATCATCGTCGACACCGCGGCGCGGGGAACGCGCCGGCGTGTCGAACGTCCGCCGCGCGATGCGCCGCCGCGGCCGGATGACGGGACGGCGCGGGCCGCGTAGCGGGACGGGTCGGGCGCGGCCGCATGGAGGAAGGGGGTTCGGGTAACCGCGTGTTCGGAGCGGCCGACCCGGCGCACCGACGCCCGGATGATCGGGCGCTCCGGCACCGACCTGTATGGAAGGGGTACTCATGGCGCACGTCGAGGAGTACGTGGAGGTCAACGTCCCTGTACGGACGGCCTACAACCAGTGGACTCAGTTCGAGAGCTTCCCCGCCTTCATGGAGGGCGTCGACCGGGTGGAGCAGCGCGACGACACCCTCACCCACTGGGTCACCAAGGTCAACGGGGTGGAGCGCGCGTTCGACGCACGCATCACGGAACAGGTCCCGGACCGCCGCGTGGCCTGGACGACCGTGGACGGTGAGACGCGCCAGGCCGGACTGGTCACCTTCGAGGCGGTCGACGCGACCACCACCCAGGTCTCCCTGCACATGAATTGGATCCCCGACGGCCTCGCCGAGAACGCCGCCGACAAGCTCGGTCTCGTCAAGCGCCGGGTGAGCGGCGACCTCAAGCGGTTCAAGGTGTTCATCGAATCCCGCGGTGCCGAGACCGGCGCCTGGCGCGGTGAGGTGTGAGTACGGCCAGAGCGGGCGTGGTGGGCGAGGGCGTCCGGTCCGCCTCGCGCGGCGGAACGGCCCGGTCCGTCACGGCCCGGTGCGGGTTGGCGGCGCGCGGCGCGCTGTACATCCTCATAGGACTGATAGCCGTCCGTGTCGGATTCGGCAAGGGCGGCGGGGAGGCCGACCGGCAGGGGGCGCTCCAGGAACTGGCCGGCAAACCGTTCGGAAGCGTCCTCGTCTGGGCCGTCGGCATCGGCCTCGTCGGCATGGTGCTGTGGCGCCTGTCGGAGGCCGCCTTCGGCGCGGCCGGCCCCAAGGGTGACAAGGCGTCGAAGCGTCTCATGGCGGCGGGGCGGGCCGTCTTCTACGGAGCCGCCGCCTTCTCGGTACTGTCCTTCGCGACGGGTTCCGGAGGGGGCGGGTCCGGCGACGAGCAGTCGCGCGACTGGACGGCGTCCGCGCTGGGGCTGCCCGCCGGACGGTGGTTGGTGGGCGCCGTCGGCATCGGGATCGCCGTCGCGGGCGTGGTCATCGCGGTACGGGCGGCCCGACGCACCTTCCGCAAGCACCTGGACATGACCGGGGTGTCCGAGCACTGGCGCAAGGCCGTGGACGTCCTCGGCGTGACCGGCGGCGTCGCCCGCGGTGCGGTCTTCACGGTGGTGGGCGCATTCGTCCTGTACGCCGCGTGGCGCTACGACCCGAGCCAGGCGAAGGGCATGGACGACACCCTGCGGACCTTCACCCAGACCCCGGCCGGCCCCTGGCTGCTCATCGCCGTGGCCATCGGACTGGTGCTGTTCGGCGTGTTCTCGTGGGCGATGGCACGGTGGCGCAAGGTCTGAGTACGGCGCCCCCGGCCCGCCCCTGGATCGCGAGGGGGCCGGGGCACCGGCTCGTCGAGGCCACCGACCCGCGAGGGTCGGTGGCCTCGGGCGTCAGGCCGGCCCGCCCTCGTCGTTCTCGATCATCTCGGTCATGTCGGCCGTGTCGGCGGCCGGCGGGGCGGTGATCGCCCGCGCGACACCGAAGGACAGGAAGTCCATCCTGACGGTGGTCGTCCCGAAGGTCTGGTTCATCCGGGCGGGCATGCCCTTGTCGTCGACCCAGACGTCGGCCACGAGTTCGCCGCCCGTGCCCAGCGCGTTGTACACGGCCGCCGCGTCACCGAGCTTGTCGGCCGGGACCGAGGCGTGGTAGTGGACCGCCTTCTTGCCGTTGACCTGCTCCGTTCCGACCTTCGTGACGCCCCGGGCGTACTTGAGGGACTTCAGACCGGCGGTCGGGTCGCTCTCCGCCCGGCTCATGCCGGCCGCGCCCGCCTCGCCGAGAACGGCTGACGCCTCGACCTTCAACCAGGTCTTGCCCTTGAGCGGGCCCTCCTCGGCCGGGTCGACGCCGTAGTAGTACGCGCCGTCCACGAGGCGCATCGTGATGGTGCCGTCCGCGACCAGTTCCTCCATCTCGAGGTCCTTGGCCGGCATCTCGGTCTCCATCGCGAGGCCGTTGCCCCAGGAGTAGACGCCCTTCATGGACACCGGCTTGCCGCCCGTGTCGGGCGAGGTCACCGTCATGTCTATGTCCGCCGAGCCCGCCTTCGACGCTTCGTCGGAAGCCTGCGACAGCGCCGCGACCAGCGCCTCCGCCGAGTCGGCGGCCTGCTTGGCGACCGGGCTCGCCGAACAGCCCACCGCACCCACCGTCACGAACAGCGCCGCGGTGACACCCGCGGCAGCCTTGCCTGCCTTCATCCCCACCCCTTGTGCAGAACCTTCATCTTTATGAGGAGCCTACATTCGGCCGGCGGGCCGGACCGCCGGCCGGTCAGCGCCGTTGCGCGGGGGACGGGGGACTGGGGACGGAAACCACCGGCTTGCGGGCCACCACGTACGCCTGAGGCACCTGCTCCACGCCCTCGTCGGGCTCCCGCAGCAGCCGCGCACGGACCACGAACCCGGCCCGGCCCAGCGCCTCGGCGATCCATTCCGGCCGCTGTCGACGGAAGTCGAGCGCCACCTCGTGGCCGAACGGCCGGTCCACGCGCAAGGAAGTGTCGCCCACCTGGAAGGACAGCATCAGGTGACCGCCCGGGGCCAGCACCCGATGGAACTCGGCGAACACCCCCGGCAGTCGCTCCCGCGGTACATGGATGATCGAATACGAGGCCAGGAGGCCGCCGAGGGAACCGTCCGCCAGGTCCAGAGCCGTCATGGAACCCTCGTCGAACCGCAGGTGCGGGTACGAGTTCCGGGCCAACGCGACCATGGCCGACGACAGGTCGAGCCCGAACACGGACAGCCCCAACCCGTCCAGGTACGCCGTCAGACGACCGTCCCCACAGCCGACGTCGGCGACCGGCCCGGCGGCGCCGGCCCCCACGAGTTCGGCGAACCCGGCCAGCATCGCCCGGTCGAACGGCCTGCTCACCAGCCAGTCGCCGAAGTGCTCGGTGTAGTCGCGGGCCACGGTGTCGTAGAACACCCGGGCGGTGTCGAGGAAATCCGATCCGGTCATGGCCGAACACCCTATCCGCCGGCGGAGGCCGTGCGCGCGGGGCGACTCGGCGTGCACCCGGCGCCGCCACCCGACGGGGAGGCCCCCGACCGCCGGGGCGGTCGGGGGCCACGCGTCAGGCGGACGCGCCCCGGGCGTACACCGCCGCGGGCACGGGGGCGTACCCCACGGGCCGGGTGGTGAACGTGCCCCGGCCCTGGCTGCGACCGCGCAACCGGGACGCGTACCCGAAGAGTTCGGCCAGCGGAACGGTCGCGGTGATCGAGGTGGTTCCGGTCCGCGTAGTGGACCCCGCGACCCGCCCGCGCCGCGCCGCCAGGTCACCGAGCACGCCGCCGACAGCTTCGTCGGGGACGGTCACCACGACCTCGACCACGGGTTCCAGCAACTCCATGGTCGCGCCGCGCAGCGCCTCGCGCAGCGCGAACCGACCCGCCGCCCGGAACGCCATCTCCGAGGAGTCCTTGGAGTGGGTGGCGCCGTCGGTCAACGTGACCCGCAGCCCCGTCACCGGATGGCCGCCGAGGGGACCCTCGGCGAGCGCGTCGCGGCAACCCGCCTCCACCGCGCGGACGAACTCCTGCGGCACCCGGCCGCCGACGACCACGGAGCGGAACACGAAACCGTCGACCCCGCCCGAGCCGTCGGAGCCGGAGCCGGAGCCGGGACCCGAGCCGTCGCCGTCGCCGTTCAAGGGGGCTACGTCGATGACCACGTGGGCGAACTGGCCCGCGCCACCGTCCTGCTTCACGTGCCGGTACACCAGCCCGGACACTCCGCGAGCCACCGTCTCCCGGTAGGCCACCCGGGGGCGACCCACCTCGACGCGCAGCCCGTGGTTGAGTCGGATCTTCTCCACCGCGACCTCCAGATGCAGTTCGCCCATTCCCGACAGCACCGTCTGCCCCGTCTCGGAATCCGTCCGCACGACGAGCGACGGGTCCTCCTCGACCAACCGGGCCAACGCCGACGACAGCCGACCGATGTCCGCCCGGGTGCCCGCCTCGACCGCCACGGACACCACCGGAGCGGCCACCGCGGGCGGTTCGAGGACCAGTGGCGCGTCCGGAGCGCACAGCGTCGTCCCGGCGCGGGTGGACTTGAGCCCGACCACGGCGACGATGTCACCGGCCACCGCCTGATCCACCTCGGCGTGGCGGTCCGCCTGGACGCGCAGGATGCGCCCGATCCGCTCGGTCCGGCCCGCCGTCGCGTCGAGCACGGTGTCCCCCTTGCGCACCGTTCCCGAGTAGACGCGCAGGCACGTCAGCCGCCCGGTCGCCGTCGCGTTCACCTTGAAGGCCAACGCGGCGAACGGAGCCGCCGGATCGGCGACACGCTCCTCCACCCCCTCCGCGGCGCTCCCGTGGAGCGCGGTAGCGCGCACCGGCGGCATGTCCGCGGGTGAGGGGAGGTAGTCCACGACGGCGTCGAGGAGCGGCTCCACGGCGCGGTTGCGGTACGCGGATCCGCACAGCACCACCACGCCCTCACCACCACGCGTCAGTTCACGCAGCGCGGCGACCAGCGTGGAGGCGCAGAGGGTCGACGTGGCGCAGTACTCCTCCAGGGCGGCCGGGTGCAGCTCCGCCACCCGCTCGTCGAGCAGCCGACGGCGCCGGAGCGCCTCTTCCCGCAGGGCGTCGGGGACCGGGAGCACCTCGAAGGTGCCGGACCCGGACCCGCCGGCGGCCGGTCCCCAGACCAGCGCGCGCATGCGGACGAGGTCCACGACCCCGGTGAACCCGTCCTCCTGCCCGATGGGCAGCTGGACCACCAGGGGAACGATGTGGAGCCGGTCCCGCAGCGACGCGACGGCCGCGTCGAGGTCCGCGCCGACCCGATCCATCTTGTTGACGAACGCGATGCGGGGCACACCGTGCCGATCCGCCTGGCGCCACACCGACTCGCTCTGCGGTTCGACGCCCGCGACGGCGTCGAAGACGGCGACGGCGCCGTCAAGGACGCGCAACGACCGCTCCACCTCGTCGGCGAAGTCGACGTGTCCCGGGGTGTCGATCAGGTTGATCCGGTGCTCGTTCCAGGTACAACTCACCGCGGCCGCGAAGATGGTGATGCCGCGATCGCGTTCCTGCGGGTCGTAGTCGGTGACGGTCGTCCCGTCGTGGACCTCACCGCGCTTGTGAGTGGTTCCGGTCGCGTACAGGACCCGTTCGGTGAGGGTGGTCTTGCCGGCGTCGACGTGGGCGAGGATGCCGAGGTTGCGGACGGTGGTCAGAGGTGTGGTGCGCATGGCCCGAGGCCTTTCCGAGGGCATGGGTGTGAGGGCGGCGCGATGGGTGGAGGAGGCGACGGGGGACGGTCCGGTACCGCTTGCCCGGCGTACCGCGTGCCGGCGTACCGCGTGCCGGCGGCGTGCCGCAGGGCGGTTTCCGGGTACGACGAGGCGCCGCGAACGGGGGCCGCGCGCGGTGCGCGACCGGCTCGTCCGCCGGGCGGGTCAGGTCTTCTTCGTCACTTCGTCACTTCGTCTCGGACATCCGGTGACGGCCGCGCAGCCGTTACCGGGAAACCGAGGACACCAGGATCACGTCGTACCGGGACCGGAGAGCGTGGACGGCGGTGCGGTGACACATGGCCGGGCTCCCCTCGTGGACTGGTTCGACGAAACACGCGCCGCGCTCTTCGTGGCACACACCGGCGAGTCTAGGGACGCGCGGCGGACGGGGCATCACCTTTTTGACGCCGCCCGGCGAGCACGGCCCCGACGAGCATCGCCCCGCCCGGGGGTCGGCCGGACGGCGGATCGCGACGCGCCGGCATGCCGGGCCCCGGCGAGGGGCATCAGGTCCTCGTGAAGTCCGGGAAATACAGGGGCGGTCGGTACGGGGACGCGCTCCCGAGCCTGCTACGGGCACTGGTCGTCCTCGGCGCGGTACTCGCCGTCCTCTTCAGCGCGCGGGCCCTCGAACGGGGCCACGAGGCGACTGTCGTGTTCGGACGGGCGTCCGTGTGCGGCGGGGAGGACTGTGTCCACGAGGAGACGGGCGAGGTCCGCGACCGCAGGACCGGGCAGACCTGTACGTCGAACGGTACGAGCGGCGGCACGACCGCGGGCGGGGTACCGGCCACCATCGGCGGCGCCGCCGCCGGCGCGGGCGGGGCGGGCGGGGCACCCGTGACGATCGGGGGTGGTGGCGGCAACGCAGGCACCAGCTGCACGAGGTACCACGACGTGAAAGTGGCCTGGAGCGGTGGCGCCGACTGGTTGGGCGTGGCCGAGGAGACCTACGAGAAGGCCAGGGCGGGTGATCGGGCACGGCTTCGGACCTGGCAGGGACAGGTGGTCCGACTGGAGGTCGGGGGACGCGTCCGCACCTACCCGCCCGCATCGGAAACGGGCTTGTGGTCAAGGGTGTTGCTGCTCTGGCTCGGCCTCGGGGTCGGTGCCTGGGCGCTGGTGAGCGCTCGGCGGTCGGTCTTCTACGGTCTGGCCGTCCCGTGGTGCGTGGTGGCCATGCCGACCACGCTGTTCGGGCCGGGCCTGCTGATGTGGTCGCCCCCGGCCTTCTGCGGCGCGCTGACCCTGTTGACGGTGGGCCTGGCGTTGGGGGCGCGGACGGGTCACCGCTTCTGAGCCGGACAGGCGGGCGCCGACCGCCGGGTGCCGGACGGGGCGAGGGGGTGACGGGGTGACGGTCCCGTTCCTCGTCCTCCCGCCGTGAACTCCTCCCGGGTGCGGCATGACACGGGTCAATGCCGCACGCGCGAGGCCCCGTTGGCCCTGAGCGCCCCCGTCGGGGGCGCCGAGGTGATCTCAGGTCCCGGGCTTGTTCCCGTAGACGAAGACGTCATCGCCGTTCTTCAGCATGTTCCAGTACGTCTTGGCGTCCGTGATCCGCATGTTGACGCACCCACCGGACCCGGGCGGGTTCCACATGCTCTTGTCCACGGAGTGGAAGGCGATGCCCCCGTCGAAGAACTGCGAGTAGGGCATGGAGACGTTGTAGATCGTCGACCAGTGGTTGATGTTGCGGTAGTAGATCTTCTTCAGGCCGGTCCGGGTCTCCGTCCCGTCCTTGCCGGTGCGCACCGGCACCGGACCGTAGACCAGCTTCGCGCCGTCCTGCACCCAACTGAGCTGTCGGGTCAGGTCCACACAGGCGATACGTCCCAGATTGGTCGGACACTTGCCCGCCTTGTTGGGGGTGGTGCCGGCCGCCCGCTGGTCCAACATGGTGCTCATCGTGCGCCAGGTGAGCGGCCCCGCGTAGCCCGCGGTCGGCGTGATGCCGTGGGTCGCCTGGAACGACCTGATGGCGGTGCAGTCGGCCGCCGACTGCACTCCGTCGACCGGCCGTCCCAGGAACTGCTCGACCTGCCGCTGGTACGGCCCGGTGGTCACGTTGCAGGTGGCGGCCTGTGCCGTGCCGCCACCGGCCACCACCAGCGGCGCCGCCAGCGCCACCGCCCCGCCGACCACGACCGCGGCCCTTCGTCTCGTACGTATGCGCATGGATTTCACATCGGCCTCCCCATGGGGTTGTTCCCACCTGTGAGGCGGAACGTACAGGCGATCGGCGCCGGTTGGGATCCGGGTGCCGTAAATCGCCTCGTACGCATGCCGTAGGGGTGTGGACGTGACCGGGTGAATCCGTTCCCTTACCCGATGTGATCGGACCGGGGTCGCCCCGGACCCGACGGGGGGTCGCCCCGGGCTCGACGAGGTCGCCCCTGACTCGACCCGGAGTCGGCCGTCAGGCCCCGGGTGCGGCCGTGGCCCGGCGTACGGACTCGACCACCGCCGCGCGGTGTCGTGAGAGGCGCTCGGCCGGCCAGTCGACGCCCTGACCGCCGGCCGCCGGGCCGCCCACCGCGCCGAACCAGGCCTGGGACAAGCCCAGTACCAGCGTCAGCACATCGGCGGGATCCAGGGACGGATCGACGCGGCCGGCCCGCTGGGCCCGCTCCACCTCCGCGATCTTGTCGCGGTAGGAGGCCGCCTCGACGTCCGTGCTGCCGGGGCGTTCCAGCTGCTTCCACAGGACGAGCCGCATCAGCGACGGTCGCTCGACGAGGTGGTCGAAGACGGCTCCCGCGTATCCCGCCAGGTCGTCGGCGTCGAACGGCACGGACTCCGCACCCGACTCCAGTGCCCGTAGCAGCACCGCGTCGAAGAGATCCTCCTTGTTGCCGAAGTAGACGTAGATGAGCCGCTTGTTCGCCTGCGCCGCCTCGGCGATGCGGTCCACCCGCGCACCGGCGATGCCGTACGTCGCGAACTCGGAGAAGGCCGCGTCGAGCAGGCGTGCCTTGGTTGCGCTGGAATCCCGTGCCATGCGGGCAGCCTAGCAAGTAACTATCTGGTTATTGACATCCCGCGCGGCTCGGGTGCATGGTTGACCTATCCAGTTAGTTACTTACCTGTAGAGGGGCATGTCATGGAGATCCGCGCACTGGGCGGTCAGGGACTCGAGGTCGGCGTCGAGGGCCTTGGTCTGATGGGAATGAGCGCCCATTACGGCGCCACCGACGAGACCGAGTCGCTGGCCACCATCGACCGGGCGCTGGAGCTCGGGGTGACGCTGCTCGACACGGCCGAGGGCTACGGACCGTTCGTCAACGAGCAGCTCCTCGGCAAGGCCCTCGCCGGCCGCCGCGAAGCCGCGGTGATCGCCACCAAGACGGGTGTCGAGTTCACCGACGACGGTGCCCTCCGGGGCCACAACGGCACCCCGGAGTACATCCACCGGTCGGCCGAGCGGTCCCTGCGCCACCTCGGCACCGACCACATCGACCTGTACTACCTGCACCGCGTCGACCCGAACGTGCCCGTCGAGGAGAGCGTCGGCGCGATGGCCGAACTCGTCGCGGCCGGCAAGGTTCGCCACATCGGCCTGTGCGAGGTCGCGCCCGCCACCATCCGGCGGGCCCACGCGGTCCACCCGCTCGCGGCCGTGCAGACCGAGTACAGCCTCTTCGAGCGGGGCATCGAGCACGACGGGGTGCTGGACGTCCTGCGCGAGCTGGGCATCGGGCTCGTCGCGTACTCGCCGCTCGGCCGAGGTTTCCTGTCCGGGGCGGTCACCAGCCCGGACGACTTCGCGGCGGACGACTTCCGGCGCACGGACCCCCGCTTCCAGGGCGAGAACTTCGACCGCAACCTCGCCGTCGTCGAGCAGGTCCGTCGCCTCGCCGAGGAGAAGGGTGTCACTCCCTCACAGCTCGCCCTCGCCTGGACGCTGCGCCGGGGCGCGGTGCCCATCCCGGGCACCAAGCGCCGCCGCTACCTGGAGGAGAACGTCGCCGCGACCGCCGTGACGATCACGGACGCCGAGCTGGCCGCCATCGACGCCGTGGCCCCGCACGGCGTGGTCTCGGGCGACCGGTACGCGCCCGAGCTGATGGCCGCTCTGAACGGCTGACCGGTCGCCGGGCGGGCCGCGGGCCCCTCCGGAGGGACCGCCTCCGTCCCACGGGGCACGGAGGCGACGGCCCGGCGCTACTGCTTGTTCTTGGCCAGGTCCTCCTGGAAGGCCTTCGCGCAGGTGGGGCCATTGTCCACGGCGATGAAGGAGACGACCAGAAGGCTGCCGGCCTTGCCGTGGTGGCTCGCCTTCACCGTCCAGCCGCTCTTGTCCAGCGACTTGATGACGGACATCGGCTGGTCCGAGGTCCGGGTCTCCTTCCAGCCTCCCTTGACGAGGGCGGCGACGGTGGCGTCGAAGGACTGCTTGGAATCGGCCGCCTTCTTGCCGTCCGGGCTCCAGGACACCATGCAGGACCGGAGGCTCGCCGGGACGTCGTCCCCCGACTTCTCCGTGAAACCGGCGGTCGTGGCCGCGTCCGCGATCTCCTTCTTCACCGCCGCGGCGTCCAGGGTTCCCGCGCCCTGTTCCGCCGGGGTCGCGGCCCCGGACGCGGGCGCCCCGCCGCCCTTCGGCTTGTCGGCGCCGCCCTCGCTCCCACAACCCGCTACGAGCAACACCACACCGGCAGCCGCGGCCACCCACTTCACCTTGCGCACAACTCTCCCGATTCCGCCTGAACGAAGGCCCCTTGGCCCCGTGATCAAGGAGGGAGTCTGTCAGGGCACGACGACGGCCGCGGGGAACGGCGGGGCCGAGGGGACGTGAGTCCGATCACTTGGAGAGCGGTACGGCCGCCCTTGCCGCAGCCCGCCGGCCCTCCCGCTCGGGCGCCGCCCGCACCCGCGCTGACGTCGGAGTATGACCGAACGGTCACAGGTCGGGGGAGGGGGAACGGCCCGGGCCCATCGAGCATCTAGACCTCCGGCGGATCCCGTGGGATCCGCCGGCGAACGGTATCGGCGAGAGCCGGCGGACCGCCGGTCATCGCATGGGCGGTGCGGCGGCCGCCGGAGGCGAATGTCAAGGCGGGGCTGGGATGAAGGCGGTAACGGTGGCGGACGGTTCCTCGGACCCTGCGCAGGCACCGGAGGCTTCGGGCACTACGGAGACCGCGGCGCGACCGGGGACCTCGGAAACGGGAGCGGGGCGGGCGAGCGGCGTCGAGCCCGGGAGGACGGACGGAGAGGAGACGACCGGGGCCGGGTCCGCGGAGGCCGACCCGACCGAAGAGTCTCCCGAGGAGGCCGAGGGCGTCGACGCGCCCGAGTCCTCGGAACGGGCCGCGGGGCCCGGCGACAGCCGGGAGGAGTCCGAGGAGCCGGCCGACCCCGAGGCGACGGCAGGGGCTGAAGCGCCGAGCGAATCCGAGCGGCCCGCCGACCCCGAGCGGCCCGCCGACCCCGAGCGGCCGGCCGACCCCGACGAGGCACCGGAAGCCGAGCCGGCGCCGACCCCCGACCGGGCGGAGTCCCCTGAGCCCGGCCCCGACCCCGACCCCGAGCCCGAGCCGGAGCCCGGGCCCGAGCGGAAGTCGAAGCCTGATTCGGCAGCCCCGCAGGCCAGGGCAACCCCGGAAGCCCCGGAGACCTCAGAGACCCCGGAGACCGAGGAAGCCGACGAGGGCTCCGCCCCCGCCGGGGAGGCGGCCGGGGGAGCCGCATCGCAACCGAAGGCGGAACCCAAGGCGGAACCGAAGGCGGAACCCAAGGCGGAACCCAAGGCGGAACCGAAGGGCGGAGCGCCCGGGTCCACGACGGTACGCGTGCCTTCGTGGGCCCGGGACAGCGCGCAGGACGCCGAGCGGACCAGTGAGTTCCTCCCGCTGAAGGAACTGGACGCCCCCACCCCGCGCCCTACCCCGGCCCCCGCCCCCACCCCGCGCCCGGCCTCCGCCCCCGCGCCCGCTGCGTCGGCTCCCGCACCGGCCGCCCTCGTCCCCGAGGCCACCCGGGAGGTCCCGCAGCCCCCGCAGCCGCCGCTGGACCTGTTGGCCGCGCTCACCAACACCCCGCCGCCGACGGAGACCCCCCGCCGGACCGCGCTGCGGCGCGTCAAGATCTGGACGCCGATCGTGCTGGTCCTCGCCGGGTGCTTCGCCGGGGCGCAGCTGATGCGTCCCTTGCCGGAACCCAAGCTCGTGGCCGGGCAGGCCTTCCACACCGTCGACGGGCAGCTCACCCTTCCCTGGCCCGCGCAGGGGCAGGGCGCCGTCCGTGTGCCCGGTTCCGGTGACATCGCGGTGTTCGGCGAGCAGAAGCCGGTCCCCACCGCGAGCGTCGCCAAGGTCATGACGGCCTATGTGATCCTCAAGGACCATCCGTTGGTCAAGCCCAGCGACAAGGGCCCCGACATCACGGTCGACGCTGCGGCGGTGGCGGACGGGACCTCCGAGGACGAGTCCCGCATCGAGGGGCTCAAGGCGGGGGCCACGTACAGCCAGCAGGACATGCTCAAGATGCTCATGATCCCCTCGGGCAACAACGTCGCCCGTCTGCTGGCGCGTTGGGACTCCGGCACGGACTCCCAGGACGCCTTCGTCGCGAAGATGAACGCCGCCGCCGCGGAACTCGGCATGAAGGACACCGTCTACACGGATCCCAGCGGCCTGGACAAGGCGACCGTCAGCACCGCCGTCGATCAACTGAAGCTCGCCGAGGCGGTGATGAGGAACGACGCCTTCCGCGCGATCGTCAAACTGCCCAACGCGACCATCCCGGGGCTGCCGAAGCCGATCTACAACAACAACGACAGCCTGCTCACGGCAGCGGACCTCAGTGTCAAGGGCATCAAGACCGGGTCGAGTTCGGCGGCCGGCGGCACGCTGCTGTGGGCCTCGTTCAAGTCGGTGGGCGAGGAGACGCCCCTGATCCTCGGCACGATGATGGACCAGCACGCGGGCGGCCCCGACGTGAACGGCGGCGACAGCCTGAAGCTGGTGAAGGAGAACAGCAGGAAGGTGATCGAAGCCGTCCGGCGGGCGCTCGCCTCTACTCCGGTCATCCACAAGGGGCAGTTGGTCGGTCACGTGGACGACGGACTCGGCGGGCGCACCCCGCTCGTCGCGACGAAGGACCTGAACGCGATCGGCGTTCCGGGTCAGCGGCTGCGACTCACGCTCGGCGCCGGCGGCGCCGCGCTGCCCCACACCGCCAAGGCCGGCGCCGAAGTGGGCGTGCTGACGGTCGGTGACGGCGCCGGCGCCAAGACCGTACCGGTGGCGGTGGGCGTCGACCTGGCCGAGCCCTCGTTCGGGAACAGGCTCACCCGACTCGGCTGACGGGCCCGCTGGGTCCCCGCCCGGGCTGCCCCGGGCGGGGACCGCCGGGGGCAGGCGCGTCAGGCCCGGGGTTTCGCGCGGACGTGCATGCGCTCCCCCTGCCGTCCGAAGAGGCTGAGGACTTCGACGGGCCGTCCGTCCGCACTGCTGAACCAGTGCGGAACCCGGGTGTCGAACTCGGCCACCTCGCCGGCGCCGAGGACCAGGTCGTGTTCGCCGAGGACCAGCCGCAGCCGGCCGTTCAGCACGTACAGCCACTCGTAGCCCTCGTGCGTCCGCGGGGAGGGCTCGCCGCCCCGGTCGGTGATGATCATCTTGTACGCCTGAATGGCGCCCGGGGTGCGGGACAGGGGCACGTACACCCCACCGTTCGGCAGGGCGTGGGGCGTCAACCGCACCCGGGGGTCACCCACTTCGGGCGCTCCCACCAGGTCGTCCAGGGGTACGTGGTACGTGCCGGCGAGGGGCAGCAGCAGCTCCAGACTGGGGCGACGCTGCCCGGACTCCAGCCGGGACAGGGTGCTCTTGGAGATGCCGGTCGCCTCGGAGACAGCCGCCAGGGTGAGTCCGCGCGCGGCGCGTACGCGCCTGAGCCGGGGGCCGACCTCGTCGAGGACCGCGCGGTAGGGCTGTGGTCTGTCCATGGGGGCATTCCATACCGTCGTTCCGGAACCGGCAACAAAGATTGTCACTCCGCAACGGCCGGTGCACTCTCGCCGGCCACGGTGCTCTCCCGCTCGGCACCGGCACCGGCAGCGCAACGTCGCGCTGCCCACGCCGGCGCACGTATTCTCGGCCGCCGTCCGGCAGGTCCAGTGGGTGGTCCTCGCCCGCCTCCTGGCCGTCACCGCCCTGATCGTCGGCGCCGGACGGCTCGGCGACCTCGTGGGCCGCCGCCGGCTGCCGCTCGCCGGGATCGCGGTGTTCACGGCCGCCTCCGTCCTGTGCGCCGGCGCCCCACCTCTGGTCGCTGATCGTCGCCCGGGCGGTGCGGGGCATCGGGGCGGCCGTCACGATGGCCCTCACCATGGCGTTTCGTGGCCGATACGGTTCCCAGGGCGCGGATCGGCGGCGCCATCATGACGGCGAGCCCGCGGGCCGTCGCGACGGGCGTGCGGTTCACCTTCGCGGTGGGGGCGGCGCTGATCCTCTGCGCGCTCGTCCTGGCGGCGGGCAGCGGTTTCCTCGCGCGGGCGTTCCCGTCCGGGACGACCGGTACGGACACGCCCGACGTACCGGGCGCCCCGCCGGGCCGTGCCGCCACCGGGGCCGGGCGGACGCGGCCCTGACCAACCGCCGGCCCGCCCCGGGCCGGGACCGGGGCGGCGTCCGAGCCGTCAGGCCGTGGCCAACTGCGGGATCAGTCGGAGCGCGTTGTCGTGGTGGATCCCCTGGACCTGTTCGGGGGTGAGGTCCGGGTCGGCGTCGAGAGCGGGCAGCGCCAGGTCCAGCACCGTGTCGGCGGGGGCGGCGGGCCAGTCGGTGCCGAAGAGGACGTGGTCGGCCGGGGCGTGGGCGAGGAGGGTCGCGGCCGGCGCCATGGGGCCCGCCGTGTCGTAGTAGAAGCGCCGGAGGTGATCGCGGACCGCGGCGGGCTCGATGGGCGGGTCACAGAACCGTCCGAGGGCTTCCAGCCGCGGCGCGATGTACGGGAGGAAGCCACCGGCGTGCGGCAGGATCACCGAGATGTCCGGGAAACGGTCCAGCGTCCGCCTGCTGATCATGTTCACTGCGGCCCGTGTGGTGTCCAACAGGAAGTCGCACATGAAGTTCGGGATGCCGGGGACCGTCGGTGCGCCGGGGGGACCGCCCGGGAGGTGGTGCGGATGGGTGTCCACCACGGCGGAGGCCTCGTTCAGCTCGGCGAACACCCGGTCGTAGGAGGGGTCCCCGAGGTAGACGCCGCCGTGGTTCGCCGTCACGTTCACGCCCACGGCGCCGAGCTGCCCGAGTCCGCGGCGGATGGCCCAGGAGGACGAGTCGAGGTCGTCCAGGAAGAGCGGCACGTAGTGCAGGAAACGGCCCGGATGGGCGGCGCTCACCTCGATCATCGAGCGGAGCGTGATGGTGATCGCCTCGCGGAGCTGCGCCGACGACCGGTAGCGGGCCGGCAGCATCGGCTTGAGCACCGCCGTCGTGATGCCCGCGAGGTCCATGAAGCGGACCGCTTCCTCGATCCCCAGCTCCGCCCAACGCGGCAACTGTCCCGGGGCGATCAGCTCATGGCGCTCGGCCCACTCGCGCCATTGCGGCGCGCAGTAGTGGTGGTGCATGTCGATCTTCGGTCGGGCGCCGTGTCCCGTGCCCAGTACCGGCGGGGAATCGTCCGTGGCGACGCGGGCCAGGTCACCGACGAGGTCGCCCGTGACCGCCGAGGGGGCCAGGAGCCCCTCGGCGGGCGCGCGCACCAGGCGCAGGCCGGAGGTGGTGTTCATGGGGTTCTGCATGCCAAATCACCGTCCCTCGGATCGGGTCACCTGTGAGCGGGAACAGAGGCCGTGGGCGACGGGTGCGCCGGGGCGAGCGTCTCGACAGGCCGAGACGGCTCCAGGACGAGCCGCAGTCGCTCCAGACCGCGGAACGCCGCCATCGGTCCCTTGAGCCACGCCCCCGCGGGCTCCTCGTCCGCCGCGATCTCCATCTCCGGGAACTCCCGCAGCAGGCAGGAGAGCGCGATCTCCAATTCGAGTCGTGCCAGCGGCGCGCCCAGGCAGTAGTGCGTTCCGTGCCCGAAGCCGAGGTGGGCGCCCTGAAGTCCCTCGCGCGTCACGTCGAGTTCGTCGGGGCGGTCGAACTTCTCCGGGTCCCGGTTCGCCGACGAGATGGCGATCTGGACGAGCGACCCCTCGGGGATCACCGTGCCCCTGATCTCCGCGTCCTGCGTCGCGTAGCGGAACGTCGACGTCTCCACCGACCCCTCGAAGCGCACGATCTCCTCGACTGCCCGGGGGATCAGGCCGGGGTCGGTCCGCAGCTTCGCCAGCTGCTCGGGGTGGAGCAGGAGATCGAGGACGGAGTTCCCGATCTGGTAGGCGGTGGTCTTGTGCCCGGCGAAGAACAGGACCCAAAGCGAGGACACCAGCTCCGCGTCGTCCAAGGCCTCCTCCGCCCTGATGATGTCCCCGAGGAAGCAGTCCGACGGGTTCGCCCGCTGGTGGGCGATCAGCCGCCGCAGTCGATCCTGCAACCACTCCTCGGCGGCCTTCAGCTCCGCCTTCAACGCGGGATTGAACCGGGAGCGCGTCACCACCGCGAACCGCTCCAGGATCTCGGGCCGATCGTCCTCCGGGATCGTCATGAGTTCGCACAGGACCGAGATCGGGAGGGGGAACGCGAACGAGGACATCAGGTCGACCGAGTTGCTCTTGCGGCACTCACCGAGGAGGCGCTCGGCGATCTCGGTGATCCCGGCCCGCATCTCCTCCACCCGCCTGGGGGTGAAGGCGCTGCGCAGGACACGGCGCAGCCGTGTGTGCCGTGGCGGGTCCGAGAACAGCACGTTGTCGTCCAGGGCGTCGAAGAAGTCCCCGAACACGGCGTGGTAGATGTCCATCGCCCCGCGCATGTTCTTGCTGAACCGCGGGTCGGACAGGGCGTCCCGGGCGTCGTCGTAGCGGGTGATCAGGTAGGTCGCGACGCCGTGCGGAGGGGTCAACCGGGCCACCGGATCGCGCTCGCGCAGGCCGGCGTAGACGGGATGGGGACACGAGCGGTACTCCGGCGCGCCCTTGGACACGGCCGCCACCAGATCGTGCACGGCGGCGCCGCCGTCCGGTGTCGCGTTCTCCTGCGTCATGTTCCGCACCCTCCGTGACACTCGCCTGTGTGGACTCAGCGGTTCCCCGACGGGAGCGTTCGCAAAACGGGGCTTGGTTCGTTCGAGTCAGGGGGCCTGCGCCGGATGCGCGGGCCGCGCCGGCCGCCACCGCGTCCCGGCTCGGCCGTTTGGCGGTCAGTCGTCCGGTCAGCCGTGCGGTCAAGTCGCGTGGTGGGTCCGGCGGCTCGGGAGAGCATGCTGCTCGTTGAGCAACCAGCCCGCCACCGAGGAGTCCGCGCATGGTTCGCAGCACCACCCTGGTCCTCGTCACGACCGTGACGCTCGCCCTGACGGCCGCCGCCGCTCCCACCGTCGCGTCCGCGGCCTCCGGCACGGAATCGGGCAGGGCCGCCTCCGACCGCGCCGTCACCTACCGCGCGACCGCCCCCTTCCTGCGGCACGCCGCCGCCGTGAAGGCGGGGTACGTCCCGGACAAGTACTGCGTGACCGACCCCGCCGGCGCGGGCGGTCTGGGCTACCCGCACTTCAATCACGCGTACGACAACTCCGTCGATCCCGCCAAGCCCGCCGCGCTGTACTACGAGGACGACGGGCGCGGCGGCAAGCGCCTGGTCGGCGTCCAGTGGCTGGTCTACGACAAGGACCAGGACCTGACGACCGACGGCGACCGGCCCGAACTCCTCGGCCGGGCCTTCACGGGGCCCCTGCGCGGGCACTTCCCCGGTCAGCCCGTCCACTACGCCCTGCACCTGTGGCTCTGGAAGGAGAACCCCAAGGGCACCTTCCAGACCTACAACCCCGCGGTGGCCTGCCTCCCCGGCACCACCCGCCCGAAGCCCCAGGCCTGACCTCGGACCGCCCGCGCCGGGTCCTGTCGGCCGGGAACCGCCCGGCGGACGGCCGGCGCGTCGCCTGCCGGCCGGGGGTGAGGGCGGCACCCGGCCGGTGCGCGCCGAACAGGCACGGCCCGCCGCGGTTCGACGCACTACCGCTGATCGGCCTGGACGAGGTCGGCCAATTCCTTCTCCACCGTGCGGCCTTCCTCTTGACGGTCCATGCGGACCAGTTGCTCCCCGTACAACGTCAGGGAACGGACGAGGAGTTCCACTCGCTCCGGTTCCAGCGCGCACATGCGGCGCGCGGCGACGACCGATTCGGTGTGGAGGGCCAGGGCGATGTCGGGTCGATCGGCGAATTCCCGCCGGGCGTACTTGCACAAGGCGACCGCCAGCAGGGGCAGATACGCCAGGGGGCTCACCTGGGCGAGCACCCGGTAGGCGGCGACCCGTTCGGCGATGGGCGGCTTCTCGGAACCGAGGAGTGCCACCCGTGCTCGAAGGACCGCGTGGTGATTGATGTGCGCCGAGGGATTCATGAGAGAGATTCTCAAATCCGAACAGGCCCCCGAACAAGGGTGATCGGCTGTGTCGTCAGTCCTACGAAAAAGCCGTCTGACCTGTCATGATGGAGACACCTTCACCCCTGTGACCCCCCGGGCCGGCTGTCGGTCGGCCGGCTGAGGGGGCGGATTCGAGCACCGGATCCACTCGGTTCCAATCGGTTCCACTCGATTCCGCCCGGTGTCAACGGCTCGCGCTCGCCGCGAAGTGCAGGGGATGGCCGACCTGCCGGGGGCCGCGCACCCGGGTGCCGAAGACCACCAACTCGCAGGCCCCGCGGGGGAGACAGTCGATCGTGCGCCCGTCGATGGCGGTAAACCGCGCGGAGAGGACGACCGTCTCGTCGATCCGGCCGCCGTCGCTCGTCGCGGGCGGCCTGCTGCGGGCACGGCAGCCGAGGGTGCTCGTCGACCCGGCGGCGCACTCCATCACCAGCGCGTGGAACCGCGGTTCGTACCCCTTGCCCGTCACACGTACCGACCGGCCGTCGACCAGCCCCGTGTCCGGCGTCACTCGAAGGGCCGGCGGAGCCTCCGGGCGGCCGTCCGGGCGAAAGCGCAGCGGGACGGTGGCCAGGAGGACCCCCGCGTTGTCGGTCAGGGCCAGGGTGCACGGGTCGGCCCGCGTCGCCGTGCGACAGTCGATGCTCCCGGCCCCGGTGTCGAGCCGGGCGTACAGCTTCTTCGGGGACGGCTGGTACGTCCCGTCGGGGTACACCCTGAACTGCCGGCCGGTGTCCTCGTCGCAGGGGGTCGCCGCTGCCGAGGGGCCGCACTGCTTGACCCACACCTGATCCTTCGGCGGTCCGCCCGCGATCGTGAACGTCACGACGTCACCGTCCAGGAGGCCGGTGGTACGCCGTACGTCGAGCCGCGCCCCGGACGTGCCGGGTGCGGCGGTGACGGGCGAGCCCGCGGGGGCCGGGGCCTGCGCGACCGCGGGGGACGCCGGGAGCAGGCCGCCCACGAGCGCCGACGCGACGGCGCCGAGCACCGCCGTCCCCAACCCGCCCGTGCGTGCCCCTATGCGCCTCGATGTCATGTGGTCCCCCCCGCCTTCCGGGCCGGACGGTCCGACCGGGAAGCATCATGGCGGGCGAACCGCGACCCCTGCCGGCATGCGCTTTCGGCCGGCGTCGGCGCGCCGGCCCTCGCCGTCGGTTCGTTCCGCGGAGCCGGGACGCCGGGGCGCCGGGCTGCCGGGCATTCGGGACGCGGTCTCGGCGTGACCCTCCGGACGCGCCGACGGGCCCGCACCCGGGTGCGGGGGCGGGCCCGTGTGACGTACGGGGTGGTCGGCGGCGCTACCAGCGGTACCAGCGTCCGCTGCTGCCCTTCGGCCGGGCGACGAAGCCGATCAGCCAGAGGATCAGGACGATGATCGCGACCCACCAGAGGATCTTGAGCGCGAAACCCGCACCGAAAAGGATCAGTACGAGCAGAAGCACGAGAAGAAGGGGAACCATGGTTATCGACCTCCAAATGTCCGTCCGCCCGGCCGTGTGTTCGGCATTGCTTCTTCTTACCCGTTTCTTATGTGCGGGGCGTCGTGGGTACGCCCGCCTGGTCGAGGCGGAAATGGAACCGGTGAAAACGAACCCGGGGCGTTTGAACTCGCATTTTCTGGCCAGGCGCCGCGAGGTAGGCGTTTTCAACCGCATGGGAGTGATGACCGTGTCCGGTGACCAGAAGGCAAAGGCCAAGACCGAGCAGGCCAAGGGCAAGATGAAGGAAATCGCCGGCCGTGCGGTGGGGAACGAACGACTTACTGCCGAGGGCCGGACCGAGCAGGCCAAGGGCGATGCGCGTGAGGCGAAGGAAAAGCTGAAGGACACCTTCAAGCACTGAGCGTCCGCGCCCGCCCGCGGCGCACGCACGACAGGGCCGGACCTCCACCCGAGGGGTCCGGCTTTGTCGTGCGTGCGGAGCCGCCTCGGGTGATCCGCCTCCGGTGCTCCGCCGGGACGTGATCAGAGCCGCCGGCTGACCGTGATCGGGGTCGTGATCAGACCCGCCGGCTGACCGTGATCGGGGCCGTGATCGGGGCACGTGTGAGAACCGGGGCCCTGGGCAGGCGGTGATCGAAGGTGTCCGCCGCCCCCCGCCGCGAGGCGGTCGGGCAGGGCGGACGCGTCGATCCGGAGACGAGGGAGCAGTTCGTGAACGTGAACGTGTGGGGATACCGCGAGACTTCGGGCCGACTGGAGGCCATCGACCTCACCGGCTTCAAGGTCGAGGCGGCCGACGGGGACATCGGCAAGGTCAGCAAGCACTCCGACGACGCCGGTTCCTCCTACGTCGTGGTGGACACCGGCCCGTGGATCTTCGGCCGGGAGGTGCTCCTGCCCGCCGGCACGGTCATCCACGTGGACGTGGCACAGGAGAAGATCTACGTGGACCGCACCAAGGAGCAGATCAAGGCGGCTCCCGAGTTCGTGAGCGAGAAGCACATCGGGGACACCGACTACTACAGCCGGGTCGGCGGGTACTACGGCGGTTTCCTCGGCTGACACCCGGTCCGCCACCCCGGCCGCGCCCGTAGGCTGTGCGGCATGGTGATCAAGGCGCAAGAGGCGGACCGGGACCGGCTGCTGTACGGATGCATGGCGCTCGGCGGCGGATGGGACACGGAGCCGTACGGGCCCGGCGACATCGACGCGGCCGAGGCGGCGATCGAGGCCGCCCTCGACAGCGGCATCACGGGATTCGACCACGCCGACATCTACCGGCACGGCAAGGCCGAAGCGGTGTTCGGCGAGGTCCTCACCCGGACCCCCGGTCTGCGTGAACGCATCACGCTCCAGACCAAGTGCGGGATCCGCCTCGCGGAGGGCGGTCGCCCCGGCATCTACGACCTGCGCGGCCCCACCATCGTCCGGCGGGTGGAGGAGAGCCTCGGTCGACTCCGTACGGACGTCATCGACGTTCTCCTCCTGCACCGGCCGGACCCGCTGGCGGAGCCCGCGGAGGTCGCCGAGGCGCTCACCTCGCTGCGTCGACAGGGGCTGGTCCGTGAGTTCGGCGTGTCCAACATGAGCGGCGCCCAGATCGCCCTGCTCCAATCGCACCTCGAATTCCCCCTGGTCGCCAACCAGTTGGAGATGAGCCTGGACCGCCGGGACTGGCTGGAGGACGGGGTGCTCGTGAACACGCCCGGCGCGGCGGAGAGCGGTTTCGCCACGGGGACGATCGAGTACTGCCTGACGCGGGGCGTGCGTCTGCAAGCCTGGGGAGCCCTGGCGCAGGGCCGGTTCACCGGCCGTCAGGAGAGCGACCGGGAGCACGCGACGGCGCGTCTGATCGCCAAGCTCGCCGGTGAGAAGGGCACGACACCGGAAACGATTCTGCTGTGGTGGCTGCGCCGGCACCCGGCCCGGATCGTCCCGGTGGTGGGAAGCGGCCGCCCGGAGCGCATTCGGGCCTGTGAGGACGCCGCGCGACGAGACCCGGAGCTCAGCCACGAGGAGTGGTACGAGCTGTGGCTCACGGCGCGCGGCGTTCCCCTGCCCTGAGCGGACGCCGGCGTTCCGGCCCTCGTTCCGGCCGTGCCGGCCGTCCGCCCGGCGCCGGCCTCAGCCGACGCTCCACGACCAGGTGCCGTCCGCGCTGATCAGGTACGCCAGGATCGCGAGGTCGGCGACACCGAGCACGAGACCGAGGCGGGCGCGGCCCGGGCGGCTCGTGCCGCGGTACAGGGCGAGGGCGGCGAGGGTGATGGCGATCGGTCCGAGCACGAGGTTCATCGCGAGCAGCCCCACCAGGCCCGAGAGGAACGAGACGACGGCCATGTCGTCGGCCTCGCGGGTGACCCCGGTGCGGCCCGTCGCGGCCGTGCGGTCGGCGGGGGCCGGGGCGCCGGCGGAACCGGGTGCCGTGTCACGGGTCGCGGTCGTACCGGTGGCGACGTCGGCCGCGGCGGTGTCGCGTCGGGTGTCGTCGAGGTGAGCGTGGTCGCGGGTGGTGCGGTCCAGGGTGGTGCGGTGGGATGTCATGAGGAACCCTCCTGACGGCTCGCGGATCGGTGGTGGCGCGTGGTCCGTTCCCGTACGGCGAAGACCAGCAGCCAGGCGGCGACCACGGCCGCGCCGGCCAGAGTGACCGGCGCCGGGACGTGGGCCGCGGTTCCCAGCAGGACCCCCAACAGCATGAGGGCCGCGACGAGGAAGAGCATCGTGCTTCCTCCAAAATAGGTGACAGTTGTTCACTGACTACCCAGTCTAAATGGTGGCATGCGGCTGCCGGGGGATCGAGGTTTACTTTCCGTCATGAGTCAGACCGTCGGGGCCCGCCAGGCCCAACGCCACCGCACGCGCCGGGCCTTGCTGGACGGGGCCCTCTCGCTCCTGGAGGAACAGAGCCTGGGGAGCCTGGGGCTGCGTGAGGTGGCCCGTACGGCAGGAGTGGCGCCGACCGCCTTCTACCGACACTTCGCGGACATCGAGGAACTCGGGATCGCCCTGGTCGACGAGGCGTTGGAGAACCTCCACGGCGCTGTCCGCTCCATCCTGGGCACGGCGGGGGAAGCCGACCGGCGCCTCGACGAGGCCGTCGATCTGATGGCGGAGCTGGTGCGCACGTACCCGGGACACCTGCGTTTCATCGTCCGGGAACGGCACGGCGGCGTGCGCGGGGTTCGGGAGACGATCGCCGGTCGACTCGACGCCTTCGCACGGGAAGTGGCCGAAAAGCTCGCCTCCGATCCGCTTGGCACGGGCTGGAGTCCGGCGGACCTCCTGATGCTGGCCCGCCTGTACGTCGACCACATGGTGATGACCGCTTCGGCCTACCTGGCCGCGGCGTTGGAGGACAACGAGTGGGCCGAGGTCACGGACACCGCGCGCCGTCAGCTGCGGCTCATCCACCGGGGGCGACTGAACTGGATCGACCGGGAGTGAGGGCACTTCGGGTGGGGCCGACCGGGTGACGGGCAGGCGTGGCAAGCACCCGAAAGGCCGACGCCGTGGTGATAGTCGGTTCGGCGGTGCCCGGCGTGACCGCCTACGGCTGGACGGCGCGACGGGAGTGTTGAGCGATGGTGAAGAAGACGGCGACGGCGTGCGTGCTCGCGGCAGGCCTGCTGATCGGGCCCCTGGGGGCTTCGGGTCGGGCGGCCGGCGCGGCCGACGAGGCGGGCGCGGCCCACCGGGCGGGGGTGGATGCGGCGCCGAGGGCCGCCCACACCTTCGGGGTCGTGGTGTCGCAGTCGGGGGTCAACGTCCGTAGCAAGCCCACCACTTACTCGAAGGTCGTGAAGACGCTCGCTCCCCGGCAGCGCATCGGCCTGGTGTGCCAGAAGCGCGGCAAGTGGGTCGACGGCAACCCCGTCTGGTACCGCGTGCACGGGGTCAACGGCTGGGTCGCCGCCCGCTACGTGCACAACCTCCAGCCGGTCAGGTCCTGTTGATCGCAGCGTCGGGCGGGTCGCGCCGGTCGGGCGGTCCCGACCGGCCGGCGGACCGATGACCTTCGCCGCGCCGGCCGCCGGGAGCCGCCGGGGCCGGCGCGGACGTCACGGTCGCACGGCGGCGTGTTCGAGGACGGCCCGGACCTCGGAGGCGATCGCGCTCTCGTTGCGCTCGAACTCGGGGCCGGTCAGCACCTGGGGGTCGGCCGGCAGGCCGGTCAGTACCGGGGTGTGCAGGTGCCCGCCGGGCATCAGCGGGGCGAGCTCGGCCCGCAACCGGTTGGAACGGTAGGCGACTTCGTTGGAGAGGTAGCCGCCCCCGCCGCCCGCCACGGCGCGCGATCCCGCGGTCGGACCGTCGGTCCGGTCCACCGGCGCCGTGCCGCCCGCGGGGATCTCGGTGACGGCGCGGTTGAGGAGCACCGGGTAGGGCGTCTGCACGGCGGCGGTGACCGCGTCGGCCGGCAGGGTGGTCCGGATGAACTCCGCTCCGCGGCCCATGCCCGGAGCGGTGACCGGGTGGTCGCGGGTGCCACCCGAGAGGGCGCGGGCGTTGTCGGGGTACGGGTCGGCCGACCGTGCGCGTCCCGCCCAGTCCTCCAGCGTGAAGATGCCCGGGTAGCCCTGGCTGACGGTGGTGATGACGTCCGCCCTTCGGGAGCCGGCGGCCAGGTGCGGGGTGAACGCCCGTTCCACGATGCCGGAGTCGAAGTCGGCGTACCGCACGGGGAGTACGACGGCCCGGATCTCGGCGCGACTCCCGTCGGCGAGGGTGACGCGGCGGCCGTTGAGTTGGAGGGCCGCGGACCCGGACGGGTTGGCGCGGCGGATCTCGGCGTCCAACCCGAAGGGGTCGAAGCCGCTGATGAACACGCGCCGTACGCCGGGAGCCGCCCGGAAGTCGTTGTCCGTCAGGCCGCGGGAGGCGTCCTCGAAGCGGGCCCGCAACGCACGCCGGTCGACGGCGAAGGCGGGCTCCCAGCGGGTGAGCGCGGCCGTCATGGCCAGCCGGGTCCAGTACAGCGGCCGGTCGTCGCCGGTCGCGAGATCACCGCCGGGCCGCTGCCCCTGGGCCCGACTCACGGCCGACCGCCACAGGGCCCCGCCCCAGGCGTCGAGGAGCCGTTCGGCCTCGACCGTGCCCCGAACCCCGCACAGCGCGGCGGGGAAGCGCCGGACGAAGTCACCCGACCCGGCACGCTCGACGAGGGCCGTGGTCCGCGGGTCCGCAAGGCGTGCCTGTTCGGCGTCGAGCGGCTCGGAGGCCGAGACGGGGCAGGGGGAACGCTCGGCCGCCGTCGCGGCGGTGGTGACGGTCAACGGGATCAGGGTGGCGAGCAGGACCGCGGCCGACGCGGTACGCCGTAAGAACATCATGCGATGTGACATTACAAAGACCGCTCAGTCCCCGACAGACACCTTCGCGCCGGAACCGATCGGAACGGACGGCAACCGACCGGAACCGACCGTCTGATCGTGAGGCCCGGACTCCTCGCGTCGCGCCGCTCCGTCCGGGGTCGGACCGGACCCGCGGTGGGCAGGACCTAGGATGCCTGGGTTCGACGGCACGACACATCGGGGGAACGTGACATGAGCGGTTACGGCAGTGGCGGTTACGGCGGCGGACCGTACGGAGGTCCGGCGGGCGGCGGCGCCGCGCCCCCGCCGCAGGGACACCCCTACGCGCCACCGGTCCCCCCGCAGGGGTACCCGTACGGGCAGCCCGGTCCGCCGCCGGGATATCCGTACGGGCAGCCCGGTCCGCCGCCGGGATATCCGTACGCGCAGCCCGGTCCGCCGCCCGGATACCCGTACGGTCCGCCCCCGCGCGTCGAGCAGTCGCGGGCCCGGAAGATCCTGCGCGGGCTCTACAACCCCCTGTACGCCGCCCAGCGGACCTTCCGTCCCGCACGCCCGGGGATCGTCGACGACCGGGAGGTCCGCAAGCTCCAGCTGTGGCGGACCGGGCTGGGGCTTCTCGCCTGGGTGGGTCTGATGGTCACCTACAACGCCGTCGCGAGCGCCGCCGACGTCCACGGCGTCGCGAGCGAACGCCTCGACCAGAGCTGGTCCAGCGTCCTGGTCCTGGTGTGCACCTTCCCCGTGGTGGTCGGCGCCTTCGTGGCGGCCGCCCGGGACGGGCTGCGCCGCGTGTACCTGCGCCGGGCCCTGCGCCCGCTCGGCGCGGTCCTCGCCATGATGACGTCCATGGGCACCGCCGCCCTCGCCATGGCCCCGGAGTTGGCGGGCGTGCGGGACGCCGTGGGGCTCCCCGGGAAGATCGTCATCGTCGTGATCTGCCTGTGGTCGATCGGCTTCGCCCTCTACGGCATCGGACTGTCGCTGGTGCACGTCTTCCGCACCGCCGACATCCACGAGGTGCTGCCACCGATCCTCGCCGGCGTGCTGGTGTGGGAGATGGCGCTCGTGGATGTGATCACCGGGTCCTACGAACAGGTTCCGACGGGTGCCCGGGTGGCCTTCATCCTCGGCGCCCCGGCCACGGTGACGGCCCTGTCCTACTGGGAGCTCTCCCGGCTGCGGCGCCACCACGGACTGACGCTCCGTACGGCCCTGCGACGCTGACACGACCCCGCCGGGGCCCGCCCGCCGAGGGTCAGCGCGGCTGCCGCTCCCGGAGGCGCGAGGGGGAGGGGACGGCCAGGTGGCGTACCAGGGCCAGGGCGGCGAGGAGGGCCAGGAGCGCGCACACGCCGCCCCAGCCGGCCCGGTCGTGGATCCGTACCCCGAGCCAGGATCCCGCGCTGCCCCCCAGGTAGGCGCAGGTCATGTAGGCGGTGTTGAGCCTGCTGCGCGCGTCGGGACGCACGGCGAAGACCCGGGACTGGTTGGCGACCATGCCGGACTGCATCGCGACGTCGAGCAGCACCGTCCCGAGCGTCAGGGCCGCGAACCCCGCCGCCCCGCCCGCGGAACCCGCGGTGAGGATCGCGGCCGACAGGAGTACCCCGAGCAGGGACACGAGGTTCACCCGATCCGGCCCCGCGCGGTCCACCAGGCGGCCGGCGAGCGGCGTGCAGAGCATGGTCACCGCGCCGACCAGCGCCAACATGCCCACGGCCTGGGCGCCGAGGCCGTAGCGGGGACCGGTCAGCAGCAGCGCCACGCAGGTCCAGACGGCCGAGAAGCCGGCGAAGACGGTCGCCTGGTAGAAGCAGGAGCGGCGCAGTTCGGGTTCGGTGCGCAGCAGCCGGAGCGACGCGGCCACCAGCGCCGGGTACGAGGCGCGCGAGGGGGGAGAGGAGGGAGCGGTGAGGGGCAGCGTGCGGGCCAGGACCAGGGCCAACAGCAGGACGACGGCCGAGGCCACCAGGTAGGGCGCCCGCCACCCCAGCCATTCACCGAGCGTCCCACTGAAGGCGCGGGCCAGCAGCATGCCGCCGATCGATCCGCTCAACAGGGTGCCCATCACCGCGCCGCGCCTGTCGTCGGCGACCAGCCCTGCGGCCAACGGTGCGATCACCTGGGCGGCCACGGTCGAGACCCCCACGACGAGACTGGCGGCGACGAGGAACGGCAGGGCGGGGGCGCAGCCGGCGGCGAGCAGGCCCAGTCCGGTGAGGGTGAGCAACGTGACGAGGAACCGACGGTGCGGGAGCCGGTCGCCGAGCGGAACCAGCAGGAAGACGCCGAGCGTGTAACCGATCTGGGTGGCGGTCACCACGAGCGTGGCCTCGTCGGGGGAGACGTGGAGGCCGGCGGCGATCAGCGGGCCGACGGCCTGCGGGAAATAGATGTTGCCCACGGCGACGCCGCAGGTCACGGCCAGGAGCAGGAGCAGCCGGCGGCTCATGTCAGCCCACCGGCCCGACCGCGGCGCGCAGGGGCCGCCCGAGGTGGTGTGGGGTGCCCGGGTCTCTTGGCGCGTGCTGTCGGTCAGCGGTGGGTGTCATGTGCCGAGTTCACGGCACCTTCGCACGGCCTCCAATGGATGTAGCGTATGGCTTGATGATCAGCTTCGTGTTGGGTGTCGAAGACCTCGCGGACACGCGGTTCGCGCTCTCGCCCCTGGGGGAGAGCGTCTTCAGCCTGCGGGTGCTGCGCGACCCGGGGCTGTCCGCGTTGCACCTGCCGTGGCGCAGGTCCGTGCTCGGCCGACTCGGGCCGCTCGACACCGGGTTGCTGATGTCACTGGTCGCGCGCAGACTCACCCTTCCCGACTTCCTGACCCCGCGGCCGCCGGGCTTCGCCCCCAGCTTCGAGGAGGAGTTGGCCCTCGTCCGAGCGACGCCCCCCGACCGGGTGCGCCGCGATCTGATCGCCGCCCACGCACCGGACCCGCTTCCCGAAGCCCTGCGCGCCGCGGCGGGCGCCGACGACGCGGCGGTGGCCGTGCTCCGTGACGCCGTCTGTGACCTCCTGCGGCGCTACTGGGAGATCGCCGTCGAGCCGGCGTGGCCCCGCATGAGGCTGCTGCTGGAAGCCGACATGACCTACCGGGCGCGGCAATTGGCCATGGGCGGCGCCCGCCGGCTGTTCGCCGGCATGCACCCGAACCTGCGCTGGGAGAACGGAGTGCTGCACATCGACCGGATGATCGGCCGTCACCGTGCCGAGGCGTCCGGCCGAGGGCTGCTGCTCGTGCCGTCCGTCTTCGCCCACAAGCCCGCACCCCCGGTCGACCCCGGGGAGGCGCCGCTGTTGGTCTATCCCAGTCGCGGCGTGGCGACGCTGTGGACCGAACCGGCGACCGCCGACCCGGCGGCCCTCGTCTCGCTGCTCGGCGCGACCAGGGCCCGACTGCTGGGCCTCCTGGACGAGCCGCTGCCCACGGTCGAGATCGCCCGCCGCTTCAGGATCACCCCGAGCGCGGTCTCCCAGCACCTGCGCGTGCTGTACGCCACGGGCCTGTTGACCCGGGCGCGCGACGGGCGGCACGTCCTGTACCACCGCAGTCCCCTCGGCGACCGGTTGGCCGGCACGCGCTGACCGGGGCCTACCGGCCGACGACCCGGCGGGCGGGGTCGCCCGGCCCCGTACAGGGCCGTAGGTCACACGTAGTCGACCGTCACTTCGCGGAAGCCGAGCGAGCGGAGAAGCCCCTCCAGCATGGCGCGGGTGTTCTTCTCGGTGCGCTCGACGAGTCCGCCGGCGCGGGCCGCCTCGGTGATGTGCTGGGCGGCCAGGCGCTGTACGCCCTGCGCTCCGGCCGGGTTGTCGGAGAACAGGTCCCCGAGTCGGTCCAGGAGGCCGCGTTGCTGCGACACCGCGTACGAGCGGTCCAGGTCGAGGGCGGCAGGCCCCAGGACGGCGTGGGGCAGGCGGAGCGTGGCCTTCGTGCGGTCCTCGTTCACCGTGACGCTCCGCTCGTCGAGCAGGCCCAGGTCCACGTAGCCGCTGACGGTCCCCGCTCCCACGTACAGGGTGCGGGTGCCGCGGATCGAGTCGGGGAGGAACTTCGCGTCCTTCTCCAGGTCCACCACGACCTGGAAGTTGCCCGCCGCGCCCTCGTAACGGTGCATGTCCTGGATCGACTTCAGGAGGACGGGACCGGTGCGGTCACGCGTCTTCTCGCCGAAGAGGTCACCGAAACCGGGTATCAGGTCGAACCGGCTGACCAGTACGAACAGCAGGGCCAGTGCCGCCAGTACGCCGACGACCCGTCCCCACCGGGGCAGACGGCGCGGGCGTCTTGGGTCGTCCTGCCGCTCGGAACCGAGCGATGAGTTGTCCATGCCCTGCGGATGCCCCGAAAACGGCCGGCCCACCGCTTCCCTCGTGCGCCGTGCCCAGGCTCAACGAGCCGTGTGCACAAGCCTGTTCAGCGGTGCTTGGTCAGGGTTCGCAGGAGGACGAACAGCGCGAAGGCCATCACGAGGAGGTGCAGCCAGGCGGGTCCGGGGGTGGGGGAGGGGGCGAACGCGAGCAGCTGATTCGATGTCATATCCCGCGCCTGCCCGCCCCGGAGGGATCGACGCGCTCCGATGCGGGTCACCTTGCCCGCGCGGGCTCGCGCCGCGGGCGGAGGAAGCCTCGACGCCCCTGCGGATGTCACTCGCCGTGTTTGGTGGCGGTGGTTCAGGTAACAATGGGTAGTGACAGGTTGTCAGCGCCCGACGAAAGGAACGGCCATGTCGATGTCCATCGTGGTGATTCTCGTCGCGGTCGGAGCCCTGATCGCTCTTCTCGTGGCAGCCCCCGCGGCTCCGGTCCGGTCGAGCGCACCCCGCCGCGACGTCCAGCCGCCCAGGCTCCGGACGATTCCCCAGCAGCGCGGCGGCCACCGCCGCAGCACCCACTGACGCCGGGCGCGGTGCCCATCCGGCGAGGGCACCGCGCCCGGCTCGGCCGGTCGAGGATCAACGGGTCCCGCGGTGCTCGCCCCGAGGCCGGTCGCGGAAGCGTTCCAACGCCTCCACCACCAGCGCGTGATCGTCGAGCTGCGGCAGCCCCGACACCGTGACGGCGCCAATGACTCCCGCCCCCTCCACGGCGATCGGGAACGAACCGCCGTGCGCGGCGTAGAGGCCCGGATCCAGGCGCCCGTCCGTGTCGAAGTCCTTGCCGCCGGCCCGGAAGCGGGTTCCGACCAACAACGAGGAGGCACCGTAGCGCTCGACGACGCGACGCTTGCGCTCGATCCACGCGTCGTTGTCGGCGCTGGAACCGGGGAGCGCGCAGTGGAAGAGCTGCTGTGCGCCGCGCCGGATGTCGATGGCGACGGGGGCCGACCGCTCGCGGGCGAGGGTGACGAGCAGCGAACCCAGCTCCCAGGCGTCCTCGTGGGTGAAGCGGGGCAGGATCAGTCGCGCCTCCTGGGCCTCCAGCTCCGCCACGTCGGGGGCGGAGGCGCTCATGGCGTCACCTCCGTCCGCGCGGCGGCGGGGCCGGGATCCTTGCCGAGGGGAGCGGGGTCAGCAGTCGAGGCAGTCATGCCGCCACTTTGACAACACTGTTGCCGAAGTGCAAACGGGCAGCTCGGGGCAGGAGCGGCCGGGGCGCCGCCGGAATGCCGCCAGGCGAGGGCGGGGCTCACCGGGGCGGCCGGGGCCGCGCCGCTCACCCGTCCCGGTGCGCCTCCTCCGAGGGCCCGGAAAGGGGTGCGGGCAGGGATCGATCGCGCCCGACACGAGCCGATTCGCCACGCGACGCGCGGACGTGGCGACCGGCGCACCGTGAACACGTCCGCCGGGGCGACCGGCGCCTTGTAGCATCGGTGCTCATGTCGAAGCCTGACGTCTTGCTCGTCGCCATCGCCGCCGCGGTGGAATCGGAGCAGACCAACCAGATGTCACTGACCGTCCTGGTCCACGGCGCCGTGGTCACGGGCCGCCTCGCGCCCGAGAGCGTGTGGCGCCGGCGCGTCGCCGAGGTCCTGACCGATTCCGACCGGCTCAGTCCGTTCGCGCCGCTGTTCGTGGACGCCGAGACGGCCGACGGCTCCGCCCGCCAGGAGCCGCCCTCCTACCTGCACTTCCACGTGGCCAGGATCCTCCAGGGCACCATGGGCATCCCCGAGACCGGAGGGATGTACCGGATCGCCATCAAGGACGTCAGCGCGTGGACCATGGGTGACTTCAGCTACTCCGAGACCTGATCGCGGTCCCGGGCGCGGCCCCGGCCCGGCCTGAGGGAGCGCAGCCGGCGCGTCAGGCGGTGCCAGCGCGGGTGGCGTTCGAGCCGCAGACGGGAGTGCCGGTCGAGTTCCTCCATCAGGCGCTGTGAGCGCTTGTCCACGCCGAGTTCGTCGAGTACGCGGTCCGCTTCGGCCAGCAGCGCCCCGTACAACTGCCACATCCCGGGCTCGGCGCGGACCCGCTCCAACAACAGCACCGCGAGCCGGTCGCGGCTCATCCGGGCGGTCTCCAGTTCCCGGGTCAGCCGCCCCTCGGCCTCCTCGGCGTTCGCGCTGACCTGAGCGGTGATCAGCTCCGCGAAGCTCTCCATCGCGACCGCCAGGTGGCTGTACAACTCCTGTAGCGCCTGGGTGACGAGCGGCGGGAAAAGGGTGTCCGCCGGCCGGGTCTTGGCGAGATCGGTCAGGGTCCGGCAGGACACCCGCAGCACCACCGCGCAGATCTCCAGCGTGTCGAGCCCCGTGCGCAACACCAGTCGGAAGAGGAGCCCCTCGCGCACCCTCGGGTTCAGCCGCAGGCTGTCCTCGGCCTGCCGGAGCGCGGCGTCGACCAGCGCGATGTCGTTGTCGAGGCGCCGCGCCTCGTGCAGGCGGGCGGCGGCCTTCTCCACCGTGGTGGGACCGTCGAGTTCCGCGCAGATGTGCGTCAGCAGGGTGCTCATGCCCGCCGAGAGCCCGGTGATCGCGTCGGAGGCGGGGCGGATCCACACGGGCGGCACGAACAGCACGTTGAACAGGAGACCGACCGCGGCCCCGATCAGCGTCTCCAGGACACGGTCCCAGGCCGTGTCGGCGACCCTCGTCACGCCGAGCACCAGCATCGCGCTGATCGCGACCTCCGGGACGAACTCGCCGGCCCGCACCACGCGGCCGATGACGAGCGAGGCCAGGATGATCAGACCAAGGCTCCACCAGGTCAATCCGACCAGGGCACTGAAACCGATCGCGATCAGCACGCCGGCGACGACGGAGTTCACCCGTCGGATTCCGGTGGTGAGCGTGGTGTACAGCGTGACCTGGACGACGAGCAGCGCGGTCAGCGGCGCGGTCAGTGGCGCCGGCTCGTCGCTCACCGCCAACGCGACGACGTACGAGACGACGGCAGCCGCTGTCGAACGGATCGCCTGGACGACCGCGGGTTCCCGGTAGCGGTGGGCGAGCCGACGCAAAGGTGTGATTGCCAGTGTCATAAGCCCGCCCCTGCCCAGTCCTCGGCGTGATCAACAAGCGCACCGGTCACTCGGCCCGGGCGGGGCACACGTGAGCGGAGAGGAACGGCGCGCGTCGAGGTCCGGCGCGCTTCCGGCCCACCGCGTACGCGCGATTGCATCATCGGAGACCGGTGCACCGAGGAAGAGGAGAGCCCCACGTGGCCATCGCGACGATCAACCCCGTGAACGGCGAGACGCTCCGTACGTTCGACGAGCTGACGGAAGAGGAGGTCGAACAACGGCTGGCGCTCGCCGCCGAGACGTTCAGGACGTTCCGGATCACGGAATTCGCCGAGCGCGCCCGCCTCCTCGACCGCGCGGCGGACCTCCTGGACGAGGACCAGGACGACATCGCCCGCACGATGACGACCGAGATGGGCAAGCCGCTCGCGGCGGCCCGCGCCGAAGCGGCGAAGTGCGCCAAGGCCATGCGGTGGTACGCACGCAACGCCGAGGGCCTGTTGGCCGACGAGTTCCCGACCGACGAGGAGGTGGCGGACTCCGGAGCCGCCCGCGCCCGGGTCCACTACCGGCCGCTGGGAGTCGTGCTGGCCGTGATGCCGTGGAACTTCCCCCTCTGGCAGGTCGTCCGCTTCGCGGCCCCCGCCCTGATGGCCGGCAACGTGGGTCTGCTCAAGCACGCGTCGAACGTCCCCCAGACGGCGCTGTACCTGGGCGACCTCTTCCGACGCGCCGGATTCCCCGCCGGGGCCTTCCAGACGCTGCTCGTCTCCTCCGGCGCGGTCGAGAAGATCCTGCGCGACCCCAGGGTGGCCGCGGCGACGCTCACCGGGAGCGAGCCGGCGGGCCGCGCGGTCGCCGCGATCGCCGGCGACGAGGTCAAGAAGACCGTCCTGGAGCTCGGCGGCAGCGATCCCTTCGTGGTGATGCCGTCGGCCGACGTCGAACGCGCCGCGCGGACCGCGGTGACGGCCCGCGTGCAGAACAACGGGCAGTCCTGCATCGCGGCCAAGCGCTTCATCGTGCACACCGACGTCCACGACGAGTTCACCCGGCTCTTCACCGCCCGGATGGCCGAGCTGACCGTCGGCGACCCGATGGCGGAGTCCACCGACGTCGGTCCGCTCGCCACCGAACAGGGCCGCGACGACGTGGAAGGACTCGTGGACGACGCCGTACGCCGAGGGGCCGAGGCCCTGTGCGGCGGGAGCAGGCCCGAGGCGTTCCCGAAGGGCTGGTTCTACGCGCCGACCGTCCTCACCGGGATCACCCCCGACATGCGGATCCACCACGAGGAGGCCTTCGGCCCGGTGGCCACCGTCTACCGGGTACGCGATCTGGACGAGGCGGTGGACCTGGCCAACGACACGCCGTTCGGCCTCAGCTCGAACGTGTGGACCCGCGACGAGGTCGAACAGCGGCGCTTCGTACGGGACGTCGAGGCCGGCGGTGTCTTCTTCAACGGCATGACCGCTTCCCACCCCGCACTGCCCTTCGGCGGAGTGAAGCGCTCCGGCTACGGCCGCGAACTCTCGGGCCACGGGATCCGCGAGTTCTGCAACGCCACGACGGTGTGGCACGCGGCCGAACCGGGCGGCAAGCCCGCGTAGCCGCTCAACCGGACGCGTCCTGCGGCGAGACGATCGTGAACAGGGCGCCGTCCGGGTCCCCGAGCGCGACCCTGCGGCTGTCGCCCGAGGTCTGGACGGGGGAGGCCGTCCGGCCGCCGAGCCGGACGGCGGTGTCCACGGCCGCCTCCAGGTCGGGCACGTCGAAGTGGACGTGCCAGCGCGGGCGGATCTGGGGGTCGGGTGCCTCTTCCACGGCCCCGCCGCTGATCCGGGCGACGGTGTCGTGACCGCGCCGGATCACCACGTGGTCGTGCTCGTACGAGACGTCGCAGCACCCCGGCCGCTCGCACGCCCAGTCCAGGACGTCCCCGTAGAACACGGCGGCGGCGAACGCGTCCCGCGTGCGCAGTTCGAGCCACGCGGCGGCGTGGCGACGGTGCGCCGTCCAGTTCGGGATGACCTCGCCCTGCCAGAAGCCGAAGACCGCGCCGTCCGGGTCGGCGGCGAGCGCGGCGCGCCCGGTGCCGAAGGTCAGCGGGCCCACGGCCATGGTGGCGCCCCGTTCGCGCACCCGGGCGGAGGTGACGTCGGCGTCGTCGACCGCGAAGTACGGCGTCCAGGCCACCGGGACGCCCAGCCGGCCGGCCAGCGCTCCGATGCCGGCGATCGGCACCCCGTCACGCATGGCCACCGAGAAACCCTCACCGAGCCGGGTCGGCCGGAAGGTCCACCCGAGCACGGCCCCGTAGAACGCCTGCGCGTGATCGAGATCGCGGGTCATCAGGCTGACCCAACACGGCGCACCGAACACCTCATGGCTTGACGTCGACACCGGCACCGACCTCTCTGACGCTCGCCCGGCGCCCACCGTAGCCCCGGCGTCGGCGTCAGGCCGCGAGACACGGCCGCGCAGGACGGTGGACGACGCCCGGTCGCGACCCCGCGGCCGGGTGGCCCCGCCACCGGGGGGAGGCCGCCGGCCGGTTGGTGCCGCCATTGGGGTGGGATCGCGGACGTCGACCCGTCCGCGCGGGCCCGGCCGTCGAAACAGACCCGAACCCGCTCGACACCCCGGGCGGGCAGCCCTCACCATCCACCCCTGATCCGGAGAGCATCATGCGTACTCGCAAGATCGTCATCGCCGCGTCCGTCGCCCTGGCCGCGGCCGTGTCCGCGCCCGTTCTGGCGTCCGCCGACGGAGGCGACCACGCCATGGACCGGGCGGGTCACCGGGCGCTGACCGCGATCGGTCTGACCTCCGATCAGCGGCTGGTGGAGTTCACCGTGGACTCGCCGGCCAAACCGATGGGGATCGGCAGGGTGTCCGGGCTGCGGGGCGACACCAAGCTCGTGGGCATCGACTTCCGGGTCCAGAACGAAAGGCTCTACGGCGTCGGCGACAAGGGCGGCGTCTACACCCTGAACACCGGCGACGCCAGGGCGACGAAGGTCTCCCAGCTCACGGTGGGCCTGTCGGGGACGCGCTTCGGGGTGGACTTCAACCCCGCCGCGAACCGGCTGCGGGTGATCGGCAACACCGGACAGAACCTGCGCCACAACCTCGACGACGCCGCCGCCCCGCTGGGCACCACCGTGGACGGGACCCTCACCAACCCCACCACCCCGCCGTCCACCACCATGGGCGTCACCGGCGCCGCGTACACCAACAACGACCTGAACGCCGCCACGGCGACCACCCTCTTCGACATCGACACCACGGCCGACCGGGTGTCCCTCCAGTCACCCGCCAACGCCGGCACCCTCGCACCCACCGGGAACCTCGGCGTGAACGCCGGGCCCGACGCCGGATTCGACATCCACTTCTCGCCCGAGCACGGGACCAACCGGGGATTCGCGAGCCTCGACACCGGTCGCGGTTCCCGCCTGTACGAGATCGACGTACTGACCGGAGCCGCCCGCGACCTCGGCGCCTTCCCCGCGAAGCAGCAGGTCACCGACCTGGCCCTGCCGCTGGGACAGAACTGATCCAGCGCGGTGGGCCGTTCGGCGAGCCGGCCCACCGCGCGTCCGCGGTGCACCCCGGAGAGGGCCCGGACACGTGCGCGCACCACGTACGCGCACCACGCACGCGGGACACGCGCACGCACCGCTCCTCGCGCTACTCCTCGATGGCCCCGCCGCCGCGCCGCAGGTGCCGTCGGAACGTGTACGAGGGATCCGCGTCCCGCAGGACCAGGTAGTCCTCGAAGGCCGTCTGCCGGCGCAGCGTCTCGCCCGAGCGGATGCGGTGCGCCTGCTCCCGCTCCGTCCCGCTGATCCGCCCGGCCGTCGTCAGCACCTTCTCGACGTGCTCCGCGGCGACGAACAACACCCCGTCGACATCGCCGAAGACGAAGTCCCGGTCGTCCACCAGGTGCGCCCCGAACCGGGCGGTGACCAGGGCCTCGGGCTCGCGTTCGTCCAGCCGTACGGGTCCGGCCGGACAGGTGCCGTAGCTGAACACGGGCAGCCCGATCTCGGCCAGCTCCGCGGTGTCGCGGTGCAGTCCCCACACCACCAGACCCGTCACCCCCGCCGCCGCGGCCTCCAGCACCGCCAGGTCACCCACGCACGCCTCGTCCGAACGGCCGCCGTTGTCGATCACCAGGACGTCGCCCTCCTCGGCCCGGCCGTAGGCCTCCAGGAACACGTCCACGCTCCCGTAGTGACGGACCGGCAGCACGGGCCCCGCCACCCGGTGCCCCCGCACGACCGCGCCGATGCCCGGCGGTGCGACGCGCAGCGGTGTGTTCGTTCGTACACAGGCATCGGCCAGCAGCGGGGTGGACAGGTCGGCGAAGGCTTGCAGCATGCCCTCTCTCCTTCTCGAAAGAACGGGTTCGATCGCGTACCGCCCTCATCGTGCCCTGCCACCCCCTCCCGGTGTCCGTGCCGTGTCCGCGCGTTCCGGTCAGACGCCGACGTACGCCGCGAGGTGCTCGCCGGTGAGGGTCGAACGACCGGCGATCAGGTCGGCGGGCGTGCCCTCGAAGACGATCCGGCCGCCGTCGTGTCCGGCGCCGGGGCCCAGGTCCACGATCCAGTCGGCGTGCGCCATGACCGCCTGGTGGTGCTCGACCACGACCACCGACTTGCCGGAGTCGACGAGCCGGTCGAGGAGACCGAGCAACTGCTCGACGTCCGCGAGGTGCAGACCGGCGGTCGGCTCGTCGAGCACGTAGATCCCGCCCTTGTCGGCCATGTGGGTCGCCAGCTTGAGCCGCTGCCGCTCGCCGCCCGACAGGGTGGTCAGCGGCTGGCCGAGACTGAGGTAGCCCAGCCCGACGTCGGCGAGCCGCACGAGGATCCGGTGCGCGGCCGGCGTGTGCGCCTCGCCGGCGCCGAAGAACGCCTCCGCCTCGGTCACCGACATCGCCAACACCTCGCTGATGTCCCGGCCCCCGAGGTGGTGCTCCAGGACCGCCGCCTGGAAACGCTTCCCCTCGCACTCGTCACAGACGATGGCGACGCCCGCCATCATCGCCAGGTCGGTGTAGACGACGCCGGCGCCGTTGCAGTTCGGGCAGGCACCCTCCGAGTTGGCGCTGAACAGGGCCGGCTTCACGCCGTTGACCTTGGCGAACGCCTTGCGGATCGGGTCGAGCAGGCCGGTGTACGTGGCCGGGTTGCTCCGGCGAGAACCGCGGATCGCGCCCTGGTCGATCGACACCACACCCTCGCCGGCGGGGATCGAGCCGTGCACGAGCGAGCTCTTTCCGGAGCCGGCGACACCGGTGACGACGGTCAGCACCCCGAGCGGGATGTCGACGTCGACGTCGCGCAGGTTGTGCGTCGTCGCGCCGCGGATCTCCAGCGCCCCGGTGGGCGTCCGCACCTTGCCCTTGACGGCGGCCCGGTCGTCGAAGTGGCGACCGGTGACGGTGCCCGCGGTCCGCAGTTCCTCGACGCTACCCTCGAAGCAGACCGTGCCGCCCGCCGCGCCGGCGCCGGGACCGAGGTCCACGACGTGGTCGGCGATCACGATGGTCTCCGGCTTATGCTCGACGACCAGCACCGTGTTGCCCTTGTCGCGCAGCCGCAGCAGCAGGTCGTTCATCCGCTGGATGTCATGGGGGTGCAGGCCCGTCGTGGGCTCGTCGAAGACGTACGTGACGTCGGTGAGCGAGGAGCCGAGATGGCGGACCATCTTGACGCGCTGCGCCTCGCCGCCCGACAGGGTGCCCGACGGACGGTCGAGCGAGAGGTAGCCGAGACCGATCTCCACGAACGAGTCCAGGGTCCCCCGCAGTGTCGAGAGCAGCGGCGCCACCGACGGCTCGTCGAGGCCGCTCACCCACTGCGCCAGGTCGCTGATCTGCATCGCGCAGGCCTCGGCGATGTTGATCTCGGCGATGCGCGAGGAGCGGGCCTCCTCGCTGAGCCGGGTGCCGTCGCACTCGGGGCAGGTGGTGAAGGTGACGGCCCGTTCCACGAACGCCCGGATGTGCGGCTGCATCGCCTCCTTGTCCTTGGACAGGAACGACTTCTGGATCTTGGGGATGAGACCCTCGTAGGTGAGGTTCACGCCCTCGACCTTCACCTTGGTCGGCTCCCGGTAGAGGAAGTCCTGCATCTCCTTCTTGGTGTACTTGCGGATCGGCTTGTCCGGGTCGAGGAAGCCCGACTCGGCGTAGAGCCGCACGGTCCACCAGCTGTCCGACTTCCAGCCGGGGATGGTGAACGCCCCCTCGGAGATCGACTTGGAGTCGTCGTAGAGCTGGGCCAGGTCGATGTCGGAGACCGTGCCCCGGCCCTCGCAGCGCACGCACATGCCGCCCGTCCGGCTGAAGGTCGCCTTCACGGTCTTGGTGGCGGCGCCGCGTTCGACGGTGATCCCCCCGCTCGCCCGGACCGAGGGGACGTTGAAGGCGAAGGCGCCGGGCCCGCCGACGTAGGGCTTGCCGAGCCGGCTGAAGAGGATGCGCAGCATCGCGTTGGCGTCGGTGACGGTGCCGACCGTGGAGCGGGGATCGGCTCCCAACCGCTGCTGGTCCACGATGATCGCGGTCGTCAGGCCGTCCAGGACGTCGACCTCGGGCCGCGCGGGCGTGGGCATGAACCCCTGGACGAAGGCGCTGTACGTCTCGTTGATCAGCCGCTGTGACTCCGCCGCGATGGTGCCGAACACCAGCGAGCTCTTGCCCGAGCCGGAGACGCCCGTGAACACCGTGAGTCGACGCTTGGGGATCCGGACGCTGACGTCCTTGAGGTTGTTCACGCGCGCGCCGTGCACGCTGATCAGATCGTGGCTGTCGGCGTCGTGCGGCGCGGACGACCGCGTGTCCGTCCTCTTGGCCATGCTTATCGTGTCTCCATCCGTCGATCGGGGCCGGACGCCCCGTTCCCTGCCCGCGGGGCTCGGTGCCCGTGGAACTCACGCTACGTTCGGCGGAGCGGGTTTCGCTTCTCCGATCCTGATCGGTCGCGCGCGGGGGAGCGCGACCTCCGGACCTTCGCCCGCGTTCGCGGGGACTCGTGCCCCTCAGCCCGATGTGTGCGGAAGTCGGCCACTACTCGTCGGTACCCGATCGGATCGTGCCCGGGTTTGATACACGTGGGTGTCCGTCTCGGATGCGCGCTGGTTTCGGTGGGAGGAAACGGTCATGGTGGAGCTGCCGGTTCCGAGAACGCTCGTGTGCGGATACTGCGGGGCCGGCCCGGTCGACGGCGTGGCGCGTACGATCGCGGCCGGACCCGGCTTCCTGACCGTGACCTGGCACGCGCAACGGTGCCCGCACTACGCGGCGGACCGGATCCTCGCGGAAGAACAGTCCTGACCGCCGGCGCCGACCCTGCGCGGGAGCGCCGGCGTCGCACATGCGAGTGAATCGCACCTGGTCAAAGGGCGTACGACAGCTGTAGCCGCAATGGATCCGCTGTGCCACCGTGGGGTCATGGAGGGGAATCGGCACGTACACGATCACCGTGAGGACCATCCTCATCACCGTCACGATCTCCATCACCATCATCATGACCGTCACGAGCACGAGCACGAGCACGAGCACGACCGGGACGAGCACGCGGGGCTCGGTCGGCGCCTGGCGCACCTGATCCGCCCGCACGGCCACGAGGCGGCCGACAGGATCGACACGGCCATGGAGACCTCGCGCGACGGCATGCGCACGCTGTGGCTCTCCCTGCTCGTGCTGGCGGCGACCACCGTCGTCCAGGCCGTCATCGTCGCCCTGTCGGGATCGGTGGCCCTGCTCGGCGACACGGTCCACAACGCCACCGACGCCCTGACCGCCGTCCCGCTCGGCATCGCGTTCGTGCTCGGCAGGCGTGCCGCGAACCGGCGCTACACCTACGGCTACGGCCGGGCCGAGGACCTCGCCGGGCTGCTCATCGTGGCGACCATCGCAGCCTCCGCAGCGCTGGCCGCGTGGGCGGCCGTCGACCGGCTGTTGCACCCCCGCGACGTCACCCACCTGTGGGCGGTGGCCGCCGCCGCGCTCGTCGGGTTCGCCGGCAACGAATGGGTGGCCCGCCAACGCATCCGCACCGGCCGCAGGATCGGTTCCGCCGCCCTGGTCGCCGACGGCCTGCACGCCCGTACCGACGGCTTCACCTCCCTCGCGGTCCTGCTCGGCGCCGGCGGATCCGCCGCCGGCTGGAAGGCCGCCGACCCGGTGATCGGGCTGCTGATCACCGTCGCGATCCTGTACGTCCTGCTGGGAGCCGCGCGGGAGGTGTTGCGGCGCCTGATGGACAGCGTGGAACCCGGCCTGGTCGAGAGGGCGGAGAACGCGCTGCGCACGGTCACCGGCGTGCGGGGGGTGGGACAGGTACGGATGCGCTGGATCGGGCACGCCCTGCGCGCGGAGGCCGACATCGTGGTCGACGCCCACCTGACGGTGGTACAGGCCCACGAGCTGGCCGAGGCCGCCGAGCACGCCCTGGTGCAGGCCGTTCCGCGGTTGATCGCCGCGACCGTCCACACCGACCACACGCCGGTCGGGGTGGAACCGAGGGTTGCCTGAAGCGGTCTCCCGTCGTTGGGCACGACGTGAACGAGACGAGAAGAACCGTTCCGGCAACCTGGCCGGGCCTCAGCCCCCGAACCGGCGAGCACGCACGTCCCTCGGGGACCCCGATCTACGACGCCGTCGTGCGGCAGTGGCGCGAACAGGGCCGGGAGATCCCGCGCCCGCCCGCCCCACCGCGCCGCTGGGCCCGGGTGGAGAGCGTCGACCTCTTCCTGCGCGATGAGGCGATCACGGGCGTCCGCCCTGCCGGGTGAGCACCCGCGGGCGGTGGTCCAGCCGTTGTCCGTGAGGTCGCGGACCGACAGGTCGGCGCGAGCGCGGCCGCCGTCTCCATCAGGGGGAGCACGGCGTCCTCGTCGGGCAGCAGTTCCAGCAGCCGGCACAGCAGTACGGTGCCGTCACCCGGAGGTACCGGTCCGGTGCAGGCGAGCAGGTCCACCCGGAGAAGGACGTCGGCGTCCAGCGCCCGCTCCCGCACCACCCGCAGTGCCGACGGCCGCGCGGCGATCCGGGCCCGCAGGTCGAGGAACACCTTGAACAGCGGTACGACCTGCGCGGCGCGCAGGCCGCCCTCGACCTGTCGCTGTCGGGTCTCGCCGAGAGCCTGTGATGCCGGTGCCGGGTCGGTGAGTTGGTGCAGGCGGTCGTGCGTGTCGTCCTCGTCCTACGCCAACTGCCTTCGTCAGAAATTGATATGACGGCATGACACCGACCCCGAAAGTCGAAGCCTGTCGGGGTCGCGTCACGGAGAGCGGCCGAATCAGTCGGCGTAGGAGGCCCCCGCCGAGGGGGCGTTCGCCGGGGGGAGGGTCACGGCGCCACCCCGTCGGTCGGCAGTCCCAGGGTCTCCGGCAGGCCCAGCGCGATGTTCATGCTCTGTACCGCGCCGCCGGCCGTCCCCTTGGTGAGGTTGTCGATGGCGCACACCGCGACGAGGCGCCCCGCCGCCGGGTCCACCGCGATCTGCACCTGCGCGGTGTTGGAGCCCAGCACCGCGCCGGTCGTGGGCCACTGCCCCGGCGGCAGCAGACGCACGAACGGCTCCTCCGCGCAGGCCGACGTGTACGCCGCGCGCAATCGCGCCTCGGTCACGCCGGGCAGCAGTCGGGCCGAGCAGGTCGCGAGGATCCCGCGCGCCATGGGGGCCAGCGTCGGGGTGAAGGAGACGCCGACCGGGGTGCCCGCCGCCAGCGAGAGGTTCTGCTCCAGTTCGGGGGTGTGCCGATGGCCGCCCCCCACGCCGTACGGGCTCATCGCCCCCATCACCTCGGAGCCCAGCAGGTGGGGCCGGACCGCGCGCCCCGCCCCCGAGGTGCCGCCGGCCGCGACGACCACGGCTTCCGCTTCCAACAGCCCGGCGCCGTAACCGGGCCACAGGGCCAGGGTGACGGCCGTCGGGTAGCAGCCGGGCACCGCGATGCGGGTGGCGCCGGCGAGCGTCTCGCGCGCGCCGGGCAGCTCCGGCAGGCCGTACGGCCAACTCCCCGCGTGCTCACCGCCGTAGAACCGCTTCCAGGCGTCCGGGTCCCGCAGCCGGAAATCGGCTCCGAGGTCGATGACCAGCGTCGTATCGGGAAGGCGCGCGGCGAGCGCGGCCGACTCCCCGTGCGGCAGGGCCAGGAAGACCACGTCGTGTTCGGCGAGCCGGTCGGGGGAGGTTTCCTCCAGTACCCGGTCGGCGAACCGGTGCAGGTGGGGCTGGACGGAGCCGAGCGTGCGCCCCGCGCTGGTGTGCGCAGTCAGTGCGCCCACCTCGACTCCGGGGTGGGCGCCGAGCAGCCGCAGCAGCTCACCACCGGCGTATCCGCTCGCTCCCGCGACGGCTGCCCGCACGCTCATCTGCGCCTGCCTTCGGCCGTGTTCGGTGCAGTGGTCATCAGAGTTCCCGTTCGCTGATCAAGGTGGTGGGGGTGGTGGTGCGTACGACGGCTCCGCGCGCGGCGGGCCGGCGCGCGCGGGCGTGTTCCTCGGCGGACACGTCGGCCACCGTACGGCCGCCTCAATGACATTTAGCTTAGCCTAACCTAAGTGCTTTCGATCTTGGCCGCGCCGCTTTACCCGGAGCGGGCCGCCTGCACCGGGCCGGTCATCCCACCGTGCGGGCACCGTCCACCGCGCGGGCGCCGTCGGCTTCCACCGCGCGGGGGCCGTGGGCTTCCGCCGCGCCGCCGCCCACCGCGCCGGCGCCCGCCCCTGTCGGCCGGCGCCGGCGCCCGCCTCAGTCGGTCAGGGCCGCCGAGACCACGCCCCGCGCCTCCTCCTGGACCCTCGCCAGGTGGTCGGGACCGAGGAACGACTCCGCGTAGATCTTGTAGACGTCCTCGGTGCCCGACGGGCGGGCGGCGAACCAGGCGTGTTCCGTGGTCACCTTGATGCCGCCGATCGCCGCCCCGTTGCCCGGGGCCTGCGTCAGCACCCCCGTCACCGGCTCTCCCGCGAGCGTGTCCGCGGTGACCTGGTCCGGGGACAGCCGGCCGAGCACCGCCTTCTCCTCACGGGTCGCGGGGGCGTCGATGCGCGCGTACGCCGGTTCCCCGAACCGCGCGGTGAGCTCCCCGTACCGTTCGCTGGGCGTCTGCCCCGTCACCGCCAACATCTCCGACGCGAGCAGGGCCAGCAGGATCCCGTCCTTGTCGGTGGTCCACGGCGAGCCGTCGTGCCGCAGGAACGAGGCTCCGGCCGACTCCTCCCCACCGAACCCGAGGGCGCCCGAGGCCAGCCCGTCCACGAACCACTTGAAACCGACGGGCACCTCCACCAGTTCGCGCCCCAGGTCCTCGGCGACCCGGTCGATCATCGCGGACGACACCAGCGTCTTGCCGATGCCCGCGGTCGCCGGCCAGTCCGGGCGGTGCGCGAACAGGTAGGCGATGGCGGTCGCGAGGTAGTGGTTGGGGTTCATCAGGCCGGCGTCCGCGGTCACGATGCCGTGCCGATCGGCGTCGGCGTCGTTGCCCGTGGCGATCTGGTAGCAGCCCGCGCTCTCGATCAACGACGCCATGGCGTGGGGCGAGGAGCAGTCCATCCGGATCTTGCCGTCCCAGTCCAGCGTCATGAACCGCCAGGTGGGATCGGTGTACGGGTTCACCACCGTCAGGTCGAGCCGGTGCTCCTCCGCGATCCGGCCCCAGTACGCCACGGACGCGCCGCCGAGCGGGTCGGCCCCGATCCGCACGCCCGCCGCGCGCACCGCGTCCAGGTCGAGCACGGAGGGCAGGTCGGCCACGTACGCCCCGAGGAAGTCGTGACGGCCCGTCGTGCGCGCGGCCAGCGCCCGCGCGTACGGGATCCGCCGCACCTCCTTCAGGCCGCCCGCGATGATCTCGTTGGCGCGCGTCTCGATCCAACCGGTGGCCGCCGAACCCGCCGGTCCGCCGTGGGGCGGGTTGTACTTGAAGCCCCCGTCCGCCGGCGGATTGTGCGAGGGGGTGACCACCACGCCGTCGGCCAGGCCGGAAGAGCGTCCCCGGTTGTACGTGAGGATCGCGAGGGACACCGCGGGCGTCGGCGTGTACCCGTCGGCCGCGTCGATCAGCACCGTCACGTCGTTGGCGGCGAACACCTCCAGGGCGGTCACCCGGGCCGGTTCCGACAGCGCGTGCGTGTCCGCGCCCAGGAACAGCGGTCCGTCGGTCCCCTCCCGCGACCGGTACTCGCTGATCGCCTGGCTCGTCGCCGCGATGTGGTCCTCGTTGAAGGACGTCGTCGTCGACGATCCGCGGTGCCCCGAGGTGCCGAAACTGACCCGTTGGACGGGATCCGCCGGGTCGGGGCGCAAGGCGTAGTACGCGGTCACGAGTCGGGCGACATCGATCAGATCGCCCTGCTCCGCCGGCCGGCCCGCTCGCTCGTTCGGCATCCGCCGTTTCCTCCACACTCGTCGTGATGATCGACCCCGGTCGGGTCGCGCGGAACACCGGACCAGGCCGGGCCTCGGCCCGCGCCGCCCGCCGCGTCATCGTCCGCCCAGCCTTCCCCGTACCGGCGCCCCTCACGCCTTCGGCCGCGACCCTGCCCGGCCGGTGAAACGGCACGCGAACGGCACGGGAACGGCACGGGAGCGGCGCGGCGACCGGCAGGGGAGCGGCGCGGCGACCGGCAGGGGACAGGGCGGCCGGGGGAGGGCCGGGGGCGGCGGACGGATCCGGTCGGGCGCGGATTCGACCGTACGCCGGACGCCCACCCGGCCCACCGGGGCGTGGGGGGAGCCGCCCATCGGCGCGTGGCACGCGGCGCGGGGCACGCGCTCAGTGGTGAGCGGCGCCCAGCGCGGCCACCGCCGCCACCATCCGGTCCCAGAAGAGGTCCGTCCGCAGGCCCACGGCGACTCGGGCGTTGGCCGGCAACCCCAGGCGCCCGTGCAGGTCCACCACGGTCGCCCCGCGCGTGTGCCGTCCGTGCAGCTCGACGGCCACGTGCGCGTCGACGCAGGCGACGATCCCGGGGTCGATGACACGGGCCACCGCCACCGGATCGTGCACCGGGGGAGCGGAGAACCCCCACAGGCGGCGATAGGTTCCGGCGAAGTACCGCAACAACTCGACGCAGATCCCACCGAGTTCCGAGTCCAGTGCCTCGAACCGGGCCAGCACCCCGGGGGTGGCGAGTGCCTGGTGGGTCACGTTCAACCCGCACATGGTCACCGGCACACCGCTGCGGAAGACGATGTCCGCGGCCTCCGGGTCCACGTGGATGTTGAACTCGGCGGCCGGGGTTCGGTTCCCCCGTTCCGTGGATCCGCCCATCAGCACGATCTCCTTGATCCGCCCGGCCACTTCGGGGTGGCGGGTCAGCAGGAGCGCGATGTTCGTCAGCGGAGCCGTCGGCACGAGCGTCACCGGCTCGGGATGCCCCAACAGGACCCGCCGGAGCAACTCCACGGCGTGTTCGGGGACCGCCGTCATGGTCGGCGCGGGGAACCGGGGACCGTCGATCCCCGACACCCCGTGCACGTCCTCGGCCACCTCCAGCGGTTCCACCAGCGGGTGCGCGCACCCCGCCGCGACCGGCACACCGGTGATGCCCGCGACCGTCAGCACGCGGAGCGCGTTGAGCGTGGTCTTGTCCAGGGTCTGATTGCCCGCCACCGTGGTGACGGCCAGCAGGTCGATCGCCGGATCCCCCGCCGCCAGCATGATGGCCAGGGCGTCGTCGTGCCCGGGGTCGCAGTCGATGACGATCGGAACGGCCAACGCGGGCACCTCTCCTCGGCCCGCCGGGCAGGCGGGTCTCGTCCTGGTCCCAGTGTGACCCCGGTTCCCGCCCGCGGGACCACTCGAACCGGCCGTCCGCGCCCCCCGTCACCCGCCGGCGCCTCGGCCGGATGGAGCAGGCCGCAAGCGGCGGGCGGGCCGTGACCCGATGCTGGGCCCAGACATCGCCCGGGCCCGCGGGGGTCCGATACCGAGGAGGTACCAGCGTGCGCCCGCTGCACATCGCGAGCCGATCCGCCGCCCGTCCCCGTCCCCGTACACGAGGCCTGCGGCGTGCGGCCGTCGCCGCCCTCGCCGCGACCGCGCTGGCCGGCGGCCTCACCCCGGCGGCCGCGGGAGCCGGCCCGGCGGAGCCGCCCCGGGACCGGTCCCTCCAGCGGCAACTGCGCGAACTCGTCGAGGCGCCCGGCGGCCCGCCCGGCGCCATCGCGGTGCTCCGCCGCGACGGCCGACAGGAGGTCTACCGGGCCGGCGTGGCCGAGGTCGGCCGCCGGGAGGCGCCCGGCCTCGACGACCACATGCGGATCGCCAGCGTCGCGAAGGCGTTCAACGGCGCGGTCGCCCTGAGCCTCGTCGACGACCACCGGCTCGGCCTCGACGACACCATCGGCCGACGTCTGCCCCGACTCCCCCGGGACTGGCACGCGGTGACGCTCCGCCAACTCCTCAACCACACCAGCGGCCTCCCCGACTACACCGAGGACCCCGAGTTCCTGGAGATCCTCACCGCGGACCCCCGACACCGCTTCGACTCCCGCAGACTGCTCGACTACGTGGCCGACGAGGACCTCCGCTTCGAGCCCGGCTCGCGCTACCAGTACTCCAACTCGGACAACATCGCCGTCGCGCTGATGGCCGAACAGGCCACCGGCCGCCCGTACGAGGAGCTGCTGAAGGAGCGGGTGTACCGACCCCTCGGCCTCCGGAACACCAGCCTCCCCCAGGGGTACCGGCTGCCCGAGCCCTTCATGCACGGCTACGCGGTCGATCCCCCGGCCCCGCCGGAGGACGTCAGCGAAGTGCTCGGAGCGTCGGGCGTCTGGGCGTCGGGCGGCATCGTCTCCACCCCCCGCGACCTCTCCGCGTTCATCCGCGGCTACGCCGGCCCCGAGCTGCTGTCGCCGCCGACCCGACGCCAACAGCAACGGTTCGTGCGCGGCGGCGCCTCGGAACCCGCGGGGCCGGGCGTCAACGCGGCCGGGCTGGGGATCTTCCGCTACACCACGCGCTGCGGGGCCGTCCTCGGCCACACCGGCAACTTCCCCGGCTACACGCAGTTCGCCGCGGCCACCCCGGACGGCAGGCGGTCGGTGACCGTGTCCGTCACGAGCCAGGTGACGCTCGACCCGGACCTCCTCGAACGGCTCCGCGCAGTCGAGGAGAACTTCGTCTGCCGCCTCCTCGAAGACCACTGACGGCGGACCGCGCGTCGGGCCGGACCGCGGCAGCCGCCGGCACGGCCCCGATCGGCCGACGGGGCGTCAACCGACGCCCCGTCACCCCATCGGTGCGTCCGCCTCGCGCGTCTCCCGCCCATCGCACAGGGTGATGATCATCGGCTGCCCGGCGCGCCCTCCCCGGCGTCGCCCGGCCGCGCCCCCTTCACTGCCCGGAGGACACGTTGCACAGCCCGCCCTCCCCGCACCACCCCACCCGCCGCACCGTCGTACGGGCGGGGGCCTGCGCCGCCGCCCTCGCCGTCGGGGTCCCCGGTACCGCGGCCGGCGCCGCGTCCCGCGTCGGCGCCCCCGCCGCACCCGTCGCGCCGCCCTCGTCCCGGGTCGCGGCGCAGGCCCTGCCCCTGCGGGCCGACACCACCACCCAGGGGGACATCCTCGCGGGCTTCCGCAAGGACCACGTCTGTGTGCTCCTCGTCCACTTCCGCCACGCGGGCCAGGCCCGCCGTTGGCTCGGCGGGCTGCTGCCCGAACTCTCCACGACCGATCAAGTCGCGCGATTCAACGCCGAGTTCAGCCGGGCGCGCACCCTGCGCAACGGTGTGGACCCGGCCGGCATGGCCACGCTGTGGACCGGTCTGAGTCTCACCCATCCCGGCCTGAGCCTGCTCGCCGGCAAGGACCCCTTCCCCGCCGTCCCGGTCGGCGGCACCGCAGAGGCCTTCCGCGACGGGGCCGCCGCCCGCGCCGAGGCACTGGGCGACACGGGACCCAGCGCCCCCGACTCCTGGTTGTTCGGCGCGTCCGAGGACGACGTGCACGCCGTCCTCACCCTGGCCGCCGACGACTCCGGGCGACTGGCCGAGGCCGTCGACCGCCACCGCCGCTCGCTGGACGGCGCCGCCGCCACCGTCCTCTTCGGACAGGACGGAGCCACGCTCCCCGGCGCGCTGCGCGGCCACGAGCACTTCGGCTTCCTCGACGCCATCAGCCAACCCGGCGTGCGCGGCTTCGACGCGTCCGACGCCGCGAACCCCGCGACCGTACAGGGCAAGCCCGGCACCCGGCTGGTGCCCGCCGGTGAGTTCCTGGTCGGGCACGAACGCGTCGGCGCGCGTCCCGCCGGGCTGCCCGCATGGGCCACCGGCGGCTCGTTCCACGTCGTACGGCGCCTCGCGCAGGACGTGCCCGGGTGGTGGAACCAGGCCGCCGAATGCCTCGCCGAACTGAAGAGGTCCGGGGCCGCGCCGGCCGACGCCGATCCGACGTGGCTCGCCGCCCGCATGATCGGTCGCTGGCCCGGCGGCGCCCCGGTCGCCACCTGCCCCGCCGCCGAACGCGTCCCCCTGCCCGGCGAGGACATCGACGGCGCGCTCGACTTCCACGACGACCCGCAGGGTTGGACCACGCCGCTGTTCTCGCACATCCGCAAGAGCAACCCGCGCGGGGGCCTCACCCCGGCCCCGGGACGTCCGCCCCTGCCCATCGCCCAACTCGACTCCCGTCGCATCATCCGGCGCGGCATCCCCTTCGGCCCACCGCACCGGCCGGAGACCGGATCCCGCGCGGGGGGAGGCGACGACGCCGCGCGCGGCCTCCTCTTCGTCAGCCATCAGGCGGACCTCGTCGAGCAGTTCGAGTTCATCGCCAAACGCTGGGTCAACGATGTGGACTTCCCGCCCGCCCGCCACCCCGTCCCGGGCGCCGACCCGGTCATCGGTCCCGGTTCCCAGGCCGCGTTCGAATGCCCCTCGCAGAGCGGCAGCCGCGCCACCACGCTCTCCTTCCAGCGGTTCATCCGCACCGAGGGCGCCGTCTACGCCTTCACCCCCTCCCTCCCCACCCTGCGCTCCCTGGCCGCGGGCAAGCTCGACGACTCCATCGAGGTGCACGCCGGTACCGTGCTGCGCTCCGGCGACACCCTGGACGCCGGAGCCGTCCGCCTGAGCATGGAGAGCAGTGGCGACCTGGTCCTGTACGACGGCGACGGCCGTACCGTGTGGAGCGCGGGCACCTCGGGCACCGGAGCCCGGGCGCGTTTCACCGCCGACGGCGAACTCGCCGTCCTCACGGAGGCCGGCCGGCCCCTGTGGTCCTCCAAGACCACCGGCCACCGGGGCGCCCGACTGCTGATCCGCACCTCCGGCGACGCGGTCATCGTCCAAGGGGACAAGACCCTGTGGCACGCCGGGTGAACACGGCTGCCCCGATGGCGCGTTCGGACGAGCCAGCCCGGGACGCCCCGGCCGGCTCGTCGGCGCCGGGCCGGTCGCGGGGTTGCCTCCCCCGCGGGTGTCGGCCCGTACGGATGTACAGCCCGGCGCGGGCGAACCGGCGGCCGACCGGCACTCGTCGGGACGGGTGTGAACGACATTGATGAGCGGTACGTCGCGGAACCCGGGCTGGTCGTCTTCGACGTGACGGGCGGCGACGAGGAGACGGTCCGCGCGGCGGTGGTCGCGCTGGGTCGACTGTGCGCGACGTCGGGGATGGGCCGCGTCACCTGCGAACCCGGCCGGCCGGGGGTGACGGCGCGCGTGTACGCGGACCTGTTACGCCCGGGCGGCGCGCGATGACCGTGGCGCGCCCCGTCGGGACGAGGGTTGCCGGCGCCGGCATCGTCCGGTCGCTAGCCTGGCGGCATGACTGCCTCCGCCGGGAACGATCCCGCCTCCGCTCCCCGTCGCTACACCGTCGTACTGCGCCCGGGACCCCGCCCCGAGGGCGGGACCGGGCGCCAGGGCATCGTGCGCACGGCCCTCGTGGACTTCACCGGCGAGCCGGGCACGTCCGGTTACCCGCGCTACGAGGGCGAGGGCGTCCAGGCCGACATCGACCCCGAGACCCGCACGGTCGAGGCGGTCACCCTCGACGGCTCGGAACTCCCCTACGGGTGGGTGGCCCAGATCGCCGACAACTGAGCCCCGCATGATCCGAAGGACAGGCCCTACGCCGGCCCGTCGCCGGGTTCGGCCATGCCCGCCTCGAAGGGGACCACCGGGCGCCAGCCCAGGTCCCGGCGCAGCCGGGCCGAGTCCGCGGTGATGTGCCGGACGTCGCCCAGTCGGTACTCGCCGGTGACCACGGGATCCGGGCCCGCGCAGGCGGCCGACAGCGCCCTCGCCATGTCGCCGACGGTACGGGGATCGCCGCTGCCCACGTTGTACGCGACGAAGCCCGGGGTGTCCCGCACCGCCTCCAACGCCACGGCGTTGGCCGCCGCGACGTCCCGTACGTGCACGAAGTCCCGCCGCTGCCCGCCGTCCTCGAAGACGCGGGGGGCCTGCCCCCGCGCGAGCGCGGAACGGAAGAGCGCGGCGACTCCCGCGTACGGCGTGTCGCGCGGCATCCCCGGCCCGTAGACGTTGTGGTAGCGCAGTGAGACCACCCGCCCGCCGGTGGCCCGTGCCCAGGACGCCGCGAGGTGTTCCTGGGCCAGTTTGGTGGTGGCGTAGACGTTGCGCGGATCCATCGGGGCGTCCTCGGCCACCAGCCCCGGTGCGAGCTCGGCGCCGCAGTCGGGGCAGCGCGGCTCGAACCTGCCGGCGCGCAGGTCCTCCTCGGCGCGCGGTCCCGGGCGGACCACGCCGTGCGCGGGGCACTCGTACCGCCCCTCGCCGTACACGACCATCGACCCGGCGAGCAGCAGCCGCCGCACCCCGGTCTCCGCCATCGCGGCCAACAGGACGGCCGTGCCGTAGTCGTTGGCCGACACGTAGGCGGGGGCGTCGGCGAAGTCCTTGCCCAGCCCCACCTTGGCGGCCTGGTGGCAGACCGCGTCCACCGCGGCCAGGGCCTCGCGCACCTGCGCGGGGTCCCGTACGTCCCGCCCGTCGTCCTCCGTCAGGTCGAAGACCACCGGTTCGTGTCCGCGTTCCGCCAGGGCGGAAACGACGTGCGAGCCGATGAAGCCCGCTCCTCCAGTCACAAGTACGCGCATGCCCCGACGCTATGCCGCCCGGGGCGCGGCGCGGCGCCCACCGGGCCGCACGTCACGGATCCGTAAGAACGGGCCCCTCACACGCTCGGGCGCGCGGCGTCGGCCGCCGGGGCGGTCGCTCCGCGTGCGGAGTGGTGCCACGGGCGGTATGAATTGATTCGTCCCATACGTGATCGGAGTGTCCCGTGGACGACTATCCACTGCTCAACCTGTTCTGGACCATGCTCTGGCTCTTCATCTGGGTCATGTGGTTCTTCCTGCTCTTCAAGGTGATCACGGACATCTTCCGCGACCACGAACTGCACGGCTGGGGCAAGGCGGGTTGGCTCGTCCTGGTGCTCCTGCTGCCGTACATCGGCGTCTTCATCTATCTCATCGTCCGCGGTCGGGGCATGGGAAAGCGCGACGTGAAGCAGGCCGAGGAGCAGGAGCAGGCCTTCCGGCAGTACGTCCAGAAGGCCGCCGGGACGCCCGGTACCCCGGGCGGCGCGGCGGACGAGCTCCACAAGCTCTCCACGCTCAAGGACAAGGGCGACATCACCCAGGAGGAGTTCGACCGGGCGAAGGCGAAACTGCTGACCTGACCCGGACTGCCCGCGAGACCGGCCCCCGGTACGGGCGCCGGCGCCACCACCTCGCCACGATGCCACCTCGCCTGCGACCGGCGAGGTGGCATCCGGCCGTCCCCCGTCGGTCGGTCACCGGTCCGGGGACAGGACGGCGCCGAGCTGGGTGCGGGAACGCACGTCGAGCTTGCGGTACACCCGGCTGAGCATGCCCTCCACCGTCTTGACCGACAGGAACAGCTGCTGGGCGGCCTCCTGGTTGCTGGCGCCCCGGCAGATCAGGCCGGCGAGCCGGAGTTCCGAGGGGGTCAGTCCTCCCCGCGACCCGACGGCCGGGCGCCCGCCGGGCAGCCGGTCCAGGAGGGCCGCGGTCACCTCCTGCCAGGGCCGGGCCCCGGCCGCCGCGTAGAGCTCCGCCGCCTCCTCCCAGGCCGCACGCGCGGCGGCCTGCCTGCGGCGCGCCCGCTCGGCCCGGCCGCGGGCGAGATGGGTGCGCGCCTCCTCAAGGGGCAGCCCCACGCTCCGGAAGCCCCCGGCGGCCTCCCCGAAACACGCGACCGCCTCGTCGGCCCTGCCCTCGCGGGCCAGCAGCACGCCCCGGGCACGGACCAGGGCGGCCGCCGTGCCCGGCCCCCGCCCCCGGATCCCCGGCGCGGCCTCGGCCCGGGCCAACAGCAACCCCGCCCGGTCCGTGTGCCCGCCGGCCGTCAGGGCCTCCACGGCGTCCGGCTGCCAGCGGAACATGCTCGGATCGGCCACCGGCCGGTCCCCTTCGAGACGGGCCACCTCCGCGAAGGTCGCGGCCGCGCCCGCCCCGTCGCCCGTGTGGAGCCGCACACAACCCCCGACCCACAGGCTGCGCGCGTGGTAGAGGGCGTCCCCCTCCTCCCGGGACGCCTGGACGCCGCGCTCGGCCAGCCGCGACGCCGCGGCGAAGGATCCGCCGGCGCTCTGCGCCAGGGCGGCGGTGTACCAGGCGGGGCCCGGCGACAGGCCGTGGGCGGCCGAGTGCGCCAGCGCCCGATCGGCCCACTCCAGGGCGCGGCCGCACGATCCGAGCCGGGCGTCGACCTCGCTGAGACTGCGCCAGAGATCGACGAGGTCTTCCGGGTCGCCCTCCCGCTCGGCGATCGCGAGCAGTTCCAGCAGTCGCCGCCGCGCGAGCGGCAGCCGGTCGTCGAAGACCTCGTGGCGTGCGGCGAGGTACTGGGCGCTGTTGCGGATCCCGTACTCCTGGACCGGCACCCCCAGGGCCAGGGCCTCGTCGAGGGTCCGAGCGGCGTCGGGCACACCGAGGACGCGCTCCATGCGGGCGCGCATCGTGAGCGCCGCCGCGCGCAGCGCCGGCTGCCCGCCGGCGCGGGCCAGTTCCGCAGCCCGCGCGGCCGCGCGCAGCGCCCGGTCCGGCTCCTCGTGGGAGATGTTCGCCGCGATGGCGGCGCGCAGCTCGATGCCCGCCAGCAGTCCCGCATCCTCACCCGCGAGTTGCCTGCACCGGTGGAAGAGGGGTTCGAGCTCCGCGAGGGCCTGACCGTGGGAGTCGATGAGGGCCAGCAGCACCGCCACGTGCCGGGCGGGTTCGACGGCCGCCTCGGTCACGGCCTCCACCGCCTGCCAGGCGAGATCCGTACGACTCGCCGCCGCGGCCTCCCGCGCCGCCGCCGTGATCCGGCGCAGCCGAGGCTCCGGCCGGTCCGCGGGGGTGAGCCCGGCGGCCAGCAGGAACAGCTCGGCGGCCAGGGCGCGGTCACCGCCGTCGCGGGCCGAACAGGCCGCGCGTTCGGTGTCCTCGGCCGCGGCCCGGTCCGGGCGGCGCAGCACGAGAGCGTGGTGGCGGGCCCGGTGCGCGGGGTCCAGGACCGCCGCGGCCAGGGCCCGGTGCAGTTCCTCGCGTTCGCGCGGCCCACCGGCCCGGGCGGCGGCCGACGCGAGCAGCGCGCCCTGGAAGACCAACTCCCCGGCGGCGGGGCCGTCCCGTAGCACCCCGGCGCGCCGCGCCCGGGCGAGGTGCTCCTCCGCGTCCGCGCAACCCGCCCGGGACAGCAGGGACAACGAGGGACGGTGCGCCAGCGCGGCGACCGCCAGGGTGCGCCGCACCGGACGCGGGAGCGTCTCCAGCCACTCCCCGGCGGCGTCCCGCAACACGGCCGACGCGGCGATGCCGCGCCGTTCGGAGGCGGGCAGCGCCGCCAAGGACGTACACGCCAACGAGGTCAGCAGGCGGTGGCCGCCGCACAGCCGGTCCACGGTGGCCGCCCACCGCCCGGGCAGCCCGTGCCCGGCGAGGAGGCCGGCGGTCTCCGTCACGTCCAGCGGAGCCGGCGCGACGTACGGCGCGTGTGCCCCGACCAGTCGGACGGCGGAGCGCGGCCGGCCGCTCTCGCGTTCGGTGGCCACGACCGTCAACCGCTCGGCGGGCAGCGTGCGCAGCGCGTACCCCAGGACGTCGGCACTGAAGGCGTCGAGCCACTGGACACCGTCGACGACGAGCAGGGCCCCGGGTTCGATCGCGCCCAGCAGCGCGGTCACCGCCGAGCGCGCGGCCGCCGGCCCCGGGACCTCGACCTGCCGGCCCGTCGGGTTCGCCAGCCGCTCCAGGACGTCCCGCCGGGCATCCGTCAACCCCCGCGCGTGCCCGGCCACGTCGCCCGACAGCAGCTGGGCGAGGCCGCCCCCGGGATCCGCGACGTCCCCCTCGGCGCCGGTGACGCGCAGGAGCGTCCGTCCGTCCGCCACCCCGGCGGCGGCGAGCCTCCGGGCGAGCGTGGTCTTGCCGGCCCCCCACGGCCCGATGACGACGACACGCCCGTCCCGGGCGAGCGCGCGCCGCGCCGCATCGAAGGCGGGGTCCGGCGCATCCGCGCGAGCGCCGCCCCGGTCGTCCGTCACCTCGGTCTCCCACGTCACGACACGGACCGTAGGTTCGTCGTCCGCCCGGCACAACGGGCCCCGCGCGATCGACTCCACGGACAAGGGTTTCCTCCGATGCCCCCTCCCGCGGGCCGCCGCCACTGTGTTGGCCACCACCTCGGGGCCGGGAGGCCGCCACCGGCCCCGGGAGGCCGCCGCGGCCCGCCGCGGCCGCGCCGGCGCCCGCCGGCGCGTCCCCCCGTGAGAGGAACCCGTCCTCGTGCGCACCGTGAACCACAGGCCCGCCTGGGCCTGTCTCGCCGCCGCCCTCGCCCTGGGCTCGCTCGCCGCCCTGCCGTCGGGGGCGGCGGCCGCCGCCCCCGCTCCGGACCCCACGCCCGCCGCCACACCCCGACTCCTCGACGCCATGCGCCGCGACCTCCACCTGAGCGACGCGGGTGTCCGTGAACGGCTCGCGGACGAGAGCGCGGCGAACCTCGCGGCGGCCCGTATCCGGGCCCGGGCCGGCGACCGGATACCGGGCCTGTGGTTCGACGCCGCCGCCGGCCGTCTCACCGCGGCCGTCACCACCGACGCGGACGAGGCCCTGGTCCGGGCGGCCGGAGCCGTACCCGTACGGGTCGGGCACACCGGCGCCCGACTCGACGCCACCACGAAGGCCATCACCCGCCAGGTCGGCGCCGGCATCGACGGAGTGGTCTCCTGGGGGCCGGACGTCCGCAACAACCGTGTCGACGTCACCGTCGACCGGGCGGCGAGCACCGCCTCCACCGAGCTCTTCGTGGCCGCCGTCGACGCCCTCGGACCGATCGCACACGTCACCTACACCTCCGACACCCCCGTGCAGCAGTCCGATGTGATCGGCGGGGAGAAGTGGACACCGGGCAGTGAAAGCCCCTGCTCCATCGGCTTCCCCGTCACCCGCACCAGTGGCGGCACCAAGGCGTTCCTGACCGCCGGGCACTGCACCAACGACACCAACCAGCCCGCCTACGGCAAGGACGGCACCCGCGTGGGCACGTCGAACAGGAACGGCAGCGGCAGCGTCAACGCCCGCGAGGGGGACATGGGCATCGTCGACGTCGACCAGAGCGGCTGGAACGTCGTCCCCACCGTCGCCGGATACGGACAGGGCGACATCACCGTCACCGGTTCCGCCGACGCGATCGTGGGCACCGCGATCTGCCGCTCGGGCCAGACCACCGGTCTGCGCTGCGGCGAGGTCACCAAGGTCGACCAGAGCGTCGACTACGGCAACGTGGTCATCGAGGGCCTGTCCTACTCCAGCGCCTGCTCCGCCGGCGGCGACTCCGGCGGCGCCTACGTCACCGCCGCCGGGGGCAAGGCCATCGGCCTCCACTCCGGCGGCGGCAGCGCGACCTGCAGCTCCGGCAGCGGCGAGAAGTTCACCATCTTCCAGCCCGTCAACGAGGCCCTCAGCCGATTCGGCGCCACCCTCGTCACGGCCACCCCGCAGCCCGGCGACGTCACCGTCACCCCCGTCCCCGCCCGGTCCACCGCGATCGGCACCCCGGTCGAACTCAAGAACACCGCGACCGGTGGCGCCGCCCCCTACACCTGGACCGCCGGCGGGCTTCCCGCAGGCCTGACCATCGCCGCCACGACGGGCACCGTCACCGGCGCACCCACCACCGCGGGCACGTCGAACGTCACCGTCACCGCGACCGACACCGCCGGCAGGAAGGCGTCCGCCTCCTTCACCTGGACCGTCACCGCCGTCGGCGGCGGCGCCCCGGTCCTGCGGAACCCGGGCAACCAGATCGCCTACGTCAACAAGCCCGTCAGCCTCCCGATCCAGGCCACCGGCGGCACCAGGCCCTACCGGTGGACCGCCGACGGACTGCCGGCCGGCCTGAGCCTCGACACCGCGACGGGCACCGTCACCGGCGCGCCCACCACGTGGGGGATGCGCACCAGCCGGATCGCCCTCACCGACGCCGCCGGCCGGACCGCGACCACCGACATCACCTGGAACGTGTACTTCTGACCACCGGGGCCGACCGCCCGGCCGTCACCCGCCTTCCCGCGGGCGGCGGCCGGCTCCGCACCGGGCATCGACACCGTCCGGCCGGGGCCAGGGCATCGGGACCGGCCCGGTGAAGAGGCCGTCGGGGAGTTCGCGCGATCCGAGCAACCCCAGCGCGGCGGCGACGGTGGCCCCGTGCCAACGCGCCGACCGACGGAGCATCGCGTGCCCGCCCTCGGGCATGACGATGCCCGCGGCCCGCGCCCCGCCGGCGCGAGCCCGCCGGACGTGGCCCCACGTCGCCCGGGCATCGGTGACCCGGTCCGCCTCGTCGTGCAGGAGCACCACCGACTTGCCCGCGAGCTGTGTCACCGGCTCACCGGGCGGGCACCACGGGGCGAGCCCGATCACCGCCCGTACCGCCGGGTCGCCCGCGGCGCGCAACGCCGCCCGACCGCCCATGGAGTGGCCCACCAGGACCACGGGGACGGCTCCGACGGCGCGGCGCAGTTCGTCCAGGGCGCGCACGGTGTCCCGTACCGGGTCCTCCCGGGCGCCGTTCCAGCCGCGGTGGCGGTAGCGGACCTCCGCGACGACCACGCGGTCCGGCCCGGTGGCCCGCGCCAGCGCGCGGGTGAACGCCCTCATGCGCACCAGGGGCAGGTTGAGGGCGGGCGGCGCGGTCAACCCGTCGGCCCGGCCGCCGTGCAACACGAGGATCGCCGCCGTCGGATCCGCCGGATTGCGCCGCAGGGACAGCGCCGAGGGCAGCTCCCGGCCCGGCGCGGCGGGAACGTGCGGCGACCCGGGGCTCATCGAGGACCTCCTCGCGGCGCTCACGCCCGCGCTTGCGACTCGTACCAGCCGGCCGGTGTGGCGGGCATGTCGCTGCGCCCCTCCCGGGACGGCCGGACGGCGAGGATCTGGTCGACGCCCATGCGGCGCTCGGAGAACGCCAGCGAACTGCCCGCGAGGTACAGACGCCACACACGGGCCGTGGTCTGGCCGACGAGCGACTCGAAGTCCACCCACCGCTCTTCCAGGGTGCGGCGCCACGCGTCGATGGTCCGGGCGTAGTGCTCGCGCAGGGCCTCGACGGACCGCACCTCGAACCCGGCGTCCTCGATGAGGTCGACGGTGCGGCCGACGGGTCGCATGTGCATGTCGGGCGCGATGTAGGTCTCGATGAAGGCGCCGCCGCCGGGGGCGTCGAGCCCACGGGACATCTGCTGGACCAGCAGCCGTCCACCGGGTCGCAGCACCCCGTGGAGCAGCGAGGTGAACTCGGGGTACTCGACGTCCCCCACGTGCTCGCCCATCTCGACGGCGCTGACCGCGTCGTAGCCCCCGCCGTCGATGTGGCGCCAGTGCCGCAACTGCACCTCGACCAGATCGGACAGGCCCTCCCGCGCGACCCGGTCGCTCACGAAGTCGCGCTGCGCCCGGGACAGTGTCACGGCGGTGACGCGGGCCTTGTGGGCGCGGGCGGCGTGGACGGCGAGCGAACCCCAGCCGCAACCGACGTCGAGGAGGCGTGAGTCCGCGCGCAGGCCGACCTTGCGGCAGATCAGTTCCAACTTGTCGTACTGGGCGTCGGCCGGCGTGTAGTCGGGGTCGTCGGGGCGGGACCAGTAGCCGCACGAGTAGGCCATGGTCGGGTCCAGGAGCAGGGCGTAGAACTCGTTGGACAGGTCGTAGTGGTGGCTGATGGCGGCCCGGTCGCGGGTGGAACTGTGCAACCTGCCGCTGAGGCGGGCGCGGGCGGCGTCCGGGGCGTGCGGCGGTATGCCGGCCACGCCCAGCCCCACGGCGAGCGCCGCGGCCCGGGCCCACCCCGTGGGGCCCGGTGTCGTGGTGCCGTGCTCGCGCACGGACTGCCAGGCGCGGCCGAGCCCGTCGGCGAGGTCCCCCTCGATGTCCAGGTCACCGACGATGTAGGCCTCGGCCAGGCCGAGCTCGCCGGGCTGCCACAGCAGGCGGCGCAGGGCGTCGGGGGAGCGGAGCACGACCAGGGGGGCGTCCCGCGGCCCGGATTCGCTGTCGTCCCACGCGCGCAGGCGTACCGGTGGGGGTCCGGCGAGGAAATGCTCGAGGAGTTCGGCCAATCGGTCTGCCACGGGCCTCATCGAGGCTCCTTCCACCAGGGGACCCTCGTACCCGGTTCGGACACGAGGACACGGCCGCGCCGCCGGAGCGGGCGCACACGCTCACTTCGCGGCCGAGGCCCGGTCGGATTGGTCGCGGCCCGGTCCCCTGGACCGCGACCCCCCTTGCGGGGCCCGGCAGGGCCCGACGGTCACGGCACTAGCGCCCGTCCGGATCGCGTTCCGCCGCTTCGGCGAGGCGTTTGACGATCGCCAGCCGTCGATCCCAGTCGGCCGCGAGCGCGGCCAGCCGGCGCGCCGTCGCGTTCAGGGCCGTCGGCCGCACCGTGTACCTCACCTCGCGCCCGACCCGGCGGCCGGAGACGAGTCCGGCGGTGTCCAGGACGGCGAGGTGTTTGACCACGGCCTGCCGTGACACGGGAAGCCCCGCGGCGAGCGTCGTCGCGGTGACCTCGCCCTGCGCGGCGAGGAGGTCGAGCAGTCGGCGCCGCGTCGGATCGGCGAGCGCGGCGAGGACGTCGTCGACGGCGCCCTCGTCGGCGCCCCGGTGTTCCTCCGTCACGCGGACGGCTGTTCGGCGCGCTTCTTGAGCGCGTCGAAGACCTGGGGCCAGCCGCCGGTGTTGTCCGCCACCGCCTTGCGGCGCAGTTCCTCCGACCCGGCCAGCGCGGAGAACCCGCTCTCCACCACGCGGAGCCGCGTCGCGTCGCCCTCCGGGGTCAGGGTGAACTCCACGAGCGTGCTGTTCTCCTCGCGAGGTTCCTCCCCGGGGAACGCGCTGGCCCAGCGGTACGACACACGGGTGGGCGGCTCGACCTCCTCCACCCGTACGGGGAAGTCGCCGTACTCGGCGTTCTTCGCCACCACGCGGGCTCCGGCCTCCGCCACGGCGCCGGTGGGGCCGGCCGCGTCGGACACCCAGAAGCCGGGGTCGGCCACCAGCGACCACACCCGTTCCACGGATGCCTCGATCAGGATCTCGCGTTCGATCCGGTCCTCGCTCATGGGGGCCTCCCTCGTCGATTCCATTCAGTGCAACTCCAGGGTTGCACGTCTGCGTCCGAGGTGCAACCGTCCGGTTGCACCTCGGGGTGGCACGGGTGGTGCCCGTGCGTACGGGCGCACCCTGGGGCGTTCACCCGAATGGCCCCGCCCGGGTGGTCCCGGCGGTCTCGGCGGCGGATCGTCGATCTCACGTCGCAATCGCCGGCGTGTCCAACTGCTCGGGGTGTTCGGCCAAGGAGGCTGTCATGGCCCAGACCGCGACCCCGTCCGGGGCGCCGACACCGCAACCTTCCCGCTGGAGCGAGCGGGGCGGCGGCGGGTACACGGGCTCGGGCGTCATGTTCGCCGGTGTCCTGCTCTTCGTCGACGGGGTGCTCGCCGTCCTGAACGGCATCGGGGCGCTCGCCAGCGACGATGTCTTCGCACGGGTGGGCAGCTACGTGTACCGCTTCAACCTCACGACGTGGGGCTGGATCCACCTGATCCTCGGCGTGATCCTGCTCATCGCCGGCGTGGGGATCCTCAAGGGCGCGGCATGGGCGCGCGCGCTCGGTGTCGGCCTGGCGGCCCTCAGCATCGTGATGAACTTCCTGTGGCTGCCGTACCAGCCCCTGTGGGCGATCGTCATCATCGCCATCGACGTCTTCATCATCTGGGCCCTGCTCACGGAGCGGACCCCCCGGGCCCCGGCGTGAGCAGGACCGGTCGCGTCCGCGGGCCCGACCCGCGGTGATGTCCGTCCGCCCCCGGCCCCCGCGCCGGGGGCGGCGGCGTGGGTGACGGGGGTCACGTCGGGGCGTGGGAACGCCACTGACTGGTTGAGCGTTCATATAGATGTGGCTGCGGAGGGGACAGTGTCCCCGGGCCCCACCCATGGCCCGCGGGGAAGATCGTTCGGCTGAAGCCCCGTGGAGCCCGCCGCCGTGAGGCGACACCCCTCCGCGCGCCACACCCCTGAGCCGCCCCGGCCGGTCACCCCCCAGACCGGCCGGGGCTTCCCCCTTTACGGGTGTCTCCGGTCTTGAGGCTTCCGCCCCGTGCCCGGACGCCGAACTGCCCCCTCCCGAGGGGGAGGGGGCAGCGCGAGGTCACGGTCGCCGGTGCGAACGCGTCGGTTGAACGGGCGTCACCGGCGGGAGCGGGGTCAGTGCTTGACCGGCTCCAGGCAGAGGACGAACTTCTCCTTGTCCCACTGCTGCGCCAGGGCGGCCTCGCCCACGGTGCACGCCGCGGTGTCGAAGGTGTTCTCCACGACCTTCAGCACCTTGTAGTTGGCGTCCTTGTCGTCACAGCCCTTCGTCTCCACCTCGGGGCTGTTCTCGCTGCCCGTCACCTTGACGCAGTCGCCCGCCTCGGCGCGCACCGGCGAGTTGAAGAAGTACGAGATGCCGAACTTCACCACGATGGCGACGACGACGATGGCCACGAACCTCATGAACTTCTTCGCTTTGGAACCCTTGGGCTTCGCGGCCTCGGGAGCGGGCGTGCCAAGGGCCGGGGGAGCGGTGTGCTCGCCCTGCGGCGACGGCGGAGTCGACATGGTGGGTCCTTCCAAGGGAACTTCTTCGAACGCGTGAACGTTACAGGCCGCGAAAACGGCAAATCAGACCTCGGCGCAACCGTGGAGATCGGATGCCGAGTTGTGATGCGTCCATGGCGAAACCGTGATTGCCGCAGGTCGAGCCGCGATCCGCGGCGGGCGTTCCACCGGCCCCCGGGACGGAGCACTTCACCGACCCCAACCGACCCCAACCGACCCCGCATCCCGCGGGAGCGGTCGACGGCCCGGCCGCTCGGCGACGGCGCCGCTACGCGTCCTCGGGATCCGGCAACGCCTGTTCGGACCAGAGGACCTTGCCGTCCGGCGTGTACCGGGCTCCCCAACGCCGGCTGATCTGCGCCACGAGGAAGAGTCCGCGGCCGCCCTCGTCCGTGGTGGTGGCGTAGTGCAGGCGCGGTGAGCTGCTGCTGCCGTCGAAGACCTCGCAGGTCAGCATCCGGTCGAACAGGAGCCGGACGCGAACCGGCGCCGAGCCGTGGCGGATCGCGTTCGTGATGAGCTCGCTGAGGACCAGCTCGGTGCCGAACGCGAGCTCGGACAGGCCCCATTCCTCCAGCTTCCGCACGGCGTGGGCCCGCATGGCGCCCACCGAACTCGGTTCGAAGGGCACCTCCCACTCGGCGATGCGGTCCGCCGGCAGCGCCGACGTCCGCGCGACCAGCAGCGCCACGTCGTCGCGGGAGCGCACGGGCAGGAGTTGCGCGAGAACGGCCCGGCAGGTGTCCTCGGGCTTGCGGTCGGCGTGGGCGAGTGCCGCCCGGAGGAGATCGAGCCCCTCGTCGATGTCGCGGGCGCGGTCCTCGATCAGCCCGTCGGTGTACAGCACCAGCTGGGAGCCTTCCGGCAGCTCCAACTCCGTCGATTCGAACGGGAAGCCGCCGAGTCCCAGGGGCGCGCCGGCGGGCAGCTCGGGGATCTCCACGCTGCCGTCCGGCCGCACGATCGCCGGCGGCACGTGCCCGGCGCGAGCCACCGTGCAGCGCTGCGTCACCGCGTCGTAGACGGCGTAGAGACAGGTGGCTCCGAGCAGGCCGCCGTCGGCTCCGCCGTCCCCGCCCTGGTCGATGTACTGGACGAGGTCGTCGAGCCGGGCCAGGAGTTCGTCGGGGGGCAGGTCCAACGAGGAGAAGTTGAGCACGGCGGTACGAAGCCGTCCCATGGCCGCGGCCGCGTGCAACCCGTGGCCGACGACGTCGCCGACGACGAGCGCGACCCTGCTGCCGGGCAGCGGGATCACGTCGAACCAGTCGCCTCCCACCCCGGACTGCGCCGGCAGGTAGAAGTGGGCCACTTCGACGCCGCTCTGCTCGGGCAGGTCCCGGGGGAGCAGGCTGCGCTGGAGGGTCACGGCCAGGGCGTGCTCGCGGGTGTAGCGGCGGGCGTTGTCGATGGTGACGCCGGCCCGCGCCACGAGTTCCTCCGCGAGCGAGAGGTCCTCCTCGTCGAAGGGCTCCTCCTTGCGCGACCGCCAGAAGTTGACCAGGCCCAGCACCGCGCCGCGGGCCTTGAGGGGAGCCGTGATCAGGGAGTGGACGCCGTAGTCGAGGATGGCCTGCGCCCGTTCCGGGTCCTGCGCGTACCAGCCGGGCGCGTCGGCCAGATCGGGGATCAGTTCGGCCCGGCCGGTGGTGAGGCCGCGTGCCTGGGGCGTGGACGGCCGGAAGTCGATCAGCCTGCCGCGCGGGTAGAGCGGCACGTCGTCGGAGATGCCGCTGAAACCGGTGCGGAGCAGGTCGGGGGCCGTGCCGCCGGGCTCGTCCCCGTGCAGGACGGCTTCCGCCAGCTCTACGGTCGCGAAGTCCGCGAACCGCGGAACGGCCACGTCGGCCAGTTCCTGGGCCGTCCGCTCCACGTCGAGGGTGGTGCCGACCCCCACCCCGGCGTCGTACAGCAGTCTCAGCCGACGCCGGGCCGCGTCGGCGCGGGTGCTCAGGACGCGCATCTCGGTGGAGTCCCGGATGGTGACCGCCGCCCCCTCGGGCCCGCCGCCGGGACGCGTCGGACGCTGGTTGATCACCAGGAGCCGTTCCCCGGCCTCGTGCACCTCGTCGGTGGCGACCCGGCCGGACAACAGCAGGTCGCACACGGTCCGGTCGAGCCCGGGAAGGTTGCCGATGTACTGCCCCTCGGCGTCGGCCGGCAGTTTCAGCAATCGTTTCGCCTCGTCGTTCGCGAGGAGCAGCCGTCCACCGCCGTCGGTGATGAGCACCCCCTCGCGGACCGCGTGCAGCACCGCGTCGTGGTGCTCGTACATGCGGGTCATTTCCTCGGGGCCGAGCCCGTGGGTCTGGCGGCGCAGGCGCCTGCTGATGAGCCACGCGCCCACGGTGGCCAGGGCGAGACCGGCCGCGCTGGCCCCGAGGATGACGGGGAGCTGGCGGTCGACCACGCCGGACACGTTCTTCACGGTGAGCCCGGCCGACACCAGTCCCGTGACCTTGCCGTCGCAGTAGACCGGTACGACGGCCTGGATCTCCTTGCCCAGCGGCCCCTGCACGCTCTCGGTGTGCACCTCACCGGCGAGGGAGGGTTCGATGGTGCCCACGAACCGTTTGCCGATGCGGTCGGGGAGCGGGTGGCTGTAGCGGATCCCCTGGGTGTCCATCACGACGATGAAGTCCACCCCGGCGTCCTTGCGCGTCGACTCGGCGAGCGGCTGGAGGGTCTTCGCGGGGTCGGACGAACGCAGGGCCGCGCACATCCCGGTCGAGTGGGCGACCGTCTGCGCGACCGAGACCGAGCGGGTGCGGGCTTCCCGGTCGACGTCGTGGCGTGACTGGAGCACCAGCGCCAGGACCGCTCCGGCCGCGAGCAGCACCACGATCGCCACCTGAAGGACGAATACCTGTCGGGCGACGCTTCGCGGGCGATTTCGGCTCAGTGACCGCACCGACGTCCCCGGTACGGGTTGCAAGGATGGGTCACAGACTATTTGTAGCACCGCCCGGCCGTCGGGGTCGTGATTCGCGCCGTTCTCTCGGCCGACGGGGCGGTTCGCGGGGGTCGGGCTCGGCCTTTCGAGTGGGGCGCGGCGCCCGGGGGAAGGCGGCGACGGGGCCGGGGCCCTCCTTCGGCACGGCGCGACACGTCGTCCTTTCGCGCGGCACAATGGAGTCACGGCGGTCATGCGGCCGGCACGCCCCCGAGGCGGGGGCCGAGGGGGCGGGCGAGCCCGCCCGCGCGCGCCCCGACCGGGCTCCGCGTCGCCCCGCGCCCCGGCACGTCGCCCGCCACCGCCGCGCCGGGGAGCGCCCCGCGTGAGGGGGGCGGGCCCTCCCGCGTCAGGGGTGGGGGTCCCTCCGGTCAGACTCCGGAGGCGACGGCGGCGAGTTCCCCGTCGAGCTTGTCACCCTCCGCGCCGGCGCCCTTGTAGAGCACCTCGCCGTCCTCGTCGAGCAGCAGGTAGGTGTTGACGCCCTCGGCGTGGAACCGGTCCCGCAGGGCGTGGCCGGTGTCGGAGAGGTGTGGGAGCCGGCCCGCGCCCGCCGGTGCGGCGAAGCCCTGCAAGCCGTTGCCCGTGCCCGGTTCCGCGACGGCCACCACGTGCACGCGCCCGACGTAGCGGTCGGCCCGGGCGGCCGTCTCGAAGGCCTGGGCCGGGCACTCGGCGCACGCGGACCCGTAGAACCAGAAGAGCACGGGCTTGCCCGCGAGCGCCGCGCCGTCGAAGGTCGCACCGTCCAGGGTCTTGGCGGTGAACCGCAGGTGGGAGGGGGCGGCCAGGCGGCCCGCGGGGGGCGCGCCGGCGGCCCCCCGGGCGGCGGGGTCCGAACCGTCGGACGAGCAGCCGGTCAGCGGCAGGCCCAGTGCGAGGAGCAGGACGGCGGCGGCGACACGAGAACGCATGGCACTCTCCCGGGCGGGACCCGACCGTACGCCGACGGTCGCAGCGAAGGAGAACCGGACGGTGGGCCGGCGCTCCCCGGACGCAAGGAATCTACGGCCAGTCAGATGATCGGACGGGATACGGCGCGGTGCGTACGGCCGCTTCACCCCGACGGCCCCGCCCGGCCCGCACCCATCCCGGCCCGCGCCCCGCCCGGCCCGCACCCATCCCGCCCCGCGCCCCGCCCGGCCCGTTCCCGTCCCGGCCCGCGCCCCGCCACGCCCCCGGGCCGCCAAGTGACTCGTGCGTACTGCACACCCGATCGGTGACAGCGGCGACTGTCGGGGCCAACGCCCCGCGTGGCACCGTCGTTCCTGTCACCGACCGAGGGAGCAGGAGTGAACAAGGGGTACGCCGCGTTCTGCGACGCCGACCGTTGGTTCTACGACGCCCCGTACCGACGGGCCGATGAGAACTACGGCGCGGCCCTCGCCTCCGTACCGACCGGGTGGCGTTCGCACCGCACCGGTGACTGGTACGCGCTGCGTCCCCTCGGTGTCGAACTCCCCGCACAGGGCTGGAAGATCCACGTCTCCGCCTGTCTGGACAACGCCGAGTCGATCCTCGAACGCGTAGAGGCCTACTGCGTTCCCCGGCGCATCGCCTTCAAGTTCGTGCCGAGCCGCCACCTGCTGCACATACGCAACGCGAAGTACGCCGACCGCGCGGCGAGCGGGAAGTTCATCACCGTGTACCCGGCCGACGAGGAGCAGTGCCGGCGCATCGCCGGGGACCTCGACACCCTGCTGGCCGGCGAGCCCGGACCATACATCCTGAGCGATCTGCGCTGGGGCGCCGGACCGGTCCACCTGCGCTACGGCAGCTTCACCCTGCGGCACTGCTACGACGCGCGGGGCGAACTCGTACCGGCCATCGAGACCCCCGACGGCCGACTCGTCCCCGACCCCCGCGGGCCGGCGTTCCAGCCGCCCGAGTGGCTCGACCTCCCCGCCTTCCTGAAACCGCACCTCGACGCGCGCTCCGCCGTGACGCTCACCGACGTGCCCTACACGATCGAGCGCGCCCTCCACTTCTCCAACGGAGGCGGCGTCTACGCCGGCAAGGACACCCGCACCGGCGAACCGGTGGTGCTGAAGGAGGCCCGGCCCCACGCGGGGCTCGCCGCCGACGGCGCGGACGCCGTGGCCCGGCTGCACCGCGAACGGGTCGCGCTGGAACGGCTGGAGGGACTGGACTGCGTCCCGTCCGTCCGCGGCACCTTCACCGTCGGCGACCACCACTTCCTCGTCCTGCAGTACCTGGAGGGCAAGCCGCTCAACACGTACTTCGCCCGGCGTCACCCGCTGATCGAGGCGGAACCCGACCCGGAGGAACTCGCCTCCTACACCCGGTGGGCGCTGACGATCCACCGGCGCGTGACGGAGGCCGTGGAGGCCGTGCACGCCCGCGGGGTGGTCTTCAACGACCTGCACCTGTTCAACATCATGGTCGCGGAGGACGAGGACGGCGAACCCTCCGTGGCACTCCTGGACTTCGAGGCCGCCGCGCACGTCGACGAAGGGCTGCGGCAGACCGTCGCCAACCCGGCGTTCGTCGCTCCCGCCGGACGACGCGGCTTCTCCGTCGATCGCTACGCCCTCGCCTGCCTGAGACTCGCCCTGTTCCTTCCGCTGACCAGCCTGTTGGTGCTGGACCGGGCAAAGGCCGCGCACCTGGCCGACATCGCCGCGGAACAGTTCCCCGTCCCCAGAGCCTTCCTCGACGAGGCCGTGGAGGAGATCCTCTACGACCCGCCTCCCGGCGAGCCGGGCCACCGCCCGACCGTGCCCACCGGCCCGTACCTGCCCGTCGAGCCGGGGGACTGGTCCCGCGCCCGCGCGTCCATGACGGCCGCGCTGCGCGCCTCGGCCACCCTGGACCGCGAGGACAGACTCTTCCCCGGCGACATCGCCCAATTCGCTGCGGCGGGCGGCGGAACCGGCTTCGGGCACGGCGCCGCCGGCGTCCTCTACGCCCTCGCCGAGACCGGCGCCGAACCCTGGCCCGAGGCCGAGAAGTGGCTGCTCAGGAGGACCGAGGAGCCTGAGTCCGGCACCCCGCTTGGCTTCTACGACGGGCTCGCCGGCACCGCCTGGACACTGGACCGGCTCGGCCACCGCGAACGCGCCCTCGCCCTCGCCGAACAACTGCTGCGCCAGCCGTGGCAGACCGTCGGCCCGGACCTGCACGGCGGCCTCGCCGGAATCGGCCTCGCCCTGGACGCCCTGGGCACCACGACCGGGGAGGGCGCACTGCACGACGCCGCCCTGAGCTGCGCCGAACTGGTCGCCCGCTCGGCCCCCGACCTCACCCGGGCGGGGCTCCTGTACGGCAACGCCGGCCCGGCCCTGCTCTTCCTGCGCCTGTACGAACGCACCGGCGACGCGGAACTCCTCGCACGCGCCGGACAGGCCCTGCACCGCGACCTCGACCGCTGCGTGACCAGCGCCTTCGGCACCCTCCAGGTCAACGAGGGCTGGCGGACCATGCCCTACCTGGGCGAGGGCAGCGCCGGCATCGGCATGGTGCTCGACGACTGGCTGGAGCACGGCGCCGACCCCCGCTTCGAGGAGGCCCGGCGCGGCATCGTGGCCGCCGCCCAGGCCACCTTCTACGCCCAGCCCGGGCTCTTCCGAGGAGCGGCCGGCATGATCTTGCACCTCGCCCGGACCACGACCCCCGGACCAGGGACGCGGCGCGAGGACATCGCGCGCCAGATCGACGCCCTCGCTCGGCACGCCGTCCCGTACCAGGGCCAACTGGCCTTCCCCGGCGAGCAGATGATGCGCCTGTCCATGGACTTGTCCACGGGCACGGCCGGCGCTCTGCTCGCCCTCGGCAGCGCCGCGCCCGGCGGGCGCGCACACCTGCCGTTCCTTCCGCCGCTGCGCGACGCCGCAGCGGCCCCCAAGCCGGTCCCGCCAGGGACCGTGACCCATCGGTACACCCCCGGAGAAGAAGAGGAACTGTCATGACGCTTCTTGACCTGCAGTCGATGGAAACCCCCAAGGAAGAGATCACCGAGGCCGCGATGACCGGTGGCGGAAGCCGCGCGAGCCTGCTGCTCTGCGGAGACAGCAGCCTGAGCATCACGACCTGTAACTAACCAGGTCGTCAGGCCTGTACGGGGCCCGGACGGTTCGCCGTCCGGGCCCCGCACCCCATCTCAGGAGCCGCCGCGGATGACCCCGCACGACGACCCGCCGGAACCGGCCGTCCTCGCCCACGAACGCTCCCGGGGTTCCGCTACCCCCACGGGCCCCGAGGACCCCCGCTCCGCCGATCGCGCGCTCCGCGCGGCCGCCCGACACAGCACCGGACGGGCGAGCGCCGTGCTCGGATGCGCGACCGCCGCCTCCGTCGCCGCCCTCGCCGAACCCGCGCTCCTGGGCCTCACCCTCGACCTGCTGCTGCGCCGCGATCCGGCCGCCGCCTCCTGGACCCTGCTGTGCGCCGCCGTCATCGTGGCCGAGGTGCTCCTGGACGCCGCCACGACCCGGCTCACCGGCGCGGTGGACGCCCGCTCCACGGCCTGGCTGCGCCGGCTGGGGCTCTCCCGACTCCTGCGCACCGCGCCCCACCACGCGGCCCGCCTCGCCCCCGGCGAGATCGCCGCGCGACTGACCGCGCACGCCACCGAGGCCGGGACCGTACCGGCCACCCTCGCGACCGGGATCGCCGCCCTGCTGCCCCCGCTCGGGGGACTCGTCGCGCTGTTCGTCATCGACCCCTGGACCGCGCTGGCCTTCGTCGCCGGCCTGCCGCTGCTGGTCCTCCTGCTGAGGACCTTCGCCCGCGACTCCTCCGCCATCGTCTCCCGCTACCAGCAGGCGCAACTGGCGACCGCGGGCCGGCTCGTCGAGGCCCTGGCCGGGGCGCGCACCATCGCCGCCGCCGGCACCGTCGCCCGGGAACGCGCCAGGATCCTCGCCCGCCTGCCCGACCTCGACACCGAGGGCCGGCGGATGTGGCAGGTGTACGGCGCGACGATGGCCCGCACCACCGCCCTGATGCCGCTCCTGCTGTACGTCGTCCTCGGCGCGGGCGGCGTCCGCCTGTCGTCCGGGGCGCTCGACGTCGGGGAACTCCTCGCCGCCGTGCGCTACGCCGGCCTCGCCGCCGGCATCGGGGCCGTCACCGGCAAGCTCAGTGCCGCCGTGCGCGGCCGGGCCGCCGCCCGGCGCACCGCGGAACTGTTCGACCTGCCCGAACTGGAACACGGCCACGGACAACTGCCCGACGGCGGCCCCGGCACGCTGGAACTGCGCGGCGTACGCGTGACGCGCGGCGGATCCGCGGTGCTGCGCGACATCGACCTGCTGATCCCGGGCGGGACCACGGCGGCCGTCGTGGGCGGCTCGGGCTCCGGCAAGACGCTGCTCGCCGCCGTGGCCGGCCGGCTCGCGGACCCCGACGCCGGGCAGGTGTTGCTGGACGGTGTCCCCTTGCGGGAACTGACCGCCGAAGCCCTGCGCCGCGACGTCGGACACGCCTTCCACCGGCCCGCGCTGCTCGGCGACAGCGTGGGCGACGCCATCGCGTTCGGCTCGGGCCCGGCGCCGGATCCCGAAGCGGTGCGGACGGCCGCCAGGGCGGCCGGCGCCGACCTGTTCGTACGGCGTCTGCCCCGTGGATACGACACACCGGTGACCGACGCCCCCATGTCCGGTGGGGAAGTGCAACGCCTCGGCCTGGCCCGGGCGTTCTGCCACGCGGGCCGACTGCTGGTCCTCGACGACGCCACCTCCAGCCTCGACACGGTCACCGCCCGCGAGGTCGAGCGGGCCGTCGCCGAACAGGTACGGGCGGGCACCCGGATCGTCGTCGCGCACCGGATCTCCTCGGCGGCCCGGGCCGACCTCGTCGTGTGGCTGGAGGAGGGACGTGTTCGAGCCACCGGTACGCACGTCGAGTTGTGGCGCGATCCGGACTACCGGGCCGTGTTCGCCGCGGGCGCGCGCCCGGATGCGGAGCCCGCGCACGCGCCGGAGCCCGCGCCGGCGCCCGATCCGGAGCCGGCCCGGACGGCGGACCCGATCGGCCCGAGCGGTCAGGGGGCGGCCCGGTGAGCGAGCACGGCACCTGGCGGCGGGTGAGCCCCGACGCGCGCCGGTTCCTGCGGGGCCGCACCGCCGCCCTGGCCCGACTCGGGAGCTGGTCGCTCCTGGAGTCCGCGCACACCTTCCTCACCGGCTACGGATTGGCCCGCGCCCTCGACGACGGCTTCCTCGCCGGCCGCACCGGGGTCGGCCTGGGCTGGCTCGTCGTCGCCGGACTCGGCGCCCTGCTCGGCGCCTTCGCGTTGCGCGGGGTCTTCGCCGCCCTCGCCGACCTGGTGGAACCGCTCCGCGACGGACTCGTGCGCCGGGCCGTGCGGCACGCCCTCGACCGGGCCGTCGCCGACCCGTCCCGCGCGGCGGACGCGGGCGCCGTCTCCCGCCTCACCCAGCAGACGGAGATGGCCCGGGACTCCTTCGCGGGGATCGTCCTCACGGCCCGTTCGTTCGTCTTCACCGCTGTCGGCGCGCTCGTGGGGATGGCGGCCCTCGCCCCCGTGCTGCTGCTCGTCGTACTGCCCCCGCTGCTGCTGGGGCTCGGCCTCTTCCTCGCCACGCTGCGCCCCATGGCCGGCGTGCAACGCGATTCCCTCGACACCGACGAGGCGCTCTCGCGGAGGGTGGGCGAGGTCGGCGAGGGACTGCGCGACATCGTGGCCTGCGGCGGGGCGGCGCGCACGACCCCCGGGGTGGAGCGCCTGATCCGGGCACAGGAGCGGCTGACCGGCCGCCTCGCCCGGTGGGCGGCCGTCCGTACCGTCGCCCTCGGGGCGGCGGGCCGGATGCCGGTCATCGCCCTGCTGGTGGCGACCCCGTGGCTGCTGGACCGGGGGGTCACCGCCGGGACCCTGGTGGGCGCGCTCACCTACCTCGTACAGGCGCTGCTCCCCGCCCTGCACGCCCTGATGACGGCCCTGGGATCCGCAGGCACCCGGCTGCTGGTGGTACTGGAGCGCTTCCGCGAGCCCGAGCCGCCGCCGTCGCAGGCACCCAAGACGCAGGCACCCAAGACGCAGGCACCCAAGACGCCGGCGCCCGCGCAGCCGCCCCCGCCCGGACCCGCGTCCGCGGCGGAGCTGCGCGACGTCACCTTCGCCTATGGCCCCCGGGCGGCCCCCGTACTGGAACACCTCGACCTGATCGTCCGCCCGGGCGAGCACCTCGCCGTCGTCGGCCCGAGCGGCATCGGCAAGTCGACGCTCACCGCGCTCCTCGCCGGGCTGCTCAGGCCCGACCGGGGCACCGTCCTGGTCGCCGGGGCGGCCGCGCACGGCGACCGGGACGCCTCGCGGCCGGATCCGCGACGCACGCTGCTGCCCCAGCAGGCCTACGTGTTCACCGGCACCGTCCGGGAGAACCTGACCCACCTGTGCCCCGCGGGGCGCCCGCCCGACGACGCCCGGGTGGGCGAGGCCGTGGCCGCCCTGGGCATGGGCGGCCTCGTCGAGCGGCTCGGCGGCCTGGACGGGGCCGTCGTGCCGCGCCGGCTCTCCCAGGGCGAGTGTCAGCAACTCGCCCTGGCCGCGGCCCACCTCTCACCCGCTCCGCTGCTGCTGCTCGACGAGGCCACCTGTCATCTCGACCCGCGTACCGAGGCGCGCGCCGAACAGGCCCTCGCCGCCCGTCCGGGCACGCTGGTCGTGGTGGCGCACCGCATCTCCTCGGCGGCCCGGGCCGACCGGGTCCTCGTGCTGGACGGGACCCGCGCGGTGTGCGGCACACATGAGGAACTCCCGGCCCGATCGCCCCTGTACCGGGACCTGGTGGGGCTCTGGAACGGAACCGGGGAGGTGTGAGGCGCGCGCCGCTCTCGGGAGGCGCCCTCCGGGTCCCGGTCTCCGGTCGCGGGCGGCTCCGGTCTCAGACCCAGCCTTCCCGGCGCGATATGCGGATGGCGTCGATGCGATTGCGCGCACCCGCCTTGCGCGTGGCGGCGGCCATGTAGTTGCGCACGGTGCCGCTGGCCAGGTGCAGGGCGCTGGCTATCTCGGCTATCGAATCGCCTTCCGCCGCGCGGGCCAGCACGCTGAGTTCACGCGGACTCAGCGGTACGGGCTCCGCCTCCATGCAGGCGGACGCGAGCGAGGCGTCCATGAAGCGCTCACCGGCCGCGACCCGTCGTACGGCCCGCACCAGCCGGCCCGGCGAACCGTCCTTGTCGACACACCCCAGCACAGGTGCCCGGAACGCCCTCCGCAGCGAGCCGGGCGTACCGGCCGAAGCCAGTACCAGGATGGGTGAGGAGGCGGGGGAGGAAGGGGAGTGCCGGTCCCTGCGGCCCATCCCCGCCAGGAGCGGAGCCGCGCCCGGACAGTCGAGGTCGACGACGGTGACGTCCGGTTGTAAGCATTCCGTTTCGCGTACCGCGGTCCGCCAGCCCGCGGCGGTCACTTCAAAAGGGCCTTCGGATCTCAGAAGGGCTGCGAGGGCGGAACGGACCAGGCGGACGCTGTGCACGACCAGGACCTTCGTCATTGCGGAATCTCTCCTCCGGTAAGCGGCAACGGCATGAAGCGGCTGCCCGCACACCGGACCCCTGGAACGTCACCGCGGGGGCGCTCTGGTGTGTTCGAGAACCTTGGCCGAGATCCCTCGGAGATTGCGTTCCGCCTTTGGCGGGGAACGTACTTGAGTGCGGCGCCGCACTCCGTTTGCGCCCCGCGTCTTCGTACAACGGGCCCCCCGGATTCGAACAGGCTCGACCGGGCGCCGCCGCGGTCCTCCCACTGATCCGGGCGGGACGCCGGTCGCCCCCGAGGACGACCGGCACCCTTCAGCCGCCGTGAGGCCGAGCGATCAGGCGTTGACGCAGGCGTTGCCGAACGCCGGGTTCAACAGACCGATGACGCTGACGGAGTTGCCGCAGGCGTTGATCGGGACGTGGACGGGCACCTGGACGAGGTTCCCGGACAGGACACCGGGGGAACCGATGGCCGCGCCCTGCGCACCGGCGTCGGCGGAGGCCATCGAGGCTCCGCCGATCACGACGGCTCCGGCGGCGAGGGCGAGGCCGGCGGTCTTCAGCACACGCGACATGTGAGCTCTCCTTCAAAGGTGGTGACGGGCCCGCCCCGCGAAAGGGCGCGCCCCGGGGCCCCGTCGGGACCCACGCCAGTGTTTCGTTCCGCACGACCGGTCCGGCTTGGCCGTGCCCCGGTCATTCCCTCGCACGAGTGACCCGGTGGGCCGAGTGCGCCGCCGCGACCCGTCAGTGCGCGAGGTGGACCTCGAGCGCGGTGCGCACGGCCGACTCCAGCGCGCCCTCGATCCACGCCGGCTTGACGGAGGTGTGACAGCCGGCGAAGTGCAGCCCGCCCTCGGCACGGCGGACGTGCGGGAAGAGCTCGGTGTGCTGGCCGGGGAGGAGCACCGAGGCCTCGCCGTACGCGTACGGGTCGCGCATCCACGACTGGGTCGCGCCGACGCCCGTGTAGAACACCTCGATCCGCTGCCCGTACACGTCCTGCAGGCCGGACAGCGCCCGGGGATAACGCTCCGCGTCGTCGAGGGCGTCCCACTTCAGGGCGTCGTCGGCCCAACTGTAGGAGGCCAGGACCACCCCGCCCGCGCTGCCCGGGACCGGGTGCGAGGGCTGGAACATGAAACGGTTGGGGTTGTCGCTGGTGGAGCCGCCACCGACGACACCGGCGGCCTCCGGCTGGTCCCGGGCGACGAGCCGGCAGGCCGCGTAGTGCGCGCGCTGCGCCTGCGTGACACGGCCCTTCGGCGTCGCGGGGTGGGCGCCCAGCAGCGAGCCGTCACCCGGGGTGCGGCCCATCTGGTAGTCGGCGTGGAGACCCTTGCGCACGGCCTCCAACTCCCGCTTCCAGTCCGCCTCGGTGAACTCCCACCAGCGGCGGCTGAATTCGAGCAGCACCTTGGTCGCCGCGTCGTAGTGCAGCTCGGTGATCGCACGCCGTTTCCCGTACGACAGGGCGGGCGTCACGGGGATGTGCCGCAGCCCCGAGAACGGCACGGTGACGATGGCGACGTCGCCGGTGAAGGTCTCCCGTACGACGGGGCGACCGCCGCGACCCTCGGACACCGTCTCCACCGTGACGGACCTGCCCGCCGCGTCCCGCGCGATGCGAGTGACCCGCCGGTCCAGCCTCACCAGGTCCTTGACCCGCTCGTACATGGCGTCCGCGAGGGTGCCGGTGCCCCCGGGGAGCTCGAAGAAGCGGGTGTCCGGACTGATCAGGGCGGAGGAGATGAAGGAGTGCAGGAACGTGAGGTGGAGCCGGGAGGTGAGGTTCTCGACGGTGCCGATCAGGTCGACGGTCCGTTCGTCCAGCTTCGCCTCGTCGGTGAGGTAGCGGTACATCGACATGTGGCCGTGCCGCTGGATCACCCGCGCCCAGGCCTCGACGAGCGCGCTCCCCTCCTTGCCGTCGATCTCCTTGCGCACGGGAGCCAGGGCGCCCCGTACGATCTGCGCGGCCGGAACGTTCTCGTACGCGGCGGGCACGCCGAAGGAGCGGTTGACGGCGCGCGGGTCGCGCGCGTAGTCCGCGCGCCGCACCCTGATGCCGTTGACGAGGATCCAGGTACGGGACGCCGGACGGCCCGCGCGGTCCACGTCCACCAGGTGGAAGGGCCGGCGGTGCAAGCCGAGGGAGTCGATGAGTCCGGTCACCAGCGGGTGGCTGTCGGGGATGCGCATGGCCCCGGCCTCGGCGTACTGCTTCGGGTCGGCGAAGGGGGCGACGGCGCGCTCGTGACCGCCCGCGCGGAAGGTCTTGACGCGACCGCCGACACGGTTGGCGTTGGCCTCGATCACGGTGACCCGGTGGCCGGCCGAGTGCAGCAGGTGGGCGGCGGCCAGGCCGGCCGGTCCGGCGCCGATGACCAGCACCTTCCGGGGAGCCCTGCGGGACCTGGGCAGACCGGACTTCAGCAGTACGTCCGAGTAACGCGGCACCAGCGGCTCGTCGTTGTCGTCCCGGACCAGGACGGCGCGGGCGACGGCCAGGCAGGTGTCCCAGTCGGCGGAAGGGGCCCCGGCGGGAGCGGCGTTGGTGGCGGTGGCGGGCGCGGCGGTGGCCGGGACCGTGGCGGCGGCGATCCCGCCGGCCACGGCGAGGGCGCCCGCGCCGGCGAGCACCGAGCGCCGGGAGGTCGAGCCCGCGGCGCCGGAGACGGATTCATTGATCATGAACCCACCCTCGGGGCACCGGCCCGGTCCGCCGCGCCGAACGCGCCTGGAGAACCTCGAACCACCCGAACGTGATGGTGCGGGCGCGATGCTGACGTCCCGTGCCGGGTCCGCTCAGCGCACCTGGACCCCGACGAGACAGGTGTCGTCGTCCGTGTCGGACCTGCTGTGGGTCAGGAGGCGGTCCAGCCGGCTCTCCAGCGACGGGGACTCCCGCTGCGCGAGGCCGAGGAGTTGGGTCAGGGAATCCATCATGGAGGTGTCCCGACGCTCCACGAGCCCGTCGGTGTACATCAGCACGGTGTCCTCGGCTTCGAGCTGTACCTCCTCCTCCTCGTACTCCGCGTTCGGCACGGCACCGAGCAGCAGGCCCTTGGCCAGCGGGAAGGCCGTGGCCCGCGCGCCCCGCACGAGGATGGGCGGCAGGTGTCCCGCGCGCGCCCAACGCAGCACCCGCCGGTCCGGATCGAAGATCCCGCACACGGCGGTCGCGGTCAGGTCACTGGTCAGGTGGTGGGCGACCGCGTTCAACCAGGTGAGCAACTGGGCCGGTCCGGCCCCGGTCACCGCGAGGCCGCGCAGGGCGTTGCGCAGGACCACCATGCCGGTGGCCGCCTCGATGCCGTGCCCGGCGACGTCACCCACGCACAGGAGCACCTTCCGGTTCGGCAGGACGACCGAGTCGTACCAGTCCCCGCCGATCAGGGCCTGCGACTCCGCCGGCCGGTACCGCACCCCGATGCGGATCCCCGGCGCGTCGAGCGGCGCGGGCGCCGGCGGCATGATCGCGTGCTGCAACTGCAACGCGAGACGGCTGCGCTCCGCCGACTCCGCCTCCGTGTAAGCCAGTTGGTCCCGGGTGGCGGCCAGAGCCACCTCGGTCCAGTGCTGCGCGGAGATGTCCTGGTAGGCGCCCCGCACGGCGAACAGCGACCCGTCCGCGTCCTGGACGGGCTCCGCGACGATGCGGATGTGCCGGGTGACGCCGTCCGGACGCTGGAGGCGGAAGGCCACGGAGGCCTCGCGCCGGTAGTGCATCAGCGTCCGCAGGAACCGGTTGATCGACGTGATGTCATCGGGGTGCGCGTGGCCGGGGAGCGCCTCCAACGGTACCGGCGAGGCCCCCGCCGGCAGCCCGTACAGGGAGAAGAGCTGCCCGTTCCAGGTGATCTCACCCGTGGTGAAGTTCTCCTCGAAGCCACCGATCCGGCCGAGCCGCTGCGCGTGTTGCAGCAGGCTGGCCAGCCGCGCGGTCTCGTCCTCGATCCGCCAGATCAACAGCAGCGCGGCGCCGTGACGCGTGATGCTGGCGTCGGCCACGGCCGTGAGCGGCACGTCGTCGATGAACGCGGTCAGCGTCATCCGCTGGGTCTGGAAGGACTCCCCGGTGGCGTAGACCCGCTCCAGCTTCTCGAACAGCCCGTTGTCCTCGGCGGCCATGGGATAGGCCTCCAGGAACGTGGAGCCGCCCACGGCGCTGCGGGGCCGACCCGCGGGGTCGGTGAAACGGTCGTTGGCGTGGTGGACCCGGAAGTCCGTCAGGCCGCCGGCGGGACCGAGGATCGGCGTGAGGACGAGCGCCGGGTCGTGCAAGTGGTCCGCGAGATCGGTCAATTCGGACACCGTCGCGTGCGGCGGCCGGCCCGGAACCGACGGGGCGCCCGCGCCCGCCGGGTCCTCCAGCGTGTGGGCGCACAGCTCCGCCAACGCCTCGATCTGGCGGATGATCCGCGGCGGCTGCGGCGCCAGCGGCTGCGGCCAGCACACCTCCAGCACCCCGTGGATGCGGCCGCCCGTCCCGGCGGGCACCGCTATGCGTCCCCCGTGCGGGTGCCGACGGCGCCCGATCGAGGGCATGCCCGAATCGGAGAGGCGGGAGACGAAGGCGGGCCCCCGCTCGTTGAGCGCGAGACGCGCGCAGGTGGCGACCTCCGGCGGGACGTACCGCCAGCGGAGCGCCTCGTCCTGGGTGAACCCGGCCTGGCCGGCCAGCGTCAGCGAGGAATCGGCCCCCGCGAGCCAGATGGCCACACCGTGCGCCCCCAGCGGAGCCAACGCGTTCTCCAACAGCGCGGTCGCCACGGCCTGGGCGTCCGAGGCGGACAACAGTCCGCTCTCCGCGGCGCGCAACCGCACCGCGGCCGCGTCGTCCCGGCCATCGCCGTCGGCCGCGGCGCGATCCAGGAACTCCGCCGCGAGATCACTGACCCGGTCGCGGGACGCCTCGTTGATGATCTCCACCGAGAGGCCCAGCACGGTCGTGCCGGACTGCTCGGCCAGGATGGCCAACTGCCGTGCCGCCTCGGCGGGCCCGCAGCCCAGCTTGCCGACGAGGACGCCCTTGGCCATCTCGATCAGGGCCCGTCCGTCCGACGCCGACTGCGCCTCGCGCACCTCCCGGCGCAGGCGTTCCACGGTGGCGGCCAGCCGGCCCACGTCGACTCCGGGATCCGGCCGCCCGGCCGCACCGCGCTCGGCCGGCAGGGTGCCGCGAGCAGCCGGAACGGTGACGTCGTCCGGCCCCGAGGGCGACATCCCGCCCCGCGGCGCGTCTTGGTGCTGAGGACTGTTCACGGTGAGTCCGGGCTCCTGGGCGGGTACGTGGGGGACGGCGGGGAGTCAGACACGTGTGGCCCCCGAGACGTCCCGCGGCAGCAGCCAGTGCCGCACGCGGGCCATGAGGTCGTCGGCGTCCACCGGCTTGGTGACGTAGTCGCTGGCTCCCGAAGCGAGGCTCTTCTCCCGGTCGCCGGGCATCGCCTTCGCCGTGACCGCGATGATCGGCAGGTCGGCGTACGCCGGCATGCGACGGATCTCGGCGGTCGCCGCGTACCCGTCCATCTCGGGCATCATCACGTCCATCAGGATCAGATGGATCCCGGGATGACCGGTGAGGGCGTCGATGGCGGTACGGCCGTTCTCCGCGTGCACGACCTGGATGCCGTGCAGTTCGAGGATGCCGCTGATCGCGTACAGGTTGCGCGCGTCGTCGTCGACCACCAGCACGGAACGACCGGCCAGACCGTCGTCGAGGAACGCGGGAACAGCGGTGGGGGAGTCCTGCGAACGCACCAGGGACGGCACGTCACCGGGTTCCTGGGCGGAGAGGTGCAGCGAGATCCGCTCCCGCAGCTCGTCCAGGCTGGACAGCACCTCCAACGGCTGCGACGCCGTGTGCTCGTGCAGTTCCCGCTGCTGCGCCGCGTCGAGACGACGGTTGTCGTGGGCCAGGACCGGCAGGGAGGCCAGCGCCGAGTCCCCGGCCAGGGCCCGCAGGAAGCGCAGTGCCTCCCCGTCCTGGCCGAGTTCCAGGACCACGCAGTGGAACGGCGCCGCGGCGAGTACCTCCGCCGCCTCCTGGGCGCTCACGGCGGTCACCACCTCGACGGGCTCGTGCGCCGCGAACGGCGAGCGGCCCAGCGCGAGGTCGTGGGTGGCGCTCTCGGCGACGAGGGTCAGCAGGCCGTTGCTGCGCTCCTCGATCACCAGGAGCCGGCGCGGGCGTCGCTCGAGACCGGGCGCCGGGGCCCGTCCCCGCTGCTCGCCGACGGTGCTTCCGGTGGTTTCGGTCCCGGGACCCACCAGGGCGCGATCGGCGAAGTCCGTCCGGGCCACCGGCAGGTAGAGGGTGAACACGGATCCCTCGCCCGGGTTGCTGAGCGCGGTGACGGCGCCTCCGAGGAGCTGGGCGATCTCCCGGGTGATGGAGAGCCCGAGTCCGGTGCCCCCGTACTTGCGGCTGGTCGTGCCGTCGGCTTGCTGGAACGCGGCGAAGATCGATTCGAGTTGGTGTTCCGCGATGCCGATGCCGGTGTCCTTCACGCGGAAGGCGACCATCGGCCCGCCGTGGCTCAGCCCGGCCGGCAGGTCGGCGGCGGCCACGGGTTCGATCCGCAGCTCCACCCGGCCGTGCTCGGTGAACTTCACCGCGTTGGAGAGCAGGTTGCGCAGGATCTGACGCAGTCGCGAGTCGTCGGTGAGCAGGTCCACCGGCACCCCGGTGGCGGTCGTGATCTCGAACTCCAGGCTCTTCTGGCTGGTCAACGGTCGGAAGGTGGCGTCGACGTAGTCGAGGAGCCGCCTGAGCGGGACCCGCTCGGGGTTGATGTCCATCTTCCCGGCCTCGACCTTCGACAGGTCGAGGATGTCGTCGATCAGCTGGAGGAGGTCGGAACCGGCCGAATGGATGATGCCCGCGTACTCGACCTGCTTGGGGGAGAGGTTGCGGCTGGGGTTCTGCGCGAGCAACTGGGCCAGGATCAGCAGGCTGTTGAGCGGGGTGCGCAGTTCGTGGCTCATGTTGGCCAGGAACTCCGACTTGTACTTCGAGGCCAGCGAGAGCTGCTGGGCGCGGTCCTCCAGTTCCTGGCGCGCCTGCTCGATCTCCAGGTTCTTGGTCTCGATGTCGCGGTTCTGGCTGGCGAGGAGGGCCGCCTTCTCCTCCAGTTCGGCGTTGGAGCGCTGGAGTTCGTCCTGCTGTACCTGGAGCTCCTCGGACCGGGCCTGGAGTTCGCCGGTCAGCCGCTGGGACTCGCCCAGGAGCTCGTCGGTGCGCGCGTTGGCCACGATGGTGCTGACGTTGACCCCCACGGTCTCCATCAGCCGGCCCAGGAAGTCGCGGTGGACGGCCGTGAACTCCTTGAACGAGGCGAGCTCGATCACGCCGAGTACCTGGTCCTCCACCACGATGGGCAGCACGATCAGGCACGCGGGCGCGGACCGGCCGAGGCCGGAGGAGATCAGGTAGCCGGCGGGCACGTCCTCGGCGACGATGATGCGGCGGCTGCGGGCGGCCTGGCCGACCAGCGTCTCGCCCGGGGTGAGGCGGTCGCTCTCGGACTGGCCCGAGGGGCGCCCGTACGAGCCGATGAGGGTGAGCCAGGACTGCCCGTCGATCTCGTCGGCCAGGTAGAAGGCCCCGTAGCTGGCGGCCACCAGGGGGGTCAGCTCGTCCATGACCAGTTCCGCGACGACCGAGAGGTCGCGGTGGCCCTGCATCAGGCCGGAGATCCGGGCCAGGTTGGACTTGAGCCAGTCCTGTTCCAGATTGGCGCGGGTCGTCTCGCGCAGCGAGCCGACCATCGAGTTGATGTTGTCCTTGAGTTCGGCGACCTCGCCGGACGCGTCGACCGTGATCGAGCGGGTCAGGTCCCCCTCGGCGACGGCGCTGGCGACCTCCGCGATGGCGCGGACCTGCCGGGTCAGGTTGCCCGCCAGCTCGTTGACGTTCTCCGTCAGCCGCTTCCAGGTGCCCGATACGCCCTCCACCTCGGCCTGGCCGCCGAGTCGGCCCTCGCTGCCGACCTCGCGGGCGACGCGGGTGACCTCGGCCGCGAAGGAGGACAATTGGTCGACCATCGTGTTGATGGTGGTCTTGAGCTCGAGGATCTCGCCCCGGGCGTCCACGTCGATCTTCTTCGACAGGTCGCCGTTGGCCACGGCGGTGGTGACGAGCGCGATGTTGCGGACCTGGCCGGTGAGGTTGTTGGCCATGGAGTTGACGTTGTCGGTGAGGTCCTTCCAGGTACCCGCCACGTTGGGGACGCGGGCCTGGCCGCCGAGCCGGCCCTCCGTGCCCACCTCACGGGCCACGCGGGTGACCTCGTCCGCGAACGCCGACAGCGTGTCCACCATCGTGTTGATCACACCGGCGAGCGCCGCCACCTCGCCCTTGGCCTCGACGGTGATCTTCTGCGAGAGGTCGCCGCGGGCGACCGCGGTGGCCACCTGGGCGATGGAGCGGACCTGCCCGGTGAGGTTGGACGCCATCACGTTGACGTTGTCGGTGAGGTCCTTCCAGGTGCCCGAGACGCCGCGGACCGTGGCCTGGCCGCCCAGGTTGCCCTCGGTGCCGACCTCGCGGGCGACGCGGGTGACCTCGTCGGCGAAGGCGGAGAGCTGGTCGACCATCGTGTTGATGGTCTCCTTCAGTTCCAGGATCTCGCCGCGGGCGTCGACCCGGATCTTCTGCGTCATGTCGCCCCGGGCGACCGCCGTGGTGACTTCGGCGATGGAGCGGACCTGCGCGGTGAGGTTGTCGGCCATGAAGTTGACCGAGTCGGTGAGGTCGCGCCAGGTGCCCGAGACGCCCTTGACGTCCGCCTGCCCGCCGAGCCGGCCCTCGGTGCCGACCTCGCGGGCCACGCGGGTGACCTCGTCGGCGAAGGCGGAGAGCTGGTCGACCATCGTGTTGATCGTCGTCTTCAGCTCAAGGATCTCGCCGCGGGCGTCGACCCGGATCTTCTGCGACAGGTCGCCCTTGGCCACGGCGGTCGCCACCTGGGCGATGGACCGTACCTGGGCCGTCAGGTTCCCGGCCATGAAGTTGACCGAGTCGGTGAGGTCGCGCCAGGTGCCCGAGACGCCCTTGACGTCCGCCTGCCCGCCCAGGATCCCCTCGGTGCCCACCTCGCGGGCCATTCTGGTGACCTCGTCGGCGAAGGCGGAGAGCTGGTCGACCATCGTGTTGATGGTGTTCTTGAGTTCCAGGATCTCGCCGCGCGCGTCGACGGCGATCTTCTGGGAGAGGTCGCCCTTGGCGACGGCCGTGGTCACCTGGGCGATGTTGCGCACCTGGTCGGTGAGGTTGCCGGCCATGAAGTTGACCGAGTCGGTGAGGTCCCGCCACACGCCCGCCACGCCCGGCACCTCGGCCTGCCCGCCGAGCCGGCCCTCGCTGCCGACCTCGCGGGCGACGCGGGTGACCTCGTCGGCGAAGGAGGAGAGCTGGTCCACCATCGTGTTGACGGTGTCCTTGAGCTCCAGGATCTCGCCGCGGGCCGCCACGTCGATCTTCTGGGACAGGTCTCCGCGGGCGACGGCCGTGGCGACCTGGGCGATGTCCCTCACCTGGGTGGTGAGGTTGCCGGCCATCGCGTTCACCGAGTCGGTCAGATCCGCCCAGGTCCCCGATACGCCGGGAACCTCGGCCTGCCCGCCCAGCGTTCCCTCGGTGCCGACCTCGCGCGCGACGCGGGTCACCTCGGAGGTGAAGAGCGAGAGCTGGTCGACCATGCCGTTGAACACGGTCGCGATCTCCCCGAGGAGACCGTCGGCCTCGTCGGGGAGCCGGGTGCCGAAGTCGCCGTCGCGGACGGCTGTCAGGCCTGCCAGGAGCTGACGCAGCTCCGGCTCCCCGACCACTCCCGGCGCGGTCCCCTCGACATTGGAGCGCACGCCTGCCTGCCTGGCCATCTGTCCCCCGCTCGATCTTCCCGGATTCCCGCGGTGCCGTTGACGGGCGGTGCGGCACTGCTTCGGCCGGCCGCCGCACCGCACCCCACGGGTCCCGGTCGGTCGGCGAACAGGGTGAAGACTATCCGGCGAGGTCTGCGGCTCCACTTCGTTCTCCGGAGGAGGACGCGGGGCCACCGACCCCGCCCTGGGGACACCACCTCGCCTCGAACCCGTCAGATCAAGCCAAGACTGGCTGAATTTGATCGCCGATTGACCGTGTAGGGCTCGAAAGCGGGGGCAAGAGCGGCAACGAAGCCATCCGCACCTGGGAGGGAACATCGCCATGCCTCGCTCTGTCGCAGTCGTGAGCCCCGTACGTGAGACAGCCGCCGAGGTCGTTCCCCCGACCGGATCCACGCCCGAGTCCTTCACGGAACTGCCCCCCGTGGCGAACGCCCGCGAGGTCGCCCCCGGCGACGCCCGCGAGCTGTCGCGCCTGTTCCTGACCCGGCTGCGGTCCCTGGAGGAGGGGACGCGCGAGTACCAGTACGCGCGCAACACCCTCATCGAGATGAACATCTCCCTCGTCCACTTCGCCGCCCGGCGCTTCCGCGGCCGCGCGAGCGGCGGCGGCGTGGAGATGGAGGACATCGTCCAGGTGGGCACGATCGGCCTCATCAAGGCCATCGACCGCTTCGACCCCGACCGGGAGGTCGAGTTCTCCACCCTCGCCCTCCCCTACATCACCGGCGAGATCAAGCGCTACTTCCGTGACACGACCTGGGCCGTGCACGTCCCCCGCCGGCTCCAGGAGCTGCGGACGGAACTCGCGAAGAGCCAGGAAGAACTGACGGACGTGCTCGGCCGCGCGCCGACGGTCAAGGAGATCGCCGAACACCTGGACCTCGGCGAGGAGGACGTCATCGAGGGCCTGGTGGCCGCCAACGGCTACACCAGCGGCTCCCTCGACGCCTCCGCCGACTCCGACGAGCAGACGACCAGCGGGCGCAGGACCCGCCCGCTGGCCGAGAGCATGGGCGAGGCGGACCCGGCCGTGGAACTCTTCGAGGAGATGCACACCCTGGCCCCGCTGCTCGGCCGGCTCCAGGAGCGCGACCGTCTGATCCTGCGGATGCGCTTCGGCCAGGAGAAGACCCAGGCCGAGATCGGCGCCGAACTCGGCATCTCCCAGATGCAGGTCTCCCGCCTCCTGTCGCGGATCCTCACGCAGCTGCGCAGCGGCATGCTCGCAGCCTGAACCGCCCTGCGGGCGGCGCCTCCGGGACCACCCGGCGGCGCCGCCCGCCCGCGTGTCCGGCCGACCCGGGCCGTGTTCGGCGGCCGCCCGTCGAGGGTCCTCGACACCGGGCTCACCCAGCGCCTCCACACGGCGATCAACCGGCGGTCATGAGCACGACCAAGAGCGACGAACCGGCTGTAGAGTTCAGACGCGAACACGAGCAACGGGAAAAGACAGTGCATCGGAAGGCTGACGTGGGAACTCGCGACCAAGGGGACAGTGACGTGCCGCCCCGCGCCGACAACGAGACGGTCGGGCCGCGGCGGGCCGAACTCCGGCACAGCGAGCCGGACGCCGTGGTGTGCGCGCTCACCGGAGACCTCGACCTCGACAGCCTGGGATCCGTCCAGCCCGTCCTGGACGAGGCGATCGGATCGGGTCCGTCCCGGCTGGTCATCGACCTGTCGGGGGTCGGATTCTGCGACTCCTCGGGCCTCAACCTGCTGCTGAGCCTGCGGTTGGACACCGAACGGGAGGGCATCGCGCTGCGACTGGCGGCGCCCACCGAGCAGTTGTCGCGACTGCTCCAGCTCACCGGCGCGGACGGCGTCTTCACCATCAGCCGCACCGTGCCGGACGCCCTCGCCACGGGATGAACCCCGCCACCGCCTCGCACCTCCCGCGCCTCCTCCCGGGGGCACCGGCACCCGTGTGCGAGGTGTTCAAGAGGGCAGGGCGGGTATGCGCGGGGTCTGGGACACCGAAACGGTCGATCCGGACTTTTCCCGGGCCAGGACTGCAGGAGTACGACATCAACGACAAGACCAGTGCCCCAGGGGGTGAGACCACAGTGACGCCCATCGGACCCGAGACCGGCGATCCGCTGCGCGCGGACACCAGGACCGTGACCCAGCGCCGGCGCCTCGCGCTCAGCGGGACCCGCGGCCAGGTCGCCAAGGGACGAGATTTCACCCGGGAAGCCCTGCGTGACTGGGGATGGGACGGTCACGAGACCGCCGAGGACGTCCTGCTCATCGTGTCCGAGCTGCTGACCAACGCCGTCATGCACGCCGGCGGTTGTCAGGAGTTCGTGATCGCGGCCGCGGGCGACGTCCTGCGGATCGAGGTCTTCGACGGGGAGACCGAACTGCCGCGCCCCCGTCCCAGGCAGCAGGGAGCGACGCCCGGAGGCCACGGCCTGTACATAGTGCGGCGCCTCTCGGACCGTTGGGACGCCCAGGCCCACGCCCACGGCAAGGTGGTCTGGGCGGAGATCGACGTCGTGCGCCTGACGACCGGCCTGCCCGCCCCGGCCCCGGCGCCGAGCACGCTGCCGACCACGTCGGCCCCCGCCGGTGCCCTTCTCGACGGCGTCCCCCTCCAGGCGGACACGCACGGCTGAACCCCGATCGCGCACCGGACACGGCGGTCCCGACGGGTCACGTGTCCCGGTCGCGCGGTGCGTGGTGGCGGGCCCAGGGATGGCGCAACCGGATCCAGATGTCCCGGGCCTGCCGGCCGGCCGCCGTGCGGCTGTGGGCCACCAGGGCGTCCGCCTCGTCGGCCGTGTCGACCATGGGGCCGGACCCGCGCAGCGGCTTTCCGGCGGTCTCGTGCAGGAACAGCGTCGACACGAAACCGATGACGCCGGCCACCATCAGGTAGTACGCCGGGACCATGTCGTTGCCGGTGGCCTCCACGAGCGCCGAGGTGAACAGCGGCGTCGTGCCGCCGAACAGCGACACGGAGATGTTGAAGGCGATGGACAGCGCCGCGTAGCGCAGGCGGGTGGGGAACAGCGCCGGCAGCGTGGAGGCGGCCGTCCCCGCGAAACAGACGAGCAGCAGCCCGAGGATCGCGCAGCCCGCGGCCGGCAGCAGGATCCCGCCCTCCCGGATCAGCAGGAACGCCGGAACGGCCAGGACCACGAGGGCGAGACTGCCCGCGAGGAAGACCGGTCTGCGGCCCCAACGGTCCGAGGTGTGTCCCACGGTCGTGATCGTCAACACCACGAGCAGCATCGTCCCGAGGACCAGGAGCTGGGCCGTGGTGTCGTTCTCGCCCAGGGTGACGGTCATGTAGGTGGGCAGATAGGACGTCACCATGTAGTTCGTGACGTTGTAGAGCAGGACGAGTCCCATGCAGATGAGCACCGCGTGCCAGTGGCGCGTGAAGATCTCCTTGAGGTGTCCCCTGCCCGCCGCCGGGACCTCCGCGTCCGCGTCCCCTTCCGCTTCCACGGCCGCGTAGGCGGCCTCCTTCTTGAAGGCCGGGGTCTCCTCCAGCTTCAGCCGCATGTACAGGCCGATCAGACCCAGCGGGCCCGCGATGAAGAAGGGGATGCGCCAGCCCCAGTCCTCCAGCCCCTGCGAGCCCAGGACGAGGGTGAGGACGGTGACCAGGCCGGAACCCATGGCGTAGCCGACGAAGGTGCCGAAATCGAGCCAGCTGCCCAGGAAGCCCCGCCGCTTGTCCGGCGCGTACTCGGCGATGTACGTGGTCGCGCCCGCGTACTCGCCGCCCGTGGAGAAGCCCTGGACCAGCCGGCAGACCAGGAGCAACAGGGGAGCGACGAAGCCGACGGACGCGTACGTGGGAAGGAACCCGACGGCGAACGTACTGGCCGCCATCATGATCATCGTCGCGGCGAGCACCTTCTGCCGGCCGATCCGGTCGCCGAGCGGGCCGAACACCAGGCCGCCGAGCGGGCGGACCAGGAAGGCGGCGGCGAAGGTCGCGAACGTCGAGACGACCTGGGCGCCCGGGGAACTCGACGGGAAGAAGACCTTGCCCATCGTGCCGGCCAGGTAGGCGTACACGCCGAAGTCGAACCACTCCATGGTGTTGCCCAGAGCGGCCGCCGTCACGGCGCGACGCACCTGCGGCTGATCGGCGACGGACACGTCCTCGCTGGTCAAAGACTTCTTGCGGCGCCGGAGCAGGGTACGGAGCATCCGATCGGTCGACGCGTGACCGCTGCGCGAGGGCTGCGGGCGGCGAGACGGTCCAGCCATCGTGTAGACCTCTCTGCCCGAATGTGCCCTGGCGTGGGCCGGCGCCCTCTGATTCTTCGGGCAGGCGCGCGACTCGGCATGTCGGCGGGTCCGACCGTGTGACGGGGGCGACCGCGGGACGGGACGGCCCCGCCGGCGGGCCGGCGCCACGACGACGGGGCGGGGGGGGGGGGGGCCCCCGGGGGGGGGGGGGCGCGCCGCCCCCCCCCGGGGGGGGGGGGGGGGGGGGGGCGGGGGGGGGGGGGGTGGGGGGGGGGGGGGCGGGGGGGGGGGGGGGGGCGGGGCGGGGGCGCGGGGGGGGGCGCCGGCGCGGGGCGGGGGGGGGGGGGGGGGGGCCCGGGCCCGCCCCCCCCCCCCCCCCCCCCCCCCCCCCGCGGGGTCGGACGGTTCAGGTTCCGGGAGGGGGAGTGGTTCCGGCGTCCTGGAACCGGTCCTCGTCGCGCAACACCGGGGTGATCTTCGCGGCGTGCAGCGTGAGGCGCTGGATGCGCGTCTCGTGGTTCGACGCCGTGCCACTGGAATCGTCGGTCCGGGTCGGTGCCGCGTCCGTCAGGTCCCAGGCGGTGACCACCTCCCGGCCGTCCGCGGTCGTGGCGTCGATCCGGACGGAGCGCGGCCCCGTCGCGTCCCGGCCGAGCGCCCAGGCGAGGGCCTTCGGGGTGTCGGTCAGGACGCAGCCGGTGAGCGTCACGGTCAGCTCCTGCCCGGGCAGGCCGCCGTCGCCCTGGGGGCCCAGTCCCTGGGCGTCCTCGCAGGTGAAGCGCTCACCGTCGACGGTGACGCGGAACTCGGTGGTGTGCTGTGTGGAGTCGTCCATGCTGTCGCGCCTGCCCGACGGGCCGCCGGGTATGCGGGCGCCGGTCATCGGGCACCGGCGCGCACGACGGCCCGGACGTTCTCGATGGAGCCGCAGTCCGCCGCCAGATGCTTCTCCCGCTCACGCAGGAACGCGACGCCCAGCTCGGCCCGGCGTTCGTCCGGGACGTTCTCCCGGGCGCCGTTGAGGATCGTCCGTTCCTCCTCGTCGATGTGGTGCGACACCGCCTTCGACAGGTCCTCGAGTCGCTCGTCCCACTCCTCGGATCCGACCTCGGCGACCTCCAGGAGGGCCAGCAACGCCTCGTTGCCCTCGGTGTGCTCCTCGGCCCCGTGCTCGACTTCCTCGTCGTCCACGTTCTTGAACCGCTTCAGCGCGCCGTACACCTCGGCTTCCTCGGCCTCGGCGTGCGCGATGAGCAGCGCGGAGAACTTCTGCAACGCCTGCGCGCGGTCGGCCTCCACGCTCCGCATGCGACGAAACAAGTCTTCCATGGTGCGGTGGTCCTTCAGAATCACCGCGACAACATCGTGATCCGCCGTCATGGCGTGCTCCTGCCTGTTCTGTGTCGTGCCCGGTGTGGTTCTCGCGGCCCTGGGCCGCGCTTCAGCGTCGTCGGCTGCCGCCCGTGACGAGTCGGTAGACGAGCAGCAGGATCATCGAGCCGACGACGGCCGCGATCCAGGTCGAGAGGTCGAAGAATCCGTCGATCGAGTCGACGCCGAACAGCACCTTCCCCAGCCAGCCACCGAGAAGACCACCGGCGATGCCGATCAGGATGGTGACGAGGAAACCGCCGGGATCCCGCCCGGGCATGAGCGCCTTCGCGATCATTCCCGCGAGCAGTCCGATGATGATCCAGGCGATGATTCCCATGGTGTTGCCTCTCCGGGCTCCGATGAAATTCCTACGTTCGCCGAATGCTCACCGCGCGGGAATTCAAACCCGGGCGAAATCCGTCGCGAAAGGCCCGGGCCCGGGGCCCGTCCGGGGCGGGTGGCTTCCCGGGCGCGTGGCTTCCCTGGAACTGGGCAGATGCCGGACGAGCACCAGGAACCAACGAGAGGGCCCCCATGCGCAGTGTCGGCGTCGAGGAAGAACTGCTGCTCGTCGATCCGCGGACCGGTGAGCCGGCGGCGTCCGCCGGCGCGGTGCTGGCCTCCGCGATCCGGACCGGGGGCCGCGCGGCGGGAGCCGGCGGCGAGATCCCGTTGGAGAAGGAACTCCACAAGCAACAGGTCGAGTTCGCGACCAAACCGGTGACGCGGATGGGCGAACTCGCGGAGGAGATCCTCCGGTGGCGCGCCGAAGCCGCCCGGCACGCCGAGGCCGCGGGCGTCGTCGTCGCCGCGCTCGCCACGTGTCCGACACGGGTGGAGCCCTCGCTGAGCGTGGGGGAGCGGTACCAGTGGATCGCCCGGCAGTTCGGTCTGACGGCGCAGGAGCAGCTGACCTGCGGCTGTCACGTGCACGTCTCGGTGGATTCCGACGAAGAGGGCGTGGCGGTCCTCGACCGGATCCGCCCCTGGCTGTCCGTCCTGACGGCCCTGAGCGCGAACTCGCCCTTCTGGCAGGGGAGCGACACCGACTACGGGAGCTACCGCAGCAGGGTCTGGAACCGGTGGCCCTCGGCGGGCCCCGTGAGCGTCTTCGGCTCGGCCGACCGCTACCACGAGCGGGTCCGGGCCATGGTCGCGACCGGAGCCCTGCGTGACGAGGGCATGATCTACTTCGACGCGCGGCTGGCCGCGTCCTACCCCACCGTGGAGATCCGGGTGGCGGACGTCTGCCTGGACGCGAGCACTCCCGTACTGCTGGCCGCGCTGACCCGCGGCCTCGTGGACACGGCCGCCCGGGCCTGGCAGGCCGGAGAGCCCCCGTCCCTGGTCGACACCGCCCTGCTCCGACTGGCCGCGTGGCGCGCCGCCAGGTCCGGGCTCGACGGACCCCTGATCCACCCGGTCACGCTGTCGCAGACCCCGCCCGAGGACGTCGTGTGGGCGCTGTACGAGCACGTACGGGACGCCCTGGAGGAGAACGGCGACGCCGAACTCGTCAAGGCCGGTCTGGTGGAACTCCTGAGCCGGGGCACCGGGGCCCGGGTGCAGCGCGCCCTGCTGCGCGACGAGGGGAACCTCGCCGCCGTGGTCACCCGGTGCGCCCGCCTCACTCTCGGCGGTTGAGGCGCCGTCGGCCCCGCAGCCGGGGGGCGGCGCGGCGCCGGCGAAGCGCCGCGTCGAGGGAGAAGGTCGGTGCGCCCGCGAGGACCAGCGGGGTCCAGGCCATCAGGTAGGCCAGGTCGTTGCCGTAGTAGTACGGGGTGGCCTGCCAACTGACGGTCAGCCACAGGGCGAGCGAGATCAGGGCGCCCCCGAGCGCGGCGATCCGGGTCAGCAGACCGACCAGGGCCCCCAGCCCGACGGCCGCCTCGCCCAGGGCCATCGCCAGGCCGAATCCGCCCGGATCGTTCAGCGCGACCGTCACCAGACCCGGAACCGCGGCCGACCCCTTGACCGCTTCGAGCTGTTGGCCGATCGAACCGTCGCCGGTGGCGGAGAGGAACGCCGGGTCGAGGAGCTTGTCGACGCCGGCGTACACGAAGGTGACGCCGAGGAAGAGGCGCAGGGGCAGGAGCGCGTGCCGTGCGGCCGCGTCGCGCGGCCCGGAGGAAGTCGTGTTCACACGCAGCACACGTCCGGGTCGGGCTCCTGGTTCGGACCGCGCGTCAGTGGGACGTGCTCGCGCCGGTGTGCGTGTCCTCGGCCGGCGGGATGACCAGTCCGATGGACTCGGCCGCCACGGCGACGGCGAAGTCGAAGTAGGCGGACTCGTCCCGGACGCTGTCGTGGGTCCGGCTGAAGACCTGGAAGACCAGGAGCCCGATCAGGCTGCTCCACAACACGATGCCGCGCTCGACGAGGTCCGAGAACGGAGCCTCGGGCGCGCCCCCGAAGAGCGCCACGGCCTCCGGTCGGAGCAGCGGCGGCCCGGGCACCACCCGCCGCGGCGGGGTGAGTTCGCCGCCCTCCAGCGCGGAACGCACGATGCCCGCCAGTACCGCGGGGGTCCGGGAGGCGGCCGGGACGGTCTCCTGCGGCGCGTGGTAGCCCGGGACGGGCGATCCGTAGATCAGCGTGAACTCGGCGGAGTTGGCGAAGGACCAGGTACGCAGCGCCCGGGTCACCGCGAGGAGCCGCGCTCCCGCCGACGCCCCGATCGACCGGGCGACCCGGTCGGCCTCCTCCATCGCCGCGGCGGACCCGTCGTAGGCGTCGACGATCAGCGCGGTCAACAGCGCGTCCCGGTGCGGGAAGACGGCCTCCACGTCGGCGAGGGCCAGGCCGCCGGCCCGGGCGACGGCCGCCGCGGACAGCCCTGCGGCCCCCAGTTCCCCCAGGAGTTGGCGCGCGGCGGCCTTGACGGCCGTCCGCCGGTCGGTGTCGTCGTCGCCACGATGGGCTGCCCAAGTATCCATGGCCAAACCGTACCTTTCGGTGACCGCCGGCCGGGGGCGATTGGTGCGTCGGGCCCGCCTGCCGGACGTCGGGGTGGCCGGGCAGCACCGAGTCCCGGGGCCTGGGCCCCGGGACTCGGTGTGGTCCACTTCGCTGACCGTTCTTCTCAACGACCGTCCGGCCGCGGGGACACCGTCCGTTGGGACCGCGTTCACGGACGCCGGTCGACCGCCGACCACCCGTCCCCTCCACAAAGCGCCCGTGACGGGAGGAACCACCGCTTCCATCGCACTACGCAGCGTGTTCACCGTGACGCGGGGTGGTCGGGGCGGGCGGGTCCGCCCCGGCCGACGCCTCACGCGGCCGGGGCGGTGACAGCGAGTTCGTTGTCCTCCGGGGGCGGCACGGGTCAGAAACCACCTCCGACCGCGTGCGCCGTGCCCCCGGCCGTGGTGCCTGTCGCCGCGTAGGTGTCCTTCGCGGCGTCCCGGCCTCCCTGGGCGTGGTCGTACTGGGTGGCGAAGACATGACGGCCCGCCGGCACCGTTCTGCCGGCCTTCAGGCTCCACCGGTAGATCAGGGCGCCTTCGGACCGCCGGGCCGCGACGTCGAAGTCGGCACCCGGCAGGGTCTGCCAGGTGCCGGTGGAGGCCACCCCTCCGCTCTGCGCGATCCGGACCTCCAGACTGAACGCGGTGAGCGGCTCGCGCGTCTGGAGGGTGATGTTGCTCTGGGCCCAGTAGGCGTTGCCGTGCGGGTCGACGGATCCGTCGGACCACAGGGGCCCGCTCTCGGTGCCCGCGGCGCTCGGCGTGCTCGGCGGGCCGGTGACGTCGGGGGCCGTCACCACCTGCCGGGCGCCACGCTCCGCTTCGCCCACGACGGACACCGCGGTGTGGACGCCGACCACGAGGGCCGCGCCGGCGGCGAGGGCGGCGAGGGTGACGCGGGGCCAGGAGAGGGCCTGCCGTCGGGCGGCGGTGCGGGGCGCGCCGGCCATGCCCCGCTCCACGCGCGCGAGCATTCGCTCCCGGTCGGGTTCGTGGGCCCGTGCGGCCTCCCGCAGACTTTCGTGCAGGTCGGTCATCGGGTCCTCCCTCCCGCGAGTTCGCCGGCGGCCCGCGCGCCGAGCAGCTTCTGCAGTTCCGCCATCCCCTTGGAGGTCTGGCTCTTCACCGTGCCGATCGAGATCCCGAGGGCGAGCGCGGTGTCCTTCTCGGACAGGTCGAGCGCGTGGCGCAGGACCACACAGGCCCGTTTGCGAAACGGCAGCCGGGACAGGGCTCTGCGTACGTCGAGGGCGGAGGCGACGTCCGCGGCCTCGACCACCTCGGAGCGGTTCGACCAGAAGAGGTTGACGCGCCGTCGCTCGCGCACGGCCGCGCGGATCCTGGTACGGGCCATGTTGGCGACCACGCCCCGGGCGTAGGCGAGGGGATGATCGGCGTCGCGCACCCGGTCCCAGCGGTGCCACACCGCGACGAGCGCGTCCGCGGCGAGGTCGGCGGCGGCGTCTGGTTCGCCGATGAGCATCGAGGCCAGCCGGGAGAGTTCGGCGTGGTGTCGTTCGAAGAAGGCGTGGAACTCGGCGGAGGAGTCGTGGTGCGCGTCGCCGTGCACGTCTTGGTGCACGTTTCGATGCGTACCTGGGTGCACGCCTTGGGGTACGAGGAGCACGGCGGAGCCCGCGTGCTCCGGGCTCGTGCCGGGCGGCAGGCCGGTGACGGTGGCAGCCATGGAGGCGGGACCTCCTCTCACGGGGTCCGGACGTCGGGGCGGGGAAGGGCGCCGGAGGCGGTCAGCACGTCGGCGCCCGCCGTCCGGCCGAGCGAGGCGGGAAGACCGGCCGCGGACGTCTCCAGGCCGGCGGAGAGGGTGGGCCGCCAGTTCACCGTCGGCCGGATCCTCTTCTTCGGGTTCGCGGCGTTGTGGGCGGCCACCAGGTCGGTCACCCGCCCGTTCACGAGATTGCCGGAGCCGGCCAACGCGCCGGTACCATCCCCGGTCAGCAGCCGGGAGGCCCCTCCGGCGCCGGGGACCGTCCAGTTGTTGTGCTCGGCCACCACCTGGGCCCGCGCCCGGGAGCTGACGGAGTAGGCGAAGCCGTAGCCGTTGCGCTCGGTCGTGTCGAAGAGGTTGTTGTACAGGTGCACTTGTCCGACACGGGCCAGCGGGGCCCGCTGCACGATCCCGCGGAAGACGTTGTGGTGCAGGGTGACGCGCAACCGGGTGTCGTTGTCACTGCTGCCGATGAGCATCGTCTTGTCGTGGTCGTGGAAGCGGTTGTACGAGACCGTGACCAGGTCTGAGCCGTTGGTGATGTCCAAGGCTCCGTCGTGGGCCTGGTATTCGCGCCCGAACCGGCGGGGCCGGGCTGCGTCGAAGCCGGGGCTGTCGGTGAATGTGTTGTGATCGGCCCACACGTGGGTGGAACCGCGCAGGGAGAGCGAGTCGTAGGCCGAGTTCCAGTTTCCGGTCGAACCGTCCGTGGGGTCCCACTGGGGGAAGCAGTCGCGGGTGTCGGTGAAGGTGAGGTTGCGGATGATGACGTTGTCCGCCTTCTTGACCTGGAGGCTGCCGCCCTTCAGGCCCGCGCCGGTACCGGGTACTCCGACGATCGTGGTGTTCGACGGGACGTCGAGCACCATCCGTGCCGCCTGGCGTTTCCGCGCGGCGGCGCGGGCCGACTCCTGGACGCCGGAGGGCACCTTCGAGCGTCCCCAGGTCGCCGGGTCGTAGGCCTTCAGGTAGGAGGCGAGCGAGTATCCCGTGCCCTTGGCGTAGTCGTCGCAGCCGAGGGGGCGGCCGGAGTCGTCGACGTTCGTGGCGATGGCCCCCTTCACGCGGACGACGCGCGGCGCCGTCGCGGAACCGGCGCTCAGCGCCTGGGCCAGTTCGGCCCGGGTGGAGACGGTGAACACGCGGCCGGCGGAGGCGGCGGATCCGCCGGTGGTGCCCTTCCCGTCGGACGCCCACCCGTCGCGGGCGGGAAGCGGGGCACGCGCGAGATCGGGGGCGGCCTGGGCGCTCATCGCGAACGGTACGGCGCCGAGCACGCACGCCGCGGCGACGGAGGCGCCCGCGAGGACGGCGATGCGGCGGGTACGGGTACGGCGGTGGGAGGGAGTGGACACGTGAGTTTCGTTCCTTGCCTCGGGCGGTGACCTTGCACCCCCAAGTCGCCGCCCACGCGCGATACGTTGCCGTGATCCACACCACTCGGCGGCCGGGTTCCTCGTGGGCGGTGGGCGGGTGCGCCCGGCCCGCGCGCGGGTGGCCGTGCGGGCCGCGGGCGGTGGCCGTGCGTCGCACGACGGCCTGCCGGCCGCGGCCCCGCCGGTGTCAGGACAGCTTGCCGCCGTAGTCGGGCAGCTTGACGGTGCGTTCGGCGTGACCGCCGACGAGGTCGCTGTTGTTGTTCCCGATGTTGGCGATGATCGTGTAGCCCCGTGCCTCGATCTCGGCGCGCTTGCCCGTCTTGTACGCGCTGACCTCCTCGAACAGGTCGGGCAGGTCCCGTACGTACAGGCCCGAGACCGGGTAGCCGACGGCCTTCAGGTTGCGTTCGGTGAGGGAGTACACGATCCCCGGGCGCGCGGTCACGAAGAAGACGGCGACGCCGCGCTCGTTCGCGTACCGGGTGAGCTCACGGACCTTGCCGATCGCGGGGGTGGGGAAGGTCCAGAACCAGTGGAAGTCGGTCTCCAGCGAGCTGTTGTCGATGTCGAGGACGAGCGCGGGCTTCTCACCGGCGGGCGAGGCGGTGATGCGCTGCTCGATGGCGGGACGGGCCGCGTCGATGACGGCGGCGACGTCCCGCTGCCAGGTGGCGTAGTCGATGCCGAGGATCGCGGCGTTGCCGCCGGGCGCGGACGCGGCGGGGGCCGAGGCCGCCATGGCGAGCGCGGTGGTGGGCGCGGACCGATCTGCCGCATCGGCGGCGGTGGCCGGAAGCAGGGCCAAGGCGGTGGCCGCGGCTGCCACCGCGGCGGCGGTGGCGGTGCGGGTCGTGCGGGGGCGGGTGCTGCGCATGGGGGACGCTCCTCGTCACATTGGCATGTACGCGCCCATGCTTGGGGAGCGTCGTCGGGATGTCTACTGGCCGGTAAGAAACATTTCGTGGCCGACGGATGAACGCCTGGTCGCGAGGTCCGGTCCGGGCGACGCGTGCGCGCGGGGGCAGCCGAGGCGCCCGGACACGCGGCGCGGTGGCACGGACCGGACCTCGCGACCAGACGGCGCGGGTGCGCGGGCGACGGGCGCCCGACCGAAAACCTTCGCCCGCCACCGGCCCATCCCCGGGCGGCGCGGCTCCGAATGATCGACGAGGCCGGGCCGGCTTCCCGTCCGCGAGTGAGGGACCGAGAGCGCGGACGCGGCAGCGGCCCGGTCGCGGACCTCCGGGCACGGTGGCGCAGACCACGGCGGCGGCTGCCGGCGGCCTCGGTGGGTACCGTCGAGGCGGCGCGGATGCCGGGCACGCGTACCGGACTTCGCGCGCGAACGCTCGACCTCGCGGGCCGCCAGGGGGCAGACTCGGGGCAGCAGTCGATCGAGGGAGCGTCCCATGAGCGCGCAGCCGGTTCACCCGCACGGCCCACGCCGGATCCCGCGGAACGCCGAGGGCATCGCGGCGGCGCTGTCGGGGGAGCGGCGCCGGGAGTTCCACGCCGAACTCCTGGTCGCCGCGCCCGACGAGGCGAAGGGCGTGCTGCTGCGCTGGTGGGGCCGGGCGACGCTCGCCGCCGACGACGACCGGGGCCCCAGGGTCGCGGTGGCGCTGGCCGGGCAGATGCCGACGGTCTCGGTCGGGGAGATGCTGGAGCGTCGGCGGGCGGCGGGCCTTCCCGTGTGACCGGTGACCTGGTGACCCGGTGACCCGGTGACCCCGTGACCCGGTGACCCGGCGATCGGTGGCCCGCAGCCCGCAGCCCGCAGCCCGCAGCCCGCAGCCCGCAGCCCGCAGCCCGCAGCCCGCAGCCCGCAGCCCGCAGCCCGCAGCCCGCAGCCCGCAGCCGGCGGCGCCGCTGTCGGCGCCGCGCCATAGGGTGCCGGTGCCCGTCGGTCGACGTCCTCGCTCCGGAGAACCAGTGCCCTCCTTCGCCCGCCTCCTGACCACCATCGCCCCTGTGTTGCCTCCCGCCGGGGCCGACGCCCCCCACGTGGAGTCCTGGTCCCCGTCGAGGCGGCTGCTGGTCCAGCGCGGCGACGCCGAGCTGGTCGTTCAGGAACTGGCGGGCCCGGTCGGGGGCCGCCCGCCCGCGCCGCCCGTCCGCATCCCGGCCCCCTGGCCCCGCCGGTTCGGGCGGTGCGCGGTGGCGCCGTCGGGGGACGTGGCCGTCTTCTCGGGGGTGCACGCCCTGACGGCCGTGGACCGGACGGGAGCGGTGCGCTGGGAGGTTCGGCACCGCTGCTGGGCGGGGTGCGCGTCCCACGACACCTTCGAGGAGTACGCACACGATCGCGGGCACCGGTACGCGAGCGGCGGTTCGGCCGTCTTCTCCGCGGACGGAGCCCTCGTGTGGGCCCACGTACGGGGGCCGTTGGAGCGGGACGACCACGAGCGGGACGGCCACGGGCGGGCCGCGGGGGCGGAGGAATGGCTGGTCGTCGACGCCGCGGACGGGAGGATCCTCGCCCGCGCCGCCACGGGCTCGGCGGCGGCCGGCTCCGTCCACGTCCCGCACGTCGATCCGGGGCAGATGGGCCTGTCGATCGGCGAGGGGCAGGACGGCGCCCCCCTGCGGTGGGGGCGTTGGGACGGCGAGAGGCTGTCCGTCGACTCGTTCGCGGGCGAGGCCCTCGTGCTGTCCGCGGTGAGTCCGGGCGGCGCGCGCCTGCTGACGGTCACGCACGGCCAGGAGGCACTCGTCGCCCACCGGCTCGTGGACGGCTCCGCGGATCCCGAACCGGAGGCCGAACTGCGTGCCGAAGAGGTGATTCCTCGGCATCCGGAAGCGGACCCGGACGCCCCCGACGTCGAGGCCTTCTGGGACTACGAGGCCGCCTTCCTCGACGAACACACCGTCATCGCCGGCACGGTCGAGAGCGACGAGGAGTCCGGCGCGGGCCGGTACTGGATCGTGGACCTGGCCCGCAGGGGAACGGCGGAGCCCCTCGTCCATCCGTACCCCGTCACGGGAACCGCGCGCGCCCTCGGCGACGGCACCTGGTACACGGTCTCTCCCACGGACCACGGCGTGCGGATCTGGGGCCTTCGCTGACCTCGGGCGGGCGGCGGCGCCCGGCGTCCACGGGCGGCCCGAGACGCCACGAGGTCCCGGATGCGGGGGCTCCGGGACCTCGTGGCGTTCATTTCGCCGAGCGTCGGGTTCAACGACGGATCGGCGAAGTGGTCACCGGGTCGACGCGCGGCGTCCGGCCGCCGGGCCGGTCAAGGCGCCCCGGCCTCACCGGCGGGCCCCGTCCGGGCGGCGAGGCCCGAGGCCTCGTCTACGGGTCCGGCGTCGGCCTGCCGGGGGAGCCACCGGGTGCTCCAGTCGTCCTCGCCCACCAGGTCGGCGGGGGACGACACCAGCGCTGCCTCGACGCGGCCCCAGGTGCCGTCACCGACCCAGATCCGGTACCGCTCGGCCATGCTGTGCCAGGGGCCGTACCGGGCGGGTAGATCCCGCCAGGCGGCGCCCGTCGAAAGTTTCCACACGATGGCCTCGACGGCCGTGCGCTCCACACGGGCCGCGGGCCTGCCGAGCCGCGTCTCGATCGCGGTCCAGGCCTCGTCACTCAACTGAAATCGGCGCTCCACGGGAGCATCAACGACCGGCCGCACCTCACCGGCACGCCCCGAGAGCCACCGGTTCCCGCGCGCCGCCTTTCCGGAGGGTTTCGGGGCAATGAACGTTGCCCGGTATGAAGAACGGATAAGCGGGCAGGAGCGTGATTGAAGCCTGCCCCGTGCGCCCCTCCGGCGCACGAATTCGCCGGGAGGGCGCCATGCTGATCATCCTCGGGCTGGTCGTTCTGATCGCCGCGGTCGTCGTCGCAGTCGCCGGTGTCCTCGGCAACGCCGGGGCCGGCCACGGGATCGGGCAGGGATTCGACGTCTTCGGCTACCACGTCACCGGTTCGACCGGCACGCTGTTCCTGTACGGCATCGTGCTCGGCGCCATCGTGCTGTTCGGTCTCCTCCTGTTGCTGGCGGGTGCCCGCCGTGCCTTCAGGCAGGGCCGGGCCGCGCGTGCCGAACTCGACGAGTCGCGTCGACAGGAGGCCGCCGCCCGAGCGGAACGCGATCAACTGATCAGCGCCCGCGAGGCCGCTGCCGCGGATGCCGGGGCCGCTCCGGCCCGGCATCCCGCGAACGGGGTCGCGCCCACACCGGTCACGACCGGCGAAGGCCCGACCCAGGCCCCCAACACCCCCACCCCGTCCACCGACGAGTCCCGTCCCGCGGGAGGAGTCCCTCGAAGGCGGCACCTGTTCGGACACTGAACCGTCCGCCACCCCGGAGCCGTGCGGCAACCGGGTCCGAAGAGAAGCGAATCATCACGCGAAGATCGGAGGGCACCGTGATCATCCTCGGAGTAATCCTGCTCATCGTCGCGATCGTGGCCCACATCAGCATCCTGTACACCATCGGGATCATCCTCATTGTCGTGGGCCTGATCCTGTGGATCCTGGGTGCCATGGGGCACGCGCTGGGCGGACGGAAGCATTACTACTAGGCGGCGCCGGTAGGCGGTGTCCTTCACCGCCGTCCCGCACCGGCCCGGTACGCGGCAACCCCACGCACCGGGCCGGTGGTTCGTTCCACCGCACGGGTGGGGGCGGGCACCGAAACGCGGTGTCCGCCCCCACTCTTGCCCCCACGGTGACCACGCCCGCGCGCACGGGATCCGGTGGGTGTGAGACCTGTTCGCCCGGGCATGCGTTCGATGATTTCGGGAGGGCTCCCTCCCCACCGCGCGTCACGCGGACCCATGCCGCGCGGCCGGAAGGCCGCCAGAAGGGACATCATCATGGCGGACCACGCACAGGCCGCGTCCGACGACGGGGGCAAGACCCCCGCCGCCGACCGGGGGCGATCGCACGACGGCAGAGGCGAGAGCCCCGAGGAACGCGCCGACCGGCAATGGCAGGAACTCGTACAAGAGATACGCGTGGCCCAGACCGGCGTGCAGATCCTCTTCGGCTTCCTGCTGACGGTGGTGTTCACCCCGCTCTTCCACGACCTCCCGTCGACCGACAAGACGATCTACATCATCACCGTCGTCCTGGGCTCGCTCTCAACCGGCGCCCTGATCGCCCCGGTCGCCTTCCACCGGATCGTCTCGGGCCGCCGCATCAAGCCGCAGGCCGTGGCCTGGGCCTCCCGCCTCACCTTCGTGGGACTCGTCCTGCTGCTGGCCACCCTCGTGACCGCCCTGCTGCTCGTCCTGCGGGTCGCCACGCACAACATGCTCGCGCCGTGCATCGTGGGCGGCGTGTTCCTCTGGTTCCTCCTCTGCTGGTTCCTGCTGCCCCTGTGGGCCCGCTTCCGCTACACCGCCGAGGACTGAGGAACCGGCCAGGCATGAGGGGGCTTTCCGAGGGCAGGCGGATGAATCCACCGCCCGCGTTCCGGAGGCCCATGTGAAGACCTGTGTGTCGGACTCGATCTCAATGCGTCTGGAAGAGGAGACGGGACTCCCGCTCGTCGTCCAGGCCCGGATGACCTACGACGGCAGCGACCCGTACGCGGTCAAGGCGCAGTTCGTGTACGGCGAGACCTTCCTGGCCCAGTGGTACCTCGACCGGCAGATGCTGGCCGACGGCCTCCGCCGGCCCGTGGGGGAGGGCGACGTCACCCTGCGACCACAGCGGAACGGCGCGGATCCCGCCGTCCGCTTCGAGCTGCGGGGTGACCCCTCGTCGGGTCAGGGACGAGCGGTGCTGCTCGCGGACGCCGGAGCCGTGTCGCGGTTCCTGGAACAGACCTACGCCGTCGTGGCCGCGGGGGCGGAGAACCAGGACGTGGACGGCTTCCTCGCCGAGGTCTTCAGCGCCGAATGACGACGCCGCCGCGGGACGCCCCAGGGCATGCCCCAGGCGGCGACGGGTACGCGAGCGACGGATACACGAGCCGGTACGGTCCGGAAGCAGGCGGGAGGCGGAGCCAGTGGTGATGAAGGCGGTCGGATGGGCACGCTCGTTCCCCATCGCCGAAGGAGTCCGTGCGGCACGCCGCTGGACGGACGAACACCTCGACACCCTTCCCTGGGCACAGGAAGCACCGGACACCGTGCACTCCGTCCTGCTCACCGTGTCCGAACTGGTCACCAACGCACACCTGCACGCCGACGGTGCCGCGCACCTGGTGCTGACATGGGACGGCAGCTGCCTGCACGTGAGTGTCGCCGACGGCGACCCCCGCCTGCCCCGGCAGCGCGAGGCCGGCGAAGAAGCGACCTCCGGGCGCGGCCTGGGCATCGTGGCGACGCTCGCCGACACCTGGGACGTGCACGCCTGCCACGGCGGCAAGGCGATCACCGCCTGTTTCCACCCCGCCGGCCCGCCCCACCCGCACACGAACTGACGCGCCGCACGACCCGCCGAGGGGTGGAGGCACCACTCCCGCGGGCGGAGCGCGCACCCGTGGCCCCCGCGCCACCCCTCACCGATACTCACTCAACTCGACTCCACCCGGGCGGGTTTGTGCCCGGGGGTTGCGGGCAGCCGCCTGAGCAACCGAAGAGACGAGGCCGCGGCCTGGAGGCCAGCATGTCCACAAGCACGCTCATCGCGATCATCGTTCCCGCCGCGCTGGTGCTCATCGCCCTCGCCGCGGGGCTGTGGTTGTTCACGCGCCGCAGGCACCTCCAGCGGCAGTTCGGCCCCGAGTACGACCGGACGGCCGAGGCCGCCGGCGGCCGGATGGCGGCCGACCGCGAGCTGCGGGCGCGCCAACAGCGCCACGACACGCTCGAAATCAAGGACCTTCCCGCCGAACGCCGGACGGAGTACGCCGAGGAGTGGCGCGGCGTACAGGAAGCCTTCGTGGACCGCCCGGAAGGGTCGGTCGCCCGGGCCGACGAGCTGGTGTCCCGGTTGATGCGGGAGCGCGGCTACCCGGCGGACGGGTTCCACGGACAACTGCGCGACCTCTCCGTCGAACACGGACGCACCCTCGAACACTACCGCGCGGCCCACGAGGTCAACGTGCGCAGCGGCGAGGGCGAGACGACGACCGAGGAACTCCGCGGAGCGATGGTGCACTACCGCGCTCTGTTCGACGACCTGCTGACGAACACGAACCAAGGGAGCCGATGACATGCGGGAGAACGACGACACGGCCGGCCGACCCGTCGAGGGTCGCCTCACCACGGAGAACCTCGCCCACCCGGGCACCGAGCGCGGCTCCGGCGTGTATCCCGGTGGAAGCGACACCACCCCCGGAACCGACGGCGACGTCATACGGGACGACCTGCCGGGCGACCCGCGGGACGCCGTACAGGACGACCCGCGGGACGCCGCCGTACGGGACGACCCGCGCGACGTCCTGGCGGACGACCCGCGCACGCTCGGCCGGGACGGTCTTCGGGACGAGCCGGCGCGTACCGACGCGCACACGGGCGAGGTCGGCGCCGGGGAGTCCGACGAGCCCCTGCTCGGCGGAGCCGACGGCGACGGCCTGCGCAAGCAGTGGAGCGAGATCCAGGGACGCTTCGTGGACGACCCCCAGGAAGCGGTGCGGTCCGCCGACACCCTGGTGGCCGAGGTGATGCAGGAGCTCGCCCGGACGTTCTCCGCGCACAAGCAGGACCTGGAGGGCCAGTGGGACCGCGGCGAACAGGTGGCCACGGAGGACCTGCGCCTCGCACTGCAGCGCTACCGCTCCTTCTTCAACCGCCTCCTCAACACCTGACCCGATGCGCGTCCGCCGGTCGCCGCGACAGAAGCGGATGCCGGGGCGGGCGGGATGAACCACGCTGGACGTGCCGGGGCGAGTCGCCCTCCAACGGACAGCGGAGGCAACCCGTCGTGGACAGCGGAACCGCAGCACCCGGGGCCCGGCGTCGAACATCCGACGCCGGGCCCCGCGCCGTGTGAATCGACTCCCGAACCGACCGGGTGACACCCGGCTGGCGGAGCAGATCGAGGGCAGAAGGGCAACGACACGGAGGGAGGTTCCGAATGCCCGGAATCCACAGATGGCTCGACCGCGTGAAAGAAGGCGCGACCGCGCTCGGCGAGCGCCGCGCGCAGGCCCAGGCGCGCCGCGACGCGGAGTACGGGGAGGACGCGCAGGAGGAGCGGGCGGCGGAGGCCCGACGCGCCCGCCCCCGTACGCCGGACCCGGCCGTGGCGGTGCCCTGGAGCATTCGGGTGGCGGCCGAGGCGGGCTGGCGGTTCCTGGTGCTCGCGGCCACGCTGTGGGTGCTGATGCGGGTCATCGGCGCCGTCCGCCTGGTCGTCCTCGCCTTCGTCGTCGCGCTCCTGGTCACCGCGCTGCTCCAACCGACGGTCGCCCGGCTGCACCGCAGCGGCCTGTCCCAGGGCCTGGCCACCGCGGTCACCGCGATCTGCGGATTCATCGTGCTGGGTCTGGTCGGCTGGTTCGTGGTCTGGCAGGTGCTCGACAATCTCGACACCCTCTCGGGGCGCCTCCAGGAAGGCATCGAGGAACTGAAACAGTGGCTCCTCGACAGCCCGTTCCACGTCACCGAGCAGCAGATCAACGATGTCGCGAAGAACCTGAGCGACGCGATCGGCACCAGCACCAGCGAGATCACCACCAAGGGCCTCCAGGGCGTGACCGTGCTGGTGGAGATCCTCACCGGCATGCTGCTGGCGATGTTCTCCACGCTCTTCCTGCTGTACGACGGCAAGCGCATCTGGCAGTGGACGCTCAAGCTGGTCCCGGCCGTGGCCCGGCCGGGCGTGGCCGGAGCCGGCCCGCGGGCCTGGCGCACGCTCACCGCGTACGTACGCGGAACGATGATCGTCGCTCTGATCGACGCGCTGTTCATCGGCATCGGCATCTACCTCCTCGGGGTGCCGCTCGCCGTGCCCATCGGCGTGGTGATCTTCCTGGCGTCGTTCGTGCCGCTGGTCGGCGCGGTGGTGTCCGGGGCCCTGGCGGTGGTCGTCGCACTCGTCACCCAGGGCGTGTTCACCGCGCTCATGGCCCTGCTGGTGGTGCTCGCGGTCCAGCAGATCGAAGGGCACATCCTCCAGCCCTTCATCCTGGGACGGGCCGTACGCGTCCACCCCCTGGCCGTGGTCCTGGCCGTCGCGACCGGCGGACTGGTCGCGGGGATCGGCGGCGCCGTCGTCGCCGTGCCGCTGGTCGCCGTCGCCAACACCGTGATCGGTCACCTGCGCGCCTACGCGGGAGACGAGAACGACGAGCCCCCGTCCGAGGACGGGACGCAGGCCGGGACGCGGTCGGGAACGGAGAGCGGGCCGGAACCGACGGCCGAACCGGGGCCGACCGCCACCGCCGGCGGCCCCGCCTGAGGTGTGGGCCCGAGGTGTCCGCGGGCCGGGGCCGTCGCGCGCGTGGTCAGTAGCGCAGGGCGGTCCCGGTCTCGGCCTTCACCTCGCCCGAGAGGCTCCGGGTGCTGCGGGCGGCGCCCTTGCCGGTCGCGCCGGCGGCCACGTCCGCGAGGGTCACCACGACCGTGTCCAGCAGGTTGCCCCCGCTGTCGCGGAAGTTGACCTGGACGGCGAAGGACTTCTGGTCCCCGGCGGTGTTGGACACCGTCACGGGGACGGTGGTGCGCCCGTCGGCGTCCCGGGCGACGGCCCCGAGGGTCACGTCGTTCTTCGCGTTCGCCCCGTCCTTCACCCCGTCGAGCTTCTTCTTCGCCTCGGCGGCCGCGGAGTCCAGACCCGCCCCGACCGACTGCACCGCGGACGCCGCCTTCGATGCGACGTCGGACGGAGTGCCGCTGTCGGAACACCCCGTCGCGCCGGCGGCGAGACCCGCGAGGACGACCAGCGAGAGGGTGCGCGTCCACACACGGTTCATTCGGCTCTCCATCCATCGGTGACGGTTCGGCAACGCCATGATGGGTCCCCGAGCCGGGAGCCGGCGGCCCCGTGTGCGGGTGTCGCGGTGAACCCCACTGATGGCGCCGGCGCGAGCCCGGGTCGCGGGGCCGGAGCACCGATCAGGAGCCGATCGCCCCCAGCACGACGGCGAGCCCGAAGAGAACCGCGATGTGCGCGGCCACCAGGGGGAACCACTGCCCGGGGCCCATCCGGAAGCGGGCCCGGACCAGCACCGTCCATTCGTGCGACACGGCCAGGAGCGCGAGGACGAGCAAGGGCAGCCACAGGGCCGTCCACCAACCGTCCGTGCCACCGAGCCGCACTGCCGCGAGGAAACCGCCGCCGAGCAGGACCGCCACGTCCCAACCCGGCTTCTCCGCGGGCGCCTCGACTTCGTTCCCCGGCTTCCGCGCAGTCGTGTCCATGGAAGCCGAAGGTACACGCCGCCACGGCGGAGCCGGGGCGCGGGATCAGCCCAGCGGCTTGTCCAGGACCGCCTTGAGGTGGCTGAAGGTGGCGATGGACCAGTGGCCGTGGTAGTTGCCCATGCCGCTTTCGCCCACCCCGCCGAACGGGAGGTCGGAGACGGTCAGATGGGCCACGGGAAGACCGAACGTGAGCCCACCCGAGGAGGTCTCGCGGGTGAGGCGCTCCCGCGTGGTCTGCGACTCGGTGAAGGCGTACAGGGCCAACGGCTTGTCCCTGCCGCCGATGAACGCGATGGCCTCGTTCAGCCCGGCCACCTCCACCACCGGCAGGATCGGCCCGAAGATCTCCTCGCTCATCACGGCGGAGTCCGGGGCCACCTCGGCCAGCACCGTCGGAGCGATGTACCGTGCCGCCCGGTCGTGATCGCCGCCGACCACCGTGCGGCCTGACGCCAGCAGGCCCGTCAGGCGGTCGAAGTGACGGTCGTTGACGATGCGGCCGTACGCGGGGGAGGCGGCCGGGTCGTCCCCGTACAGCGCGTGCACGGCGTCGGTGAGGGCCTTCTCCAGCTCCCGCGCCGTCTCGGGGTCGGTGAGGACGTAGTCGGGGGCGACGCAGGTCTGCCCCGCGTTCATGAACTTCGTCGACGCGAGCCGGGCGGCCACGACGGACAGGTCCGTGCCGCGGTCGACGAACGCGGGCGACTTGCCGCCGAGTTCCAGTGTCACCGGTGTGAGGTGCTCGGCCGCGGCACGCATCACGATCCGGCCGACCGTGCCGTTCCCGGTGTAGAAGATGTGGTCGAAGCGCTGCGCCAACAGCTCCGTCGTCTCGGGGACGCCTCCTTCGACGACGGCGACCGCGTCGGTGTCCACGTACAGCGGCAGCAGTTCGGCCACGGACCTGGAGGTGGCCGGGGCCAGCTCGCTGGGCTTGGCGAGGACGCAGTTGCCCGCCGCGAGCGCGCCGATGACCGGGGCCAGCAGCAGTTGGAGCGGGTAGTTCCACGGGGCGATGACCAGGACCACGCCCAGCGGATCCAGCACGGTGTGGGCGGTGGCCGGGCTCAGCCGCTCGGGAACAGCCACCGGCTGGGGGCGGAGCCACTGCGCGAGGTGGTCCAGCGTGTAGTCGATCTCCCGCACGACGAAGTCGATCTCGGTGCGGTAGGCCTCCTCGCGCCCCTTGCCGAGGTCCGCGTGGAGCGCTGTGGCCAGCTCGTCCCCGCGTTCCTTGAGCAGGGCGCGTACCGCGCGGAGCTGCGTCGTACGCCAGGCGAGCGACTTCGTGCGACCGGAGGCGAAGCCGGCGCGCAGGCGCTCGACGGTCTCTGCGGGCTGCTCCGAAGGGTGGTTCGACATGCGGTGACTCCTGAGGGAAAGGCCAGGCCGGGCGTTGCCGTCGCCGGACGTGCGGATCTGCGGCGATCGTCGAGCGGGCGCGCGTCCGGCCCCGTCCGGGGAGGAACGGCACACCGCGCCGATCGATGTATATAGCAACTAGTGTGGCCGGATTATTCCGCTCGAAACGGCTCCCCGGGTCGCGGGGGAGGGGCGCGGCCGCCGGCGCGAGGCGCGTCGAGGCCGCCGCTCCGTCCGCCGCTACCGCTTGCCCGCGTCGGACTCCAGGGCGGCCTTGAGGTTGCGCAGGGTGACGCGAATGTTCCGGCGCTGGAAATCGGCGAAGGTGTGGCCGCCCGTAGCGATCTTGTCGAAGACGTTCGCGACGAGATCCGGCCACGAGCGGCGGTCGTCGGTCCAGGTCTCCGTCACCCTCGTCCCCTCGGGGACCGCCTCGAACCGGTACTCCCAGGTCGCGATGGGACCGCGCAGGCGCGGCCGCTTCAGCCCGATGGAGTGGACCCGGAAACGGAACAGCTCGTCCTGGTCCGCGGCGATCACCGTGCAGCGGGTGGTCCAGCGGAAGGCGCCGCGCTTGTTGTGCCCGTCGAAGACCGTCCCGACCGGTACGGGGCCCGGCTCGCGGGTGAGGGTCGCCCCCAGGTTCTCGGGGCTCCAGCGGCCCATGAGCGAGGGGTCGCACACGTGCCGGTACACCGTGGACGGGGCGGCCTCGATGATGACGCTGTCGGAAACGCTGAGCAGGCGGGTCATGGAACTCCAATCCTCGGAGACCGACGTTACCGCCTGGTAGCCGACGGCTGGGAGGTGACCCCGGCCCGGCGACCTCGGTCGGCGGTGGGGACCGGGCTCAGCCGGCGGTGCGGACCGGGAAGGTGAACGCGTACCCGTGCTCCGCGAACCACGGCAGGAGCGTGCGCAGGACCCCCGCCGGCCTGAACTCGCCGTCCATCAGCCTTGTTTACGCGCTCACAGCGGGATTCACGCGGCCTTAGCCTGTCGCGCATGCCCTTGTTCCGCAGAGCGAAGAAGGTCGCCGCATCCGCCGACACCGGGCTGCCCGTCCCGCCGTGGTGTCCCTGGTTCGGGCCGGCCGAATGGCAGTCGTTCCTGGCCCTCCTCAATGGACTCTTCCTCGACGGGGACGGCTCCGACCAGCCCATGCGGTTCGGCGCCGAGCGTCACCTCCAGCTCGGCATCGGCAGCGGGCTCCCGTTGGACCTGGCGGAGATCGCCCAATTGGTCCGGCCGCTGCCCCGGGAACAATGGCGCGAAGCCGCCGTGCGGCACCTCAACGCTCTCCTGGAGCTCGGCGACCGCCGCGTCGCCCTGCACGCGGCGGGCTTCGAGGAGGTCCGTCCGCTGCTGCTGCCGCGGGTCGTGCCCGCCCGCACCGTCGCCGAGGACTTCGCGCTGGTCCGACCCATGACCGAGGACCTGGCGGTGGTCCTGGTGATCCGGGTGGACGGCGACCGCTCGTCCCCCGTGCCGGCGTCGCAGTTCCGCTCGTGGAACGTCGACGCGGACGAGGTGTGGGCGGTGGCCGAACGCAACCTCGCCGCCGAACCCGTCACCCGGGACGACAGCGGCGCGGCCAACCCCATGGTCTCCGTGACCTGCGAGACCGGCTTCACCTGCACCCACCTGCTGCGGGCCGGCGACCTCCTGGGCCGCCCCGCCCCCCTGGGCATCCTCGCCATGGTGCCGCACGAGGGATTCCTGTACTTCCAGGCCGTCGACGGACCCGACCTGCACTCCCAGCTCGTCGGCTACTCCACCGTCGTGCTCGACAACTGGGAGAAGGCCCCGCCCGAACAGCGGCTGAGCCCGAAGGTGCTGTGGATCCACGACGGCGGGGTCGAGGCCGTGGGCGTGGAGCCCGCGCCGCCGGGCAGCGGACGCCCCGGGGTGATCACCGGGTCCGCTTCCTTCATCGCCATGCTGTCGTCGTTCCGACCGCCGGACCCGCAGCCCTGACCGCTCCCCGCCCGGCGCCGGACTGGGACACTGGGACCGTGTCGTTCCCCCGCGAACCCGTCCGCAGCGAGCCGCCCTTCTCCTCGACGCGTCCGCTGCTGACGCAGTCCTGGCTCGACCTCGCGTTCCTGCACTGGCCGGTGGACCCGGCGGACGTGGCTCCGCTGCTGCCGCCCGGGACCGTCCCCGACACCCTCGACGGCGTCACGTACGTCGGCCTCATCGCCTTCCGAATGGATCGCGTCGGCTGGCTCGGGCTGCCCGGCGTCCCGTACCTCGGATCCTTCCCGGAGACGAACGTACGCCTGTACTCGGTGGACGCCCGGGGACGGCGCGGGGTCGTCTTCCGCTCCCTGGACGCCTCGCGCCTGATGTCCGTGGCGGTCGCCCGTACCGCGTTCCGGCTTCCCTACCAGTGGTCGCGGATGTCCGTCGACCGCACCGGTGACATCGTCACGTACACAGGTGTGCGCAAGTGGCCCGGGCCTCGGGGGGCCCACTCGAGGATCGCCGTCCGCGTCGGCCAACCCATTGAGGAGCCAACGGAGTTGGAGCACTTCCTCACGGCACGCTGGTGCCTGCACAACGACTTCCCCGGTGGCCCGCTGCACCTGCCCAACACCCACCCCCGCTGGCCGCTGCACCGAGCGGAGCTGCTCGAATGCCGGGAGGACCTGATCACCGCGGCCGGTCTGCCCGCCCCGGTCGGCGACCCGGTCAGCGTCCTGTACTCACCCGGGGTGGCGGTCCGCTTCGGGCGCCCCACCCGCATCGCGGCGGGCTCGCGCCCCCGCCGGTGACGCCGGGACTCAGGACGCGGACGGCGAGGGCGCCGTCGGCGGGTGCCGCAGGAGGTACAGGCCCGTCCCCGCGGCCAGCACCGTCGCGCACACGGTGAACGTCAGCCCGGCACCCACCAGCCCGAGCCACAGCGTCAACGCGCCCACGCCGACCACCGGGAGCGAGATGCCCGCGTACGCCACCACGAAGAACGAGGAGATCGTGGCGCCCCGGTGCGCGGGCGGCGCGGCGTCGCTCACGGCCGTCAGCGCGGCGCGGAAGGCCATCCCCTGACCCAGCCCCCCGCACACCGCCCCCGCCACCAGCAGCGGCATCGACTCGGTCCACAACGAGGCTCCCACCAGCAGGAGACCGACCACCAGCACGAGGCAGCCCAGCGGCAGCGCCCGCCCCACGGGCATGCGCCCCACCAGGACCTGGCCGATCGTCGAGCCGAGGAACACGGTGAAGACCACCAGACCGGCCGTGGCGTGGTTGACCACCCCCAGGGTCTCGGACACGAAACTCGGCGCGATCGAGGTGAACAGCCCGAGCAGCGCGAATCCGGCGAACGCCGCGAGCGCGCACGGCACGAAGACGCCGCGGATGTCCGGCGGGACGGACAGGCCCTGCGGCTTCAGGGGAGGCAGGCGCAGGGGGTGCTCGACCGTCTCCGGCAACAGCAGCACGATGGCGCAGGCGAAGGACAGCAGTACGAGATGCGCCAGGAACGGCAGGACCAGCGGCAGCGGCGCGTACTCGGCCAACACCCCGGCCAGCAGCGGACCACAGCCCAGACCGCCCATGTTGGCCGCGGTCGCGGCCAGCCCCGCGCGCCTCTTGTGCTCGGGGGACGCCAGTTCCAGGACGGTGACCGTACCCACGCCGCTGAGCAGCCCCGCCGAGAAGCCCGACAGCACGCGGCCCGCGAACAGCAGCGGGAGACCGCCCTCCAGCAGGAAGCAGACCGCGCTCAGCGCCGACAGCCCCAGCGCGTACAGCAGTACGGGTCGACGGCCCGCCGTGTCCGAGTAGTTGCCGGCGACCAGCAGGGTGACGATGACCCCGACGGCGTAGGCGGCGAAGACCAGCGTCACCATCAGCTCGGAGAAGCCGAGCTCCTGCCTGTACAACCCGTACAGGGGGGTGGGGAGCGTCGTGCCGGCCATGCCGATGGCGAACACCACCGCCGCGCTCAGGTACCCGAGCCGTCGCCGGTCGCGCCCACCGGCCGGGCTGATCTTCGCTGCCATGGAGCACACCCTAGGAGCGCGGGGCCGCAAAGCCCGGAACGCCCCGTGCGCGCATGTCGGCGGGCGGCGCGGGCAAGCGGTGGGACACAGACTTTTCGGAGCCGCATGGCGGAGGTGTTGAGGGTGACGGGTGCGAGGGTTCTCGAATTTTTCCCCGCCGGTGGTCCGCGCGGAAGCTGGCCCGCCGAGGAATCCGCCGCGCGGCGCCGCGCCCGCGGCGAGACGGTGCGCGTCGTGATGGACCTGGACCAGGACGCCTTCCTCGTGGTGGCCCAGGACCAGGACGCGGGCGCCCTCACGGGCTGAGGCCCGCCCCCGGCGGCGGCTTGGCGGCGGCGTCCGACGGCGCCCGGTCACCGCCGCTCACGCGACACCCTCCACCGTGGCCGGGGCACGGTTTCGGCCCCCGGGCAACGGACGTCCCGACAGGGCGTCCGCGTCCCCGGCCACCGGGTTCGGCGCCAACACGATCACCGAATCCTCCGCCCCCAACCGCACCCGCTCCCGCTTGTCCGGGTTGATCCGGACCCCGTACGAAGGGCCCCGCTCGCCGCCCTCGTGGAGCCGGAACCCGATGACGCAGTGCCCCTGCCGCAGACCGGACTCCACCACCGTCGCGAAGGTGACCTCACGGTCGGGCAGCACGTACCCCGTGGCGGGTTTCAGATGGAGGGTGTCACCGCCGACCGTGAACAGCCTGTCGAAGACGTCGGCGAGGTGGGGATTCTCCGCGATCTGCGTCATCAACAAGCTGATCAGCCTGCCACCGACGATGAAATCGGCTCCTTCCCGGGCCGGGGCGAGCAACCGGTTGCGGTCGTCGGTCATCTCGGTCACGACCGCCAGTTCACGGCCGGACGCCTCCTCCAGCGCGCGCAGGTGGAGCAGGGTCACCAGCGTCCTGTCGTCACCGCCGAGCGCCCCGGGCGCCGTGGCCACGTCGTCGTACCCGAGGACGATGACCCGGTCGAAGGAGAGCACGTCCAGCTCGTCGAGGATCCGCGGGTCGGTGATGTCGCCGCTGTGGACGGTGACGCGCAGCCGGCGCCCCGACGACCGCGCGCAGCTGCCGGCCTCCTTCAGCGGCCCCTCGCCCTCCGCCATGACCACGAGGGTCGAACCGTCGGGGACACAGCGGTCGAGTTGCCCGACGACGAGCGGGGCACGGTGGTTCCACCCGAGCAGCAGGAACCGTTCCGGGGGCAACGTCGTCGTGTGCGGCACCACGATCGCCTCCTCGTCCACGGCGGGCGGCCGGTCCGCCCTGGCCGCCGTGTCGTCGTCCTCGGTGATCAGCACGATCCGGTCACCGGCCCCGAGGACACTGTCGGCGGCCGGGTTGAGTTCGACGCCGCCCGCGCCGCGCAGGACGCCGACGACGCTGGAGGTGTCGTACGCCAGCAGCAGGTCACCGAAGGTGCGCCCGACCAGGGCCGGTTCCTCGACCATGTAGATCTCGTCGCCGGCGAAGTCCAACAACTCCTGGTAGACGAGGGAGAGTCCGGGCTGGCACGAGGTCTGGGCGATGAGGCGGGCGGTGATGTCCTCGATGTTCAGCACCCGGCCGTGGGCCCCAGCGGCCAGGTCCGCCGCCCGGTGGTGGCGGCCGTCGCGCACCGCGGCGACGACGGAGGGGCGGCCCCGGCCGCGTACCGCCGCCTCCAGCGCCAGGAGCGTCTTCACCACGTGCGCGTCTCCGTCCTCGCCCTCGTGGGTCAGGACCAACACGGCGCGTGCGGTCTCGGGACTGACCAGGGAGATGACGGCGGGGTCGGTGGTCACACCGCTGCGACAGATCAGCCGGGTGTGACCGAGGCGGCCGAGCGCGGTGTCGATCTCGTCCTCCATCTCCGCCTTGTCCTTCGGCCCGAGGACGGCGATGACGGCCCTGCGCTGGTTGGAGTTGGCGACGGTCAGCTCCGAGACGATGGGGAAGACCTGATCCGACCAGCCGAGGAGGACGGTGTGCCGCGCCTCCAGGACCGTGGACCGGCCGCGTCGCAGGGCCAGCACCTTGTCGTTGAGGCCGGTGGTGATCAGGCTGACGAGGGTGGAGACGAACAACAGCGCCACCAGGGCCAACAGGACCGAGATGACGACGTACAGGGGGCTGCCGACGGCGCCCCCGATCTTCAGGGTCTGGCCGACGCTCACCCAGACGGCGACGAGCTGCCCGGACCAGGTCCTCGGCGCGTCCTGGTCGGCCCAGACCAGCGCGATGCTGGCCGGGATCACGATGGCCAGACACATCAGGGTGAGCCAGCCGATGAGCAGCGCGCTCCCGCGCGCCACGATGGTGTCGAACCAATAGCGGGTACGCGGCCAGGTGGGGTCGGCGCGTTGTTCCGTCGTCCTGCGACCTGTCAACCGGGGTTCCTCGGTCAGCTGCCGGTGCCGGGTGCGCGCGTCGCGTCTCCGACTGCCCGGCATCGGTGGGTTTGTGCAGGACGCAGGCTAGTCCGCCCGGACGACGCGAACGCGGCACCGACGCGGAATCCGCCCATCGCGTGACGTGTCGATCTTGAGTTCGGGCCCTGTGTGCGGCCAGGGCCCGAGGCGCGTAGGAACGCTCACGAGGGGCATGAGCGGGCCGTGGCCTCGAACACTCCCCGCACCGCTCCCCGCACCACCCCGGCGATCCCGGGGAACGGCGCCGTCGCGCTCGCCGTGCGCACCCGCTCCGCCCTGCGCGACACCGCGGTGCGCGTGTGGAACGACAACGTCGCCGACTACGCCGCCGCCCTCACCTACTACGCGGTCCTGGCACTGGTGCCCGCCCTGCTTGTCTCGGTCTCCCTCGTGGGTCTGGCCGGTCCGGGCACCCGCGAGCGGCTGATCCTGGACCTCACCTCCTACGCCCCGCCCCAGTCCGCTGCCACGCTCCGCGAGGTCCTCGACTCCCTGACCGCGGATCCGTCCTCCATGTGGCTGCTGCTCGCCGGCGGCATCGTGAGCGCCTTGTGGTCGGCCTCCAGCTACCTCGCGGTCTTCCGCCGCGCGCTGCACGCGATGTACCGCCTTCCCGACACGCGGCCGCCCCTGCGCGCCGCCCACGTCCTCGTCCTGACCGCCGCGCTGCTGCTGGGACTGCTGGTGACCGGAGCGGCCAGCCTGGTCGCCTCGGGGCCCTTCGCCCGCCGCGTCGTGGCCGCCGCGGGCTACGAGGGAGTGGACACCATGGCCGTGCTGCGCTGGCCGACCCTGCTCGTCATCGCCATCTCGCTCATCATGATCCTCTTCCGCACGGGTCCCGCGCGCGCCCGGGGAACCCGCCGCGGCCTTCCGGGCGGAGCGCTGGCGGCCGTCCTCTGGCTCTCCGCCTCGGCGCTCTTCACGCTCTACACCGAGTTCGGCACCTACAGCCGGCTCTACGGTTCGCTCGCCGGGATCGTGGTCTTCCTCATCTGGCTCTGGTTCACCAACCTCGCCCTGCTCACCGGCGCCCAGTTCAACGCGGTCCTGGCCCGTGACACGTCACGGTCGGAAACCGACGCCTGCGTGACCCCCGCCGTGTCCTGACCACCGCGCCGGCCGCGGCCGACGAGGTCGTGTCCGCGCGGGTGACGCATCGTTTGTGTGGGCATGGCTCCGAAGCACTCCACGATCACCGGCACGGCTCGCCACCGCGGCGCCGACGACGGCATCCTGGCCACCCGCGTTCCCCGACAGGCGATCCGCGCGGGCGCCGAGGGGGCGCCCCTGTTCGAGGAACTCGCCCGCGAATGGACGGCGCGGGGCGCCACCGTGCCGGGCGAACCGGATCCCCTCTGGCAACGGCTGGTCTCCTGGGAGCACCTCCAGCGCGAGATCGCCGACACGGTCCGCAATCTCCACCTGCGCGGCGCCGACCCCTCACCCGCACTCCCGCCGCCCGCCGGCGGGACGCGGCGACGCGCGCGCTGACGGGGGCCCCGAAGGCTGACTTCCGGCTCCCCAGCGGTCCGTGAGCGTGAGCGTGGGCGAGCGGCGCGTGGACGCGGTTTCAACGAGTGTCGGGGTGCGGCCCCCGTCGCGACCCTGATGGCCAAGGCCGCACCCCGTACCAACGAACGTACCCCGAAACGGCCGGCGTGTGCGTTCGGGGTGCGTTCACCCACGTCAGAGCGTGCTCGATCGCCCCGTGTCCGCGGCGGTGCGACGGAACGGGAGCCGACGGGAGGCCGCCTTCGCTAGCGTGTCGGCCCGGAACCCCTGGAGGACGCATGAGCGCACGGCCCGAGTACGCGCCCGCCCTGCCGCCGGCACCCGCCCCCACGGCGGCGGCCGAACTGCTCGCCCGCATCCGGGCCGACCGCCACGCGGAGCGCTGGGAGCCGGCCTTCGCACGTGACTGGGAGCAGGCCCTGGAGTACGCCCGCCACAGTTACAGCCTCTCCCCGCTGCACGACGTGGTCCGCACCTGGCAGGTCCGCCTCGCCGCCGCTCCGGCCGTCGACGCCTTCCTGGCCGCGGACGGGGACGACGGCGACGGCACCGCCCTCGAAGACCTCCTCGGGACCCGCCGGTGAGCGGTTGGCCGGTGCGATTGTCCCCGCAGGCGGCGAAGGCCCTCGCGGTGCTTCCCGAGTACGCGGTGGAGATCGTCCGTGACGTCCTCGACATCGCCGCCCGCGACCCCTGGTCCTTCCCGGCCTTCGACAACCGGGACCCCGAGGGGGAGGACGTCCGCTCCGCGACGATCGGGCAGCTCGCCGCCGTGTACTTCGTCAACCGGTCCGCCGGCCGCCTCTACGTCATCGACGTCGTCTGGCTCGGCTGACCGTCCCGCGGGTCGTCGTCCCAGGTCCGCGCCCGGATGGGGGCCGCTTTGCCCAGCCTTTCGGAGGCGAAACGGCCACAGGTTTGCGGGATTGTAACGATCGAGAGGACGACGCGCAGGCGAAAAGCAGAAGTTACAGTCTTGTTATAGACGACTCGGCTGGGCTGACATGTCCTGATTCCCCACGATATGAAGATCGCCGGCAGGGTGGATTCGCGGCCCGCTCCGCGCCCGCATCAATACCATGCGGACCTTCCATCCGGAAGCTTGTGGACCCATGCATTTTTCTCTCGTGCTGGGTAACTTGCGTCGGCATGACCACTGCACATGCAGAACTGGACCGCAGCCGAAGCGGCTACCTGGAACTTCCCGGGGAGTTGCGCCTCGACAGCCCGGACGTGGAAGACGGAGCTTCCCTCTGGCGTATCGCTCGTGACTCGAAAGCCCTGGACCTGAACTCCTCGTACAGCTACCTCCTGTGGTGCCGTGACTTCGCCGGCTCCTCGGTGGTCGCCCGCGACGCGGGCGGACGGCCCGTCGGGTTCGTCAGCGGGTACCGTCGGCCCGAAGCCCCCGACACCCTGTTCGTCTGGCAGGTGGCCGTCGACGAGTCCCTGCGCGGACAGGGCGTGGCCGGAGCGCTGCTCGACGGCCTGTCGGTCCGCGAGGCGAAGAAGCAGGTCCTGCGCTGCGTCGAGACGACGATCACGCCCGACAACGCCGCCTCGGAGCGACTGTTCGCCTCGTACGCCGCACGCCACGGCGCGCCGCTGACCCGCGAGGTGCTCTTCACGCCCGGCGACTTCCCCGAGGCCGACGCACACGCTCCCGAGGTCCTGCACCGCATCGGGCCGCTGGTCTTCTGACCGTTTCCCGGCCCACCGGTCCCCACCGCCCGTTTCACGACACCTCCACGAGGCCGGCCGCGTCGCCGATCCGTCGCCACGCCACGCCACGTCGCAGCTTCGCACGCCGTACGTCGCACATTCACAAGGAGATTTCGTTGACCATCACCGAGCCGCTTCCGAGTGTTTTCGAGACCGTCGAGTCCGAGGTCCGCAGCTACTGCCGTGCCTGGCCGACCGTCTTCGAGAAGGCGAGCGGCAGCCGACTGTACGACGAGCGGGGGCGCGAGTACCTCGACTTCTTCGCCGGAGCCGGGTCGCTCAACTACGGACACAACCATCCCGTCCTGAAGCGCGCCCTGCTGGACTACATCGAGCGGGACGGCATCACGCACGCCCTGGACATGTCGACCACCGCGAAACGAGCCTTCCTGGAGAGCTTCCAGTCCAAGATCCTGGCCCCGCGCGGCCTCCCGTACAAGGTCATGTTCCCGGGACCGACGGGGACCAACGCCGTCGAGGCCGCGCTGAAGCTCGCGCGGAAGGCGAAGGGTCGCGAAGCGGTGGTCTCCTTCACCAACGCCTTCCACGGGATGTCCCTCGGCTCGCTCGCCGTGACCGGCAACGCCTTCAAGCGCGCCGGCGCCGGCGTCCCGCTGGTCCACACCACGCCCATGCCCTTCGACAACTACCTGGGCGGCCAGACGCCGGACTTCATCTGGTTCGAGCGGCTGCTGGAGGACCAGGGGTCCGGGCTGAACCAGCCCGCCGCCGTGATCGTGGAGACCGTCCAGGGCGAGGGCGGCGTGAACGTCGCCCGCCCCGAGTGGCTGCGACAGCTGGCGGACCTGTGCCGGCGCCGCGACATGCTGCTCATCGTCGACGACGTCCAGATGGGCTGCGGCCGCACCGGCGAGTTCTTCTCCTTCGAGGAAGCGGGCGTCACCCCCGACATCGTGACCCTGTCCAAGTCCATCAGCGGCTACGGCCTGCCCATGTCGCTCTGCCTGTTCAAGCCGGAACTGGACATCTGGGAGCCCGGCGAACACAACGGCACCTTCCGCGGCAACAACCCCGCCTTCGTCACGGCCACCGCTGCCCTGGAGACGTTCTGGCACGACGGCGGCCTGCGCGATCGCACGCTCCTCCAGGGCGCGCGGATCGAGCAGACGCTGAGCGAGATCTGCGCCGAGGACGGGCGCCCCGGAACGACCCACCGGGGCAGGGGAATGGTGTGGGGCCTCGAGTTCGAGGACACCGACCGGGCGACCGCCGTCTGCCGGCAGGCCTATGAGCACGGTCTCCTCGTCGAGACCTCGGGCCCCCAGAGCGAGGTGGTCAAGCTCCTGCCGCCGCTCACGCTGACCCCCGCCGAACTGGAAGAGGGTCTGGAAATCCTGACGCGCTCCGTCCGCGAGACGGCCTGACCACCACGCGCGTCGCATGTGAAGAGAGGTGAACGAAGAATGATCGTCCGTTCTTTCAAGGACATCGAGGGGACCGACCGGCACGTGAAGGCCGCGTCCGGGACCTGGGAGAGCAAGCGCATCGTGCTCGCGCGCGAGCGCGTCGGCTTCTCCCTGCACGAGACCGTTCTCTACGCCGGCACCGAGACGTCCATGTGGTACGCGAACCACGTCGAGGCCGTCGTGTGCACCGAGGGTGAGGCCGAACTCACCGACGAGGAGACGGGCGAGAAGTACCTCATCACGCCCGGAACCATGTACCTGCTCGACGGCCACGAACGGCACACCCTGCGGGTCGCACGGGACTTCCGCTGTCTGTGCGTCTTCAACCCGCCCGTCACCGGGCGCGAGGACCACGACGAGAACGGCGTCTACCCGCTGCTCACCGAGCCGCACAGCGCCTGAGAAGACGAGAGGAGAGGCGGGCAACATCATGATCACCACAACCGCGCGCACCACGGACACGTATCCGACCCGGGGATCCGAGGAGGTGCTGATCGGCCGTCAGGACCCCGTCGTCTGGTCGGCGCCCGGGACGCCGGGGCCGCTGTGGGGGCATGAGCTGGAGAGCTTCGAGCGACAGGGCTTCCACCCGGTGGACCAGCTGATCACCCCCGAGGAAGTCGACGTCTACCGGACCGAACTGGACCGTCTCGTCGCCGACCCGGCGATACGGGCGGACGAGCGCTCGATCATCGAGCCGTCCTCGGACGAGGTCCGCTCGGTGTTCGAGGTGCACCGGATCAGCAAGGCCTTCGCGCAACTCGCTGCGGATCCGCGGGTGGTGGGCGTGGCCCGGCAGATCCTGGGGTCGGACGTGTACGTGCACCAGTCCCGGATCAACGTGAAGCCCGGCTTCGGCGCGCGCGGCTTCTACTGGCACTCCGACTTCGAGACCTGGCACGCGGAAGACGGGCTCCCGCGCATGCGGACCGTCTCGGTGTCGATCGCGCTGACGCCGAACTACCCCACCAACGGCGGCCTCATGATCATGCCGGGGTCCCACCGGACCTTCCTCGGTTGCGCCGGAGAGACGCCCAAGGACAACTACAAGAGGTCCTTGCAGATGCAGGACGCGGGCATCCCCTCGCAGGAGGCGCTCTCGAAGTTCTCGGAGGCCTGCGGCATCAGGCTCTTCACCGGCCAGGCAGGCTCGGCCACCTGGTTCGACTGCAACGCGATGCACGGTTCCGGTGACAACATCACCCCCTACCCGCGGAGCAACGTCTTCTTCGTGTTCAACAGCGTGGACAACGCGCCCGAGGAGCCCTTCGCGGCGCCCGTCCGGCGCCCCGAGTTCATCGCCGCACAGGACGTCGTCCCGGTGCGCTGACCTCGGCGGAGCCACCCGCACGTGTGACCTCGCGGGGAACACCGTCGCCATCCGGCGCGGTGTTCCCCGCGGTCGTGCGCCCCGATCACCCTCCTGCCCTCTTGCGCGACCGCCGTCGAGCGGCTTTGGTGGCACGGGTTGCCACACAAGGCCGACGGGAAGGCGGGGTCCCCATGGCGGACAGCACGCGCATCGACACCCGGCGCGGCGAGGACCATACGCCGCGCAAGGCGAGTTGGCGGTACATCGGCCCCGGCATCGTCGTCGCGGCGACGGGCGTCGGCGCGGGTGACCTCGTCGCGACACTCATCGCCGGCGGCAAGTTCGGCTACACCCTGCTGTGGGCGGCCGTCATCGGCTGCCTCGTCAAGGTCTCCCTCGCCGAGGCGGTGGGCCGTTGGCACCTGGCCACCGGCCGGACACTCTTCGACGGCTGGCGCAGCCTCGGTCCCTGGACCACCGTCTACTTCGTCGGCTACGTGATCGTGTGGGGGTTCGTCTACGGCGCCGCCGCGATGTCGTCCAGCGCCCTCCCGCTGGCCGCCCTGTTCCCCGACGTCATGGACCTGAAGGGCTGGGCGGTGGTGTGCGGCCTGGTGGGACTGGTGTTCGTCTGGTTCAACCGCTACGCCGTCTTCGAGAAGGTCATGACCGTCCTGGTCGGCGTGATGTTCCTGGTCACGGTCTACCTCGCGATCCGGGTCACGCCCCAGCTCGACGAAGCCCTCGCCGGCCTGGTGCCCGTCCTCCCGGACGGTTCGCTGATCTACACGCTCGGCCTGATCGGCGGCGTCGGGGGCACCATCACGCTGGCCGCGTACGGCTATTGGGTCAACGCCAAGGGGTGGACCGACACGGGCTGGATGAAGGTGATGCGGCTCGACAACCGCGTCGCCTACGTCACCACCGGGATCTTCGTCGTGGCCATGCTCTTCGTGGGCGCCGAACTCCTGCACTCCTCCGGCGTCGCGCTCGCCAAAGGGGACAAGGGGCTGCTGGACCTCGGCGCGATCCTTGAGCAACGCTACGGGAACGCCACCGCCAAGCTCTTCCTGGTGGGCTTCTTCGCCACCTCGTTCACCTCGCTGATCGGGGTGTGGCACGGAGTGAGCCTGATGTTCGCCGATTTCACGTCGAAATACCGGCCCTCCCTCGTCCCAACCGGCACGGACCGCGAGAAGTCCCTGCCCTTCCGGGCGTACCTGCTCTGGCTCACCTTCCCGCCGATCGGCCTGCTCTTCCTGGACGAGCCCTTCGCCCTCGTCATCGTCTACGGGGTGATCGGCGCGTTCTTCATGCCGTTCCTGGCCCTCACCCTGCTCTGGCTGCTCAACTCCAGGCGGACGCCCGCCGAATGGCGAAACGGTGCGCTGAGCAACACGATGCTCGCGGGCGCCGGGCTGCTGTTCGTGGTCCTGTGCGTACAGCAGGTCCGAGAACTGCCCTGGTAGTCCCGCCGGCCACCGTCGCCCCGATGGAGCGGCTCCGCGTCCGGCGTCCTGTCGGCCGTCCAGTCGATCGGCGGGTCGGCCTTTTGGTGGCGTTCCTGGCCGTCACGTTCCTGCTCCCGAAGAAGGGGCGCCCGGAGGTCGAAGAGCACGAGGAACCCGCCGTCGCCGTCCCCGCACCCTGACGGACTACGCGTCCGGCGCCACTTCCCACAGGTGGCGCAGCGTGGTGAGGACGAGCGCGCACACCTCGTCCGGGTCGGCGCCCGTCAACGGCTCACGGGCCACGACCGTGCGCATCAGGCCGATGCCGAGCAGCCAGGCCATCGCCAGATCGGCGCGCAGGGCCCCGTCCGGTGCGTCGGAGAGCGAGGCCAGCGCCCGCTGGTACTCCCCGCCCAGCTCGCGCAGGGTCCCGGCCGCGTCCTCGCCACGCCCCACCGACCGCAGGTACACCTCCAGGGAACGGTCACCCGTGCCGGCGGCGCTGCTCGTGAGCATGGAGCGCAGCGCGGTCTCGAACAACTCCTCCGGAGGGGTGGCCCGCACCTGCTCCAGACCGCCCCGCGCGAGCACCTCCGCGAGCAGGCCCTGCTTGGAACCGAAGTAGCGGAACAGCAGCGCCTGGTTCGAGCCGGCCACCTCCGCGATGTCGCGGACGGTGGCCCGCTCGTACCCCCGCTCGGCGAACAGGTCGCGCGCCGCGTCGAGTATCCGGCGGCGGGTGGCCGAGGCGTCGCGGCGGCGCTCGCCCGCTCGCCCGCGGGTGGCTTCGTCCATCGTCGAGGTCCTCGCTCCGCCGTCTCGTCTTCGCTCCGCGTCGTGCGCCGGCGCGTTCCGCGCGCGCCGGTCGTCAGTCGGGGGCCTGTCAGGATAGCCACGCCGAGGCCCCGTTGACCGTCCGGATGGACCGTTCTACGTTTGTAAGCAGTCGCTTACATCTGGAGGCCGTGATGCCCGCACCGGACACCGACACCACCGCACCCCTGGCCTACCCCTTCAACTCCGCCGAGGGACTCCAACTCGCCGACGCCTACGAACAGGTTCGGGAGCGCCCCGGGCTGTTACGCGTCCAACTGCCCTACGGCGAGAGCGCCTGGCTGGTCACCCGCTACGCCGACGCCCGTCTCGTTCTCGGAGACCAGCGTTTCAGCCGCGCCGAAGGCGCCCGCCACGACGAGCCCCGCCAGTCCGAGGGACGCTCCGACAGCGGCATCCTCGCCATGGACCCGCCCGACCACACCCGACTGCGCTCCCTGGTGGCCCGCGCGTTCACCGTGCACCAGGTGGAGAAGCTGCGCCCCTGGGTACGCGAACTCACCGCGGCACTCCTCGACGACCTGGAGGCGGCGGGTCCGCCCGCCGACCTCGTGGACCGCTTCGCGCTCCCCCTTCCCGTGGCCGTGATCTGCCGCATGCTGGGGGTCCCCGAGGAGGACCGCCCCCGCTTCCGCGTCTGGAGCGACGCCGCCCTGTCGACCAGTTCCCTCAGCGCCGCCGAGTTCGAGGCCAACCGCGAGGAACTGCGCGACTACATGCGCACCCTGATCCACCATCACCGCGAACGGCCCCGGGACGACCTGATGACGGCGCTCATCGAGGCCCGCGACGGATCCGACCGACTCTCCGAGCTGGAACTGGTCGACCTGTGCGTGGGCATCCTGGTCGCGGGCCACGAGACCACCGCCTCCCAGATCCCCAACTTCACCCTCACCCTGCTGGAGCACCCGGAGCAGCTCGCCCTGCTGCGATCGCGACCCGAACTCGTCCCCAACGCCGTCGAGGAACTGCTGCGCTTCGTCCCGCTGGGCAGTGGCGCCAGTCAGCCGCGCTACGCCACCCAGGACGTGGAGGTCGGCGGCACCCTGGTGCGGGCCGGCACCCCGGTGCTGGTCGCCACCGGCGCCGCCAACCGTGACGCGCTGCGGTTCAGTGCCCCGGGCGTCCTGGACATCACCCGCGACGGCGTCCCCCACCTCGGCTTCGGCCACGGAGTCCACCACTGCCTGGGCGCCCCCCTGGCCCGCCTCGAACTCCAGGAGGCGTTGGTGGGACTCGTCACCCGATTCCCCGGTCTGCGCCTCGCGGGTGACGTGACGTGGAAGTCGCAGATGCTGGTCAGGGGCCCCCGCGTGATGCCGGTCGGGTGGTGAGCGCGATGCCCGGAAGGTGGACCGTACGCGCGGACCGGCAGTTGTGCATGGGCTCTGGGATGTGCGCCGCCGTCGCCCCCGAGGTGTTCGCCCTGGAGGACGAGAAGGCCTCGGTACGGCGGCCGAAGACGGGCGAGGACACGACCGTTCTGGACGCGGCGGACATCTGCCCGGCCCAGGCGATCACGGTGTCCGAGGCGGGGAGGGTGATCGCTCCGCGCCCGTAGGGCGTGTGGCGTGTGGCGTGTGGCGTGTGAGTGTCGCGACCGTACGGGGGCCGGTCCGCCCCGCGACGGGGCGTTCAGTGTCCGGCGGCGACCTTGACCAGGGCGACCGCGGTCCCGATGATCGCGTCCACGACCCCCGCCAGCAGGGCGAGAGCGGTAACGGCCCCCATGCGGATGCCCCCGTAACACCCCCAGGTGAACAGGCCGGCGACGTTCACCCCGGCCGCGATCAGCAGCGCGGTGTTCACGCTGATCGCGGTGAACGCCGCCACGGCGAGCAGGGTGAGGGGGCCCGCGGCGGACAGCAACAGGGGGCTGCTGACGGACAGCATGTGGCGCAGTTCGCGGCCGGTGGCGAAGCGGCCGTGGACGACGCGGTGAGCCTGCTGGTCCGCGACCAGGGCGGCCAGCCACAGGCCGACGGCGGTGGTCAGGATCGTGGCCGCCGCCTCGGCCGTGGTCGTGTGGCCGAAGCCGGCGAGACCGACCACCACCGAGATCATGGTGATCGTCGCGTACAGGCGCTCCTTGAGCCGCGCGGCGGCGAACAACGGTTCGTCGTCGAGGGCTTGATCGGGTGCGGGACCGTGAGCGGGGGACCCGGCCGCGGGGGTCTCGTCGTGGGCCATGGTGCACACCGTAGGGGCGGTGAGGCGTGGTGACCGGCAGGTGCGGGCGGGGCCGCAGGCCGTGTCCGGGCGATGGGCGACGGGCGACGGTGACGGGCGGTCGGCGCGGGACGCGGGGCCGGGGTCGGACCTCGATGTCGTATTTCTGTGTCGGCGAACGCAGAAAGAGGGGAAAGGTGCGCTGAGGGTTTCTCGTCTCCCGGGAGGGGCGGGATTCTTGGCCGATTTCGTCAGGTGTGGGCGTGCTACTGTGATTTCAGTTGCAGTTGTGGTTCCCAAACTTCGAGTGCGCTCATCGGTCGTACAGGCCGGTGGGGGTGCTTTTGTGTTTCCGGCATTTTCCGGACGGGAAGATCATGCGGCGACTCGAAATTCACATGGTGTGGATTTCTGGGCTGTGCCCCGAAGGAGAATTGACATGGCGAATGGCACCGTGAAGTGGTTCAACGCGGAAAAGGGCTTCGGCTTCATCGAGCAGGAGGGTGGCGGCCCGGACGTGTTCGCCCACTACTCGAACATCGCCTCCCAGGGCTTCCGTGAGCTGCAGGAAGGCCAGAAGGTGAGCTTCGACATCGCCCAGGGCCAGAAGGGCCCGACGGCCGAGAACATCGTCACGGCCTGACCTTCGCGCGAACCGCGCAGCCGGGGCCCGCACCTCCAGAGGTGCGGGCCCCGGCTCGTTCGCGGCTCCGTCGCCGCGTGCTTCCTGAGCTCGCTTCCAGCGCTCAGCGGCGAGAAACGCCTGTGGGTGGCCCCGACCTCGGTCGGGGCCACCCACAGGCGTTTCTCGGATGCCGAGGAGGTCAGTGCTTGAAGGTGTCCTTGACCTTCTCCTTGGCGTCGCGGGCGTCGCCCTTGGTCTGCTCCGCCCGCCCTTCGGCGGTGAGGCGCTCGTTGCCGACCGTGCGGCCCGCGGCTTCCTTGACCTTGCCCTTGGCCTGCTCGGTCTTGGCCTGGGTCTTCTCTTCAGCCGACACAACCATCACTCCCAAACATTGCGAAAGTCTCTTGCCTCGGTTCGTATGGCCGCTTCTCGGGTCCGCAAACGGGGTGCGCGTGAACGGTGTCCGCGCGAGGCCGGTCATCGGGGGGCGATCGACTTCCCGCCTGGAGTGATAAGACGAAAATAAGCTTTGTGTGCAGGGCCGGGCAGGGTGCGGCGGGCGGGTACGGGCGGTCGGCGTTTCGGAGGATGGCCGCAATGGCTCCGCTGGTCGTCCCGCGCGTCGACACCCGCCCCGTGAGGCGGCTTTCCCGCGGGTCCGCGCCCCTTCGGCTCGCGGAAATTCCGGGAGAAGGCGACCGGGCCCACCACCGCCGGGCCGGCGCCCCTCGGAGCCGGTCGGGCGGGTCGGACCCGTTCGGCCCCCTCAGGGCGGGTGGGCGGACACCGTGAGCCGGGAGCGGCGGCCCCCGGCGGATGGTGTTGAATTCTCCCGGGGCCCCGGTGCCACATGGCGTCGGGGCCTTGACGCGTTCCCGTCCGATGAGGTGGAAGTGACAGAAGAGAACCCGCTCGATCGTCTCGACGACGACGACTACCCCGCCTACACCATGGGCAGGGCCGCCGAGATGCTCGGAACCACGGCCGGCTTCCTCCGTGCGATCGGCGAGGCCCGCCTGATCACCCCCCTGCGCTCGGAGGGCGGTCACCGCCGGTACTCCCGCTACCAGCTGCGCATCGCCGCCCGTGCCCGGGAACTCGTCGACGGCGGCATGGCCATCGACGCCGCCTGCCGCATCGTCATCCTCGAGGACCAGCTCGAAGAGGCCCAGCGTCTCAACGCGGAGTACCGGAAGGCCGCAGCGCAGTCGCCCGCCGAGCCCGACCCCGACTCCGGCCCCGCTCCCGAGGCGGGCCCCGGGCGCTGAGCCGCCGGGACCCCGAGGCCCGGTCCGCTCCTCCGCGCGAGGTGACGGCCCCGGGCCCCGAGGTCCCCGCCCGGCCGACGGGTCCGTGGCACCATCGGCCCCATGCGCTACCGATACGCCACCGAGGCCGACGCGCCCGCCATGGCCGCGCTCTTCTCCGCCAACCACCACGACGCCCTGACGGCGGAGCAACGCCGCGACCAGGGGTTCGTACAGGGGACCTTCGACGAGGCGGCGCTGCGCGCCATGGCCGGGGACGGCGCGTTGCTGGTCGCGGACGAGGAGGGCAGCCTCGCGGGTCTCCTCGCCCTCTGCGTCGCGGCGGACCTGCCCGCACCGCCGCCCCCGGTGGTGGGGCTGCTCGCCGCCCAGGACGTGCTGGAGTGGCGGGGACGCCCCCTGAGCGGGGTGCGCTGGCTGCTCTACGGGCCCGTCGTGGTCGATGCCGCGTTCCGCGGCCGCGGGGTGGCGCGGGCGCTGTTCGCGAACGCCGTCGCCGAGGCCTCCGGACGTGCCGAGGCCGTGGTTGCCTTCATCGAGGAGGGGAACGTACCGTCCTGGCGGGTGCACGTCGACGGCTTCGGGATGACACCCCTCGGCACCTACGAGGCGGACGGACGCACCTATCACGCCATCGCGGCGCCGGCGGACGGCCCTTCCTGATCTCCGCCGCCGCCCGTACGCCACGCCGAGGGAATGTGGAGGATCGATTCGCCGCTCCGGGCGCTCCTAGGGTCGGTTTCCGAACGCCCCCCACGGAAGGTATCGATCCGCCCATGAAGCTCCGTCACACCGCCGCAGCAGCCCTCGCCTCCTTCGCCCTGATCCTGTCGCTGCCGGGTTCGGCCTCGGCCGCCGTGGGCGAGTTCCACTACAAGTACGTCGATGAATTCGGGCAGGAGCAGCCCGTCGTCCTGCAGAACCCGCACAGCGGCAAGTGCATCAACCTGTACGTGGTGGGGGAGGACGACGAACTGCCCGGCTACGGACCGCAGAACTCGACCGACTCCACGGTGACCGTCTACCGCGGCGCCGGTTGCACGGGCCCGGAATGGCGGCTCCGGCCCCACGGCAAGCCGGCGACCGACGAGCTCGAAGTGCGCTCGGTGCGGTTCGACGTCAGGGTCCACTAGCCTCGCTCGCGCCGCGCCGAAGGAGCCGGAACAGGTCGTCCGCGCCGGGAACGCCACACTGCCCGCCGCGGTCGGCCACGGCCCCCGCGGCGTCGGAATCGGAGGTGCTTCCCGCCACCATGTAGGTCATGAACTGTCCTCCATGCCGCCTAACGTCGAAGGCGTTCCGGCGCTCGCACCCAGGAGGCAGTGACATGTCCGATCCCCACGAGAACCACGTGAGCAACGTCAGCCCGATCCCGCAGGGGTACCACTCGGTGACCCCCTGGATCATCTCCCGCGACACGCTGAGCCTCATCGCGTTCCTGAAGAAGGCCTTCGACGCCACGGAACTGGCCTGCCTCACGGGCGAGGACGGCGCCGTCCAGCACGCGGAGGTTCGGATCGGGGACTCGGTGGTGATGATGTTCGACGCCCGGCCCGAGTGGCCGCCCACGCCCGGCTTCCTGCGGTTGTACGTCGAGGACGCCGACGACGCGCACCGCCGGGCCGTCGCCGCCGGCGGCACCTCCGTCACCGAGGTCACGCACCTCTTCTTCGGCGATCGCGTGGGGCGGGTCCGGGACCCGCTGGGCAACCTGTACTGGATCCAGACCCGGGTGGAGGACGTGAGTCCGCGAGAGATGGAACGCCGCCTCGGTGACCCGGAGTTCACCGAGGCCATGCGGCGGGTACAGAACGCGGAGTTCTTCCCCGGCCGCACGTCCGGCGGCGTCTGACCCGACGCCACCGGGCCGCCGAGCCTCGCCCAGATCGTGGTGCCGGGGTTCGGTACGCACGGTGCCGGGGTTCGGTACGGCGGTACGGCCCCTCGCGACGGACCGCGGTGTCACATCTCCCGGGCGGGCGCCGCCAGGTGGGAGCGGACCAGGTCCAGGTAGTCGGCCGCCAGACGGTGGCAGTCCCCGGGCCAGCGGGCGGAGAGGTAGTTCCCGTCCCGGACGGTGAAGCCGCGCCCGGGCTTCGCGGCGGTGTCACGGACGGGCAGCGGCGGTCCGGACAGGAAGTGGTCCGGGTCGGCGAGGGCCGCGGTCACCTCGGCCTGGACGGTCGTGGGATAGGTGCGGTAGTACCGCCCCAGCCACAGCCGGGTGAGGTTCCAGGCGGTGAGCTCCAGCAAGGAGGTCAGCGCGGTCGTCCGCCGTCCGTACAGGACCGACCGCCCCGTCGAGGGATCCTCGGCGCGGGCGCCCAACAGAACGCCGTGGCACACCGCGCCCACCGGCAGCCCGACCGTGAGGACCCGGGCGAACAACCGCTGGGCGGTGGTGTTCTCCAGCAGGGTGCGCATCCCCGCCGCGTGCCCGCCGGGCACGAACAGCCCCGTCAGCGCCGCCGGGTCGACCTGCGCGTAGGACATCGGTGCCCGGAACCAGGTGTCGTCGGTGAGCCGCCGGTAGGCGTCGAGTTCGGCGCGGCGGGTCATCAGCCACGGGGAGAGCCAGGAGAAGCCGACGTCGGTGAGCCGGTGGTCGGCCGGTGCGACCTTCCCCTCGGGCGTCGCGAACCGTACGTCGAGACCGGCGCCGCGCAACGCCGCCCACGGCACCGCCGCCTCGGTCGGGTCGTAGCCGGAGGCGGGCAACAGGAAGACGATCACGGGGTGCTCCTCCGGCCGACGGCGTGTCCGCGGCCGATGCCGGCAGGGGTACCTCGGCCCCGACGCCGTAGGGGCGGGGCACCCAGGTCGGGAGCCTGGGGCAGGCCGGGGAACCGGACGGGACGGAACGGCGTCGGCAGCGGTACCCCGACGTGGTACCGCTCGATGCGTGGCAGGACGGACACGATGATCCTCTCGGTGTGTGCCGCTCGACCCTATGAGGCCCTGCGGGCCCCGGTCATTCACCCCGGCGGCCACCTCGTTGACTTTCCGGACCCGCCCCGTGCCCGCCCCGGACTCCTCCCGTGCCCGCCTCGGCTCACCGCGGCCGGTTGACGGACGTCGCGCCCCCGCATTGACTGACCGCCATGTCCGGCATCGAGCCCTCCACCGTCGCCGCGTGCTACGCCCGCGCGGTGCTGAGCGCCACCACGAAGGGCGCCGACGAACAGTCCGGTGCGTGGAACTCTCCCACGGACCGGCTGGGGTTCACCGAGGTGCGCGAGCTGTGGGAGACGGTGATAGGAGCCGAGGGGGCCGATCCCCACACCGGTCTGCTCGTCGGGGACCGGATCCGACCGGGAAGTCTGCACGTCCTCGGCCACGTGGTCCTCACCTGCGCGAGCCTCGCCGACGCCGCCGACGCCGCGGCGCGCTACCACCCGCTGGTCAGCCAGGCCGGTACGGTCACCCTGGACCGCGGCGACGACCGGACCCGCATCCGCTACCGGCCCACCGTCGACCCGGCGACCATGCACCCCCAGCAGGTCGAAGCCATCCTCACCGGCATGGTGAGGGCCGCCCGCTGGGTCGCGGGCGACGACTGGGCGCCCCTGTCGGTGTCGTTCACCCACCCGCGCGCCGGCTCCGCGCAGCCGTACGCCCGTGTCCTCGGCTGCCCGGTCGTCTTCGACGCGTCCGAGAACGCGATCACGGTGGACAACGACGACCTCGACCGGCGCCGAGCCCCGTCCGATCCGCAGCTGGGGGCCCTGCACCGGACCTACGCCGACCGGCTCCTGCGCGAACTGTCGACGGCAGCGACCGTCGGGGAACGGGTGCGCCGGTGGCTGGAACACGCCCCGCTCGACGGCACGGGCCCTGCCGACCCGGTCAGGGAGCTGAACCTCAGCGCCCGAACCCTGCGCCGGGCCCTACAGGAAGAGGGCACCTCCTGGCGGGCGCTCCTCGACGCCGCCCGCCACGACCGGGCCAGACGCCTGCTGGAGACCACGGACCTGCCGTTGGACAGGATCGGCCCCCTGATCGGCCTGAGCGGTGCGACGGCCCTGGTCCGGGCCTTCACCCGCTGGGAGGGAGTCACCCCGGGCGCCTACCGCGGCCGGTACGCGGAAGCGACCCGTTGAACGCAACCGTGTCCGGCCGCCCGCCGGGCGTCGGCGGACGCGGCGGGCAACCGGACACGGAGAACAACCCCGGGCGCGCACGCCCATCGGGGGGCCCAGGACAGTCGCGGCGAGCACGACCGTCAGGGCGAGCACGACCGTCAGGGCGAGCCCGACCGTCACGGCGAGCACGGGCCGGCGGCGCACGGGCTAGCGGAGCACGGGCTAGCGGAGCGCGCCGAACGCCTTCGTGAACGCCAGCGGCTGCTGGACGATCGAACTGCACGTCGGATCGGCGTGGTTCACGGCGCCCTGCGCGCACTGCCGGTCACGCGTCGCGGACCACATCGCCAATCGGCCGATGCCCTTCGACTTCGCGAAGTCCACGAGCTGCGTCGCGTCCGAGACGGTGAAGATCTCGTTGGCGACGTCGTTGACGCCGATCATGGGCGTGACGGCCAGCGCCTTCCACGCGGCCGCGTCGCCGAGTCCGAGCACTCCCTTGAGCTGGGCCTGCGTGGCCGTCGCGGCCTGCACGGCGTACTGACCCATGTCGCCGCCGTACGCGGGCCCGTAGTCCATCGCCATGATGTTGACGCCGTCGATCCGTGCGCCGGCCCGCTTCGTGTCGGCCAGCAGGGCGACGCCGGGCTGGGTGAGGCCCTCCGGCATCACCGGCAGGGTGAACGCCACGTCCAGCCCCGGGTGTGACTTCTGCAGTGCGGCGATGGCCTGCGCGCGGCGGGCGTTGGCCGCGGTGTCGGGCAGCGCGGCTCCCTCGATGTCGAAGTCCACCTTGGTCAGGCGGTACTGGTCGATGACCTTGCCGTACGCGGCGGCCAGCGCATCGGCCGTCGCGCAGTTCAGGGCCAGTTCGTGACCGGCGGCGCCTCCGAAGGAGACCCGGACGTCACCGCCCTTGGCGCGCAGCGCGCCGATCTGCGCGGCGACCTTGTCGTTCGCGAGGTCCGTGACACCGCCCCACAGCGGGGCGCAGCCACCGCCGGAGGTGATGAAGGCGAGGTGGAACTCCTTCACCCCGGTCGTGGCGGCGGTGTCGACCAGGTCGTAGGCCGGATACAGCGAGGTGTCCACGTAGGGCGCGAAACGCGCCCCGCCGGTCGGGGCACCGGTCACCGGCGGGGGAGTGGGGGTGGTGGGGGTCGTGGTCGGCGAGGCGGTCGGCGTGGGCCGGGTGGAGGGCGCCGACGTCACGGGGGCGGTCGCACTCGCGCTCGTCGTCGGGGTGGGGGTCGGACGTCCGCCGGGCGGGGGCGTCGCCCCCTGGTCCACGGAGCACTTCACGCCGTTGATCAGGCAGGCCGTCGGGTTGCCGGGGGTGCCGGTCCCGCTGGTCACGAAGCCCACCGTGACGGAGGCCCCGGGCGCGAGCTCCTTGTTCCAGGCGGCGGGCCTGACGGTGACGTGCTGTCCGTCGACCGTGTGCGTGCCGTTCCACAGGGAGCCGATCCTGGTGCCCGAGGGCAGGTCGAACCGGAGGGTCCAATCGGCCTGCCTCTGACCGGTGTTGTTGGTGATCACGTACTGCGCCGTGTAACCGCCTGTCCAGGAACTGGACTTGGTGTAGACGGCCCCGACGGAGGCGGCCTGCGCGGTCCCGGTGAACGCGAACGCGGCGCCGGCGATCACCGCCGCGGCCGCGATCGCGCCTGTTGCCTTCGCCGTCTTGCTCGTCCTGCGCCGGTGGCCGGTGGTGCTGCCCATCGCGTGCCTGCCTCTGAGTTACTGGGAATCCGGGTTGCCGAAATCCGGGTTGCCGGGCATCGGAGTTGCCGGAAATCGGAGTTGCCGGAAATCGGGGGTGCCGGAAATCGGGGGTGCGGCAGCACGTTAGCCGCCCCGAAACGGACATCGGTTCGATTCGGGGCGGCGGGTGTGACTCTTAGGTTCCGCTTAAGGCGGGGGTAAGAGGGGGCTGAGGAACGGGGCCGTCGGGGAGTCGGTCGGGTCAGAGGTCGAGATCGAGGAGGGCCTTCTCGACGACCTCGGTGAGGGCCGGGTGGATCCAGTACGGCTCCTTGGCGAGCGAGACCGCGTCGATCCCCCGCGTCATGGCCACGACGAGGGGCTGGATCAGGATGGCGGCCTGCGGGCCCATGATGTGCGCGCCGAGCAGGCGCCCGGTGCCGGGCTCGGCGAGGACCTTGCAGAAACCGGTGGTGTCCTCCATGGCCCAGCCGTACGCCACGTCCGCGTAGGAGGCCGTGCCCACGAGGAAGTCGCCGCCGCGATCCCGGCACTCCTGCTCGGTCGCGCCGATCGAGGCGATCTCGGGACGGGCGAAGACGGCGGACGGCACGAGGTCGTGATCGACGCCGACGAGGTCCTGCGGGTGGCGGAGGTTGTGCGAGACTACCTCGGCCTCGCGGTTGGCCACGTGCTTCAGCGGTACCGGAGAGCAGACGTCACCCAGGGCGTACACGCCCTCTGCGCCGGTGTGTTGATGGGCGTCGACCACGATGCGGCCGTCGTCGTGGGTACGGATGCCGGCCGCCCCGAGCTCCAGCCGGTCGCCGTTGGGGATCCGTCCGGCGGCCACCAACAGCATGTCCGCCTCAATGGTCGAGCCGTCGTCGAGTGTCAGGGTCAACGCGCCCGCCTCCCCGCTCACGGCCGTGAGTTCCCGCCCGAGCCGCAGGTCGTACCGGGTGCGCACCAGGTCGGTGAAACGCTCGGCGACCGTCTCGTCCTGCGGGCCCAGCAGGAGCGGCTCGGTCTCCACGACGGTGATCTCGGTTCCCGTCGCGTGGAAGACCTCGGCGAGCTCGGCCGCGATGTACCCGCCGCCCAGCACGGCCAGTCGTCGAGGGGGCGCGTCGATCCGCATGACGGTGTCCGAGGTCTCGTACGGCACCCCGGACTCGACCACCACGGGCGGTACCGCGGGGCGACTGCCGGCCGCGACGACGATCTGTGCGGCGCAGACGTCCACGGCGCCGTCGTCCAGGTCGATGCGCAGCCGGCGGGGTCCGGTGAAGCGGGCCGTGCCCTCGTACACCGTGATGTTCGGCGCGTCGAGACGCCCCTTCCGACCCTGCTCGCGTTCCGCGTCCAGTCGGCCGAACACCCGGTCACGGACCTCCCGCCAGCGCACGGCGCGCAGCCGCGCGTCCACGTCGTAGGTGTCCGCGCCGAGAACCGTCCGGGCCACATGGGCGGTGTAGGCCAACATCTTGCTCGGGATGCAGCCGGCGTTCAGACAGGTTCCTCCGAACCACCTCTCCTCGACGACGGCCACATCGAGATCGGCGAACGACTCGTCGATGACCGCGTTCCCGGATCCCGCACCGATGACAATCAGATCGTGATGACGCATCGCTCCAGCGTACGAGGGGCAGGCGTGGTGGGGTGGGCGCCCCGCTCCGAGGGGGGTGCGCGGGGGCTCGGAAACGGACCCGCCCGTACTCGCGCTCGTGGTGGGGCGGAGCCCTGCACGGGCCCCGCCCACGGGTCCGTTCATTGGGTCCGTTCATGGGCCCATTCGGTCCCCCGAAGTGGACCGTTTTGATACGTGTGGGTGGGGTAGGCGGCATTTCATCTGGTTATCAAGGTCATCGGTGGAACAATTCCCGGATGTCACCCGAGGCGTCAGCCGAGGCGATTTCGGGACCACCACCGACCGCGTTGCGAATGGAGAACCCCGTGTCCGTCGTGAAGAGTGCCCTCCCGGCCGCCGACCTGAAGACCGTCGGCGAAGCCCTGCAAGGCGCGCTGGTGGATCTGGTCGACCTGGCCCTCGTCGCCAAGCAGGTGCACTGGAACGTCGTGGGCCCCCGCTTCCGGTCCGTTCACCTGCAGCTCGACGACGTCGTCGTCTCGGCCCGCGCCCACTCCGACGTGGTGGCCGAGCGTGCGTCCGCCCTCGGCGTGACCCCGGACGGACGGGCGGCGACCGTGTCCTCGTCCAGCGGCATCGCCAACGTACAGGCCGGATGGATCAAGGACGTCGACGCAGTGAAGATCCTCGTGGACGGGCTGGCCGCCGTGGTCACCCGGATGCGCGAGCGCATCCAGGCCACGGGCGACGCCGACCCGATCACCCAGGACATCCTCATCGGCCTGACCGGCGACCTGGAGAAGCACCACTGGATGTTCCAGGCCGAAAGCGCCTGAGCAGGTCAGGGGCATGTACATTCCACGTCGTTTCATGAGGGGTCTGCGCGTTCCGTGAACGTACGGAATTTCACCGGGATCCGAGGCCCGAGCGGAAGGATTCCGGAACGCCGCAACGCTGCGCCTGGTGCCTCGTGAGGTGATGTTCCAGTGACGCCCCGGCCAAAGTTCAGGGAGCCGGGGCGTCGCTGTGTCAGAAGCGACCGTTTGGGTACTGACGCATGATCGTTTCCGACTCAATCTGGCTGCTTCTCGCCCGAGCCCTCGGCGTCCCTCTCTCCGAGCTCGTACGCGAGTAGCCCCGACCGGCGGGGGGATGGTCGGCCGGGGCGGTCTCAACGGGTTACGCGTCGTCGTCGGGATCTGGAACGATGAACCCCCGAACCGGCTGGGGTCCTCCTCGGTCCGGCTCGCCCTGCTGCTCGCGCAGCTCGGCAACGAGGTCGGCGTACCTGGGGTCAGTCCACTCAGTCATGCGCGGCAGCCTACTGACCAGCCTGGCCCTTGGGTCTGGGGATGATCACGATCGGCCCCTCCGGCCCCGAGTGCTGGCAGGACGCGGCCACCGTGATCAGCGAGTCCTCCGGACCGCGCCACAGATCCGCGTCCACCGAGTAGCCGGCCGCCTCGATCGCCGCCACCGTACGCTCGACGTCGCCGTGCGAGCGGGCACCGGGATCCGGGCGCTCGGGCACGTGGTGGACGAACCCACCCAGGCCCATGCACAGGGCCTGGTACAGGTGGGTGTGGAGGATGAGCGCGTGCCAGCCCTCATCGACGACACGGGACGGCACGAGGCCCTGCGGGGTGCGGGCCGCGACAGCCAGGAACGCGAGCGCGTCGACCACGATCCTGGACGCCATGTCGGCCTCCATGCCCGGGTTGTTGTCGAGGACGGTGTGCATCACGCCGGTGAACTGCGCGTCGCTCAACAGCGCCCGCGGTGTCACCGGGGCGGGCAGCGTCGTGCCGGCGCTGGCGACGGACGGCTTGGGGTCCCCCTGCTTGCTGGTGCACGGCGGCGGGACGGGGTGCGGCTGCGGAGTGGACATGCGTTCTCCCTGAGTGTGTTGAAAGGTGCGGTCAGTTTGGACGTGCAGGTCTGGCGGTCGTACGGTCACCGGATGCCGGTCCGGCCGCCGCGCGGGCAGCCCTTCGCGTGGATGATCGCGCCGCCCTCCGGGCCCCCGCCCGGGACCGGCGTGGCCCCACAGTGCGGGCACTCACGCCCAGAAAGACGGCTCGGGCCCGCGGTCATCGAACAGCCGCCGGAGCAGGGCAGGACCAGACCTCCGTGTCCAGGACGCAGGCGCCCTGCCGGCCGGGGACGACGCCGCGTGTCACCGCGCCGCCGGTGAGCGGGCGGCCGCAGGACACGCAGGCCCGCCCCATGTACTGGTCCTGCGACAGGTCGGACACCGACGCAGGAAGCGGCGCGGTGTCACAGCGCCAGCTCACGACGACGTCCCGGACGCGGTCGTGCACTGGTCAGCGCAGCGGACGATGGGCCACGTCTGCTCGAATCCGTGGGCGGTGGCCTCGCCCGCTGGGACCAGGGCGGTATTGACGGCACCGCAGTCCCAGCAGGCGTGACCGTGGAGACGGGCAATGCTCACATCGCCGGTGGATACGACTGGATGGATACTCACGGAGGCCGTCCCATCTGCTCGGTTGGTGCGGGCAGAGAGAGAATGGCCTCTGGGAAGGGGTGCAAGTACCACAAGTGGTGGTAGCCGTGGTACTTGACTCAGACGGCGCCGATCCACTCGGCGAAGGCGCTGAGCGACTCGGCGTCTGCCCGCTTGATCCTGCGGATCTTCTCGATGTCCTCGCGGGCCCAAGGGTGCTCGCGCACATGCTGCGGCGCCAGCCTGCGGGCCACCTTAAACGACTCGAACGCGACGTCAGGCTGACCGGCCCACAGTTGCGCGCGGCCCACCTCGACGTAGAACCCCGACTGCCGCTCGGCCGGAACGTCGGCGCCCGGCTTCCAGGTACGGGCGACGTCGAGAGCCCGGCCGATGTGGTCCTGGCCCAGGCTCACCGCGACGGCCACCTCGTGGATACGAACGCTCGACGGGCCGAACGCCGTGCCCAGATACACGCCCTCGGCGAGACCAGCCGCCAAACCGGTCGCTTGTTCCAGATGCTCATGCGCGGCGACCGTCGCACCCGCCCGGGCGGCCACCACGGCAGTCCTCATGAACAATGCGCCGCGCGCTGCCGCAGCGACGGCCGTGACCGGCGCCGGAGACGCGTCAAGGGCCTGCTCCAGCGCCGCCTGCCCGACACGGTAGGCGCGCGCCGCAAGATACGTCTCCGCGCTCGTGTACGCCACCGCCGTCCCCAGCACGGGGTCACCGGCCTGCGCGGCAGCCCACCGCATCACGTCGATCAGCCGGGCCGACAAGTCGTGGGCGCCGACCTTGTAGGCCACCGCGTCCGCGCAGCGGGCAGCAACGACCACCAGCACGGCCGCATCCTCCCGCTGTTCCCCGGCCGAGTAGTGGAGCAGCGCGAGCGTGTCGGCGAGCAGGGACGGGGCGGCGCCCGCGATCAGCCCGTACTGCGCGGTCAAGCGTTGGGCGACAGCTGCGGCGACCTCGCGCCGCAGCTCCTCCCGGCGCTTGGCCGGCGGGTCGAGGCGGACATCGAAGCCCGCGATGGCGGCAGAGATCAACGGCAGTGCCGCGTGCACCCGGTGCGAGGTACCCGCGAATGCGGGATCAAGCCGCGACGGGTCGACGCCGAGCGCTGCCGCGATCGACTCCAGCGCGGACGGGCTCGGCGCGCGGGCACCCTGCTCGATGTGCCGGATCATGCTGAGGGACAGGTGCGCGGCTGTGGCAAGGTCGCGCTGGATCATGCGTCGGGACCGGCGCCGCGCGGCGATGCGCTGCCCGATGTGGTCTGCCATGCCCGCACCGTACCGCGACCGCAAGGGGCCGTCTGCCGCTACGCGGTGACGATGCTCACGAGGTCGTGCAGGGAGTCGATGGAGTAGTCGGCCGCCGCCCGCACCGCCGGGTCGTCCGCCCACCAGTACCCCCACGGGCCGCGTCGAAGGTGCGCCGTACGCAGCCCCGCCGCGCGGGCCGGGAACACGTCGTTGGCAGGGTGATCACCGACGTACAGCGTCTCTTTCGGCGCGGCGCCAGCCGCCTCCGACACCCGGGTGAAGAAAGCCGGTTGGGGCTTCGAGACACCCCAGTCACCGGACACCGCCACCACGTCGGCAGGGAGATCGAGAGCACGGAGCATCGCTCCCGCCTTCGGACTCTGGTTTCCGGCGATCACCACCCGGGCGCCCGCGGCCCGCACGGCGGCGAGGGCGGGGCGTACGTCCTCGTACAGGTCCGTCTCGTCGAGCCGCTCCCCGCGGCCCGCAGCTTCTCGTGCTGCGTACTCGGCGGGGACGTCGATGCCCGGCCGGACCAGGCGGAGCGCATCCGCGTTGTCGCGGCCGTCGACCACCACGGCCCCGACGAGCGCCGACAGTGTGTGCCGGGGCACGTCCAGCCAGTCGGCCCACGCCGCCCAGTACCTGTCGTCCCGGGTCAGCGTCTCTCCGATGTCCAGCACTACGGTCCGAATCATGCCGCCAGCGTACGGACGGGCCAGGATGCACGAAAGCGCCCCCTCCCGCCCGAAGCCGCTATGGGCGACCATGGTGGAGTTCACCGCGGTGACGTGACGTTCCAGAGCGACCCGGCCGCCGATCGGGCGGCCGGGGCGCGGTCGTGTCCTCTCCGTCGGACGCGGGATCGAGGCGAAGTGGACGCGAGGTCGACACGTGAGCCCGTCGCCCGTCGCACGGCGCGTGATGGCGGCTCAGTGCTGGATCAGGCCGCCGATCGGGACGGGAGCGACATGGCCGGTGGCCGGAAGTGTCCGTGCCAGGGCGAGGCCGATGTCGACCAGCGACGACCGTCGCAGGCCGGCGACGTCGTGGATCGGCGTCCAGACGCACTCGGTGATGTCACCGTTCGGTTCAGGCCGGAGTCGACCGCCGGTGATGCGGACCTGGTAGAAGATGCCGACGTTCTGGTGCTCCGGTCCGCCGGGGACGGTCCGTTCGGCCGCAGGGATGATCCGGGAGTCCACGCCCAACAGGCGTTCGACCACCGCGTCACAACCGGTCTCCTCGGCAACCTCGCGGATCACCGCGTCGAACGGATCCTCCGCCTGCTCGACCCCACCGCCCGGAAGGGACCAGGTGGCCTCTCCCTTCGGCGATGCGTGACAGGCGAGCAGTACCCGCCCGTCCTCCACGCACACGGCGTAAGCCGCCATCCGGAAGCTCATTCCCGTACCTTCCCGTACCTTCGCCCGCCGACGGCTGGTCGATGGCCTTCGCGGCCGGACGACGAGAGCTGCCGCTGTCGCGGTGAATCCTCTCGCATGCGTCGGGGTCACCGGGAGAGAACCATGCGGTGCGCGCGTGAGACCGGCCCGGGTCATGCGTCGAGCGCGGCGCCGTGCTGCGATGCGCTGCGTCGAGGGTGCGCCGTACGCGGCCCGCCCCGCGTGGTCGGCTGCCTCGAAGTCGTCTGGGCGTGCCCGCCCCTTATGCCGGCTCGGCCCTGACGCGGCCCGAGGCGATCGCTTCCGTGAGGTGCTTGTGGTCGCGCTCGTTCAGGTCGGCGTAGCTCTCCGCGAAGCGCTGCACCGCACGGTCGAAGACGTCGCGCCGGCCCAGGTACGCGGCGATGGCGATGCGGTCGCCGGAGCGGGCGTGGGCCCGCGCCAGGGTGACTCCGCACAGTTCGGCGAAGACCGTCATGCCGCGCGGCACCATCTGCGACGGGTCCACGATTCCCTTCCAGTCCAGCAACTGGCGTACGTAGAAGTCCCGTCGCCGGCCGTCGATGCCGTGGACCTGCTGCCAGCCCAGAAAGATGTCACCGGCGGCCTGCATCAGCCGCTGCCCGGCGACGACCCGTTCCCCCTGCGTGGCGAACTCGCTCCCCCCGGCGTGCGCGGCGAGTACCGATTCGCCCGCCTCCTTGGCCTGGAGGATGAGCGGGTCCTCGTCGTCCCGGCCCAACAGCAGCACGACCCAGCACCGCATGCCGACGCTGCCGACTCCGACCACCTTGCGTGCCATGTCCACGACGCGGAACTGCCGCAGGAGGTGGCGCCGGTCGGGTGTGAGGCTCTTCCCGTACTCCTGGACCAGGTCACGGATCTCACCTTCGAGCGCGGTGCGTTCCTTGTCCTGGATCAGCTCGGAGACCGGTGTGATCAGCCGCGGAGCGGCGGCGAACCGGCGCTCGCCGCCGACCACCTCGGTGAGTTTCTCGAAGGCCCGCATGCTGTCGCGGCCCCGCGCCTTCGTCAGCTCCTCGGAGACGCGCTTGCGACCACGCGTGTGCAGCGCGCCCGCCGCCACCGCCTGGAGCTGCGCCTCGTCGACCCTCGCGTACCAGACGTCGAGGGTGCGCATGGCGGCGAAGCGGCGCATCTGCTCGCGGTAGGACCGCACTCCGGACCGTACGATCTCGGCGCACTCACGCTCGGTGAAGGAGTTCTCCCGAGCGGCGATGACCAGGCTGACGGCCAGTCGCTTGACGTCCCACTCCCACGGCCCGGGCAGCGTCTCGTCGAAGTCGTTGATGTCGAAGAGCAGGTTCCGCTCCGGCGAGCCCAGGAGGCGGAAGTTCATCAGGTGCGCGTCGCCGCAGAGTTGGACGCGGAGGCCGGAATCCGGGGTGCCCGCGAGGTCGCCCGCCATGACGGCCGCCGCACCGCGGTAGAACCGGAACGGCGACTGCGCCATCCGCCCGTACCGGAGCGGTACGAGCTCCGGCACCCGGGTGGCCGACTGCCGCTCGATCACCTCGACCGGGTCCGCCCGCTCCGCGGACGCGTCGAACTCACCGTGTCCGGAGCGTGGTGCCCGCCGTCGCGCGGCCCGGCCGAGGGCCGCGCGGTCGTCGGCGGAGAGCGGCGCTCCGGCGCCGGCCTTCTTCGAGGTCGCCTTACGCATCGCCATCGCATGAACCTCCCGCCCGCCCCCGGGTCGCCGTCTCCCGCGGCGGGCGCGGCGCTCACGCCCGGCCGCGCTCAGTAGAAGAGCTTGTACGTGACGTCCTTGGGGATGGGGGAGGGCACGGTGTCGGTGTAGAGGAGCCGGACCGTGGTGAACCGCTGGACCTCGGGGTGCTCGGGCCACGGCTTCGGATTGCTCAGGGTCACGGTCACCGGGTGGGGGTGGAACCGACCGGCCGCACAGTAGGGGCGGCAGTCGTTCACCATGTTGGTACCGGTGGCCGTGGCGGTCCGCGGGCCCCAGGTGTCCCAGTCGAGTCGGACGAGCCGGCTGTTGCCGTCGCCACAGGCCAGCAGGTAGTCCTCGGGCCGCACCTGGGCCTCGTTGGAGCAATCGAGGACCACGAGGGGTTCCGGTGCGGCGCGCGGGGTCTGCGCGGAAGCGGGCACGGCGCCCGCCACGAGGGCGGCGGCCGCGCACAGCAGGGTGGCCGTCCGAACCCCGGCCCGGGGTGCGGGAGTGAGCCCGCCGTCTCCTGAAGTGTCCACAAGACCCTCCTTGACCGGGCCGTCCCGACATCGGTACTGCCGTAGCCCTGATCAGCTTCCCCCATCCGGGCGTACCGCGCACCCGCTGCGCGCCCGGACGCGGGCCACCGGGCGCGGACGGCGCGCTCCGCGGCGGCGGGCTTCGAGACGGCGGGCGTCGCGTGCTACGCGTGCTACGCCTGCGGCAGCGCCTCGCCCTGTACCGCCTGGATGTCCAGTTCCACCCTCAACGTCGTCCCGATGGCTGCGATGCCCGCCCGCACCACCTGGTTGTAGTTCATCGCGAAGTCCTCGCGGTGGAGATCGGCGGTGGCGCGGAACGCGGCGCGCGTGCCGCCCCACGGGTCGGCGCCGGTGCCGAGGTAGGCGAGGTCCAGGTCCACGGGACGTACGACGCCGCGCATGGTCAGCTCGCCGTGCACGGTCCAGCGGTCGGAGCCGGCGGGCGTCAGACCCGTCGACCGGTAGGAGAGCTCCGGGTACGTCTCCACGTCCAGGAAGTCCGGCGACTTCAGGTGACCGTCGCGCAGGGCGTTGCCCGTGTCGATGGACGCGGCGCCGATCCTCGCCTCCACTCGGGACGCGGACACCGCGTCCGGGGAGATCTCGATCCGGCCGGTGAATTCGGTGAACCGTCCGTGCACGCTGGAGATCCCCAGGTGCTGGGCGACGGCTCCCACGGAGGAGTGCGCCGGGTCGATCGTCCACGGCCCGGGCGGCGGCAGCTCGGTACCGCCCTGACGGGCGAGGACGACCTTGCCGATCTCGGTCCGTCCACCGGCCGTGACGATCGCGCTCGACGCGCTGGGCGCGTAGCCGACCGCGGTGACTATCACGGTGTACGCCCCCGGCGCGAGCGCCGTCGTGTCGCGCACGCCGCCGTCGTCGTCGGCCTCGGCGCGGACCACCTGCGTGCCCGTCATGTCGATCATCGTGACGACCGCGTGCGACACGGCCCATCCGTCGCGCGTGAGGATCCGTGCGGTCAGTCCCATCCCGTTTTCTCCCTGCGAAGCATGTCAAGATCGTTTGAAGTGAACGGCCCGCGGGGCGCGCCTCCGCTCGGGGCGCGCCCCGCGGGCCGGGGTTCGGCTATTCGCCGGGGTGGGCGAGCTCGATGTCGTGGTCGTCGACACCCCGGACGCCCACGCTCAGGGCCGTGGCCACCGGCGGGTAGCTCGTCGCGATGACGGTGTACTCACCGCTGTCCAGGTCCGCGAAGGCGTACGCGCCGTCCGCACCGGTCCTGGCCGTGTCGACGACGTTGCCCGCCGTGTCGATCAGCGTGACGCGCGCGTCGCCGAGCGGCCCGTGCGGCGCCCGTACGACGCCCTGGACCCGCGCTCCGGGGCTGAGCTCGACCTCGACCCGGGTGACGCCGGCGCCGCCGACCTCGACGGGCAGGGCCGCGGGGCGGTGCCCGAGGGCGTTGACCGCGATGGTCACCGAGCCCGGCACCATCTCGGCGAAGGAGAACTCTCCCTGCTCACCGGTGGTCGCGGACGCCAACACGTCACCGCGGACGTCGGTCACGATGACCATGGCCTCCTTGACCGGGTCACCGCTCCCGGCGGCCCGGACGAGCCCGCTCAGCCCGCTCGTGCCGCTCAGCAGGATGTCGTACGCGACCGGCTCGCCGTTGACCACGATCGTCGACGCCTGCGGCTGGAAACCATCGGCGGAGGCGATGAGGACGTACGAGCCAGAGCCCGGCGCGTCCACCGAGTACGAGCCGTCGGCCCGCGAGACCGACCGGCCCAGCTGGCGTCCCGCGAGGGAGATCAGCGTCACGGCCGCCTGGGGTACGGGCGCGCTCTCGGAGCCGCGCACGTAACCGCCCACCGGGGTACCACCGTTCACGGGACCGGTCCCTTCGTTCGCCACCGCGGTGACGGCGGCCGACGTACGCGTTGTACCGGGCTCGGCCCCGCCGGCGCCGGGTCCGGCTGCGGGCGAGGTGCCGGGCGCCGTCGGGTACTCCTCGCCGGCGGTCTCGGAGACCTGCGAGGCCGAGGTCGTCACGGCAGCGGGGGCCGCGAGGTCATCGCCGCGCCCCGCGCCCGACTCGACGTGCGAGGCGGCCTGCTCCAGACCGCCGGACGTCCGCAGCGGGACCTCCTTGATGAAGATCGTGACGAGGAAGGCGATCAGCGCGAGCGGCGCGGCGATCAGGAAGACGTCCGCGATGCCGTGGCCGTACGCGCTCTCCATGACGGTGCGCAGCGGGCCCGGCAGACTGTCCATGTCCGGGATGCTGCTGCCGGAGCTGGAACCGGCGGCGGCCGCCGCGTACTTCGGGTCGAGGGTGGCGAGCCCGTCCTGGGCGTAGTGGGTGATCCGGTTGGCCATCACCGCGCCGAGCGCGGAGACGCCGATCGCGCCACCGAGGGAACGGAAGAAGGTCACCGTGGAGCTGGCCGACCCGAGGTCGGACGGCGCCACCTGGTTCTGCGTGCACAGCACCAGGTTCTGCATCATCATGCCGATGCCGAGGCCCAGCAGCGCCATGAAGATCGCGATGTGCCAGTACTCGGTGTCGTAGCGGATCGTGCCGAGCAGGCCCAGACCCGCGGTCACCAGCACACCGCCGCAGAGCAGCCACGCCTTCCACTTGCCGGTCTTGGTGATGACCTGGCCGGAGACGGTGGAGGAGACGAACAGACCGGCGATCATCGGGATGGTCATCACGCCCGACATGGTCGGGGACTTGTCGCGGGCCAGCTGGAAGTACTGGCTGAAGAACACCGTGCCGGTGAACATCGCGACACCGACGAACAGCGAGGCGATCGACGACAGCGCGATGGTGCGGTTGCGGAACAGTCGCAGCGGGATGATCGGTTCGGCGGCCTTGGACTCGACGAGCACGAACAGCAGCCCGAGGGCGATCGATCCGCCGACCATGGCGAACGTCTGCCAGGAGACCCAGTCGTATTTGTCGCCGGCGAACGTGACCCAGACCAGCAACAGCGACACGGCGGCCGAGATGAAGAACGCGCCGCCCCAGTCGACCTTCACCTCGCGCTTGACGACGGGCAGGTGCAGGGTCTTCTGGAGCACGATCAGCGCGATGATCGCGAAGGGTACGCCGACGTAGAAGCACCAGCGCCAGCCGAGCCAGTCGGTGTCGGTGATGACGCCGCCGAGCAGCGGGCCGCCGACGGTGGCGACGGCGAAGGTCGCGCCGAGGTAGCCGCTGTAACGACCGCGCTCGCGCGGGGAGATCATGGCGGCCATCACGATCTGGGCCAGGGCGGACAGGCCGCCGACGCCGATGCCCTGGACCACGCGGCAGGCGATCAGCATTCCGGCGTTCTGGGACAGACCGGCGGCGGCCGATCCCAGCACGTAGATGACGAGGGCTATCTGGACGAGCGCCTTCTTGCTGTACAGGTCGGACAGCTTGCCCCACAGGGGGGTCGCGGCCGTCATGGAGAGCAGTGCGGCGGTGACGACCCAGGTGTAGGCGGACTGGCCGCCGCCCAGGTCGCCGATGATCTCGGGCAGGGCGTTGGAGACGATCGTCGACGACAGGATCGCGACGAACATGCCGAGCAACAGCCCGGAGAGCGCCTCCATGATCTGCCGGTGCGTCATCGGTGCGCCGTCGTGGCCGCCTCCGTGCTTGGCGTGAGAGCCCCGCACACCGGCTGGTGTGGTCGTTGCCATGGGCTTCCTAACGTTCTTCGTGCGGGTGTACGGGTGATCAGTTCAGTCGTGTGCGGTGCACGCCGCCGGAGCGGCAGTCACCGAAGCTTTCGCGCAGCCGGGACATGAGCCGGACGAGCCGACCCACCTCCTCGTCGGACCAGTCGCTCAACCGGTCGGCGAGGAGCTGCGAGGAGCGTCGGGAGAGCTCGTCGAGCTGCTTCCCCCCGGCGGCGGTGAGATGCAGGATGCGTGAGCGCTTGTCGGCCGGGTCGGGGCGTCGTTCGATCCAGCCCCGGTCCGCGACGTGCGCGACGTGTCGGCTGGTCACGGACATGTCCACGGAGAGCAGCTCGGCGAGCCTGCTCATCCGCATGTCGCCGTGCCGACCGAGCAGGTGCAGCACGGCGGCCGAACCGGCCGGGCAGTCCTGGGGCAGGATCCGCCCGAGGTCCCTCTTGACGGCGCCGACGGCACTGAGCTCGCGAGCCAATTCCTCGTACTGCGCCCGCTCGGCCATCGCACCTCCTGCATCGTTGCTTCAGGCAACCGTAAAAGTAGTTGGTTGCTCCAGGCAAACCGGAAAGGAGATACGGAGCTAAAAAGTTGACAAAGGCAAGCATTGGCGAACGTAAACCCGCAGGTGGGCGGCCCTGCCGTCGGAGTCGGAAGGGGAGGGGCCCGTTCATCAGGCGATCCGATGGTCACACTGAGCGGTCATGAGGCTCTCGCACCGGCGCCCGGCGGTGCCGATGGTCGCGATATTGCCCGCGCAAAGGGACGACGCGCCCCCCCCGCGGGGGGGGGGGCGGGGGGGGGGGGCCGGCCCGTTGGGGGGGGGGGGGGGGGGGGGGGGGGGGGGGGGGGGCCGGCCGCGGGGGGGGAGCCG